>CBFHJA010000004.1:0-138565 GCA_965656085.1 uncultured Aliishimia sp. | reverse complement strand
CACCACGCCAATTTGCGCGATCAGCGTGATGGCTCCCATCATACAACGGGAGCCACCCAAACCATAAGACAAGAGGGGATGAAGACGCGCCGGTGTGGCTCAAGGCGCATCCTTGGCATTCTGCGATGCCGCCAGTCGTATCGCGCGGCACGGACCCGTTGCGCAGCCTTTCTGTCGCGATCAGGGATTTTTCATAAGTAAAGCAGAGGCGAAGGATCAGGTGGCCCGAAAGCATGGCCGGGGTCGCGGCCAGATCGTGCGTCTGCCTCAATGTCTCGGCCAGTTCCGGCATAGTGATGTCGGGCTCCGCCTCCACACGCCCGTTCGCGTCTTGCGCTGCATGATCCGCACAGCGCTTGCCGCTGATATACGCAAGCGCCGCGCCGCCTCGCGGCAGGACAGTCCTTCCGTGACGAGCGCCACGACCCGTTCCCGTATGTCCAAAAATAGTGACTTACCCATGATCCACCTCCAAATATGGTGAATCACAAAATCAGCTTCTCAGGAAACCTATCGATCCAGGTTCTCTGGCCGGCGCTCTGACAGCTTCGTCCCCTCCCAGGACTTTGTCCGAACGTACGGGAAAGATCGAGCTCACTTGCGAAAAGAGTCGTCACAGATCAGCCATTTTCAGACCGGCATAAACAAATGGCGTGAGCAGTCGGCGGAACCTGCCCAATGGGAACGCTGCATGTGCGTGGGACAGCGGGGCTGGGAGATCGGTCGCCCGGCCAAGGACTGTGCTTGCGATCAGAGCACCACAGTAACTGCCCATGGCCACACCGTTTCCATGGTAGCAGAGTGACAGAAACAGGCCGGGATCGTGCGGGCTTTCTCCCACGAAGGGAAAGCCGCTGCGCGACATACAGACCATTCCCGACCAGTAATGCGTGATTTCGACACCGGCCCACGCAGGGAACATGTTCCTGAAACCCGAAAAGATACGGCGCTGCGCCCGCTGCTCCGAGGCTGCCGTCCCCCGCAACCCTCCGCGCATGCCGAACAGCATCCGGTTATCGGGCATCAGGCGAAAATAGTGCAGAAGGTTGCGGCTGTCATAACTCATCTGACGGCTGGTCCAGCCTTGAGCCGCCAACTCGTCTGCGGCCAAGGGCCGGGTCGTGACGACGCTCGACTGCATGGGCATATAGCGTCCTGAAAGCAGTGGCGGCAGGGTGTCTGATGAGTAGCCATTCGTCGCCACAACCACGTTCCGCGCTTTGACTGTCCGCGCGCCGAGGCCCAATTTCCACTGGCCACCGCAACGGGTCAGGCTGTCAACGGCGGCCTGTTCGCACAGCCTCGCCCCAGCCCCAAGCGCAAGGTCGGTGAGCCCGGCGAGGTATTTGCGCGGGTTGAGAGCAAAACCGATGGGGATTTGCACTGCGCCATGAAAGCCGCCTTGGAGACCGCGCGCCGCCAGATCGGCCTTTTCGATGATCTGCGCTTCTACACCGTAATCCTGTGCGATCTCGGCGCATTTTTCTTCCGCATCGCGCATGTCCTTCGACCTGTGCGCAAGCCAGGTTTCTCCGTCAGAATGGCGATCGACCTCCATTCCGGCAGTTTCGATCAGGTCCGACACATAAGTGACGGCGTCCTTTTCGGCCTGCCGCCACGCGTGCCGCGCTTCCGGGCCGAATGTGGTGTCAATACGTGCATTGCTGTCACCACGCGCGCCGCCGAGGCAACAAAACCCACCATTGCGCCCGGATGCGCCCCATCCGATCACCTTGCCCTCTAGCAGGACCGTATCGGTGCCCGCAGCCGCTAACGTCAGGGCGGCGTTCAGTCCGGTGACACCGCCGCCAATGATCGCGACGTCGCAGTCCATGTCCTCTTGGACCACGGGCAACGCGGGTAAGTCGCAGGTCTCGGTCCACCAGCATCGTGCACGTGGTGCTTCGCTATAGACGTAGTCGCTGTAAATCCGGTTCATGCGGCCCGGGTCGCGGCTTGCTCTTCCCGCTGGCGCCGAAGGGCAGCCTGTTTGGTGGCCAGCGACGCGGACACCACGCCGACCGCCACGAGACCGATCAGGATCGTGGATAAGGCGTTGATCTCCGGGCTCACACCAAGGCGGACGGAGGACCAAATCTTCATCGGCAGGGTCGTCGCTGAAGGCCCAGTGGCAAAGGACGCGATCACCAGATCGTCGAGGCTTAGCGTGAAGGCCAGCAGCCAGCCGGAAATCACTGCGGGCGCAATGATCGGCAGGGTGATCAGCCGGAAGGCCTCAAGTGCCGTGCAGCCCAGATCGAGTGCGGCCTCTTCGAGGGCCTTGTCGAAACTCACCAAGCGGGAGGACACGACGACTGACACAAAACACATGGAAAACGTTGTATGCGCCAGAACGATAGTGAAGACGCCGCGGTCGAGACCGATGCCGATGAACAAGAGCAGCAAGGACAAGCCGGTGATCACCTCTGGCATCACCAAGGGCGCGTAGATCATCCCGGAAAACAGGGTGCGCCCGAAGAATTTCCCACCGCGTACCAAGGTATAGGCGGCCATTGTGCCCAGCACCGTGGCGATGGTCGAGGAGATCACCGCGACCTTGAGCGTCACCCAAGCCGCATCGAGAAAGGATTCGTTGCGGAAAAGCTCTCCGTACCACTTTGTTGAAAACCCGGCCCAAACCGTGACGAGCTTCGATTCGTTAAAGCTGAAGACCACGAGGATCAGGATTGGCAGGTAAAGAAACGCAAAGCCGAAGGTCAGCGACACCACGTTGAACGGCGACAAACGAGTCATGTCTCCGCCTCCGCCTGTTTCTGCTGGTTCAACTGGAACAGCACGATGGGCAGGATCAGGATCAGCAGAAGAACGACCGCAACAGCGCTTGCCACGGGCCAGTCCCGGTTCGAGAAGAACTCTTCGAAGAGCACCTTGCCGATCATCAGGGTTTGCGAACCGCCCAAGAGGGCCGGGATAACAAATTCCCCGAGCGCGGGGATAAAGACAAGGAAACACCCGGCGAAAATGCCGTTCTTCGACAGTGGCACCGTCACGAGCCAGAACGCCGAGAGGCGCGAGCAGCCGAGGTCCTCTGCGGCTTCGATCAGAGCGCCATCCATGCGGTCCAGTGCGGCGTAAATGGGCAGGATCATGAAGGGCAGGTATGTATAGACGATGCCGATATAGACCGCGATCTGCGTGTTCAGAATGGTCAGCGGGTCGGAGATCAACCCCAGCCCGATCAGCGCCTGATTGAGAAAGCCTTCTGTGCTGAGGATGCCGACCCACGCATAGACGCGGATCAGGAAACTGGTCCAGAAGGGCAGGATGACGAGCATCATCAGTGTCGGGCGCCACTCTTCGGGCGCGCGGGCCATGCCGTATGCGATGGGATAGCCGATCATCAGGGTGAAGAAGGTCGACAGCGCGGCAATCTGGAGCGACGACACATAGGCTTTCCAGTAGAGATCGTCCTCCATCAAAAAGACGAAATTCTCGAAATCCAACCCGGCGATCAGCGCGGCGAGGCCGTCTTCCATGGTCGGTGTATAAGGCGGGATCGCGAGTGCGATATCCGAGAGAGAAATCTTGAAAACAATGGCGAATGGGATCAGGAACAGTGCCAGAAGCCACAGGTAGGGCACGCCTATGAGGATCGCCCGCTTCATCTGTTCAGCAGCACCCCGGCGGTTTTCGTCCAGCTGACCCAGACCTCGTCATCCCAAGTGATGTCGCGTCGGGAGAGGCGGCGGGTATTGGCAGTCTGCGCCTTGATGATCGTCCGGTTTGGCAATTCCACGAGATAGGTGCTTAGATTGCCTAGATACGCGATGTCGAGAACCTTGCCCGCCACGGCATTGTCCACATCGCTTGGCGTGCCCGCGTGGATCGAGACTTTCTCGGGGCGGATCGCGAAATGGCAGCTTTGCCCGTCCGAAAAGGGGCGCTTGGACGCCACGACAAAAGGCGGGTGGTTCTCTGCGTATTGTACATGAAAGAGGTCCTCGCCAGCAGGTTGAGCGGTGCCCTCGATAATCGTCACATCACCGATGAAATCAGCGACATAGACAGAATTCGGCTCTTCGTAGATGGCGTCCGGTGTGGCGACCTGAATCACGCGTCCTTCGTCCATGACGGCAATGCGGCTGGCGACGGTCATGGCCTCTTCCTGATCATGAGTGACGATCACGAAGGTGGTGCCGGTCTTTTCCTGAATGTCCATCAACTCGAACTGAGTGTCCTGACGGAGCTTCTTGTCGAGCGCGCCGAGCGGCTCGTCGAGCAGCAGCAGTTTGGGCGCCTTTGCGAGCGCGCGCGCGAGGGCGACGCGTTGCCGCTGGCCGCCGGAGATCTGGTGCGGCTTGCGGCGGGCGAATTTCTGGAGCCGGGTCAGGGCTAGCATCTGATCGACGCGGGCGGCGATCTTGTCTTTATCCTGCCCTTCGCGTTTCAGCCCGAAGGCAATGTTTTCCCAGACCGAAAGGTGCGGGAACAGCGCGTAAGACTGGAACATCATGTTCACAGCGCGCTTGTTGGGCGGGACATGGGCAATGTCTTGGCCGGCCAGCTCGATCCGACCTTCTGTGGGCTCTTCGAACCCGGCGAGCATCCGCATCATCGTAGTCTTGCCGCAGCCAGAGGGGCCCAGCAGCGCGAAAAACTCGCGCTCGAAAATATCGAGCGTCAGATCGTCGATCGCGGTGAAATCTCCGAAACGCTTGGTCACCGCATCGAAACGGATCAGGGGCTTCTGGGTCGGGTCGTCCCAAGGGGAGAAAACGGTTTGTGGCACGGGAAAGGCGCAATCCGAAAAAGAGGGGCGGCCCGCGAGCCGCCCCGTGGTCAGGTCAGGTTCCGGATTTGATCTTGGTCCACAGACGCGTCACCGTGCGCTGCGTGCGCGCCGGGTAGGGTGTTGTGGTGTAAAGATTTTCCAGAGTTGCCTCATCCGGGTAGATGGCCGTATCGTCGATCACGTCCTCAACAAGAAACTCTTTCGAAGCTTCATTGCCGTTGGCGTAGTAGACGTAGTTCGAGGCTTGCGCCATGTTCTGTGCGTCCATGATGAAGTTCAGGAACGTGTGTGCGCCTTCCGGGTTCGGAGCGTCCGCCGGAATGGCCATTTGATCAAACCACATCAGCGCGCCTTCGCTGGGCGCGTGATATTCGATCTCAACGCCATTGTCGGCCTCGGCGGCCCGGTCCCGCGCTTGCAGGATGTCGCCGGACCAGCCGAAGGCGACGCAGATATCGCCGTTGGCCAGTGCGTTGATGTACTCGGAGCTGTGGAACTTCTGCACATAGGGCCGCACGCCCATCAGCACCGGCTCGACCTTGGCGATCACGTCGGCGTCATGGCTGTCGGGGTTCTCGCCAAGATATTTCAGGGCCGCTGGGATCATTTCTGTGGGCGCGTCGAGGAAATGAACGCCGCAGGAGGCAAGCTTTTCCATGTTCTCCGGCTCGAAGATCAGCGCGAGCGAGTTCATCGGGGCGTCCTCACCGAGCACTTCTTTCACTTTGCCGACATTCACGCCAAGACCCGTGGTGCCCCACATGTAGTTGATTGAGTATTCGTTGCCCGGGTCGTATTGCGCGGTGCGCTCCATGACCACGTCCCACATGTTCTCGCTGTTAGGCAATTGGCTGAAGTCCAGCTTCTGGAACGCGCCGGCGGAAATCTGGCGTTGCAGGAAGGTGCCGGAGGGCACGACCACGTCATAGCCTGAGGAGCCGGCGAGCATCTTGGTTTCCAGCACTTCGTTGCTGTCGAACACGTCGTAGATCAGTTCAAGGCCGGTTTCTTCCTCGAACTTTGTCAGCAACTCTTCGTCGATGTAGTCAGACCAGTTGTAGACGCGAACCTCTTCGGCGGACGCAGCGGCTGTCATCAGCGCCAGCGCGGATGCGGACAAGGTCAGTTTGAGGGTTGTCATTGGTGATACTCCCGTATTGCAGATCGGTTCATCCGATTTCGCAAGATTTGATCAAGTTTTGCCTCTGCGGGCAAGGTGCCTTATGCTTCCATGGCGCACAGCGAGGCGCAAGGAGCTTTGAGGAGTGGGCCCGACATGCCATCAGACCTGCCTGCAAATTCGGCACTGGCCCCGCCGCAACGCGCGCCTCTGGCAAAGGCGCGCGCCCCGGTGCATCTCAATGTCTACCACGCGGTGCGGAACCGGGTCCTGTATGGCAACTACGCACCGGGACAGGCACTGACCTTACAGGGCCTTGCGCAGGATATCGCGGCCGGGATGACGCCGGTCCGTGAAGCCGTGCGGCGTCTCACAGCCGAAGGCGCCTTGCGGATGCGTGGCAACCGACGTCTGGAAGTGCCGGTTCTGACAGGTGGCGATATTGATGAATTAACTTTTTTGCGCAGTGAATTGGAGCCCGAGTTGACGCGCCGGGCGACGCCTCGGCTCAGCGCCGGGCACATCCAGACGCTGCGCGATCTCGATCGCGATCTCGACGCGGCGATCCGGTCCGGCGACATCTCCGGCTACCTGCATCTCAATCACGCGTTTCACCACACACTCTATGCGTCAGCCGAGGCACCGATCCTGCTGGAGACGACCGAGCGCCTCTGGTTGCGGTTCGGGCCGTCGCTCCGGGTGGTCTGTGGGCGCTTCGGGACGTCGAACTTGCCCGATCAACATGCAGAAATTCTCACTGCCCTCGAATTGGGCAATGCCGACGCGGCGGCACACGCTATGCGCGAAGATGTGCTGCAGGGTATGCGGCAAATCGCTTTGAGCACCGATTCGATTGACGCAAAATAATTTGATCATATTCTTGCCCAAACCCGTGGAGAGCCTGACATGAACAAAATCACCAACCATCTGCCCACCGCCGAATTGCAGGCTCTTGACGCCGCCCACCACATGCATCCGTTCTCCTCAGGGGACGAGCTCCGCGCCAAGGGGGCCCGCGTCATCACGCGCGCGAACGGCGTGTTCCTGACCGACAGCGACGGGAACGAAATCCTCGACGGCATGGCCGGCCTGTGGTGTGTGAATATCGGATATGGGCGCACCGAACTGGCTGACGCGGCGCACCGGCAGATGCAGGAACTGCCCTACTACAACACCTTCTTCCAGACCACGACCGTGCCCGCCATTGCGCTGGCCAACAAGCTCGCCGAGCTTGCGCCGGGTGATCTGAACCACGTCTTCTTCGGCACCTCCGGCTCGGATGCGAACGACACCAATATCCGCCTCGTGCGCACTTATTGGGCGCGCAAGGGGCAGCCGGAACGTACGATCATCGTCTCCCGCAAGAACGCTTATCACGGCTCGTCCGTTGGCTCGGGCAGCCTCGGCGGCATGGCCTACATGCACGACGTCAACTCGATGCCGATCCCGGACATCATCCATATCAATCAGCCCAACTGGTGGGCCGAGGGTGGCGAAATGGATCCCGAGGAATTTGGGTTGGCCCGGGCACGCGAGCTTGAAGCGGTGATCGAAGAGCACGGCGCGGACCGCATTGCCGCCTTCATCGGCGAGCCGATTCAGGGCGCGGGCGGCGTGATCATCCCTCCGGACAGCTATTGGCCCGAGATCCAGCGCATTTGCCGTGAGCACGACATCCTGCTGATTGCTGACGAGGTGATCTGCGGCTTTGGGCGCATCGGGGCGTGGTTCGGCAGCCAAACCATGGGGATCGAGCCGGACATCATGACGATCGCGAAAGGCCTGTCCTCGGGCTATCAGCCCATCGGCGGGGTGATCGTGTCCGACAAGGTGGCCAAAGTCATCGACCACGAGGATTTCTTCCACGGCTACACCTATTCCGGCCACCCGGTCGCCTGTGCCGTCGCGCTCGAAAACCTGCGAATTCTCGAAGAGGAGGACGTGATCGGGCATGTGAACGGGGTCGCCGCCCCGGCGCTGGCCGAGGCCTGGCATAGCCTCGCAGATCACCCGCTGGTGGGCGATACGCGGATGACCGGCCTCATCGGTTCGTTCGCTTTGACGCCGGACAAAACCACGCGCGCGAAGTTCGCAAGTTCCGAGGGCACCGTCGGCCTGATCTGCCGCGAACGGTGCTTTGCAAACAATCTGGTGATGCGCCATGTCGGCGACCGCATGGTGATCTCGCCGCCGCTGGTGATCACGCCGGAGGAGATCACAACTCTGGCGACACGCGCCCGCAAAGCGCTTGACGAGACCCATGCGCATCTGGTCGAGCACGGGATGATGGAAGCGGCAATGGGAGCGGCGGCCACTGAGACACTCCGCAACTTCTGATCGGTCACAGGGACGCGCACCACGGTGTCTTCGCGGCGCGCGCTCCTTGGTGTAGGATGATCTGACACGATGTGTCTGTCCGCCTACATGAGCCACTCATGAATAATCTGATCACGTATCCCGCGCATTTCGGCCAGCCCAGCGCGAGCCCCTTCTGCGTGAAAGCGATGTATGTGCTAAATGCCTGTGGCCTCGACTGGCAACGTGAGGATACCAACGATCCGCGCAAGATGCCGCTCGCGAAACTGCCGGTCCTGCGGGCTGGCGACCGGCTGATCGCCGGCAGTGACCGCATCGCGCAGTTCGCCCGCGAAACCGGCACGGACCCGGATGCGTCCCTTACCCCTGCCGAACAGGCTGCAGCGCATGGCCTCATACGTATGGCGGAAGAGCATCTCTATTTCCTGCTGCTGCTCGACCGTTGGGAGCGCAGCGAGGTTTGGCCGAGCACCCGCAACGCGTATTTCCACGAAATCCCGGCGCTTCTGCGTGGTGTGATCTCCGGCGGCATCCGGCGCACGGTGCTGTCGGGTTTGCGCGCGCAGGGTCTTGGGCGGATGGGTTGGCCGGAACGGCTGGACCGGGCGCGGGCGGATTTTTCCGCGCTGGCCAACCAGCTTGGCGACGCGCCGTTTCTCTTCGGAGCCGCCCCGCGTATCGCGGATGCCAGCATTGCACCGGTTTTGGCCGCCATCTCGGCGACACCGGTCCGCACTGACCTTCAAGCGGTCCTCAAAGACGTCCTGGGCCTCATTGACTATGCCGCACGTGTGCATGATGCGTTTGGCGCGGGCAGGCCGCCCGGCTAGCCGCTCTTGCGCCGCCGTTCCACCTTGCGTTTCCCCTTCGCGGCCTTCAGCTTGCCCTTCGCGGCCTTGCGGCGCGGTGGCGGCTTCTTCCTCCCGCGCCCGCGTTTGGGGCCGCTCGGCATTTTCTCATCTTCCAGTTCGAGCAACTCCAGCGCCAGACCGCCCGTCACCGGTGCGGCCTCGGTCAGCCGCGTCAGGACGCGCTGACCCACCGTTATGACCGTGCCGGTATCAGCGCCCATCAGCGTGCCGCTGTCGCGGTCGAAATGGAAGAATTCATGGCCGAGATTGCGCATCGGGATCAGCCCATCCGCGCCGGTCTCGTCGAGCTTCACGAAGACGCCAAACCGGGCGATCCCGCTGATTCGACCCGGAAATTCGGAGCCCACCCGCTCGGACAGATAGGCCGCGAGATAGCGGTCGGTCGTGTCCCGCTCGGCCATCATCGAGCGCCGCTCGGTCTCCGAGATATGTGTCGCCGTGGCCTCCAGCTTGTCGATACCCTCGGCGCTCAGCCCGTCCGCGCCCCAGCCATGGGCGGTAATCAGTGCCCGGTGCACGACAAGGTCCGAATAGCGCCGGATCGGCGAGGTGAAATGCGCGTAGCTGCGCAGCGCAAGACCGAAGTGGCCGTAATTCGCGGGGCTGTAATAGGCCTGCGTCATCGACCGCAGGGTAGACATGTTGATCAGCTCCGCCTCATCGGAGCCTGCGGCCTGATCGAGCAACTGGTTGAGATGCGCGGTCTTCAGAACCTGCCCCTTGGCCAGCGTGAACCCGGCCGCCTCTGCCGTGTCTCGCAGGCTGTCGAGCTTCTCGGGGGGCGGTTCTTCATGCACCCTGTAGAGCAGCGGCGTGCGCTTCGCCTCCAGCGTCTCTGCGGCAGCGACATTGGCCAGCACCATGAATTCCTCGATCAGCCGATGCGCGTCGAGCCGGTCCTTGAAATGCACCGACTGCACGGTGCCGTCCTCGGCCAGTTCCACCCGCCGCTCGGGCAGGTCCAGATCGAGCGGTTGCCGGCGCTTGCGGGCCTTCACCAAGGCGCCATAGGCGGCATAAAGCGGGCGCAGCACGGGCTCCAGCAGGTCCTCGGTGCGCTCGGTCGGCGCGCCGTCGATGGCCGCCTGCACCTCGTCGTAATGCAGCGAGGCGGGCGAGCGCATCAGCCCGCGCACGAAACTGTGGCGCAGCTTGTTCCCCTCGGCATCGAGCGTCATTTTTACCGCGATACAGGGGCGCGGCACGCCCTCATGCAGCGAGCACAGATCGCCCGACAGCCGGTCGGGGAGCATTGGCACGACACGGTCGGGAAAATAACTTGAATTGCCCCGTTTGCGCGCCTCGCGGTCAAGCGCAGAGCCGGGGGTGACATAGGCGGCGACATCGGCGATGGCGACCCAGATGATATGCCCGCCGGGGTTCTTCGGATCTTCGTCGGGAAGGGCGCAGCAGGCATCGTCATGGTCACGCGCATCGGCCGGGTCGATCGTGATCAGCGGCAGATCGCGTAGATCGGTGCGGCCTTCGAGGCCAACCGGTTTGGCCGCATCTGCCTCGGCGATGGCGTCATCGGGGAAATCGTCCGGGATGCCGTGCTGGTGGATCGCGATGAGCGACACAGCCTTGGGCGCGCTGGGGTCACCCAGCCGCGCCACGATCCGCGCGCGCGGCAGCCCGATCCGCGCCTTGTGCCCGGCATGTTCGGCTTCGACCAGTTCACCATCCTTGGCCCCGCCGGTTGCATCCGGCGCGACCTGCCATTCCCGATCCGAGCCCTTGTCGATCGGCAGGACGCGCCCGCCCTCGCTGCCGACACGGAAAATTCCCAAGATTTTCCGGGGGTTGGCCCCAATCCGGCGGATCAACCGCGCCTCGTAATTCACCTCGCCGCCCTGCAGGGCGGTCAGCCGCGCGAGAATGCGGTCGCCTTCACCAAGCGCCGGGTCCGAGGCGCGGGTCACGACCAGAACACGCGGCTCAACACCCGTGCCGTGCCATTCCAGTGGTTTCGCGAAGAGGTCGCCATCGGGGTCGGGCGCGAGGACCTGAAGCACGCTTACAGGGGGCAGCCGGTCGGGGTCCTGATAGCTGCGCTTGCGCTTTTCCAGATGGCCCTCGGCTTCGAGTTCTTTCAGGACCCGTTTCAGATCAATGCGGTCGGCGCCCTTGATCCCGAATGCCTTCGAGATGTCGCGCTTCGAGGTCTGGGTTGGGTGGGCGGAAATCCAGTCGAGGATTTCGGCCTTGCTCGGGATCCTGCTCATGCCCCCTGCTAACATGGGCGTGGGGCAGGGTCATGTGCTATTTCAGGCCCAGATCGGCGGCGTCGTCCACGTCGTCCAGAACGTCGACAAACCCGACGCTTTGGCCCCTCACAGACGCCACGCTGTCAGCGAGCGCGTATTGGCTGGACCATCGCGCGCCCGCGAAAATTCCCGGCGAGACCGCGCGGCGGGCCGACTGACCGACGAGCCAGAACCCGCCATCGGGCGCGGGACCGAACACGATGTCATGAGAGCGCAGCGCAGTGAAAGCTTTCTCGACATGAATCGGTTTCAATCCCGGTATGTCAGACCCTACCACACAAACCGGGCCGTTGCGCAGATGTCGGGACATGCGTGCGCCGAGATCGCCGCGCCCTTGCGGGTGGCGGGGCAGATGGGCGGGAAACTGGCGAGACGCTAACCCTCGGTAATCTGGTGCCACGGCCAGCACGAGGTCCCAGCGCGGATCGTCCAGACGTCGCAGGAGCGCGCGCACCTGACGGCGGAACCACCATGTGGCGTCGATCACGCCTATGTCGCGCGCCAGACGTGTTTTCACTTGCCCCGGGCGGGGTTCTTTCACCATCACCACAAGGCGCGGCCTCAAGCGAAATAGTCTTTCAGGATGCGCGCATAGACCGCCTTCAGGGTCTCGATATGCGCGAGCCGCACGTGCTCGTCGACTTGGTGCATGGACTGGCCCACAAGGCCGAACTCCACGACCGGGCAGTGATCCTTGATGAAGCGCGCGTCGGACGTGCCGCCCGTGGTGGAGAGCTCGGGCGTCACGCCGGTCTCGGCCTCGACCGCCTTGGCCACAAGGTCCGACAGCGGGCCCGGTGGGGTCAGGAAGCTCTCGCCGGAGATCTTGATCCGCGTCGTGATCTCCACGCCGAACGCCTCGGCCACCTGCGCCGCTTCCGCCTTCAGCCAGTCCGACAGGCTGGCTCCGGAATGGGTGTCGTTGAAGCGGATATTCACGGTTGCCTTGCAGCGCGCGGGGATCACATTGGTGGCCGGGTTGCCCGTGTCCACCGTGACCACGGCAAGCGTCGAGGCGTCGAAATGTGCGGTGCCTTGGTCAAGCTCATGGCTGGCAAGCCGGTCCATCAGCCGGACCATCGCGGGAAGCGGGTTGTTGGCCCGGTGCGGATAGGCGGAATGGCCCTGCGTGCCGATCACCTCGAACCACGCTGACATGGACCCGCGCCGCCCGATCTTGATCATCTCGCCCATGGTGCTTGGGCAGGTCGGCTCGCCCACGAGGCAGACGCTCATATGCTCGCCCTCGGCGGCCATATGGTCCAGCAGCGCCGTGGTCCCGTCGAGCGCGTCGCCTTCTTCGTCCCCGGTGATCGCGATGATGATGGACCCGTCCGGCGAAGCGGTTTGCACATGGTCGATGGCGGCGGCGACAAAGGCCGCGACGCCGGATTTCATGTCGGTCGCGCCGCGCCCATAGAGAATTCCGTCCACGATATCGGCATCATAGGGGGCGTGCGTCCACGCGGCCTCGTCGCCTGCGGGCACCACGTCGGTATGGCCGTTGAAGCCGAAGGTCTTGGCATGACCCTTCTCGCCCCAGCGCGCGAAGAGGTTGCGGATGCCGCCCCGGTCGGCCCAGGCACAGGTGAACCCGGCCTCGGTGAGGGCCTTTTCGAGCAGCGGCAGAGCGCCGCCATCCTGCGGGGTTTCGGACATGCAGCGGATCAGGTCTCGGGTGAGGGCAACGGCGTCAGTCGTCATCGGTCTCTCCGTTTTCATCTCCGTAGAACGGGATCATCTGCGCAACGATCACGGCGTTTTCTTCCAGCGCGCGTTGCATCAACGCCCGCTCCTCCGCGCCGATCTCGTGACCCTGTTCGAGCCGCTCGTCGAGCGTGCCATAGCCGGTCACGTCAAGCGGCGCGGTGTCGGCCTGCTTGAGGATCGCCACCGCCTCGCGCACCGCTTCGGCCTCGTCCACGCCGCTGGAAAACAGCATCAGTGCGGCCCCTGTGGAGCCCTCGGGCAGCCCATCCCCCGGCTTGCGGCCAACCTCGACCACAAGCGTGTAAACCTTTTGGCTCGATGTCTTTTTCGGCGGCTTTTTCGGTTTGTCCTTGGCGGCCATGGGCTCGGATCAGTCCCGCAGAAGCTCGTTGATGCCGGTCTTGGAGCGGGTGCGCGCGTCGACGCGTTTCACGATCACTGCGCAGTAGAGGTTCACGCCGCCCGAGGACGGCATGGAGCCCGCGACGACGACCGAATAGGGCGGCACTTCGCCATACATGACCTGCCCGGTCTCGCGATCGACGATCTTGGTCGACTGGCCGATGAAGACGCCCATGCCGAGCACAGAGCCTTCGCGGATGATGCAGCCTTCGACGACTTCCGAACGCGCGCCGATGAAGCAATTGTCCTCGATGATCGTGGGGCCCGCTTGCATCGGCTCCAGCACGCCGCCGATGCCGACGCCGCCCGACAGGTGCACGTTTTTGCCGATCTGGGCGCAGGAGCCGACGGTGGCCCATGTGTCGACCATGGTGCCCTCGTCCACGTAAGCGCCAAGGTTCACGAAGGAGGGCATGAGCACCACGCCCGGGGCGATGAAGGCGGATTTGCGCACGACGCAATTGGGCACGGCACGGAAGCCTGCCGCCTTCCAATGATCATCGCCCCAGCCCTTGAACTTGCTGTCGACCTTGTCCCACCAGCCGGAGCCCTGCGGGCCGCCGCTCTGCTCTTCCATGTCCTTGATCCGAAAGCCCAAAAGCACCGCTTTCTTGGCCCATTGGTTGACATGCCATGTGCCGTCTTCGCCGCGCTCGGCGACCCGTAGCTGGCCACTGTCGAGCGCGTTGAGCGTGTCCTCGATGGCCTCACGGGTCTCGCCTGTGGTGGCGGGGGTGATGGTGTCGCGCGCGTCCCACGCGGCTTCGAT
Source organism: uncultured Aliishimia sp. (assembly GCA_965656085.1). GTDB lineage: Bacteria > Pseudomonadota > Alphaproteobacteria > Rhodobacterales > Rhodobacteraceae > Aliishimia. Next base: position 124,356 of record CBFHJA010000004.1, on the reverse strand, counting down.
GGCGGTTTCCAATTGGGCGTTAGACATGGCGCTCTCCCGTATTTCGCTGGCTCGCACATAGCGCCAGATCAGCGGAGTAGCAATGCGCTCCCGGAGGGGATAAGGCTTGGGCAACGCTAGAAATTGGATGAGTTTGCTTATGAATGATGATCGTCACAGCCGTTTTCGCGATGCCCGGCAGGATCGGCACAGTGTGCAGGAGGTGGAACAGACGCCGCAGACGCAGGCGCCGGCCTACCGGCTGGCCTTTGCGGATGACGAGTTCCTGTGCCGCGACGAGTTGCGCCCGGTGCGGCTGCAACTGGAGCTTCTGAAGCCGGAGATGCTGATGAACGAGGCCGGGGTGGACAGCACCATCGTGATGTTCGGCGGCGCGCGGATTCCGGAGCCTGCGCAAAAGCACACCGCTCGGACGCAAACCCTTGGAGACTTGTCGAAATTTTACGATGAGGCGCGCAGTTTCGCCCGCATCATGACCGAGCGCAGCCTTGCCGGGGGCGGGCGGGAGAATATCGTCGTCACCGGCGGCGGGCCGGGGGTGATGGAGGCGGGCAATCGCGGTGCGGCGGATGCGGGCGGGCGCTCGATGGGGCTGAGCATCGTGCTGCCGCACGAGCAGGCGCCGAACGGCTATGTCACGCCGGAATTGTGCTTCAATTTCCACTACTTCGCAATCCGCAAGATGCATTTCCTGATGCGCGCGCGGGCGATCTGCGTGTTTCCCGGCGGCTTCGGAACGCTCGACGAGATGTTCGAGGCGCTGACGCTGATCCAGACTGGGCGGATGGAGATGGTGCCCTTCTTGCTCTTCGGAAAATCCTTTTGGACCAAGATCATAAACTGGGAGGCCCTTGCCGAGGCCGGGACGATCTCGGAGGATGATCTGAGCCTGTTCCGCATGGTGGACACGGCAGAAGAGGCGGTCGCGGCGCTCGATGGCTGGGCGGAGGTCCGGAAGCGGGATGAGATCCCGGGCCGGTAAGCGGTTAATGGGGCGTGCGTTGCGTATCTGCCCGAAAATTGCGGGCCGCCTCGAAACCGGGGTTAACGCCATAAAAACAAGGGCCATACCGCGTATGGCGCGGCGTATGGCTGCGCGTATGGCACCTGTACATACGCACGGTGCGTTAACCCGGGTCTTAACGGGGCGTACGGTGGGGGTGCGTTAACCAGTTGGGCAGGCGACGTGGTGCGCCTCCCGGCAGCTTTTCGTCGTGCCACAGGCACGCGTTCAGCGTGACGAAAAGCGCCTGCCGGACTTCGCCCGCCGATAAAGCGACGGCTTAGGCCGATTGCCCAGCCTGCGGGGTCCACGCCGATCTGCCGGGTGCCCCGCCCCTAGCCTCCGAGACCGGCTTCCGCGGCGATCTCCCGGCGGGACTTGCGCGCGCGCTCGGTGGCGGATTTGAGTTGCCCGCAGGCGGCCAGAATATCCTCGCCGCGCGGAGTGCGGATCGGGGAGGCGTAGCCTGCCTGATAGATGATATTCGCAAAGGACCGGATGCGGTTGTTCGAGGACCGCTTGTAGGGCGCGCCGGGCCATTCGTTGAAGGGTATGAGGTTCACCTTCGCCGGGATGCCCTCGATCAGCTTGACCAAACGGTGCGCATCGGCGTCGCTGTCGTTCACGCCGTCGAGCATCACATATTCGAACGTAATGCGCTCGGAATTGGTCAGGCGCGGATAGTCGCGCAGCACCCCGAGCAGGGTTTCGATGTTCCAGCGCTTGTTGATCGGCACGAGGCGGTCGCGGACCTCGTCGGTGGTGGCGTGAAAAGACACGGCGAGCAAACAGCCGATTTCCTCGGCGGTGCGGGCGATCTCGGGCACGACACCGGAGGTCGACAGCGTGATGCGGCGGCGCGACAGGGAAATGCCCTCGGGGTCCATCGCGATCTTCATCGCATCGCGCACATTCTCGAAATTGTAGAGCGGCTCGCCCATGCCCATCAGAACGATGTTGGACAAAAGCCGGGTCTCGTCCTTGGGTGCGCCGGGCACGGGCCATTCATCGAGATCGTCGCGCGCCATCATCACTTGGCCGACGATCTCGGCGGCGGTGAGGTTGCGCACGAGTTTCTGCGTGCCAGTGTGGCAGAAGGAGCAGGTCAGGGTGCAGCCCACTTGGGAGGACACGCAGAGCGTGCCGCGCCCCTCCTCGGGGATATAGACCACCTCGACCTCATGCCCGCCGGCGATGCGGACAAGGTATTTGCGGGTGCCATCCTCGGAGACCTGCTTGGACACGACTTCGGGAATTTCGATGACGAATTTCTCTGCCAGTTCCGCGCGGTAGGCTTTGGAGAGGTTCGTCATGGAGGCAAAATCGCGCACGCCCCACTGGTAGATCCATTGCCAGATTTGCCCGACCCGCATCTTGGCCTGCTTCTCCGGCGTGCCGTTGGCGATCAGCACATCGCGCAGCTGCGCGCGGGTCAGGCCGACGAGGTTCTGCGGCCCGTCCGGCAGTTTGCGGGGGATCGTGTGGACGTCTTGCGTGATCGGCGCGGTCATCTGTCAGGTCCTCGGGCTTCGGGTCCGGTGCGGGGATGCGCCTCTATATAGGATACGGCGCGCGAGTCAAAACCCGTCTGCGGCGCCCGGCTGCGCCGCGAGCCTCCGGATCTTGCGTCAGTTGGCGCAGCGTTTCCCGGCGTCTTCCGTGGCGGCGGTGAAGCCAAGCAGGGAGAACGTGTCCTTCGTCGTGGTGCCGCGCGTGGACACGCCGGTGATGATGGCCTGCGCACCGCGTTTCATGGCGGTCACGACCTTGTCGTTATCGGAGGGGTCCGGATAGGCCCATTCGCCATCGGTGAACAGCTCGAACGTGTTGCCGCTGATCTCGACCGTGACATTGGGGCTGCCGAACGGGTAGCCGCCGGTGAAGGCCACGACGCCGTTATGGTCCACATCGGGCTGGTAGTAGACCATCAGCAAAATCTGGCCACGCTGCACCGCGACGACGCGGCCATCGCGGGTGTTCACGGTCTCCTTGGGGGTCGACACGCTCCAGCATTGCTGGGTCGGGTCGGTCTCGACGAAGACGCTCCAATCGGTCTTGGCGGCGACCTGATTGGTGCTGGTTTCCTCTTGCGCCAGAGCGGGCGATGCGAGCAACGCTGCGGTCAGCGCCATGCCTGCGGCCCGGGTCTTCCATGCCTTGATCCCTGTCATCTCTGTCAGCCTCCGGACTGTCCTTGACCTCAATCTCGCCGCCGGTGCCTTGACCCTGTCTCCGGGCCTTCCTGCTTGCACATGCGCGGCGCTTCGCACATGACCCGGCTTGTATCGAATTTCCAGTCCGGGTGAAAGCGGGAAGGGTGGAAAATCGCCAAAGCGTGAGGGCAAATATGAGCAATCCAGTTCCAATGGCGGAAATCTGGCGCGGGCCATTTCTGGAAAGTGTGCATCTTGGCCATGCGGTGGTCTGCGACGGGGCGGGCGAGATCGTGCAGGTCTGGGGCGATCCGGACACGCTCGTCTTGCCGCGCTCCTCGTCGAAGATGATTCAGGCTCTGCCGCTTGTGGACAGCGGTGCGGCGGACCGGTTCGGGCTCGGGACCGAGCATCTCGCGCTCGCTTGCGCGTCGCATCAGGGGGCGGAGATCCACACCTCGCGGGTGGCGCGCTGGCTCGGCGATCTGGGGCTCGGGGATGATGCGCTGCGCTGCGGGCCGCAACCGCCCGCCGACCTTCCTGCGCGGGACGGGCTCATCAAGACCGATCAAAGCCCCTGTCAGTGGCACAACAATTGTTCGGGCAAACACGCCGGGTTTTTGACCCTGTCGCAGCATCTCGGCGGGGATGCGGAGTATCTGGATCTGGGGCATCCGGTGCAAAAGGCCGTGCATGAGGCATGGGAGCGCAGCACCGGAGAAACCGTGGCCGGGCACGCCATCGACGGCTGCTCCGCGCCGAATTTCGCAACGACCTTGCACGGGCTTGGCCGGGCGATGGGGCGCTTTGCTGCCGCGCCCGAGGGCAGTGCGGAAGCGCGGCTCCGTGAGGCGATGACGTTGCATCCCGAGCTTGTCGCCGGAGAAGGGCGGGCCTGCACCAACCTGATGCGCGCCATGGGCGGGCGCGTGGCGATCAAGACCGGGGCGGAGGCGTTTTTCGTGGCGATCATTCCTGAAAAGCAGCTTGGGGTCGCGCTGAAGATAGTCGATGGCGCGACGCGGGCCTCGGAATGTGCGTTGGTCGCGATTTTGGTGAAGCTCGGGGTGTTGGAGGCCGATCATCTGGAGACACTGAAGTATCTCAACGCGCCAATCCGAAACTGGCGGGGACTGCAGACCGGGTGGCTGCGGGCCGCGCCGCCTTTGTGTTGAGGTCAGCCGACCTCGTGAATTTCGGCCACTTCGATGGAGCCGCCTTCGCCCATGATCGGGCAGGCTTGGGCCATCGTACAGGCCGCATCAAGTGTTTCAGCGGCGATCACTGTGTAGCCTGAGACCGGATTTGCGCCGCCATCATGGGCAATTCCGGACGCGCTGACCGTGTAGGATTGGCCAACTGGGTTGCCGCCATCGACGACCGCCTCGCCCATGTCGTTGAACCACGCCATCCACGCGGCCATCATCGCCTCGCCCTCTTCGGGGGTCTCGGGCTCCTTGCCGCCATGGTACACCAGCAAAAAGTTGGGCATGTCGCGCACTCCTTTGGTCGGCGCGAGCGTACACCATTTTCGCTCAGGGCGATACGAAGCTGTCTGCCGCGTAGCCTTGCAGGTAGAGAAGCGCGGTCAAGTCACCGTGGTTGATCCGGATGTCGCATTGCGCGGCGACCGAGGGTTTGGCGTGGAGCGCGACGCCTGATCCGGCGCGGTGCAGCATGCCCAGATCGTTCGCCCCGTCGCCTACGGCGATCACATCCGCCTCGGCAATCCCAAGGCGGGCGGTGATGTCTTCAAGGGCGTCCACTTTTGCCTGCTTGCCCAAGATCGGGCGGGCCACATCGCCGGTCAGGCTTCCATTCTCGGCCATAAGCGTGTTCGCGCGGTTCTCGTCGAAACCCAGATGCGCGGCGACCTTGGCTGTGAAGGCGGTGAAGCCACCGGAGACCAGCGCGCAATAGGCGCCATGGGCTTTCATGGTCGCGATCAGCGCCGCGCCGCCGGGCATGAAGCTGATGCGCTCAGCGAGGACCTTGCCTATCACCGATTCGGGCAAGCCCTTGAGCAAGCCGACCCGCTCGGTCAGCGCCCCCTCGAAGTCCAACTCGCCATTCATCGCCCGCGCGGTGATGTCTCTGACATGCGCCCCGACGCCTGCCTCCTCGGCCAACTCGTCGATGCATTCCTGCTCGATCATGGTGCTGTCCATATCGGCGAGAAGCATCTTTTTTCGCCTGTTTTCAGAGGGCTGGAAGATCAGATCGACCCCAAGACCCTGCAGCTCCTCCCACACGTCCCAGAGATTGCCCGGCTGCGTGGACAAAGCGAATTCCGCCGCCTCGTCCGGCGCGAGCCAGACCGAATCCCCGCCGCCCCACGCGTTGCGCAGGTTTTCGACCAAAGCCTTGTCGAGACGGCGCGTGCCGGGCGTGCAGAGAAGGGTGGCTATGAACATTTCGTTTCCTATCGGGGACAAAGCGCGTCGCTTTTGCGCGATCAGGCGGCGCTATAGCGACATCTTTGCGCTTGTGCCATGGGGCGCTTTGCGATTATCCCCAGCGGCGGGACACCCTTCCCCAACGAAGGGCGCATATCTGTAAGGATAACATCAGATGGCTACTCAAGCACCGGCAACGCGGCCGGCCAATCCACGTTTTTCATCTGGCCCCTGTGCCAAACCCCCCACATTCAAACTGGACGATCTGTCCGATGCCGCGCTGGGCCGCTCGCATCGGGCCGCGATCGGCAAGGACAAACTGAAGGCGGCGATCGAAGAGACCCGCGACCTGCTTGGCGTGCCGGCGGATTACAAGATCGGCATCGTGCCCGCTTCTGACACCGGTGCCGTCGAAATGGCGATGTGGTCGCTCTTGGGCGCGCGGCCCTGCACGATGGTCGCTTGGGAGAGCTTTGGCGCTGGCTGGGTGACTGATGTGGTCAAACAGCTCAAGCTCGACGCCGAGGTGAAGACCGCTGGCTATGGCGAGATCGTCGATATGGCGGCGCTCGATTATGACACCGACGTCGTCTTCACATGGAATGGCACCACCTCCGGCGTGCGGATGCCGAATGGCGACGCGATCCCCGAAACCCGCGCCGGGCTGACCATCTGCGACGCGACCTCTGCGGCTTTCGCGATGGACCTGCCTTGGGACAAACTCGATGTGACGACCTTCTCGTGGCAAAAGGTGCTCGGTGGCGAGGCGGCGCATGGGATGCTGATCCTGTCCCCGCGCGCTGTCGAACGGCTCGAATCCTACACGCCGCCCTGGCCGCTGCCGAAGATTTTCCGCCTCACGAAGGGTGGCAAGCTGATCGACGGTGTGTTCCGGGGCGAGACTATCAACACGCCGTCGATGCTGGCGGTGGAAGACTACCTCAACTGCCTGAAATGGGCGCGCTCGGTGGGCGGGCTCGACGGGCTGATCGCGCGGGCCGATGCCAATGCGCAGGCGGTCTGGGACTTCTGCGCCGCGCGCGATTGGATCGACAATCTCGCTGTGGACCCCGCCACGCGTTCGAACACCTCCGTGTGCCTCAAGTTCACCAACCCGGCGATTTCCGACACCGCTGCCTTTGCCAAGGCCGTCGCCAAACGGCTCTCGGACGAGAATGTGGCGCTGGACATGGGCGCCTATCGCGACGCGCCTGCCGGGCTGCGCATCTGGTGCGGCGGCACGGTCGAGACAGCGGATATCGAGGCGATGCTGCCATGGCTCGACTGGGCTTATGCGGTTGAACTTGAAGCGCTTTCCGAAGCCGCGTGAGGGTGTGGTGGGCAGATTGCCCACCCTACACAGCCTCTGAATTGACCCGAAGATGGGCGCGACGCCCGTCCGGCACCCCTTCCCCCATGTAGGGTGGGCAATTTGCCCACCATCCGAAAGGACACTTAAAATGCCCAAGGTACTTATCTCCGACAAACTCTCCGACGCCGCCGTTCAGATCTTCAAAGACCGCGGGATCGAGGTCGATTTCCAGCCCGATCTGGGCAAGGACAAGGACAAGCTGCTCGAAGTCATCGGTCAATATGACGGGCTGGCGATCCGCTCCGCGACCAAGGTCACCGAGAAGATCATCGCCGCTGCCGACAATCTCAAGGTGATCGGTCGCGCCGGGATCGGCACCGACAATATCGACAAGGAGGCCGCCTCCAAGAAGGGGATCATCGTGATGAACACGCCCTTCGGCAACATGATCACGACCGCCGAGCACGCGATTGCGATGATGTTCGCAGTGGCGCGGCAAATCCCCGAGGCCAGCGCCTCGACCCATGCGGGCAAGTGGGAGAAGTTGAAATTCATGGGGGTCGAGCTGACCGGCAAGACGCTTGGCGTGATCGGCGCGGGCAATATCGGCGGCATCGTCTGTGACCGCGCGCGGGGGCTGAAGATGAAGGTCATCGCCTATGATCCGTTCCTGAGCGAGGCCAAGGCGGACAAGATGGGTGTCGAGAAGGTCGAATTGGACGATCTTCTGAAACGCGCCGATTTCATCACGCTGCACGTCCCGGCAACCGACCAGACACGCGGGATGATCGACGCCGAGGCGATTGCAAAGATGAAAAAGGGTGTGCGGATCATCAACTGCGCGCGCGGCGGTTTGGTGGATGAGGAGGCGCTCGCCGAGGCGCTGAAATCGGGCCATGTGGCCGGGGCCGCCTTCGACGTGTTCAGCGTCGAGCCCGCCACCGAGAACCCGCTCTTTGACCAGCCGAACGTCGTCTGCACCCCGCATCTGGGTGCCGCGACCTCCGAAGCGCAGGAGAATGTTGCGTTGCAAGTGGCTGAGCAGATGTCGAACTACCTGCTCGATGGCGCGGTCGAGAACGCGCTGAACATGCCGTCGATGACCGCCGAGGAAGCCAAGGTCATGGGGCCATGGGTGCAACTGGCCGGGCATCTGGGCAGCTTCATCGGGCAACTCACCGACGAACCCATCAAGGCGATCAACATCCTCTATGACGGCACCGTCGCGCAGATGAACCTTGCCGCGCTGAACTGCTCGGTCGTCGCGGGGATCATGGCGCGGGTGAACCCGGACGTGAACATGGTCTCGGCGCCGGTCATCGCGAAGGATAAGGGCATCAAGATCTCGACCACCAATCAGGACAAGTCGGGCGCGTTCGAGGGCTATATCAAGGTCACCGTCGTTACCGACCAGCGCGAGCGTTCGATTGCGGGCACCGTGTTCAGCGACGGCAAGCCGCGCTTCATCCAGATCAAGGGCATCAATATCGACGCCGAGATTGGCCAGCACATGCTCTACACGACCAACGAGGACGTGCCGGGGATCATCGGGCTTTTGGGCAATACGATGGGCAAGAACGGCGTCAACATCGCGAACTTCACGTTGGGGCGGAACGAGGCTGGCGGCGAGGCGATTGCGCTGCTCTATGTCGATACGCCGGTTCAGGGGCAGGTGCTCACGGCGCTGGAGACCACCGGCATGTTCCGGCAGGTCAAGCCGCTCGAATTCAAAGTGGCCTGATCGGGCGAAACCTGCCATAGATCGCGCGCTGCCCGGGACAGGTCCGGGCGGCGTTTTTCAGGGGTGCGCTATGGGTGATGCAATCTACGCGGTGGGCGATATTCATGGGCAGGCGGACGCGCTTGACCAGGTGCTCGCGCGGATCGAGGCCGATGGCGGCGCTGAGGCCCGGGTGGTGTTCGTCGGCGATTACGTGGATCGCGGGCCGGACAGCCAAGGCGTGCTGGAGCGGCTCATCGAAGGGCGCGCGTCGGGGCGGAACTGGACCTTCCTGATGGGCAATCACGACCGGATGTTTCGGCTTTTTCTGCAAACCCCGCCGCAGGAAGACCCGCATATGATGGTCGAGCTTTACTGGCTGCATCCCCGTCTTGGCGGCGATGCGACGCTCTCCTCGTATGGCGTGCCGGTTGCAGGCACACGGCGGGTGAAGGACGTTCATGCGGATGCGCTGGAGGCGGTGCCAGCTGCGCATATGGCCTTTCTTGAAGGGCTGGAGCTGAGTTTCGAGACCGAGGCGTTGTTCTTCTGCCATGCGGGCATCCGGCCCGGGGTGCCGTTGCGTGAGCAGACCGAGGAAGACCTGATCTGGATCCGCAATGAGTTCCACGAGGTCACGGCGCCGCATCCAAAGCTGATTGTGCATGGGCATACCCCGGTGCAGGCGGCGACCCATTACGGCAACCGGGTCAATCTCGACACCGGCGCTGGCTACGGGCGGCCCCTCACGGCCTGCGTTTTCGAGGCTGGAGCGTGTTTCCTGCTCGGGCCGGACGGGCGCGAGCGTCTGGAGCCTTCCCGCTCTGGGTGAATTCCGCAGCGTCGGACTAGCCCGGCCCCGGATCGCCCGGTAGGTCGGGGACAGAACAACGAAAGGACGACCCATGGATCAGGAAATCGTGATTCTCGACGGTGCGCGCACCGCGATCGGAACCTTCGGCGGCAGCCTCGCGGCCACCCCGCCGAGCGCGCTCGCGGCCACCGCGAGCAGGGCAGCGCTGGAGCGCTCTGGTGTCGAAGGCGGGCAGATCGGCCATGTGATGTTCGGCCATGTGATCAACACCGAGCCCCGCGACATGTACCTGTCGCGCGTGGCGGCGATGGAAGCCGGGGTTCCGGACACGACCCCGGCGATGAACATGAACCGTCTTTGCGGCTCCGGCGTGCAGGCGATCATTTCCGGTATTCAGGCGCTCGCGATGCACGATGCCGATTTTGCGCTTGCAGGCGGCGCCGAGAGCATGTCGCGCAGCCCGTTCATCATGCCCGACCAGCGTTGGGGCGCGAAGATGGGCGATGTGAAAAGCCTCGACATGATGCTCGGCGCGCTCAACTGCCCGTTCGGCACCGGCCATATGGGCGTGACGGCGGAAAACGTCGCCGGTGAGCACCAGATCAGCCGCGAAGATCAGGATGCCTTCGCACTGCTCAGTCAGGAGCGGGCGGCAACGGCGATCTCCGAGGGGCGCTTTGCCAGCCAGATCGTGCCGGTCGAGGTGAAACAGCGCCGTGAGACGGTCCTGTTCGACACCGACGAGCATCCCAAAGCCACCGATGCGGCCACGCTCGCGGGCCTGCGCCCCGTGTTCCAGAAGGACGGCTCGGTGACGGCCGGGAATGCCAGCGGCATCAATGATGGCGCGGCAGCGCTCGTGCTGGCGCGTGCGGACGCGGCGGACAAGGCCGGGCTGACACCGAAGGCGCGCGTGCTGGGCTATGCCCATGCGGGTGTGCGGCCCGAGGTGATGGGAATTGGCCCGGTGCCTGCGGTACAAAAGCTGCTCGACCGCACCGGGTTGAAGATCTCCGATTTCGACGTGATCGAGAGCAACGAGGCTTTCGCGGCGCAGGCCGTGGCAGTGGCGCGCGAGCTTGGCATGGATCCCGAACGGGTGAACCCCAATGGCGGCGCAATCGCGCTTGGCCATCCGGTGGGCGCGACCGGTGCGATCATCACCGTGAAGGCGCTCTACGAGTTGGAGCGGATCGGCGGCTCGAAAGCTCTGATCACCATGTGCATCGGCGGCGGTCAGGGCATCGCGCTGGCGATTGAACGGCTCTAGTCAAGCACTTGCAGCAGAACGGCGATCACCGCGGCGCTCGCGGTGGCGCCCAGCAACGCTGATAGGATGATCCAGCGCCAGAAACTCGCATGGCGCTCGGGCTCTTCGGCGGACTGCCGAATCAGGGCGGCCTCCACAAGGCGCGGCAGGCGCGGGCCAAAACGGGTCAGCACCCGTGCGGTCTTCGCCAGATCGGAGAGCACGGCGCGTGGGCCGATGGATTTCTGGATATAATCGGAGACGATGGGCTGCGCGACCTCCCAGATGTTGATCTGCGGGTTGAGTGAGCGCGCCACACCTTCGACCACGACCATGGTGCGTTGCAACAGGATCAACTCGGTGCGGGTCTCCATGCCGAAACGCTCGGTGACTTCGAAAAGATAGCTCAGCAGCCGACCCATCGAGATTTTCGAAGCATCCATGCCAAAAATCGGATCGCCCACGGCCCGCAAGGCCCGGGCGAATTCATCCACGTCTTGCCCCGCCGGCACATATCCGGCTTCGAAATGCACCTCGGCCACACGTTTGTAATCCTTTCGAATGAAGCCGAAGAGGATCTCCGCGTAAACCCGGCGCGTGTATTCGTCGATATGGCCCATGATGCCGAAATCATAGGCGATGATGTTGCCGTTGGGCGCGACCTTGAGATTGCCCTGATGCATGTCGGCGTGGAAATAGCCGTCGCGCAGAGCATGCGTCAGAAAGAGTTGCAGAACCCGTTCGCCGAGTTCCTTGCGGTCATGGCCGGCGGCGTCGATGGCCGCGTTGTCGCCCATCGGAACACCGTCGGCCCAGCCCAGAGTCATCACCCGGCGGGCCGACAAATCCCATTTTATATCAGGGAGTTGGAAGCCCGGATCGTCCTTGGTATTGGCGAGGAACTCACTTGCGGAGGAGGATTCGAGCCGCAGGTCCAATTCGCCTTGAACGACCCCGTCGAAATGCTCGATCACGTCGATGGGGCGCAGACGGCGGGCGCCGGGCGCGAAGAGATCCGCGAGGCGCGCCGCGAGATAGAAGGCATCGACGTCCTTCTTGAAGGCCCGTTCGATGCCGGGGCGCAGGACCTTGACGGCCACGTCTTCCCCGGTGGCGCCGATTGTCGCCTTGTGGACCTGCGCGATCGAGGCCGCGGCGACCGGCTCGGAGAAATGCGAGAACACGTCGTCGACCTGCAGGCCAAGCTCTTTTTCGACCTCGGCCTTGGCCACGGTCACCGGGAACGGTGGAAGTTTGTCCTGCAAGACCCGCAATTGCTGCGCCATCTCTTCGCCCACCACATCGGGCCGCGTCGAGAGCACCTGTCCGAACTTGATATAGGCCGGGCCGAGAGCGGTCAGGGCGCGCGTGGCCGGCGGCATCGCCGGATCGCCCGCATAGCCAAGAAATTTGAACGGCCAGCCGAGCGCGCGCGCCAGAAAGCGCAGCGGTTTGGGCGCATCGAACGCGTCGAGCACGACCTCCATTGCACCGGTGCGCTCGAAGGTGGCGCCGGTCCGGATCAGCCTCAGAATATTATGCGGGCCGCGCATGTCAGATCCTCTGCGCCGTGGTCCGGGACCGGGCCGTTCTGCCGGTCATAGTTTCCATCCCGAGTGCAACGCAGCGACGCCCATGGTCAGATTGCGATATTTCGCATTCTCGAACCCCGCTCCGCGCACCATGTCCAGAAAACTTTCCTGGTCCGGGAAATTCCGTATCGATTCAACGAGATATTGGTAGCTGTCCCGGTCGTTTGCAATCAGTTGACCCATGCGGGGGATCACGTTGAACGAATACAGGTCATAGAGTTGCTGCATCCCCGGATTGGGCAGTTGCGAGAATTCCAGAACCATCAGCCGCCCGCCGCGCTTGAGCACCCGGTAGGCCTCGGCCAAGGCCTTTTCGGGCCGGGTGACGTTCCGGATGCCGAAGCTGATCGTGTAGACATCGAAGCTGTTATCGGCAAAGGGCAGGGCCATTGCGTCGCCCGTGACCCAGGAGAGGCTGTCGCCGAGATGCGCGGCCTCGGCGCGCTTGCGCCCCTCGACAAGCATCGGCTCGGTAAGATCGAGAACCGTGGCATGGCCGTATCCGGCGCGTTTGAGAAAGCGGAACGAGATATCGCCTGTGCCACCGGCGACGTCGAGAAGGCTCTGGCCCGCGCGCGGCGCCAGCCAATCCATCATCGCGTCCTTCCACAGCCGGTGAATCCCGGCGGACATCACGTCATTCATGACGTCATATTTGTTGGCAACCGAATTGAAGACGCCCTGAACGCGCCCGGCTTTCTCATGCTCCGGGACGGTTTCGAAGCCGAAATGTGTTGTGCCCGATTTGGGTGTATTGGACTGGCCCGTATCGCTCATCTTGCATGTCTTTCCGTGTCAGAATGCGGCCCGCCGCATCAGGGCACGTCGCTAGCATTGCTGTTCGGGGAAAGACATAGGCGGCGCGGCACAAAAAGACACTGCGTCAAAGCGGCGGTCGGTCCGTGCGCGCTATCGGACGATGAACTCCGCGTGCAACGCGCCGGCGGCCTTGATGCTCTTGAGAATGTCGATCATGTCACGGGGCGCGACACCGAGCGCGTTCAAACCGGCAATCACTTCCGACAGGTTGGTGCCGCCGCGCAATTCGGCCAGACCGATGCCGGGTTCGTCCTCGATCTCCGCGTCTGTGCGCGGGATGACGATGGTTTCGCCATCCGCGAAGGGGTTGGGCTGCACGACCAGAGGGCGCTCATCGATCCGGATCGTCAGATTGCCCTGCGAAACCGCCACGCGCGAAATCCGCACATCCTGTCCCATCACGATCGTGCCGGAGCGCTGATCGACAATGACTCGCGCGGGAACTTCCGGTTCGACAGTGATACTCTCTATTCGTCCGATTGCATGCGCGACGGACCGCATCCGGGTTTGCGGGATGTTCAGAAGAACCGTGCCGGAGTCGATCATGTTCGCCACACGGCGGCCAAAATCGCGGTTGATCGCCTGTTCGATCCGCGCTGCGGTGGTGAAATCGGCCTCGCGCAAAGCAAGCCGCATCTCGTCCAGCGATGTCAGGTCGAAAGAGACCTCCCGCTCGATCCGCGCCCCGGCGGGGATCGATCCGGAGGTCGGCACACCTTGGGTCACCCGTGCCCCGGCGCCCTCGGCCGCGGCCCCGCCCGCAATGATCGTCCCTTGCGCAACGGCATAGATCTCGCCATCGGCCGCGTTGAGCGGTGTCATGATCAACGTGCCACCGAGCAGGCTGTTGGCATCCCCGATGGCCGAAACGGTGACATCGATCTGGCTGCCCGCACGGGCGAAGGGCGGCAGGGTCGCCGTGACGAACACCGCCGCCACGTTTTTCGGCCGGAATTGCTCTCCGCTGACGTTCACGCCAAGACGTTCGAGGATATTCGACATGATCTCTTCGGTGAAGGGCGCATTGCGCAGGCCGTCGCCGGTGCCATTCAGGCCGACCACCAAACCGTAGCCCACCAGATCGTTGCCACGCACGCCATCGAAGTTGACGAGATCCTTGATCCGCACCGGGTTGGCACCCGCTTGCGTTGCAAGAAGGATCAGGATGAGCAGGGCGCGAAAGAGCATCATCTTATGAAATTCACCAAGGAGAGGCGCGACAGGCGCGCGGTAATTGTGTACAGGCTTTCCAGTTGGAACTGGGCGGCCTCGAGTTCGGTTGCCCGTTCATACGGATCAACAGCGATCAAGGCGCCTTTAGCATAGTCCAGTGCGGTGCGCGCCGCAGTCGTCCGAACGCTCCACTGTTCTATCTGCTCCTGCGCCAGCCCGAGTTTTGCCTGCATTCCGATCAGGTCTTCCTGGGCTGTCATCAGCCCTGTCGCCGCAGCGTCACGCATAGCTTTCTGATCAGGCAGATCGAGACTGTCCGTGCCGCTGAACATGACCTTGGCATAGCTGGCCAGCATGTCCTTGATCGGATCGGCGTTGGCGCGAACATCGACCGTGACACGGGTGGTGTCGGACATCTGGAAGGCACCGAGCGGGGCCGTGCCGCCGGTATAGGCGACGGCCTCGAAGCCGAGCGGGTCTGAGAACCACTGATCGATCCGCGCCTCGATATCGGCGCGTGTGATCGCACCTGCCAACGCGGTGTCGAGGGCTGCAAGAATGTCCTCCGCATCCGCAAGCGCCGGAGAATTGGTTGCGTCGCCGGAAAACAAGAACCGTCCGGCGGACTGGCTGTTCAGGGTCTCCACGAGGGTCGTGAAATGCAGTTTCGCCTCGTTCTCCACAGCATCCTGCGTCGAGAGGCTGCCCGAGGATAGCGAGGTCAGCAGGTCCCCGGCGAAACCCATGGCAACGGTCGAAATCTGTTCCAGACGGGTCTGCATGACGTTTGTCATTTGTTGCGCTTCGGCGATGTTGACCGCATAGCCATCGAGCAACCGCATATTGCGCTCCAGACCGGTCAACTCGGCATAGCTGCCGCCCAGATGCTTGGTGAGATCAGCGGCCTGACCCGTGGCCAGTTCCTGATTGATGCGCTGGATGTCGGTCTTGATCGCGGTATTGCGATGGCGCAACGCAAAGGCCTGCGCGAGATCGCCCAAGGATGAAAAGCTCATGCGCCGATCCTCATCAAGGTGTCCATCATCTCGTCGATCGTTTCGATCATCCGGGCATTGGCGGCATAGAGCTGTTCCATGAGCATCATCCTTTGCAACTCCGCATCGGTGTCGACGCCGAAGGCCCGCTCGGCTTGCGCGGTTTCATGAAAACCGCTGGCGGCGAAGGTCAGGCTCTGCTCTGCCGAGAGCCTTTGCACACCCACGCGCCCCATGAGGCTGTTCGTCACATCCGAAAGTGACAGCGCGCCGGTGCCGAAATCCCCGGACGCAGGCGCGATCCGGTCCGAGAGCGCGCCGCGGAGCGCGTCGAGCAGAGCAGTTTGTCCCACCGGGCCAGGGCCGGCCGCACCAAGCCCGTCGCGCAGGCGCCATGCCGCGCCGCCCTGTTGCGGGTCCACGGCGGCGTTGACCGACAGGCGCGATGCCAGCCCGACTTCGTTTGCCGGATCGAAGAACACACCCTCGTCGGTGAACAAACCCGCATCAGTGGCGCCAAGGCTTGGATCGACCGCGGCGGTCTGGAAGCGTTCCACAAGATTGCGCGCGGCCGCGTCGATCTGGGTGAGCGCGTCCGTGCCAAGCTCGTCCCGGATCGCGAATTGAGCGGCCAGCGTGCCGCCGCCAATCTGCGAGTTGCCGGAGCCGGTGCGCAGGTCCACGCCGTTTGCGGTCAGTCCGGAAAGCTGGCCATCCGCCAGAGTCTGGTAGGGGGTGACACTGGCCGCGGCGGTGAAGCCGATCCCCACCGGACTGCCATCGATCAGGATAGTGCCGCCCTTGGTGTAGAGCGCGATCTTGCCGTTCTCGCGGGCGGCCTCGTGGACCGGGACGATCTGGTGGATTTCATCGACCAGCGTTTGGCGCAGGTCGCGCAGACCGCTGTCATCGCGGCCGCTGATATTGGTTTGTGCAATCTGGGTGTTGAGCTGTTTCAACTCTCCGAGCGCGTCGTTGAGGCGCGTTACCTGCGCTGCGATCCTGCTATCGGCGGCGCCGCGCATCTCCGAAACAGTGTCGCTCGCCGTTCGGAAAGCTTCAGCAATGTCCCGGGCCGTGCCGACCGTGGCGGTCAGGCGCTCTTCAAGATCGGGCCGGCTGGCAGCCATCAACAATCCTTGTTCAAAATCAGCGACGAGACTGGTCAGAGCGCGTGGATCGTCCGGCGTTCCCAACGTGGTCTCAAGCCGCGTTGTGAAATCGCTGATCGCCTGGGAGTAGCCCATATCCGCCTCGGCGGTCCGCCGGGCACCGGTCAGGGCCGGGTCGGTGATCCGCACGACGCCGTTCACCTGTACCCCGCCGAGATTGGTCCTTGTTCCGGAGGAGATGTCCAGCACGCGACGCGCATAGCCATCCGTTGCGGCGTTCGAGATATTGTTGGAAATGACATCGGTCGCGCGGCCCGCGGCGCGCAGGCCGGACAGGGCGTTCTGAAAGGCGGAAGAAATCGTCATGTCTGACCTGCTTTTCTAGCGGTGCCGCGCGCGCGGCTCAGCGTTTGATATTCGTTGTTTCCTGCAGCATCTCGTCGACAGTCTGGATGACCTTGGCGTTCGAACTGTAGGCCCTTTGGGTCTGGATCATCGCCGTCAATTCGCCGGCCACATCCGTGGAGCTTTCCTCGCGGGCAAAGGACACGATGTCTCCGGTCGGCCCGTCACCGGCATCCCACAAAAAGAAGCTGCCGCTTTCGGGGGAAGGCAGATAGGTCTGATAGTCGAGGGCGACCATGCCGTTGGGGTTCGGCAAGTCGACCAGCGGGATCTGGTAGATCGTACGCGTGATCCCGGTATCGAAGAAGGCATGCACGTAGCCATTCGCATCAACCTCGACGCTGGTCATGTTGCCGACCGGAGAGCCATCCTTCGAAATGTTCACCGGGGCGAAGGAATCGGACAATTGGGTGACTCCGTCGATCTCGCCGATCTGCCCGATATCGATCTCGAGCGGCCCGCCCGCGACATTCACGATGATGGTTCCCGTCGCCGGGTCATAGGTGCCGCCGGAATTCGTGGCGACGGTTGCGAGCGTGCCGCCCGCGGTTCGGCTGTCGGTGAATTCGAGGACATATTCCCCGACCACGGTGCCAAGCGCGGAATCGGTGATCGATACGGTCCATTCATTCGAAGATCCGGTTGCAGGGACCGTCGGCGTGAAGGTGATCTCGATATTCTCC
Source organism: uncultured Aliishimia sp. (assembly GCA_965656085.1). Taxonomy (GTDB): domain Bacteria; phylum Pseudomonadota; class Alphaproteobacteria; order Rhodobacterales; family Rhodobacteraceae; genus Aliishimia. The sequence continues at coordinate 106,930 of CBFHJA010000004.1, read as the reverse complement.
GAAGTCCCCAGGTTGTCGTAATACTCCACCGACAGCGTCTCTACATCTCCCGAGAAGTTGCCCGTCGAATCCGTGTTTGTCGCCGGCAGATTGATGCCGAGCGTCATGCGGGTCGTGGGATCGCCGGTGAACTGGTTCACGTTGATTTGCACCGCTTCCAGACCATCGGCGGTGTCTCGCGGAAAGGTCGGGACGGTGCCATCGGGGTCGGCCGGCCAGCCGAGCAGCACGAGGCCGCTCTCGGTGCGCAGATAGCCTTCTGAATCGGTGCGGAAGGAGCCGGTCGTGGTCAGATACATCTGGGTGTCACCATTGGCCACTTCGACCTCGGTCGCCTGCGCCACAGGCATGAACCCGCGTCCGCGCACCGCCAGATCGGTCGCGTTTTCAGTCGAGACCAGCGGTCCGCGTTGGTCGATCAGGCGTTGGTTAGTGACCCTGACGCCTCCGGCCGAGTATTCCGCGCTGCTGTTGGAAATCACCATGGAGGCGAAATCGGTTTCGACCCGCTTGTAGCCAAAGGTCGACGCGTTGGCGATGTTGTCGGAGATGGACGCCAAGCGCGTTGCGTTCGCGGACAAGGCCGCGACTCCCGCGTTGAGCGAGGAAGAAATTGTCATTGGTTACGCCTTTCTGCTGCACCATCCTCAATCTTGGGGACAGTAATAGGCGCAGACGGCTTAACAGCCCGCTAACGCGCCCATGGGGCCGCAGCGGGAGTGTGTTAAACTTTAATCTATTCCTCTGGAAAGGCGCGAAAATTCTGCCGCGCCCGGTCTGTCACTTTTGTGCGCGCAGCAAGATCACCTCCAGACGATTGTTGCGCACAGACATCGGATCAGGCAGCACCGGTTCGCGATCTGCATGGCCCGTCACCCGGGAGATTCGCGCCGCCGGCATGCCGCTGTCGGTCAGCAAAAGCCGCATCGCGTGGGCCCGGGCGGACGAGTTGTCCCAGACCTCGGAGCGCGCAACGACGATGGGCTGGGCCGCCACATGGCCTTCGACGGCCACCGTGTTCGCCACCGGGCGGGTCACGCTCTCGATGAGCCGTGCAAGGCTGCGCAGAAGATCGGTGGGCACCTGAGTGCCGGGCTCGAAGAGAAAGGCGCCGGGCAGATCGAAGAGCTCGATCACAAAGCCCTCATCCGTGACACGGGTGACGATATGTTCGAGCGCGTTCTCCGCGACCATCGATTCGCCGCCCCGCCCCATCAGGGCCCGCTCGACTTCCTTGAAACGCTCGTCTTCCGCGTCGGTCTTGCCGTCTTGCCCGACCACGCCCCGCGCGCGGTTCGCCTCGGTCGGGCGCTGCGAGGTCGCGCCGGTGCCGTTCTGCGGCAAGGTCTCTTCGGAGAATACGGAATCGCCCCCGAACGCGCCCTCGCCGCCGCCGGAGACCCGGCTGATCGCGATCGTCGGCGCGAAGTAATCCGCGATACCCTTGCGTTGCTTTTCAGTCGTTGCGTTCAACAGCCACATCAGCAAGAAAAAGGCCATCATCGCGGTGACGAAGTCGGCATATGCCACTTTCCAGGCACCGCCATGATGCCCGTCGCCACCGGTAATTTTCTTTCGCTTGATGATAATCGGCGCGACGTTTGCCTGCGCACTCATATCCACCACCTTTATTCACCCAAGATCGGTCATACCGGTCGCGGGTTACTTCCGGGTTAACGGCGCAAGCGCCGCAATCCCTCTTGCGCTCATAGCGCCGATACCGCCAAGTAAAGGCATGACTGTCACCACCGACACACATGAATTGGACGGGCGCTACGCATGGGCGCGGCTCGTGCTGACCCTTGCCGTGGCCCTCGTCGCGAATGTCGGGATGTGGATGGCCATCGCGGTGCTCCCGGATATCGAGGCCGATTTCGGCACCAGCCGGGCGTGGTCGTCGATGCCCTACACGCTCACCATGATCGGCTTCGGGCTGGGCAACTTTATCGTCGGGCGCTTCGTCGACAAATTCGGGGTCAGTCGTTGCCTGCAAGGCGCGGCTCTGGTCTCCGCCGGGGCCTTCGCCGCCTCGACGCTCGCGTCCAATATCGTGACGCTCTCGGCGGTTCATCTGTTTCTCGGGCTCGGCACCGCTGTCGGGTTCGGCCCGCTGATCGCGGATATCTCGCACTGGTTCTACCGCCAGCGCGGGCTTGCGGTGGCGCTGGTCGCGTCCGGTAACTATCTCTCCGGCGCCGTCTGGCCGCTGCTTCTGTCCGACCTGCTGGCCAGCGGCGACTGGCGGGCGGTCTATCTGACGCTTTCGGTGATCACGCTCGTGGTGATGATCCCGCTCTCCTTCACCCTGCGCCGCACGGTTTCGGTTGGCGCGCAAGCCTTCGCCAGCAATGCCGCCGAGGCGCGGGCCGCGCATACCGGTCTGTCCTCGCGCAATCTCGCGCTGCTGCTGGGTCTCGCCGGGATCGGGTGCTGCGTGGCCATGTCGATGCCGCAGGTGCATATCGTCGCCTATTGCGTGGGGCTTGGCTATGGTCCCGCCGCCGGGCAGCAGATGCTGGCGCTGATGCTGATGGGCGGGGTGGTCTCGCGGATCATCTCCGGGCTGGTGGCCGACAAGCTCGGCGGGGTGATGACGCTGCTGATCGGTTCGGTGCTGCAGTGTATCGCGCTGGCGCTCTACCTGCCCTCTGACGGGCTGGTGCCGCTTTATGTCGTGTCGCTGATCTTCGGCCTGAGCCAAGGCGGGATCGTGCCGTCCTACGCGCTGGTCGTGCGCGAATACATGCCCGCCAAGGAGGCCGGGGCGTGGGTTGGTTTCGTTCTGATGACGACGATCATGGGCATGGCGCTGGGCGGCTGGATGTCGGGCTGGATCTATGACCTGACCGGGTCCTACACGGCGGCGTTCGTCAATGGCATCGCCTGGAACGGGCTCAATATCGGCATCATGCTCTGGCTCTTGTCCCGCACCCGCACGCGCCACCCGGGCAGCGCGGCCCCGGCGTGAGGTGACCGCCGCGCGCAGGTCGCAGGACTTGAAAGGTTAACGCAGCGCACGTTGGGCGCCCTGAATGTCACGAAAAACGTGAATTCAGCCGTTAACGCCAGTAAAACAAGGTCTGGCAGCCGTATGGCCCGGCGTATGGCTGCGCGTATGGCACTTGTATGGCTCGTTTTTGATTCGTTCGCGGGTTAACGCACCGGACGGTGGCCCTGCGTTAACGATTGTGGCGGGCCGCATGGTGGCCCTCCCGGCATCTTTGCAGCGCGTAAAAGGCATGACGGCTAGAGATGCCGTTCGCCGCGCGCCTCGGCGAGGTGGATCTGCTTTTGCCGCTCGCGGAACCGCGCCTTGTCCTCTTCGGAGGTCTCGTCCACGCAGTGATGGCAACTGACGCCGTGCTCATATTCGGGCCGACTCTGATCTTCGGGCAGGATCGGCCGCCGGCAGGCATGGCAGAGCAGGTGCGGACCTTCGCGCAGCCCGTGCTCGACGCTCACCCGCCCGTCAAAGACAAAGCAGGACCCGTCCCAAGTGCTCTCGTCTTCGGGCACCTCTTCGAGATATTTCAGGATGCCGCCTTTGAGGTGATAGACATCTTCGACGCCTTGCCCGAGCAGGAAATTGGTGGATTTCTCGCAGCGAATGCCCCCGGTGCAGAACATCGCGATCCGCTTGTTGTGGAAGCGGTCCTTGTTGGCCTCCCACCACTGCGGAAACTCGCCAAAGCTCTTGGTCTGCGGATCGATGGCCCCGTCGAACGTGCCGATCGCAACTTCATAATCGTTGCGCGTGTCGATCACCGCCACGTCCTCCGCCCGGATCAGATCGTTCCAGTCCTTCGGCTCGACATAATGCCCGACCCTGGCGCGCGGATCGACATCGGGCTGGCCCATGGTGACGATCTCGCGCTTGAGCCGCACCTTGAGCTTGCGGAAGGGCTGCTCTGTGGCGGTGCTTTCCTTCCACTCCAGATCTGCGCAGCCGGGCAGGGCGCGGATATGCGCCAATGCGGCGTCAATCCCCGCGCGCGTGCCTGCAATGGTCCCGTTGATCCCCTCTTGCGCGAGCAAAAGCGTGCCTGTCACCCCGTGCTTGCACAGGCGCGCGGCAAGCGGGCCTTTGAGCGCGGTGGGGTCCTCGAAGCGGGTAAAGTGATAGAGGGCAGCGACAGTGAACATGGTGGCTCTCTTAGGCGCTTGGCCCGTCTCCGGCAAGCCAGTCCTCCACCCCGGCGTCCAGCACGGCCCAGTCGGTATAGACCTTGTCTGCCGCCGGGTCGATCCCGGGGTCCTTCTTCGCCACGATCCGCCGCATGATGAGCCGCCGCACCAGATCGTAGCGCGAGGGCGTGTAGGCCCCGGCCACCTGTATCACCCGGTCCGGCGTCCAGCCGGTGGCCTCGGTGAGATCCGCCATGATCTGATCGAGCGCCCGCCAGTCCTCGGCGTCATGTCCGGCGGCGGCGAGCGAGACGGACAGAAACAGCGCCGGATGGGTCGCGAGCCAGTCCCGATGCGCGGTGACAAAGGCTGTGAGCGCGTGCTGGTAATGCCCGACATGGAGCGAGGCGGCGAGGATCGCCCGGTCAAAGCGCCGGGGGTCCAGATCCTCCGCGTCGCCAAGCGGCAAAAGCTCGACCCCGTGACCGTGCTCCACGAGCCGGTCCGCGATGTGACGCGCGATCTTGCGCGTGTGACCTTCGGTGGAGGCATAGGCAATGAGCAGTTTCATGTCACACTCCTGTGGCTGATGGACGTGTTGGAACGCATCATGGCTTACACGCCCGCGCCGCGCCCGCATTGACCGGGATCAAGCGGCCGCCCCCGCCCCGGGCTTGATCCGGGGCCTGCCAGCCCCCTATCGTGCCCGCGACACTCACAGGAAGGATACCCCATGCACGCCCTGCTCGTTATCGACGTCCAGAACGACTTTTGCCCCGGCGGCGCTTTGGCGGTCCCGGGCGGCGATGAGATCGTGCCGGGTATCAACGCCCTGATGCCCGCGTTCGACGCGGTGATCCTGACGCAGGACTGGCACCCGGCGGGCCATTCGTCCTTCGCCTCCTCGCACCCGGGCAAAAACCCCTATGACATGGTGGACATGCATTACGGCCCGCAGGTCCTCTGGCCCGACCATTGCATCCAAGGCACAGAGGGCGCCGCGTTCCACAAGGACCTGAACCTCGCGCCCGCCGACCTCATCATCCGCAAGGGCTTCAACCCGGAGATCGACAGCTACTCCGCGTTCTTCGAGAACGACCACACGACGGCCACGGGCCTCACAGGCTACCTCCGCACCCGCGGCATCTCCGCCATCACGTGCGTCGGCTTGGCCCTGGACTTCTGCGTCAACTTCTCCGCCGTAGATGCGGCCAAGCTGGACATAGACGTCACCGTCCGCGAGGACCTCTGCCGCGCGATTGATCTCGATGGGTCGCTGGCGGCGGCCCAAGAGGGGATGCGGTCTGCTGGGGTCAACCTGTGCTCTTCTTAGGCTACGATCCGGGCGGAGAAGGCAAAAATGGAGTTGCGGCGCTGGAGATTAACTGCGCTGGAGAGATATGCGGTGATCCAGATTGCGAGACTGCAAAAAATGCTGGTGAGGCTTGGGAGTGGTTTGAAGAGCGAAAACACGCCAGTGCAATTGGAATTGATACACTTATGGCGTGGTCGCCTTCAGGCAGTCGAGAGTGCGATAACAAATTAAGACAGCACTATCGAGAGTATGGATCCAGCGTGATTGCTCAGAATGGCTTGTACAGTTCTATGACCTTGAATGGGGCCATGGTCGCGCAACGAGCGGCCAAGACTGGCTTGCCTGTGTTCGAAAGCCACCCAAAACTACTTATCCGTGCTTTGCGCGATAACAGCTCAGGAGCGCAGAGCGTCTTGGCACACTACGCAGACATCAAAGCGAACCATGATGGCAGTCCTGCAAATGCCAGAAGAGCAGATGACAAAGCAGACGCAGTCGTCGCTGCATGGTGTGCTGCGCAAGGATTTTTAGGTCGTTGGAACGTCGATCTTTTTGACGACGATGAAAGTGATTTAGAGAAGGTTGTCCCAAACGCGAGATACCCATGGTTTGAACGTCTAGGCAAATAAAGCCAAATCTTGAAACTACTTGGATTTTGCTTAGGCGACTGAGCCGTAGCAGCGTCGTCTAAATTGCTTGCCCCGCCAGTTGCGCCTTGGCACAAAGAACCGGCCCAAGAGGAGCGCCCCATGGTCGACATCGCCACCCGCGTCTGGAACCATCGTTGGAAGATCGACCCCATCGTGCGGTCGCTCATCGACACCGACTTCTACAAGCTCCTGATGTGCCAATCGGTGTTCCGCAACCGCCCGGACACCACCGTCACCTTCTCGCTCATCAACCGCTCCACCCATATCCCCCTCGCGGACCTTATCGACGAAGGCGAGCTGCGTGAACAGCTTGACCACATCCGCTCCCTCAGCCTCTCCCGCGGCGAAAGCACATGGATGCGGGGCAATACCTTCTATGGCAAGCGCCAGATGTTCTCCCCAGAATTCATGGATTGGTTCGAGGCCCTGCGCCTGCCGCCCTACTACCTTGAGCGCAAGGGCGACCAATACGAGCTCACTTTCGAGGGCGCGTGGCCCGAGGTGATGCTGTGGGAAATCCCCGCGCTCGCGGTGCTGATGGAGCTCAGGGGCCGTGCGGTGCTGAACACGATGGGGCGCTTCGAGTTGCAGGTGCTCTATGCCCGCGCGATGACCAAGCTCTGGGAGAAGATCGAGGCGCTGCGCCACTTGGACGGGCTGCGGGTGGCCGATTTCGGCACGCGGCGGCGGCACTCGTTCCTCTGGCAGGACTGGGCGGTGCAGGCGATGACGGAAGGGCTGGGCGAGTCCTTTGTCGGCACCTCCAACTGCCTGATCGCCAAGAACCGCGATCTGGAGGCCATCGGCACCAACGCGCATGAGATGCCGATGGTCTATTCCGCGCTTGCCGAGAGTGACGAAGATCTGGCCCGCGCGCCCTATGACGTGCTCTCGGACTGGCACGAGGAGCATGATGGCAATCTGCGCATCATTCTGCCGGATACCTATGGCACGACAGGCTTTCTGGCGAACGCCCCGGACTGGCTGGCGGGCTGGACCGGCATCCGCATCGACAGCGGTGATCCGGCGACCGGGGCCGAGATCGCGATTGACTGGTGGAAGGCGCGCGGCGAGGACCCCCGCCAGAAACTGGTGATTTTCTCCGATGGGCTGGATGAGGCCAAGATCGCCGAATTGCACCGCCAATTCGTGGGCCGGACCCGGGTGTCCTTCGGCTGGGGCACGCTGCTGACCAATGACTTTCGCGGGCTCGCGCCCAACGACGCGCTCGCGCCCTTCTCGCTGGTCTGCAAGGCGGTCGCGGCAAATGGGCGGCCCACGGTGAAGCTGTCGGACAATCCGAACAAGGCGATGGGACCCGAGGACGAGGTCGAGCGCTACAAGCGTGTGTTCGAGGTTGGTGAGCAGGCTGCGATGGACGTCGTGGTTTAGAGCATGTCGCAAGCTGCGCGCGTGTCTGTTGCGGGCGCATGAACGCGGCACGTCGCAGATCGCCGCGTCCCTGTCAGGACATTGATTCGACTCGGGTTTCCAACGGTGCGACCGCATGGCGGCCCGGCAGATACGCGCATATCGGGTGGGATTTTCTACCAAGGATTGAATAATCTACCCGCATTGGCGGAAAGCGGCACGCCGCCGCCGCCAATTGACATTTGTCAATCTCGGGGCCCGGCGCCTGCCTAGTTTTCCAAACATTCGGAAACTTGCATGCCTGCCTCTGCCTGCGGCGTGCCGGTGGTCCGGTTGTATATTGGATGTGAAAGGGGAAACTCTTGAAGACAAGAACTCTATTGGCTGGACTGCTTCTGTCCAGCGCCTTGGCGCTCCCGCAGATAAGCGCGGCGGCGTCAATTGACTCATGGAATCTCGAAAACGTTGTGCCAGGACCGGAAGACACGGACGGCAGCGGCGGGGCAACTGTCGTCTATGACCGCACGGTGAACCCAACAGGCCTGGAACAGCCAGAGCTTGATCTTGGTACAATCAACACGACAGGCGCCGAAACCAACGGCAAGATCGTGTATACTTTTCCGGAATCGAATGAACCGGGCGCCAAGGTCGTTCAGGAAATCTATGGCGGCGACGATGATGATCTCTATGCCGGCTGCATCATGGCGTCGAGCACGGCGACCTGCACCAGCGGGTTCCAGTCCGGCAAGCGGATCAAGCAACAGGTGACCGATGCAGGCTCCATCGATCTGGTCTTCGACGTGTCCGAAAACCCCGATACGGGGGTTCAGGAGTCGATCTACCAAGTCTATCACCGCCTGATCAACGTCACGGGCGGCCAGCTTGACGGCTTCAATGTCGAGTTGGGCACCGGGGTGGGCGATGACTTCACCGCGTCCGGCACAGGGGACGGGCTGCGCTTCGGCACCAACGCGGATGGCGTGGAATACGGCCCGAACGATCTGTCCTCCTTCAGCCAGTATCCGTTCGGCCTGTTCGGCGGCGAGCCGCTCAACCCCAACCCGCTGGAGCTCAAGGGCTTCTTCGACACCGAGGAGCGCGCGGGCTTCAACGTGGTGCAGACCGAGGACGCGATCACGTCGGACGGCTATTATGGCTCCTACGCGGACACGTTCTCGAACTGGCTCTCGCAGGATCTGGTCCCTGAGGGTCTGCTCTTCGACTATGATCCGGGCAACGCGGACCCGCTGGTGATGGCGTGGGCCACCGAGACCGGCTGGGAGTTCCGCCGCGAGGCGGATGGGACGGATACCGGCGGCCTTCCTGCGGCCAACGATATCGGCGTCCGCCCGATCACCGAAGAGTTCTTCGCCTATGATTTCGGCTACGATTCCGAGAATGGCATTTCCGCCGCGATGGAAGCGTGGATGGCGACGAACCTCGTCGATGCCCTTGGCAACCCGCTTGGCTTTGGCACCGATCTCTTCGTCGACGCGATCGAAGATCTGGCGAACCTGAACCTGACCTTTGCGGTGGCGATCAGCGATGCCTTCGCCTCGTCCAACGACAGCTTCACCCTGCGCGCGACCACCTATGCCGCCGCACCCGTGCCGCTCCCGGCGAGTGCGCTGCTGCTGCTCGGTGGCGTTGCGGGTCTGGGCGCCGCTGCGCGCCGTCGCAAGAAAGCCGCTTAAGCGCCTGACCCCATGACAGAGGGAGCCCGGGGTCGATCCTCGGGCTCCCTTTTTTGTTGGGCTCTGGGCTGTTGGAACCGGACGCGGCGCGCCTCAGCCACGCGCGCCCCGGGCGGCTTCGGGGTATTCGGTGAGAAACCCGCGCAACACGGCAAAGAGCCGACGCGCATGGGGCAGATCATCGCGGTGCAGCGCGGCCCGAATGTCGTCACAGATCATCTCATGCACATGCTGCGGGCCCCGATGGACGTGCATCAGGTAGTCCCCCATGAGCGTCGCATCAAGCTCGGCCAGATGCTCATGCTCAGCCAGCGCCGCGATCTCCCCTCGCGTGAGCGCGGACATGTCTTCGATATCGTCAAGCGTGATCATGTGCCGAACCTCCAAAGTGACGTCCGAGACTACCACATCCCGGTGCAGAGCGATTGACATGCCTCAACTGGCCGCACCCGGCCCTTCGAGATGAGGCGTGAGCATAACCAGGGGGCAGTCCCGAGAAGGCGATCGGTACGGCAGACAAGACGGCTAAGATTTTTGCTTATAGTCGCTGAGCTTGGCTGCACTATCCATATGTTGATGAAGTACCCGAATTATGATGATCTGCGCCTCGGTTGTGCGAAAGAAGAGGAGATGTTTTCCTGCGAGGGCACTCAGAAGGCCTTCGGCAACATAGCTTGCGCTTCGAACATGCGTTGCGCCGCTTTGAAGGCCGTGCATCTTGGCGTCTATCTGCGCCAGATACCCATCGGCCTGCTCTGCTCCCCATGTTTCAAGTGTATATAGCCAAATGTCGCGAAGGTCGTTTTCAGCGGCAGGTGTAATGACCAGTTGTTTCAACTGTCTGGCCGTTCCCGTTGCTGGTCCACCCACTCTGCGCGGCGTGCCTGCCAATCCCATTCCCGGGTAGGACCGCTCGCGTCACCCTTGGCGATCTCGGCGCGCAGGCGCTCAAGTTTCGTCTCTTCCTCTTCCAGAAGCCTGAGCCCCGCGCGGATCACATCGCTGGTGGAGGCGTAGCGACCTTCTTGCACCTTGCTTTCGATAAAGTCGGCAAAATGATCTCCGAGTGAAACTGACGTGTTGCGTGCCATGGTGTCTCCTACAGGTATACCAATAATTGGTAGCCTGCGGCCCATGTGTCAATCCTTTGTCACCGGCGCGCGCATCGCCTTCACCTCCCCCCGCACCTTCTTCGCCTTGATCCGGCGCTCCACGCTCCCGCGCGTGGGCTTCGTTTTGATGCGGCGTTTGGGCTTTTCGGTGGCCTTGCGGATCAGCTCCGCCAGCCTGTCCCGGGCGATCTCTCGGTTGCGGGCTTGGGAGCGGGTGTCTTGGACTTCGATCAGGACCGCGCCGTCCCCCGTCCAGCGGCGGCCGGCGAGGCGTTTGAGGCGGGTCTTGACCGGCTGGGGCAAGTTCGGGGAGCGGGCCGCTTCGAAGCGGAGCTGCACCGCCGTGGAGGTCTTGTTGACGTTCTGGCCGCCCGGACCCGAGGCCCGGACGAACACCTCGGTGATCTCCCAGTCCTCTATCGTGATCTGATCGCTAACCTTCAGAGCCATAAGGCGGACTCCGGATTTGTATGTACAATGTATGTACAGGGTATGTACGGGACGCCATACGCCATACATACGACGAAAAAGGGCCGCGCCAAGGTCAGCGCGGCCCTTCGAAAGTCATGGAGGCGGGGCCGGTGAGGCCATGGCCTACGTGCGGGGTGTGACCCCCAAGGGCTGCCCTAGAGGCGCACCTCGCACGCTGTCCCGACACCTCTCTCCAACATCTTTCTCGACACTGGATCACCTCCTTTCGCTTTGTTGAACCTGAGTAGAATCATGGCACGGAAGCGCCATTCGTCAAAGACTTTTCTACTCCGCAGGCCGGGTTTCTGCCCGATCCGTGATCACTCTGAACGGAACAAGGGCAATCAGCGCCAGCGACAGCTTCACCATCCAGTCCGCCACAGCGAGCGAGACCCAGAGCGGGGCCACCGGACCCATGCCCAGAAGCGGCACCACCTCATTGGCCCAGGACACGTCGTTGGTGGGCTCCATGGCGGTGAAAGCGCTTGAAAATGCGACAGAAAAGAAGATCGCCGTGTCGACCGAACTGCCGATGATCGTGGAGGCCAGCGGCGCCTTCCACCACGTGGAATTGCGCAGGGCGGAGAAAATGCCGACATCGAGCAGTTGCGCCACGAGGAAGGCGGTGCCCGAGGCAATGGCGATGCGGAACGTCACCAGCGGGCCGAACTCACCCATGATCTGGGTGCCCACCAGCGAGCAGAACACGCCCACGATGAAGCCCACGAACACCACAATGCGGGCCGGGCCCGCGCCATAAAGGCGGTTCATCAGGTCCGTGACAAGGAAGGCCAGCGGGTAGGTGAACGCCCCCCATGTCAGCCAGTTGCCGAACAGGTATTGGACAAGGATATTGGAGGCCACGACGATGGCGGCCATGGCAAGAATGCCGGGGAGATGTGCGCGGGTCATGCGATTTTTCCGTTTTTGCAAGGTAAGCGGAGACTTGGCCCGCACGAGATGCACGGACGCGGTGCATGTATCACGCCAGCCGGGATTGGCAAGCTATTCCGGCACCGGCATTTCCACCAAGGCGGCGTCCAGTATCGAAAGGAAATTATTGTCGGATATCATGGAGATGCGCTCTGCACCCGCCGAGTCCGTCCAGATCGAGAGACCTTCGAGATTGTCGAACCGCCCCAGCGCCGTCGTCAGGAGTATCTCGCTGTGGACCATGTCCGATCCGAACGTCAGCCGGCGCAGGCGGCTTCGGAAGCCCAGCGGAGAGAAGGCACGCTCCAGAAGATAGAGCCGTCCCGAGGTGTCGAAATCTGCGCCGACCATGGCGAAACCCGGCGCAGCGGGGATGCGCGCCACCTCGCTCCATGTCTCTGCCTGAAGGCGGTAAATCGGATATTCATCCCCGTCAGGCGTTTCGAACAGGGTGTAGAGCGCGCCATCGGGGACAATTGCCAGAGCCTCGAAGCCTCTGTTGTCATCCAATGCGCGCTGCGTCGGAAGGGCGGGCAGATAGTCCGGGTCCTTGTTGCCCCACCGGTAGAGCAGCAGACGGGTGGGATCTTCGGTCGATACGAAGAACGCCCCATCGGCGCCGAGCGCCAGCCCCTCGCTATCGGGGTGCCGGGTCTCGCCGTCATGGCGCAGGCGCTGCGTGTCGCGGATGTCGAGTGCGATCGCGCCGCCATCCTCATCGCGGATAATCGCCGCGCGATACAGAAAGCCGCGGTCCGACAGGATGTAGGCAAGCGCGCCGCCATCCAAGACGTCTATGGCAGACAGGCCGCCGGGCTCGCGCGGCAGGGTCAGCGTTCGGATCTCTGCCGGGCTACCCGAGGCGATGCAGACCAGCGCGGCGCCTAGCGCGACCGCAAGACGTTTGAGCATTGGCTGGGCAGGTCCGCAAGGACATATTCGCGGCGTTTTCGTGGTTTGTAATTGGGGTCCGGCGGTGGCGGGTTGAGAATGTCCCTGACCCATTGCTCGGCTTGTTTGCAGCCAAAGCGGTCGTTTGCAGGGTAGCTCGGCCGGTCTTGATTCGTGCAGCCACGTGTTCCGCGCGGGCAGGTCAGGCGGACATGAAAGTGGTAGTGGTGGCCCCACCATGGCCGGATCTTCTTCAGCCATTTCTTGTTGCCCTTCGCATCCTTGCACATCTGCACCTTGGCGCCGGGAAACACGAAGATGCGTGCCACGCGGCGGTCACGCGCAGCAGCCTTGAGAATGTTGTGATGGGACCGGGTCCAGTTGCCGTTGACGAAGGCGCCCTTGGCCCGGCGCATGGAGACCGAGGAGATATTCTCACGATCGCGTTGGCTCAGGCGCAGATTGTCCGCCGGACGCATCCAGATGTCGATATCCAGACCGATCTGGTGACTGCGATGTCCGGTCAGCATCGGCCCGCCGCGCGGCTGAGAGATATCCCCTATATAGAGGCCGCGCCAGCCGGGCTGTGTCGCGGCGAAGGCGCTCAGGGACTTGATGTAGTCAATGGTTTCCGGGTGCCCCCAATTGCGGTTTCGGGACAAGCGCATGGCCTGCCATGTGGGGCCGGTTTCGGGCAATTGCACCGCGCCGGCAAGGCAGCCCTTGGCGTAGCTGCCGAACGGGGCGGGGCGCTGCGCGGAGGCGGTGTCCTGCGCGCCGAATTGCTGCTTGGCCAGAGGCGCGGCGCCGGCCGGGAACGCCATGACGACCGTCACCAGGAGGGTTGCGCAAAGCCATCTCATGATTTCTCTCCGTCTGCCTTGACCCATATTAACAGCACAAGCCCGACAAAAAACAACCCGAGGATGGGGGAGACACCGATTTGCGCGTTTCCGGTGCTGGTGGTCGCAAAATAGATCAGCGTCGGCGCGAGAAAGGCCGTCGCGCGCCCGGCCAGACCGTAGAGGCCGAAATACTCGGTTGTGGAGGTCTCGTCGCAATGCCGCACCATCAAGGACCGGCTCGACGATTGCAGCACGCCGCCCAGCCCGCCGATGAAGATCCCGCAAACAAAGAACAGGATATTGGGCAGGTTCGAGCCCTCGGCCACGTTGATCCCGAACAGGCGGCCCGGTGCGATATTGATCACGGTGAAACTCACCAGCATGAGCATGAGAATGGCGAACAGGATCACGGGTTTCGGTCCGAAGCGCCGGTCCGCGAAGCCGCCAAGGTAGCTCATCACGCAAGCTCCCAGCGCCCCCATGATCCCGAAGACGCCGATCAACGCCACAGGCCAGTTGAGCACCAGTGTCGCGTAGACCCCGCCGAACGTGTAGAGACCGTTGAGTGCATCGCGGTAGAGCATCGAGGAAATCAGGTAATTTCGCAGGCTCGCCTTGTATGCAAGGCCGCGCAGTGAGGTTGCAACGCTGTGCAGAGCTTCCCGGACGGTGGCCATGCGCGCATCGCTGCGCACTTCCCGGACCCACAGAAAATACGGGATCATGAACACCGCGAACCAGATCGCCACGACCGGGCCAATGCTCCGCGTGCCTTCGCGCTCTTCGGGGTTCAGCCCGAAGAGCGGGTCGACACCGACGATCGTCTTGCCGGTCGGCTGCTCGACGAAGAGTGTCAGCGCCAGTAGCAGACACAGAACGCCGCCCAGATAGCCGAAAGCAAAGCCCGAGCCTGAAATCTTGCCGATCTCTTCGGGTGTGCCCAACGCAGGCAGTTGCGCATTGATGAAGATCAGCGCCCATTCGACAGCGATGAAACCCACGCCGAAGCAGGCCAGCATCAGATAGAGGTTGGAGGCATCCGGCGCGGTGAACCAAAGCGCGAAGGAGCCACAAAAGGTCAAGACGCTGAACAGGACGATCCACGGCATACGCCGCCCGGTGCTGTCCGCCATCGCGCCGAAGATCGGTGCGAAAATCGCGGTGATGATCCCGATCAGCGCAACGGTCCACGACCACAGGGCCTGCGCCTCAGCATCGGCGGCCATCTCGTCCAGACCCTGCTCCAGGAAGTAGGTGGCGGCGAGCGAGGCGAAAAACGGGCCGAAAATGAACGTGTTGAGGACTGTGTGATATGGCTGCGAGGCCCAGTCGAAGAAGTACCAACCCCAGATGCGCTTGCGCAGCGATGGCTCCGCCATGACCCGCCCCCTTGTTTTGGCTCACTTAACACCGCAGCGTCTGTGGAAGGCAAGAACAGGTTTGGCTCCGGCCCGTCCGAAGCGCATGCAGCCCTCACTGCAACCTTGCGTTAACCCGGTTTGCGGCATAGGTGGTCGTGACCAAACAGGAGACATGCAATGCTGGCAATCTACGGACCTCTGCAACTCGTTCTCGGGGTCGTATATTTCGTGATGATCGTTCATCTGATCATGTCCTGGCTGATCAATTTCCAGATCCTGAACCTGCACCAGCAATTCGTGTCGCAGATCTGGTATGGGCTGAACCGGCTTCTGGAGCCGATCTACCAGCCGATCCGGCGGGTGTTGCCCAACACCCATCCGCTGGATCTCGCCCCGCTTGTCGCCCTGCTGATCGTGATCTCGTTGCGTGCCTACATCCTTCCGGTGATTTTTGGCTTCGCTTAACCCGTCCTTAGGCTTGTTCCCGGATTCTGGGTGTGAGATTGTGACTGCATAAGAGCAGATCACACACCACAGCAGCACCCGGGCAGAATGACCGACCCCACCGGCCTTCTCAAAGACGTCTTCGGCTTCGATGGCTTTCGTCCCGGCCAGCAAGAGGTCGTCGAGGCGGTCGCGGGCGGCGAGAACGTGCTCGCGATCATGCCCACCGGTGGGGGCAAATCGCTGTGTTTTCAACTGCCGGCCCTGATGCGCGATGGCGTCACGGTGGTGATCTCGCCGCTGATTGCTCTGATGCGCGACCAGGTGCGCGCGCTGCAGGCGGTCGGCGTCGAAGCGGGGGCGCTGACTTCCGGCAACACGCCTGAAGAGACAGATCAGGTCTGGCAGGCGCTTGAGGAGGGACGGCTGAAGCTGCTGTATCTCGCGCCGGAACGCCTTGCGGCGGGGGGCGCCACCCAGATGTTGCGGCGCATCGGCGTGTCTCTGATCGCTGTGGACGAGGCGCATTGCGTGAGCCAATGGGGGCATGATTTCCGGCCCGATTATTTGCGCATCGGCCAACTGGGGGCCGCGCTGAACGTGCCGCTCGCGGCCTTCACCGCCACAGCAGACGCCGAAACCCGGGCGGAGATCGTACAGAAGCTCTTTGATGGGCAGGAGCCGACGACCTTCCTGCGCGGCTTCGACCGGCCCAACCTGCACCTTGCCTTTGCCGCCAAGGACGGCCCGCGTCGGCAAATTCTCGATTTTGCTGCCGCCCGCAAAGGGCAATCCGGCATCGTCTATTGTGGCACCCGGGCCAAGACTGAGAGCCTCGCCAAGGCGCTCTGCGACGCAGGGCACAGCGCCATCCATTATCATGGCGGCATGGACCCGGAAGACCGGCGCATCGCCGAGAGCCGGTTTCAGCGCGAGGACGGGCTCATTTTCACCGCCACGGTCGCCTTCGGGATGGGCGTCGACAAGCCAGATATCCGCTGGGTCGCCCATGCCGACCTGCCCAAGAGCATCGAGGCCTATTATCAGGAGATTGGCCGCGCCGGGCGCGACGGGGCGCCCGCCGACACGCTGACCCTGTTCGGGCCGGACGATATCCGCCTGCGCCGTGCGCAGATCGACGAGGGGCTCGCACCCCCCGAACGCCGGATGGCCGATCATGCGCGCCTCAACGCCTTGCTTGGGCTGGCCGAGGCACTGGAGTGCCGTCGCACCACGCTTCTGGCCTATTTCGGTGAAGATCTGGCGCCGTGCGGGCGCTGCGATCTGTGTGACCGTCCCGCCGAGGTCTTCGACGGCACCACGGCCGTCCGCAAAGCGCTTTCGGCGGCGCTGCGCACGGATGAGTGGTTTGGCGCAGGCCATCTGATCGACATTCTGCTCGGCGTCGAAACCGACAAGATCAAGGCGCGCGGCCATGACAGCTTGCCGACCTTCGGCGTCGGCAGCGAGTATGACCGCAAACAATGGCAAGCCGTGTTCCGGCAGATGATGGGGCATGACCTGATCCGGCCCGATCCTGAACGCCACGGCGCCCTGCGCATGACCGACGCCGCCTTGCCGATCCTCAAGGGCGAGCAGACGATCCGCCTGCGCCGCGACACGATCAAGGCCGCCACCCGCCGCCCCGCCGTCAAGACGCTGGTCTCGGAAGAGGACGCGCCCTTGCTGTCGGCGCTCAAGGCCAAGCGGCGCGCGCTGGCGGAAGCGGCCCGCGTGCCGGCCTATGTGGTGTTCACCGACCGCACGTTGATCGAGATGGCGCAGCGGCGCCCCGCCAGTCTTGATGACATGGCGCAGATCAGTGGCGTCGGCGCCAAGAAACTCGCGACCTATGGGGCTGCATTTTTGGAGGTTATCAACGGGGCGGCGGAAGAGGTCCACCCAACCCGTCGCAGACTCGCGGGACAGGATGCCGGCGCGCTCTACGACCGGCTGCTCGAAATTCAGGCCGATCTTGCACGCGGCCCCGATGGCACCGAAAAGCCCCTGTCGTGCTCGGCGTCGCAACTGTCGAAGGTGGCGCAGATGCGCAGCCCCGATGTGCAAACTCTCCAGCGCCTCCTCGGCGACCGCCGTGCAGACCGCTTCGGCTCCGCTTTTCTGGACGTTCTGCGGCAAGCGGGCTAAATGCCTGCACACCATCATGATGAGGGGTCAACATGCTGATTGTCATCTCCCCGGCCAAGCGGCTGGATTGGGACGAACGCGCCACCGATATGACCAGACCGGATTTCCCGGAGGACGCCCTTCGACTGGTCAAGACCGCCCGCAACCTGAGCTTGGGTGATTTGAAGTCCCTTATGGGGCTCAGTGACGATCTCGCGCGCCTCAATCGCGACCGGTTCAAGTCCTATGACCCGGAGCCCACCACGGAAGATCTGCGCCCCGCCGCTCTGGCCTTCGCGGGCGACACCTATCAAGGTCTCGATGCTCAAAGCCTCGACGCGGATGAAATGACGTGGGCGCAGGAGCACTTGCGCATCCTGTCTGGGCTTTATGGCCTGCTGCGCCCGCTCGACGGCATACAGCCCTACCGCCTTGAAATGGGCAGCAAGCTCAAGACCCGACGGGGCGCGAACCTTTACGCCTATTGGCGCGATCAACTCTCCAAGGCGCTCAACGCGCAGGCTGAGGCCGTTGGGAGCGAGGTGCTGGTGAATTGCGCCAGCCAGGAGTATTTTGGCGCAGTCGATCCCAAGGCACTCAAGCTGAAGGTCATCACGCCGCAATTTCTGGAAGACAAGGACGGCACACCGAAGATGATCAGCTTCTTTGCCAAGAAGGCGCGAGGCTCCATGGCGCGCTATGTCATCCAGCACCGACTGACGGACCCGGAGGGTTTGAAGGACTTTGACTATGGCGGCTATGCCTACGACGCGGAGCGCTCGTCCGAGCAAAAGCCTGTGTTCGTCCGGCCCTATGGGGACTAGCCCGAAGACTTAGGTGCCGCCCCGAACCTGACTCAGGCGCGCGCCTGTGCGATCACAAATTGCTGTCTATCCACCGGCTCATCAATGTGCGGTCGCGGAAACACTCGTCCGGCACGGCGCGGCGCTTCATGCGGGCGATCCGTTCGGCAAAGGCGACCTGCTTGGAGGACGGATAATGGGAAAACCGCCCCGCGCGCTGTTGGTGGGCGTCGATCCAGTTTGACATCTTCTGGCGATCCTCAAGGGCGGTTTCCGGCACGCGCGTGCGCGCCCGCGCGGCAATCTGCCGGGCATAGTGTACCTGCTTGGGGCTGGCCGGGATGCGGTGATAGTCGTTGCTGTCTGCAGCCGCGCGATCCGTCGGCGCGGGTCTCGAAAAGTCGAAGCTGAGTTGCATGTCAGACCTCCTGCTTTGAGCACTCAGATTAGAACAAAAATAGAACATTTGCAAGGGAGAGTATGTCGGGCGCTTTTCGCTACCACATGTGGTGGTTTGACCGGACGGTTTCAAGTCAGGCCACAGCATATGGGGCTTGCGCCGGTCGCAATGCTCGCGCACATCTTCAGATAAACCATGGGAGGACGCGTCATGCCGCGCAACGTGCTGTTCATCATGTGCGATCAGCTCCGATACGATTATCTCGGCTGCACCGGGCATCCGACACTCCGCACACCCCATATCGACCGTCTTGCGGCGCGCGGTGTGCGCTTCGACCGGGCCTATGTGCAATCGCCGATCTGCGGCCCGTCCCGGATGAGCACCTATACCGGGCGCTATGTGCGCTCGCACGGCGCGACGTGGAACAATACGCCGTTGCGCGTCGGGGAATGGACGCTCGGCGATCATCTTTCGGAGATCGGGGCGCGGGCGGTGCTCTGCGGCAAGACGCATATGACAGCAGATATCGAGGGGCTGCAGAGGCTGGGACTCGACCCGGGCAGCCAGATCGGCAAGACCATCGCAGAGGGCGGTTTCGAGGTCTGGGACCGGCTCGACGGGCTGCACCCGACGGGCGGCAAACAGCCTTCGCACTATCAGGACTACCTCAAATCCAAAGGTTATCCGGGCGACAATCCGTGGCACGATTGGGCCAATTCTGCCGAGGGGCCAGATGGTGAGGTGCTTTCGGGCTGGCTGATGGAGAATGCCGACAAGCCCGCGCGGATCGAAGAGCCCGACAGCGAGACGCCCTACAGCACGACCCGCGCGATGGAGTTCATCGAACAGGCCGGGGAACAGCCATGGTGCCTGCATCTGAGTTACATCAAGCCGCATTGGCCCTACATCGTCCCTGCGCCCTACCACGATATGTATGGGCCCGAAGACGTGATCCCGCAGATCGCCCCCGATCCCGGGCAGAACGACAGCCACCCGATCCTGCGCGCCTATCGCGACAAGCGTTACAGCCGGTCAATGTCCCGGCCCGAGGTGCGCGACCGGGTGATCCCGGCCTATATGGGGCTCATCAGCCAGATCGACGATCAGATCGGGCGGCTGATGGCATGGCTCGAGGAGACCGGGCGCGACAAGGATACGCTGATCGTCTTTACCTCCGATCATGGTGACTATCTTGGCGATCATGGCTTGGGCGAAAAGGAACTCTTCCACGATGTGTCCGCCCGGGTGCCGCTGATCATCGTTGATCCCGACCCCGCGGCGGATGCAACGCGCGGCACGGTCGACACGCGGCTGGTCGAGGCCATCGACTTGGTGCCGACCTTCGTAGAGTGGATGGGCGGCACGCCACGCGCCGAGGTGCTGGAGGGCCGTTCGTTGGTACCGCTCTTGCATGGGCAGGATGTGCCGTGGCGCGAGGTTTGCTTCAGTGAGTACGATTTTTCATGGCGCAAAGCACGGCGGGCGCTTGGCATCCCGATCTCCGATGCGCGGCTGGTGATGGCCTTCGACGGGCGCTGGAAATACATCCATTGCGAGGGCATGGACCCGATGCTTTACGATCTGGAGACTGACCGGCAGGAATTGGACGACCGGGGTACGGACCCCGAGTGTGCGGCGGAGCGGGAGCGGCTTCGGACAGCGATTCTCGACTGGGCGCTCCGGCACCATAGCCGCACCACGATCTCTGATGCAGAGATCGCCCGGCGGGCTGGAAACGAGCATAAGCGGGGCATCTGGATCGGGTTCTGGGATGCGGACGAGCAGGCGGAGGCGCTCGCCGAGGGCACGTCGGGGAACTGAGATCACAGTTGTGACCTCAGTTGGCTGTTGAAGGTGCCTTCATGCAAAGCGCACTTGGAGACGAACCATCAAAGGCGCAAAGGTACTCTTTGCGGGCAATTTACAATAGAGCGGCGCGCTCTGCTAGCACGTCTTTTTTGATCCAGACTAACCAAATGCTCAGGTTTGTTTGCGACGTCGAGCCAAACCAGCAACTGCGCCCAGTAGCAGCAAACCACTCGCAGGCAGAGGAACCGCAGGCGCCGCGGCAGTTCCAAAACTTAGAGAGTCCCAGCCGATTTCGGGTCCGGAATCAGCAGCGAAATCAAGAGTGGTGAAGGTCGACGTGCCTATGACCCCGAAAAAGGTGGGTGTCGTAGATGTCGAGATCGAGGTGGAAAAGCCGCCTCCTGAAATAGTCACGCTGCCGCCGGGACGTGTCGAAACGTAGACGCCGAGAGCATTGATCGCTGATGAGAAAACAAAGCGACCGATCGAGTCGCCATTATCATCGAACCATGCAGCTCCAGAGCCGGCTTGGACCGGGTTCCAACCAGATAAAGAGTTTGTGGCATGGTTCACAACGAAGTTGGATCCGCCGATTTCGCTCAGGGTGAACCCGGAGTATGTGTGCGTTGCACCGCTTTGAGCGACTTCGAAATCCTCGAAACCGGAGAGCGGGCCAGTGGCATTCGAAAAGGCGGTTTGATCAGTGTAGAAAGTCGCCGCCGATGCATTCGTAGCCGCCAGAGCTAGTGCAGCAGCAGAAAAAAGTTTCTTTAGCATATGTTCCTCCATAGGAAAGAATCACCAATAAAGTGACAGAATCATGATAAGCTCTGCCAGTGCTATTGCAAGCTCGCGTTCAGAAAGCCGAGTGCCGCCATGCGTCTTTGCGTGTGACTGGTCCGGCGGGACGCGTCATGCGTTCCAGACCATCCGGAAGCCGTGATGCGGCGCGGCGCTGTCGGGCGAGTTGCCCGAGCGCGCGGCGATGCGATAGCGGAAGCAATAGGAGCGGTGGCACAGGAACGAGCCACCCTTGGAGAGCTTGTAGCCCTTCATTCCCGCGAGCCGCTGTTTGACGCGGCTTTTCAGGGAGCGGATGCGGAACGGCTCGCTGGTCCATTCCCAGACATTGCCGACCACGTTGTAGAGCCCATAGCCGTTCGGTTCGAAAGAGCGGGCGGGTGCGGTGCCGTGATAGCCGTCGGCGGCGGTGTCCACATGCGGGAACTGGCCCTGCCAGATGTTGCAGAGCAGGTTTTCGGTGTCGGTCGGTGCGAGCGCGCCCCACGGATAGGCCACATCGCCAAGACCGCCCCGCGCGGCATATTCCCATTCGGCCTCGGTCGGTAGCCGCCCGCCGACCCATTTTGCGAAAGCGGTCGCGTCGTTCCAACTGACCTGCGTGACCGGGTGATCGCCGGGCGCGGCTGCCTCGGTGCCGGGGCCGTTGGGCGTGCGCCATGTGGCGCCCTCGACCCGTCGCCACCATTCCAGCCCTTGTATCCCCAGCGTGTGGCCGACCGCCTCTGGCACGTCGCTGTGAAAAACGAAGGACCAGCCAAAACGCTCGGCCTCGGTGACATAGCCGGTGGCCTCCACGAAGGCGGCGAACTGGGCGGTGGTCACTGTGGTGACGCCAATCCGGAAGGGTTTGACCTTGACCTGCCTGAGCGGGTCTTCCCCGTCGTCGCGGATGGCCGGGACCTTGGTGCCGACAAGTGCGTTGCCGCCCTCGATGCGCACGCTGTCAATCTCCGGGGGTGTCGCCGCAGGCACGATCTCTGCCGCCGATTGCGGCGGTCCTCCGCGCGCCGGGGCGCAACAACTCGGTGCGGTGACGGTCATGACTTGGCATTACCACGAAACCGCGCGATGAACAGCAAGTGGGAGGACGCATGATGCAAATTAACGCGGAACGATTTCTGGAAGACCTGCACAGGCTGCGGAGTTTTGGGACCCATGGCACCGGCGTGGTGCGTCCGGCCTTCTCGGAGCCCGACATCGCGGCGCGGCGCTGGCTGCTCGAACGGTTCGAAGAGGCGGGGCTGACTCCGGCCTGCGATCCGGTTGGCAACCTCTTTGGACTGGCGGACGGCCCGTCGCTTCTGGTTGGCTCGCACAGTGACAGCCAACCCGAGGGTGGATGGCTCGATGGCGCGCTTGGGGTCATCGCGGCGCTGGAAGTGGCGCGCACGGCCCGCGAACAGGGTGGCCCGGCGGTGTCCGTGGTGAGTTTTCAGGACGAAGAGGGGCGCTTCGGCGTGACAACGGGCAGTGCGATCTGGTCCGGCGGGCTCGATCCCGTCAAGGCGGATACGCTGACCGATCACAGCGGCGTCACCTTTGCCGAGGCACGTGCGCGCATGTCGGATATGGTCACAGGGCCGGTCGATCCGGGCCAGTTCACCGGGTTCATTGAGTTGCATATCGAACAGGGCCCGGTGCTCTTTCAAAGCGGCGAGCAGATCGGCGTGGTGAGCGATATCGTTGGCATCCGTGATCGGGTCATCAACTTTGACGGGCAGCAGAACCACGCGGGCACGACCCCGATGCATCTGCGCCGCGATGCGTTTCAGGCCCTGTCGGCATTCAACACGGCTCTGGCGGAGCGGTTGCGCAATGTCGTCACTCCGCAGACGGTCTGGACCATCGGTCATGTGAGCCTGCATCCCAATGCCTCCTCGATCGTGCCGGGGCGCGTGCGCTTTTCGATGCAGTGGCGGGATGGCGACGTGCAGCGATTGGCGCGCGTGGAGGAGATCATCGACGAGACCGCGCACGAGATTGCGCGTGCGCGTCAGATGGAGGTTGGTTTCGGCCCGATGCTGGGGCTCGATCCCGTCGCGATGGACCCTGCGTTGCGGGCTGCGTTGGCCAAGGGCGCCGAAGCGGTGGCGCCGGGCAATTGGCGCGATATGCCGTCGGGGGCGTTGCATGACGCGACCAACTGCGCGCGGCTGATGCCGGTGGCCATGTTGTTCGTCCCGTCGATTGATGGAATCAGCCATGATTTCGCCGAAAACACGGATGAAGCGGACCTCGTGGCCGGGGTTCAGGTGCTGGCGACAGCCGCTGCAGCGGTTTGAGCAAAGAAAATCAACGGGTTGTCAGCTTCAGAAATTAATTGAACAAGAGTTAAATAAATTTATCCGTGTTACTGGACATGTTGCCCGTTCCGCGCCAAGATCAAACTCCAAAGGGAGAACGGCGCGCGCAGCTGGAACACGGCTGACCAAGCGTCAACGCGACGACCGCCTCAAGAGCGGCGCGCGAGGGAGGACGTCAATGGACACTGGTCTTGTATCCGTACCAAAGCTGCTGCACCGCAATGCGACACAGTTCGGCGACAAACCCGCCTATCGCGAGAAAGAGTTCGGCATCTGGCAAAGCTGGACATGGGCAGAGGCCGAGGAGGAAATCCGCAATCTTGCGCTGGGGCTCCTCAACATGGGCGTGGCCGAAGGCGACTTCATTGCCATCATCGGACGCAACCGGCCCTATCTCTACTGGTCGATGATCGCCGCCCAAATGGTCGGCGCCGTGCCGGTGCCGCTCTATCAGGACGCGGTGGCCGAGGAGATGGCCTATGTTCTGGACCATTGCGGGGCGCGCTTCGTGATCGCCGGGGATCAGGAGCAGGTCGACAAGGTGATCGAGGTACAGGATCAACTGCACCAGTTCGAACACATGATTTATCTCGATCCGCGCGGCCTGCGGAAATACGACCATTCCCGCCTGCACCAGTTCACCCATGTGCAGGAGCAGGGCCATGGGATGCGGGACGAACTCGGCCCGGAACTTGACCGCCGGATCGCCACGCTGGACTATGACAGCACCTGCGTGATGCTCTACACTTCCGGCACGACCGGCAAGCCAAAGGGCGTTGTGCTGAGCAATCGCAACGTGATCGAAACGGCCAAGTCGTCCTGCGAGTTCGACGGGCTGCGGCAAACTGACGATATTCTGGCCTATTTGCCGATGGCATGGGTCGGAGATTTCATTTTCTCCGTGGGTCAGGCGCTCTGGGCCGGTTTCTGCACGAACTGCCCGGAAAGCGCCGATACGATGCAGACCGACCTGCGCGAGATCGGGCCGACCTATTATTTCGCCCCGCCGCGCGTTTTCGAAACGCAGCTCACCAACGTAATGATCCGGATGGAGGACGCGGGCAAGTTCAAGCAGCGTCTGTTCCACTACTTCATGGATCATGCCAAGAGGGTCGGCCCTGCACTGCTTGACGGCAAGCCTGTGGGCTTCGGCGACAAGCTGAAATACTGGCTCGGCGAGTTGATGGTCTATGGGCCGCTGAAAAACACGCTGGGCTTCAGCCGTGTCCGCGTCGGCTACACGGCGGGCGAGGCGATCGGGCCGGAAATCTTCGACTTCTATCGCTCGCTCGGGATCAATCTTAAGCAACTCTACGGTCAGACGGAAGCGACGGTGTTTATCACCGCTCAGCCAGACGGCGAAGTGCGCTCCGACACCGTGGGCGTCGCGTCCCCGGGCGTGGAGCTCAAGATTGCCGACAATGGCGAGGTTTACTACCGCTCGCCGGGTGTTTTCGTGGAGTATTACAAGAACCCTGAGAGCACCGCGGGCACGAAGGACGCAGAGGGCTGGGTCGCGACCGGGGATGCGGGCTTCATCGAGCCCGACACCGGGCATCTGCGCATTATCGACCGCGCCAAGGATGTGGGCAAGATGGCCAATGGCGCGCTCTTTGCTCCCAAATACGTTGAAAACAAGCTCAAGTTCTTCCCGAACATACTCGAAGCGGTGGTTTTCGGGAATGAGCGGGACGAGTGTACGGCGTTCATCAACATTGACCTCAACTCTGTGGGCAACTGGGCCGAGCGGAACAATATCGGCTACGGGTCTTACCAAGAGTTGGCCCAGCACCCGCAAGTGCTCGCGACCATCAAGAGCCATGTGGAAGAGGTCAACGCCTCTGTGGCGCAGGACGAGATGCTGTCGAGCTGTCAGGTCCACCGTTTCGTGGTGCTGCACAAGCAACTGGACGCCGATGATGGCGAGTTGACCCGGACGCAGAAGGTCCGGCGGCGGATCATTGAAGAGAAATACCACGACATCATTGCCGCGCTCTATGACGGCTCAAGCGAGGTTTCGACGGTGACGGAAGTCACCTACGAGGACGGGCGCAAGGGCTCGATCAAAGCCACGTTGCAGATCCAATCGGTGCAAGTGCATGCGGCTCAACAACAGATGGCTGCGGAATAGAGTTCATGCCTCGGGCGGGGAAAATCCTGCCAAGAGAAGGAGTTAGCTGATGCTCGATCAGACGGAAGGCTACACCACCGCGGACGGTCGCAAGATCGGGGGCGTGGTGATGGAGATGAAAAACATCACGCTGCGCTTTGGCGGGGTCGAGGCGATCAAGGACATCTCCTTCGACATCCGTGAGGGTGAGATCCGGGCCATTATCGGGCCGAACGGGGCGGGCAAGTCCTCAATGCTCAACGTGATTTCCGGCTTCTATGTCCCGCAGGAGGGTCAGGTTTTTTACAAGGGGCAGCCGCGCCCGCCGATGAAACCGTTCGAAGTGGCCCGTCAGGGGATCGCGCGCACCTTCCAGAACATCGCTCTGTTTGAAGGCATGTCAGTGCTCGACAACGTCATGACCGGACGGCTCACCCATATGAAAACCGGGCTGTTCAGTCAGGCGTGGTGGTATGGGAAAGCCGAAGCAGAGGAAAACGAGAACCGGGAAGTCGCTGAAAAGATTATTGATTTCCTCGAAATCCAAGCCATCCGCAAAACCCCTGTCTCGCGTCTGCCCTATGGTCTGAAAAAGCGTGTGGAGCTTGCCCGCGCGCTCGCGGCGGAGCCCTCGCTGCTGCTGCTCGACGAGCCGATGGCGGGGATGAACGTGGAGGAAAAGGAGGATATGAGCCGCTTTATCCTCGACGTGAACGACGAGTTCGGGACCACAATCGCGCTGATCGAGCACGATATGGGCGTGGTGATGGACCTCTCCGACCGGGTCGTGGTGATGGATTATGGCAAGAAGATCGGAGATGGCACGCCGGATGAGGTCCGCAACAATCAGGACGTGATCGACGCTTATCTCGGGGTCTCTCATGACTAAAAGCGGGGCGTACAGACGGCGTATGGCTCCTGTACATACGCTGTACATACTCTGTACATACGTTTTTCTGGCCGGTGGCTTCACGCTTTCTTCACCCGTGGCTGGACAGGCAAGCCCGTTCGCGCAGGTCTGGGCCGCGTTCGAGCAGCGCTGCCTGATCCCCTTCGAGGGCTTCCAGCGGGCTCGCGTGGACGATCTGCCCGCCGTTCTGGGGCGGCCGGGGGCCTTTCAATTGCCGAAGGGCGCGGTTCTCGTGCTCGGTGTGGCGGATGATCTGGGCACCCGCTCCTGCGCTGTGGAAGGTGTCGGGCTCCAGCGCGGCTACCGCGAATGGGAGGCCAAATCGCTGCAATCGGGGGACTATCGGGAGACCGAGACCCAGGGGCTTTGGATGAGCCATGAATGGATCGAGCCACGGATCATCGTGGAGAAGACGCCCGGCAGGGTCCGGGTGGTGGAAAGTCGTTTGGAGGCATAGCGCTCTGAGAGCGTGAGGTCCCGGGTCAGGCCCGGGACGGGGTCCGCAAGAGGCCCGGAGGGAGGAACACAATGTCAGATAACTGGCTCTTTGCCGGCGAAGTGATGCTCAACGGGCTGATGGCGGGCGTGATGTATGCGCTGGTCGCGCTCGGCTTTGTGCTGATCTTCAAGGCGTCGGGAATTTTCAACTTCGCGCAAGGTGTGATGGCGCTGTTCGCAGCGATGACCTTCGTGGGCATCCAGAACGGTCAGGTGCCGTTCTCGCACCTGATCAATGCGATCCTTGGCACTGACATTCATTACTTTGGCTGGTCGGTTCACTCGGTGCTTGCGATTCTCGTGACCGTGGGGGTGATGATCCTGCTCGCCTATTGCGTGCAGCGCTTCGTCTTCCGTTTTCTTGTGGGGCAGGAGCCGATCATCCTGTTCATGGCCACGATTGGTCTTGCCTATTTCCTCGAAGGCTTCGCCGACCTGATGTGGGGGTCGGAGATCAAGAAGCTGGACGTCTGCCTGACGGACAACACCTGCCTGCCGCAGGGCATCAACATTGCGATTGACGAGGCGACCTTCAATCTCTTCGGCTACGGGTTCTTCATCGACAATCTCGACATCACCGCGACGATCATTGCAATTCTGCTGGTGGCGGCCTTGGTGGCGTTCTCGCAATACACCAAGCAGGGCCGGGCGATGCGGGCCGTGGCGGACGATCACCAAGCCGCTCTGTCTGTCGGGGTATCGCTCAACTACATCTGGATCCTCGTGTGGTCGGTGGCCGGGTTCGTGGCGCTGATCGCCGGTATCATGTGGGGTGCGAAATCCGGCGTGCAGTTCTCGCTGTCGCTGATCGCGCTGAAGGCCCTTCCGGTTCTGATGCTTGGCGGGTTCACCTCGATCCCCGGTGCCATCGTCGGTGGGCTGATCATCGGGGTGGGAGAAAAGCTCTTCGAGTTCTTCATGTCCTCGACCGATCTTGCCGGGGCGCTGTTCGGCTTCACCACCAACGCCACGGAAAACTGGTTCGCCTATGTGCTCGCGCTCGCGTTTCTCGTCTTCCGTCCGCAAGGGCTCTTTGGGGAGAAGATCATTGAACGGGTCTGATCTCTATTCATCGAGATGCTTGAGTGCCCAGACCGTGCCGGCGGCGATCAGCGTGACCAGCAAGGTCAGCGCGAGCGTCAGGCTTCCGATCAGCACCGCGAAGAGCATCGTCAGCGCGGCCAGCCCGGCGGCCACCATGAGCGCGGTCTCCCAAGCACCGGCGGGTGCCGGCGGTGTCGTGGGCGGCGGTGCGGGCGATCTTGTGGCGGGACGTTCGACCCGGCCCGGCGCAGGACGGGTCGCAGCCGGCGCCGGCTCGACATCGAGCACAGCCTCCTCGACCATGCCGTGCAGCACCATTTCGGCGCGTGCATATTGCTCCGGGGTGATCTCACCCCGGTCACGGGCCGCTTTCAGCGACCGCAAATCCTTCAAAATGGCGGTCATGCCGCACACTCCCATTTCCCACGGTTGTCGTGCCGCAGGGACGGGGTGGAAATATGGCAAAAGCGGGAAACCGTGGGGCATGGTTAATCCCCGCCGGACCGGGGCGCTGCCCCGGACCCCGGAGTATATTCAGCTAAGTGAAGCAGGAGGGCTACGCTAATGTTCTACCGTGAGGCTGGAGACTTCAGCACCACCTATCGGGATGACAGCCAGACCTTCCCGATCAAATTCGACCGCTATCGCTACTATGCGGTGCTGGCCGTTGCTTTTGCCGTCGTGCCCTTTCTGGTCAACGACTACTGGGTCAACGCCATTCTGGTCCCGTTCCTGATCTATGCGATCGCCGCCATCGGGCTTAACATCCTTACGGGCTATTGCGGGCAGGTCTCGCTTGGCACCGGCGGCTTCATGGCGGTGGGCGCTTATGCCTGCTACAAGCTCATGACCGCGTTCCCGGACGTGAACATCATCATTCACATCTTTCTGGCGGGCGGCATCACCGCAGCGGTCGGGACTGCCTTCGGGCTTCCCTCGCTCAGGATCAAGGGGTTTTACCTCGCGGTGGCCACCCTCGCCGCGCAGTTCTTCCTTGTGTGGCTCTTCAACAAGGTCGCCTGGTTCTACAACTACTCGGCTTCAGGTCAGATCAATGCACCCGAGCGCTTCGTGTTTGGCGTGCCGGTCACCGGCCCGAACGTGGAGCCATGGGCGATGTATATGATCTGTCTGGTCTTCGTGTTCCTCTGCGGGGTGCTGGCGCGCAACCTCACGCGCGGCTCATTGGGCCGCGAGTGGATGGCGATCCGGGACATGGACATCGCGGCCGAGATCATCGGGGTGAACCCGCTGAAAGCCAAGCTCACCGCCTTCGCGCTGTCGTCCTTCTTTGTGGGGATTTCGGGGGCGCTGTTTTTCGCGGTCTATCTCGGCGCGGTCGAGGTTGGCGAGGTGTTCGGCATTCAGAAGTCGTTCATTGTGCTGTTCATGATCATCATCGGCGGGCTCGGCTCTATCTTCGGTAGCTTTGCCGGTGCGGCCTTCCTTGTGGTTCTGCCCGTTGTGCTTAAGCTGGTGGGCGTGGACCTGTTTGGGTGGCCGACGGATATCGTGGCGCACCTGAACCTCGTGATCGTGGGAGGACTGATCGTGATGTTCCTTATTCTGGAGCCACATGGGATCGCGCAGCTGTGGCGCGTGGCGAAGGAGAAGCTGCGGCTCTGGCCGTTCCCGCATTGATATTGGTGGGCAAATTGCCCACCCTGCACGTGTACGTAACATCGAACCAAATAAAACCTATGGGAGGAAACATTCGATGAAGAAACTCGCAACCTACACAATCGCCGCCTTGATGGCCGCGGCCCCGGCGATGGCGGACCTCGTGTTCCCGTCGCTGAGCTACCGCACCGGGCCCTATGCCGCGAACGGCATTCCCTTCGCGGATGGCTATGCCGACTATTTCACCATGCTCAACGAGCGTGACGGGGGGATCGGCGGCATCCCGGTTCGCATGATCGAGTGCGAAACCGGCTACAACACCGAAAAAGGTGTGGAATGCTACGAGGCCACGAAGGGCGAAGGCTCTCTGGTGTATCAGCCGCTCTCCACCGGCATCACCTACCAGCTGATCCCCAAAGCGACTGCCGACGGGATCCCGATCCACTCGATGGGATATGGCCGGACCTCAGCCAAGAACGGCAATGTGTTCAGCCACGTCTTCAACTACCCAGCGAACTACTGGGATGGCGCCTCCGGTGCGGTCAACTACCTGCTGGAGAGCAACGGGGGCGATCTGAGCGGCAAGACCATCGCGCTCGTCTATCACAACTCCGCCTATGGCAAGGAGCCGATCCGCACGCTGGAAGAGCTTGGCAAGAAGCACGGCTTCACGCTGCTGCCGCTCGCCGTGGATCACCCCGGTCAGGAGCAAAAGTCGCAATGGCTGCAAATCCGCCGCGAGCGTCCGGATTTCGTGGTCATGTGGGGCTGGGGCGTGATGAACCAAGTCGCCATTCAGGAAGCCGCCAACGTGCGTTTCCCGATGGAGAACTTCATCGGCATCTGGTGGTCCGGCTCTGAGAACGACGTGCTGCCCGCAGGCGATGCAGCCGATGGCTACAAGGCTCTGACTTTCCACGGTGTGGGCGACGACTACCCGATCTTCGACGATCTCAAGACCCACGTCTATGACAAGGGTCTGGCAGCAGGCGCAGGCGATCAGGCTGGCACGGTGCTCTACAACCGCGGTCTCTACGCGGCGATGCTCGCAGCGGAAGCCGCCAAGAAAGCGCAGGAAATCCATGGTACCGGGCAGATCACCCCCGCGATGATGCGCGATGGGATGGAAGCGCTGGAAATCACCGAGGCGAAGATGGCCGAGCTGGGCCTTCCGAATTTCGGGCCGGAATTCACCGTGTCCTGTGAAAACCACGGCGGCAACGCCCTTGTCGGTGTCACCCAATGGGATGCGGCTGCGGGCGAATGGAACCTGATCTCCGATTTCAAGCCGACCGATGGCGATGTCATCAACGCGCTGATCGAAGAAGACAGTGCGGCCTATGCGGCCGAGAACAACATCGCGCCGCAGTGTAACTGAGCGCGTTGACATACCGGCGGCGGACCTCGTGTCTGCCGCCGGACTTCAAAGCATTTTTGACGAATAGCACAACGGGGCCACGCGCCTCGGTTTCAAACGAGGAACACGCAGATGTTGGACGCGACAGAGGCTCGGGAAACAGTCTTGCAAGTCAACAATATCGAGGTGATCTACAATCACGTGATCCTCGTCTTGAAGGGTGTGTCGCTGTCCGTGCCCAAGGGCGGGATCACTGCGCTTCTGGGCGGCAATGGCGCGGGCAAGACCACGACACTGAAGGCCATTTCCGGCCTGCTCGCGTCCGAGCGCGGTGAGGTCACCAAGGGGTCGATCACCTATCAGGGCAAGAAAACCGCGCATATGGATCCAGCCGATCTGGTGAAGATGGGCGTGGTGCAGGTCATGGAAGGCCGCCACTGTTTTGAGCACCTCACGGTTGAGGAAAACCTTCTGACCGGGGCCTATACGCGCGCCGACGGCAAGGGCGCTATCGCAGCCGATCTGGAGATGGTCTATGACTATTTCCCGCGTCTGCGCGAGCGGCGGAAATCGCAAGCGGGCTACACCTCCGGCGGTGAGCAGCAGATGACTGCAATCGGGCGGGCGCTCATGTCAAAGCCCGAGACGATCCTGCTCGATGAGCCCTCCATGGGCCTCGCCCCGCAGCTTGTGGAGCAGATCTTCGAGATCGTGAAATCGGTGAACGAGAACGAGGGCGTGACCTTCCTGCTCGCCGAGCAAAACACCAACGTTGCGCTGCGCTTCGCGCATCACGGCTATATCCTCGAGTCGGGCCGCGTTGTGATGGAAGGCCCGGCCGCGGAACTTCGGGAAAACCCCGATGTGAAAGAATTTTACCTCGGGGTGTCCGATGAGGGACGGAAGTCCTTCCGCGACGTGCGCTCCTATCGCCGCCGGAAGCGTTGGCTGAGCTAAATTGCGCTGGAGGGCCAGCCCCCCAGACCCCCCGGGATATTTCTAGCCAAACGAAAACAGGGGCGGGGGCCCTGTTGATGAGGTCGGCGCATGAGCTTTTATGATGATCTTGAAACCCGGAGCACCGCGCAGCGCGCGAAAGACCTGAGCACGGCCCTGCCGGATCAGATCGGGCGCGCGCAGACCATGGCGGGCTATGCGACAAGTCTCGCGGGCGTGGATGCGATGAAAATCCGGTCCGTGACCGATCTGGCGGCGCTGCCGGTGTTGCGGAAATCCGATCTGGGTGCGGCGCAGAAAGCCGCGCCGCCTTTTGGCGGCTTCACCTCCGGGGTCAGCCAGTTCAGCCACGTCTTTCAGAGCCCCGGACCAATCTACGAGCCCGGTAGTCACGACAGCAAGGATTGGTGGCGTTTCGCGCGGTTCCTGCACGCGGTGGGGATTGGAACCAGCGACATCGTGCAGAACTGCTTTTCCTATCATCTCACGCCCGCGGGGATCATGTTCGAGAACGGGGCCACCGCCGTTGGGGCCGGGGTTTTGCCCGCCGGAACCGGGCAGACCGAATTGCAGGTGCAGGCCGCCGCCGATATCGGCTGCACCGCCTATGCCGGTACGCCGGACTATCTCAAGGTCATTCTCGACAAGGCCGATGAGATGGGCGCGCGGCTGCGGATCACCAAGGCCGCCGTCGGGGGCGGGGCGCTCTTCCCCTCCCTGCGGCAGGAGTATGCGGATCGGGGGATCACCTGTCTGCAATGCTATGCGACGGCTGATCTGGGGAACATCGCCTATGAAAGCGCGGCGATGGAGGGGCTCATTGTGGATGAGGGCGTTCTGGTGGAGATCGTCACGCCCGGCACCGGCGATCCGGTGCCCGAGGGCGAGGTCGGCGAGGTCGTGGTGACCACGCTCAACCCCGACTATCCGCTCATTCGCTTCGCAACAGGCGATCTGAGCGCGGTGCTGCCCGGGCAAAGCCCCTGCGGGCGCACCAATCTGCGGATCAAGGGCTGGATGGGCCGCGCCGATCAGACCACCAAGATCAAGGGGATGTTCGTGCGCCCCGAGCAGGTCGCGCAGCTCGTGGCCAAGCATCCGGAGATCGTCAAGGCGCGGGTCATCGCGGGGCGGGAAGGCGAGCAGGACACCATGACCGTGCGGCTGGAAGCCACCGGCGGCACGGCTGCGGATTTCGATGCCTCCGTGAAGGACATTCTGAAGCTCAAAGGTGCCGTGGACATCGTCGCTCCGGGGAGCCTGCCCAAGGACGGGCTCGTGATCGAGGATACCCGGTCCTACGAGTAGGGCGCGGTTGCGTCTGGTCTCAAGCGCTTCAGTCCCGCAGATCTGACCGTCGGAGCGTCAATGCCAACGTGATCAGGCAGACCGCGCCGCCGAGCGCGTAGGCCATCAGGACGGTTTGCAATTCGGCGCGGGTCATCTCGTCGACCGTGCCCGTGCTCAGAGCCGCAAAGCCAAGCGATGCGGCAAAAACAAGACGGCCCAACAGACTTTTGAGCGACAGGAACGTGGCGCGGCTGTCATCGCCCAGCAGCGGCTGGATATGCGCGATGATGAACGGGGTGGAGAGCGAATCGGGCACCATGCGCAACAGCAAGAAACCGATCGCGAGCGCCGAACCGGTCAGGCTGAGCGCCGCCGCAAGCCCGACCTGCATGGCGAAGGCGACCAGCAGCAGCGCGCCCAGCCCGACTCGTTTCCGCAGGCCCGGCGCGACCATAGAGGTCAGCAGCGACACGCCCATCATCAGCGCCGTGACAACGCCCGAGACCAATGGAGCATCGGCGCTCAGATCCGCGCGGGCGAGGGCATCGGCGATATACGGTTGGCCGAACACGAAGGGGATGTGGGAAAAGCCATACATCAGCACGCCCAACGCGAAGAGCCAGCGCAGAGCGGGGGTGCGAAACTCCGCGCCCAACTCGCGCAAGCGGCCCCATTCCGAGGCAACGCGGTCGGCATGCGGCGGCTCGGTGAAGCGCAGCGTGATCGCGAGCATCACGGCAAAGGCCAGTGCGGATGCAACGAAGGGCAGGGCCGGCCACCAAAGCGCCGCCACCCCGCCGAGCACCGCCGACAGGGCCAGCGCGGAGAAACCGTAGCGCCACGCGGTCACGTTCTGCGCCTCGATCTGCGTGCCCTGACCCGTCGCCTCCAGCGATTCGTAGAGCAGCGCGCTGTTGGTGCCCGACACGAAGGCCATCCCGGCGCCGAGCAGAATTTGCGCGAGCGCGAAGAGCGCGAAACTGCTCGCAGTGGCCAGCACAAGCATGGCCGTCAGTGAGAACAGGCCCGCAAGGCTCAGTGTGATCCGCCGCCCGATCCGGTCCGACAAGTAGCCCGAGGGCACTTCCAGCACAGTCGTGGACAGATCATAGACCGCGTAGAGCAAGATCGCCTCGGCAGCGGTGAGGTTGCTTTGGAAATACAGGAACCATGTGGCCTGCCAGAACAACAGGTTGCGGCAGAATTCGAACCACGGGTACAGGCGGATATTGCGCTCCATCGTGCCGGTGTAGCAGTCTTCGGGCGCATTGGAAGCGACAATTGCGCGGGTGCGCAGGCGCTTTTCATTCCGACAAAAATACTCCAGAACAGGGAGCATGGTCGCAACGCCAACCGATATTCCGCCGCTCAGACGGGCCCGCCGCGGGGCGCCGCGCCCGCTTTGGGCCGTCGTTCTTGCCGTTGCGGCGATGTGCCTGCTGCCCATGCTCGCCGTAGCCGTCGCAGCGCTCAGCGGCGGCACAGACACCGTGCAGCATCTCGCTGAAACCGTTCTGGGGCGCTACACGGCAACCACGCTTGTTCTTGTCCTGCTGGTTGCGATGGGCAGCTTCGCGATCGGCGTCGGGGCGGCGTGGTTCGTCACGATGACCCGTTTCCCAGGTGTGCGCGTGCTCGAAGTGCTGCTGGTGCTCCCGCTGGCCTTCCCGGCTTATGTGCTGGCCTATGCCTATACCCATGTGCTCGACCATCCGGGCATCGTGCAGACGGTTTTGCGGGACCTGACCGGCTGGGGGCCGCGCGACTACTGGTTCCCGGAAATCCGCTCCACGGGCGGCGCGGCGGCGATGCTGACGCTGGTGCTCTACCCCTATGTCTACCTGATGGCGCGGGCGTCTTTCCTGACGCAATCGGGGGCGACTTTTCTTGCGGCGCGGGCGCTTGGGAAGTCAGCATGGGGGGCGTTCTTCCGGGTCTCGCTGCCACTTGCGCGCCCCGCGATTGCGGCGGGGGTGCTGCTCGCGGTGATGGAGACCATCGCCGATTTCGGCACGGTTGCGTATTTCGGGGTTCAGACCTTCGCGACGGGAATCTACACGGCGTGGTTCTCCATGGCGGACCGCGCTGCGGCGGCCCAGCTTGCGCTGTGCCTGCTGGGGTTTGCGCTCATGCTCGCCGTTCTGGAGCGCAGCCAGCGCGGGCGGGCGCGCTATCATGACGGCTCGCGCCCGTCGCAGGCCATGGCCCCGCTGGAGTTGCGCGGCGGGACTCGCTGGATCGCCTTCACGCTCTGCGTTTTGCCCGTTCTCTTCGGCGCCCTGCTTCCGGCGGTCACTTTGGCCGTGATGGCATTGGAGAGTGAGCAATCGCTGCTCTCGCGGCGCTATATCGGGTTCATGCAGAACTCGCTCACGCTGGCGAGCATTGCCGCGTGCCTGACCGTGGCGGCGGCGATTGGCGTCGGGTTCCTGCAGCGCCTTGCGCCGGGGCGCACGAGCCATGCGATGGGCTATGCGGCGCGGCTCGGCTATGCGGTGCCGGGCGGTGTGATTGCCGTGGGGCTTCTGGTGCCGTTCGCTGCCTTCGACAATGCGCTCGATGCGTTCATGCGCGCACGTTTCGACTATTCCACAGGGCTCCTGATCACCGGGTCAATCTGGCTGCTGGTCGCGGCGTATATGGTGCGGTTTCTGGCGGCGGCGCTGGGGGCCTATGAGGGCGGGCAGGCGCGGGTGCATGGCAATATGGATGCGGCGGCGCGCTCGCTCGGGCAGGGGCCGTTCGGCACGCTCAGGCGCGTGCATCTGCCGATCCTGACGCCCAGCCTGCTGACCGCTTTGCTGATCGTGTTCGTGGATGTGATGAAGGAATTGCCTGCCACGCTGATTATGCGCCCGTTCAATTACGACACGCTGGCGGTGCAGGCCTACCGGCTTGCGAGCGACGAAAGGCTCGAAGGGGCCGCAATGCCGTCGTTGGTGATCGTGGCGATTGGCTTGTTGCCGGTCATTTTGATTTGCAGGCAGGTGGGGCGGCGCTAGCCATCGCGCCGCGCAGCCCGGACATTTTAACTACCTGTTAACACCTTTCTCTTACCTTTTGGTAAGTTTTGCGTGGGTAGGCGCGCAAAGCCGACTGTTTCGCGGTGCCGCTGGCACATGAGCCTTGGGAGCGCGGTTCGGTGGGATCTGACGACGACAACAACAAGGAACTGGGCCTGATGACACGCGTTGCCCAGGAATTCAGGGACGTTGCAGCCAGCATGTCCGACTCCGTGCTCCAAGCCTGCCGTGCCGATGCCGTTCTGTTCAGCTTCGAAACCGGCCAAAGCGCGCGACGCGCCATACTGAGTTACGGGCTGTGTGCCGACGACGCTCTGACCCAGCCCCTTGAGCAATTCTGCCTTGGAAAACACGCTGACGGGCGTGCCTATGAACCCGGCGGCGTGCATCTGCACCAGCGTCAGGACGGCACCGAATTCGTCTTCGTGCTCGTGCCACTTCGAGAGCGCGAACAGACCTTCGGCGCCATGGCGCTTGCGATCTCCCGCCGCAACTGGGCCGAACAGAGCGTCTTCGCCGCCTGCGCGCAAGTTGCGCGCCTCGTCAGCATGAACCTGCGGTCGGCCCTCCTGCGCACCCAGCTCGAAGACGATCTCGCCGAGCTCAATCACCGCACCCGTCTGTTGCAGAGACTGTCGGAGATCGACCCGCTGACAGAGGTGGAAAACAAGGCCTCCTTCGAAACCCACGCCCGTGCCCGTCTGACACGCGGCCGCGCGCCCGCCGCGCTTCTTGTCATCGATCTCGATCATTTCAAGGAGGTCAACGACATCTACGGGCACCCGTTCGGCGACAGTTACCTGAAAACCGTCGCGCAAGCCCTGCGGGACAGCCTGCCACGGCGTTCGGTGATCGGGCGCATCGGCGGCGACGAGTTCGCGGCCCTCATCGGTCTGCCAGAGGCAGGGCCGCAAGCCATTGCGGAGGTGCTCGCGGGCATGCGCACGCGGGTTCAGCGCGATGTGGCCGCATTGGGAAAGACCGATCTGGGGCAACTGAGCATCGGCGTCAGCCTGTTTCCCGAGCACGGCGCGGACTTCTCCGATCTTTTCGCGCTCGCGGATTCGGCGCTCTACCAAAGCAAGGAGGCAGGGCGGAACACCACGACCCTGCATGGCTACGCGCCCGACAGCGATGCCGCTGCCGCCCGGCTCGCGACCGCGCGGCGGGGCGACTTTGCGTCCGTGACGGCGGAGTTCCAACCCATCGTCGATTTGACGACAGGGGCCTGTGTCGGTCTCGAAGCCTTGGCGCGCCCGATCGGGGCGTCGCAAAGCTGTGTCACGGAAGGGCTTGCGTGGATGTTTCGCGACCACCTGATCGCACCGCGTCTCACGCGGCACATCCTGCGGCGCGCGCTGCAGGACATCGCGGGTTTGCCGCACGGGCTGCGGCCCGATCTGTGGCTGAACCTGACCAAGTTCGACATCCTCGACGCCAGTTTCGTGACAGATGTGCAGGCCGAGCTTGACCGCTGCGGTCTGGAATGGTCGCGCCTCGTGGCGGAAGTCCATGAGGACGTCATACTCGGCGACCGCCATGGCCAGGTCTTCAGCACCCTGCAGGAGATACGCCGCCGGGGTGGCCGCATCGCGCTGGACGATTTCGGCACCGGCTATGCTGGGTTGACCCACCTACGCGACTGGCCAGTCGACATCATCAAGCTCGACCAATCCTTCAACAAGGCGGTCGCGCAGGACGCCCATGCGCAAGTCGTGATCAAGGCCTTGATGATGATCACGCGCAGCCGCCGGATCGAGATCGTCGCCGAGGGGCTGGAAACGGAAGCGCAGGTCGCGGCGATCACGGCGCTCGGATGCCGCTATGGCCAAGGCTATGCCTTCGACGCCGCGTTGCCAGCAGCGCGGCTGCCCGAACGGCTCCAGCTCTACAGGACAGCCGCCGAACCGCCGGGCGAGCATCCGGCCCTCGTCTGATCTTGTGCTGTGCAGGCGTGGAAGCGTGGGAACACGCCACGAAAAAAGCCGCCCCTGACAGGCGGCTTTCTTGTAGCGCTCCGGCGCGGTTCAGCCTTGGCGGGCTTTGAACCGGCGTTGGGTCTTGTTGATCACGTACACGCGGCCTTTACGACGCACCACGCGGCAATCGCGGTGGCGGTTCTTCAGCGAGCGGAGTGAGTTGCGAACCTTCATGGCCCTTCTCCTCTGGTCTCGTGTGGCGCCAGTGCGGTCTGCGGGCCACGGGGTTAATCGGGTGCCGTCCAGCTTGCGCCGGGGGCGGTGAATATCATGGTGGGCGATACTGGGATCGAACCAGTGACCCCTTCGATGTCAACGAAGTGCTCTACCGCTGAGCTAATCGCCCGTCCCGACAAAGCCTGCCCCAAAAAAATGGGGCGCGGAAAGCCGCGCCGGTGCGCAGGGCTATAAAAGGAGTCGGAGAGAGTATCAAGGGCTTTTGGCATTCCGGATAATCGGGCTATAACCATCTCAACAGGAGGCAGCATGCAGACCAATGCATTCGATCTTCTCCGCCCGTCGCGGATGACATCCTGCGTGGTGTTTGCCTCGCCCCACTCGGCGCGCGCCTATGCGCCCGAGTTCCTGTTGCGCTCCGTGCTCGACAGCCATGTGATCCGCTCCTCGGAGGACGCCTATGTGGACCGGCTCTTTGACACCGCGCCGCAGTTCGGTGCGCCGCTGTTGCTGGCAGGGGCCCCCCGCGCCTATGTCGATCTCAACCGCGCCGCCGACGAGCTTGACCCGGCCTTGATCGAAGGCGTGCGGGCGCTCGGGCACAATCCCCGCGTGTCCTCCGGGCTGGGCGTGATCCCGCGCGTGGTGGCCAACGGGCGCGCGATCTATCGCGGCAAGCTCGCCATGAGCGAGGCCCGCGCGCGGATCGAGCATGTCTGGCGGCCCTATCACAGGCAGTTGCAAACCCTGCTTGATGACGCCTCGACGCAGTTCGGTCAGGCCGTGCTGATCGACTGTCACTCGATGCCGCATGAGGCGGTGGACGGGATCGCCCGGGGCGGGATGCGCCGGCCCGATATCGTGCTCGGGGACCGGTTCGGGGCCGCCTCCAGCGCCGAGATCGTCGACGAGATCGAAGCTGCCTTCGCCGCCGCAGGGTTCACCGTGACCCGCAACGCGCCCTTCGCTGGCGCGTATATCACGCAGGCCTACGGACGTCCGACCCGCCGCCAGCACGCGGTACAGGTCGAGATCGACCGGTCGATCTACATGGACGAACGCCGGATCGCACCCCATGGCGGGTTCGAGGAGGTGCGGGCGCGGCTGCAGTCGGTCATGGCGCAGATCGTGCGGATCGGGCAGGCGCGCGTTCCCTTGGCGGCCGAGTAAGCCGTCCTAACTCCTGCAGCCGCGCACGCCGTGCTCCCCCAAACGCTGCGAACAAGGCCCTACCCATTCCCGTGCGTTTTAGATAAGCACGCGCCCAACCGAGGCAGACAGGCGCAGACAGGTCATGGCATCCCCGACAGTCCTTTGCATTCTAGACGGCTGGGGTCTCAGCCCCGAACGTGTGGGCAACGCCCCGCTTCTGGCGAACACACCCAATATGGACCGGCTCATGGCCAACTGCCCGCACGCCACGCTCGTGACCCATGGCCCGGATGCCGGATTGCCAAGCGGGCAGATGGGCAATTCCGAAGTGGGCCATACGAATATCGGCGCAGGCCGGGTCGTCGCGATGGATCTGGGGCAGATCGATCTGGCCATCGAGGATGGGAGCTTTTTCACCAATCCCGCGCTTCTGTGCTTTGCGGATCGGGTGAAGGCCGCCGGGGGCCGCGCGCATGTCATGGGGGTGATGTCCGATGGCGGGGTGCATGGCGCCCAAACCCACATGATCGCAGCCTGCCGGGCGTTGACCGAGGCGGGTGTGCCCGTTTTGCTGCATCTCATCACCGATGGGCGGGACGTGGCGCCGAAATCTGCCGAGAGCTATCTTGCGGCGCTTCGCAAGGACTTGCCCGAAGGGGTGACGCTCGCGACACTCACCGGGCGCTACTACGCGATGGACCGTGACAACCGTTGGGACCGCGTCGAGGCTGCCTTCAACGCGATGATCCATGGCCAAGGGCTTGAGACCGCCACGCCCGAAAATGCAATTGCGGGCGCCTATCACCGCAAGGAAACCGATGAATTCATCGCCGCTACTGTTCTGAATGGCTATGCTGGGGCGCGGTACGGGGACGGGCTGTTTTGCCTGAATTTCCGCGCCGACCGCGCCCGCCAGATCCTGCGCGCAATGGCCGATCCGGAGTTCTCAGAGTTTGACACGGGCACGCGCCCGGATTGGTCCGCGCTTTTGGGCATGGCGCAGTACTCGGACGCGCATAGCGCATGGTTCGACACCGCGTTTCCCAAGCCAACGCTGGTGAATACGCTGGGCGAATGGGTCGCCAAGCAGGGCAAAACGCAGTTCCGCCTCGCCGAGACAGAGAAATACCCGCATGTGACCTTCTTTCTCAATGGCGGCGAGGAGACCCCGAACGCCCATGAGGATCGCTACATGCCGAAATCGCCAAAGGTCGCGACCTATGATCTGCAACCGGAGATGTCCGCCGACGAGGTCACGGAGCGCTTTGTGCAGGCGATCGAGGCAGGCTATGATCTGATCGTGACGAATTACGCCAACCCCGACATGGTGGGCCATACCGGCGATTTGGAGGCGGCCAAGGCGGCCTGCGCTGCGGTGGATGCGGGGCTTGGCAAGGTGCTGGCAGCGCTGGAGAGCGCCGGGGGGCAGATGATCGTGACCGCCGATCACGGCAATTGTGAGACCATGATCGACCCGGAGACAGGTGGGCCGCACACGGCGCACACACTGAACCCGGTGCCGGTAATCCTTGTGGGCGGACCCGAGGGCGCGCGCCTGCGGGACGGCCGTCTTGCCGATCTTGCGCCGACGCTGCTGGCGCTGATGGGGTTGCCGAAACCCGTGGAGATGACGGGAGAGAGCTTGCTTATATGAGACTGCGCGCGGCTCTTCTCGCGATGTGTTTGGCCCTGCCCGCCATGGCGCAGGATGGCCCCGGCCAGCAGGCGCGCGCGGCTCTGGAGGCGCTGGACAGCGCCGCGCGGCAACTCGATGCGGCAGGCTCGGCGCGCGACCGGGTCGCGGCGCTGACCGCGACGATCCGAGCATTCGAAGAGGGCCTCAGCGCGATGCGGGAAGGGCTCCGGCAGGCGGCGATCCGGGAACGTGCCCTCTCGGCGCGGCTGATGGCAGAGGACGCTGAAATCGCCGGTTTGCTGAGCGCCCTGCAAACTATGGGCCGGACCGACAGCCCGACCGCCCTGCTGCATCCCTCCGGGGCTCTGGGAACGGCGCGGGCGGGGATGCTGCTGGCCGAGGTTGGCCCGGCCCTCAACGCCTCGGCCCGTGCGCTGCGCGCCGATCTTGAAGAAGTGCAGACGCTGCGCGGTTTGCAGCAAAACGCCGCCGACCGCATGGCCGGGGGGCTCGCACAATTGCAGGCGGCGCGGGCGGCGTTGAACACCGCCATGGCGGAGCGCACCGATTTGCCGCAACGCTTCACGGCGGACCCCACGCGCGCGGCGATCCTCATTGCAAGCGCCGAAACCCTTGCCGGGTTCGCGTCGGGTCTCAGCCAGATCGTCGTCGATGAGACCGCCCCGCCGCTCGACTGGAGTGCCTCGCGTCCGATTGGCGAGCTGCCGCTCCCGGTGCAGGGCGTCGTTTTGCGCCGGGCGGGCGAGGCGGATGCCGCCGGCGTGACGCGGCCGGGATTGCTGCTGGCGACGCGTCCGGAGGCGCTTGTGACCGCGCCGATGGCGGCGACGATCCGCTATGCCGGACCGCTTCTCGATTTTGGGCAAGTGGTGATCCTCGAGCCGCAAGCCGACATGTTGCTGATTCTCGCAGGGCTTGGGCAAAGCTATGGCAGCGCCGGGCAGGTCATTGCGGAAGGCACGCCGGTGGGTTTGATGACTCAAGGTACAGAAAACCGGTCAACTGGTAGTGATGGGGCTGGAACTGACCGGTCAGAAACGCTCTATATAGAGGTAAGACAGAAGGACACTCCGGTGGACCCGGCCACTTGGTTCGACCTTGGGCCCGGGCAGTAGAACCGGCAGATGAGAGGACGATGCAGATGAAGAAATTCCTCATGGCCGCCACAGGCGGTATCTTGGCGGGTGTGATCGCCACAACGCAGGTCGCAGGTCCGCTGCTCGCGCAGGAATCGGCGCGCAACTCGAATGTTTATGAACAGCTCGACCTGTTCGGTGACATCTTCGAGCGGATCCGCGCGCAATATGTCGAGGAGGTCGATGCGGGTGAGTTGATCGAGGCGGCCATCGACGGGATGCTGACCTCGCTCGATCCGCATTCGAGCTACCTGTCCCCGGATGACGCCGCGCAGATGCGCGTGCAGACGCGGGGCGAGTTCGGCGGACTCGGCATCGAGGTCACGCAGGAAGAGGGCTTCGTGAAGGTCGTCTCGCCGATCGACGGCACCCCGGCGGACGAGGCCGGGATCGAGGCGGGCGATTTCGTCACCCATGTGGATGGCGAGTCGGTGCTCGGGCTGACGCTGGATGAGGCGGTGGACCTGATGCGGGGGCCGGTGGGCTCCGAGATCGTGATCACCGTCGTGCGCGAAGGCGAGAACGAGCCGTTTGATGTGAGCATAATCCGCGACACGATCAAGCTGACCGCCGTGCGGACCCGGACCTTGGGCGAAACGGTCATCTTGCGGGTCACGACCTTCAACGACCAGACCTTCCCGAACCTGCGGGACGGCTTGCAGGAGCAGATCGACGAGGCGGGCGGGATTGACAACGTGAACGGCTTCGTGATCGACCTGCGCAACAACCCGGGCGGGTTGCTGACGCAAGCCATTCGGGTCTCGGACGCGTTCCTCGAAAAGGGCGAGATCGTCTCGACCCGTGGCCGGCAGCCGGAAGATGGCGACCGCTACAACGCGTCGCCGGGTGATCTGGCGCAGGGCAAGCCCATCGTGGTGCTGATCAATGGCGGCTCGGCCTCAGCCTCGGAAATCGTCGCCGGTGCGCTTCAGGATCACCGCCGCGCGATTGTCGTGGGCACGAAGAGTTTCGGAAAGGGGTCGGTGCAGACCGTCATGCAACTGCGCCAGGACGGTGCGATGCGGCTGACGACGGCGCGCTACTACACGCCGTCGGGCCGGTCGATTCAGGCTCTGGGCGTGTCGCCCGACATCGTCGTGGAGCAACCGCGCCGCAGCCCGAACGCGACGGAGGACGAGGAAGAAAGCACGCTGTTCCAGCGATCCGAAGCCGACCTGCGCGGAAGCCTCGATAATGATTCGCTTTCTGAGGACGAGGTACGTCAGATCGAAGCGGATCGGGCGAAAGCGGAAGAGGCCGCACGGCTGCGCGAAGAGGATTATCAACTGGCCTATGCCATCGACATCCTCAAGGGGCTCAGCGCGATCGACGCGCGCGACTAGGGCGGGCCCGGTTTGGTCAGAACGGCTCAGTGTCCCTGAAGGCGGTGAAACCTCTGGTTTCAGGCCGTCTTC
Organism: uncultured Aliishimia sp.; assembly: GCA_965656085.1. GTDB lineage: Bacteria > Pseudomonadota > Alphaproteobacteria > Rhodobacterales > Rhodobacteraceae > Aliishimia. The sequence continues at coordinate 63,147 of CBFHJA010000004.1, read as the reverse complement.
GGGGCACTTGCCCTTGGGTTTATGGTTAAACAGACAGTTTGGAAAGGCGGGCCAGAGGGTCCGCCTTTTTGTGCCCACGGCAGGCCTGGGTGTGGGACGACTTGGATGCGGCGCAGCGATGTTTGATGCGACCATCACCGTGTACGTTTTGGCATCCCCCGGGACTGGCTGAGCACATCCGCCGCCCGGGCAATGTTGAACTCGTCCTTGCGCAGGACGTGCCGGACTCTTGCGATCAAGGCCTTGTCGAACATGAATGGCGTGGGCCAATCGCTGACGATCACCACGGGGATACTGGCAAGGCCTGGGCGCGCCTTCAATTCGAGAGCGAAGTCCACGCCAAACCCGTCCGGCAGGCCGTTGTCGAGCAGGATCAGGTCCACGGGATGGCGCATCACGAAGGCACGCGCAGCGCCAAGGGTTTCAACGATATCCAGCCGCCTGATCCCAACCTCGTCGAGAACGCGCCGGATGCGCCGTTGGTCGAACTCCGAGTCTTCGATCAGAAGGCACCGGATATGTGAAAACCGGGATCGTACACGTACCGGCTCGGTCATGATGCGTTCCAATCGCTGCGCGCTTGACACGCGGTCTAGCAGCGAGGCGTTAAGAAGCGGTTCAGCGGGGCAGGGGATTGGTGGCTTTGTTATAGGGGCGCCAGTTTTCGATCTCGGGGTAATAGCGCGCGCGCCACGCCTTCACGCGCGGGTTCATCACCCGGCGCCAGAGCGGAGGGATCATCGCGGCGACGGTCATGACCGGGTATCCGTAGGGCAGTTGCGGGGCCTCCGCGGCACTGTAATTCTGCAAGACCGGGAAGCGGCGATCGGGTTTATAGTGGTGGTCCGAATGCCGTTGCAGATTGATCAGCAGCCAGTTTGACGCCTTGTGCGCGGCGTTCCAGCTATGATGCGGGCGCACATGCTCGTATTTTCCGTTCCCGAGATGCTTGCGGGTCAGCCCGTAATGCTCGACATAATTAACCAGTTCGAGCTGCCAGATCGCCGTTCCGGCCTGCATCAAAAATAGCCCCAGCCCGGCCCAGCCACCAATCGCCAGAGCCAGCAGGAGCATGACCCCTTGCAGATAGGCATAGGTCCAGAACGGATTGCTCGAATGGGTCCAGGGCAGGTCCTTTTTCGCCAGTTTCGCAGCTTCGGCCTTGAAGGCAGAGACAAGGCTTTGGCGCAACACGCGGGGATAAAAGCGGTGGAAGCCCTCGTTGTAGTGGGCTGTCACCGGATCGCGCGGCGTGCCGACATAGCGGTGATGTACGAGCAAATGCTCGGAGCGGAAATGCCCGTAGAGCACCATGGCGAGCAGCAGATCACCGAGCCAGCGTTCAAGGCGGTTCTTTTGATGCATCAATTCGTGGCTGTAGTTGATCCCGACCGTGCCGCTGATCACGCCCATCCCGAAAAACAGCACCAGCGCTTCCAGCACGGACAGATGCTCTGCGCGGGGCACGTACCAGATCAGGCCAAACAGGGTTGCGAATTGCACCGGCGCCCAAAGAATCACGCCGCGGCGATACCATTTCATGTCCCTTTCGGAGGTGGCGAGATCGGCATTGTCCTCGTTCAGCCCCAACGCTGCGTCGAGCGCCGAGAACAGCCACCATGTCGCCAGAGGCACGGAGAGGACCCACCAGCCGCCTTGGATGGCGCTGTACCAGATCAAGCCGGGCAAAAGGTAGGACATCCAGAACGGTGCCACGCGGGTCCAGCGGGCCATGTCCATCGGCATCACGGTATGGGCGCTCATACAGGCGATTCTCCCTTGATATGCAGCGTGTGTATAAGAGAATTATGGCCGAAATTCAGCGCGGCGCGGGGTCACGTCAGCGCCTCGTCCATCGGAGCGCGCGCAAGGTTGAACACCTTGCGCATGACAGTGGGAAGAGACGCCGGTTGGAAGCGGTCCGGGGCATGAAAGGCGCCCCGGTTCGGTGTCGCATCCGGCGGAGCAATGGCGGTCTCCACTTGCAGGATCAGGTGAAAATGCGTGAAGGTGTGGCGCACCTCCCCGGGCAGGCCGGACCATTCGGCGTCAAGCGGCGGCGCAGGCGTGGGGGCCTCGCTCCAGTCCGAGCCCGGCCATCCCAGCATGCCGCCCAGAAGTCCCTTCTCGGGCCGGGTTTCGAGCAGCCATGCGCCATCGGTTCGACGGGCCACATAGGCGATGCCGTAGCGCACGGGCTTGGGCTTCTTGGGGGGCTTGCGCGGCAGGGTCTCCGGTGCGCCGTCGCTGCGGGCCCTACACGGCGTGCGCCATGGGCAAATCCCGCAGGCCGGCCCGCGCGGGGTGCATATCGTTGCGCCGAGATCCATCACCGCTTGGGCGTAGTCGCCGGGTCTGTCCTTGGGCGTGAGTGCGTCTGCATAGGCGTGAAAGACAGGTTTGGCGGCGGGCAGGGGCGCTTCATCGTTATGCAGGCGGGCCATGACGCGCTCGACATTGCCATCCAGAACGGTGGCTTGCCTGTCGAAGGCGATCGCGGCGATGGCGGCGCTGGTATAGGGGCCGATCCCGGGCAGTTTTTGAAGCTCTGCCGCAGTGCTCGGAAACACCCCGGCATAGTCCGAGGACACGGTGCGGGCGCATTTGAGTAAGTTGCGGGCGCGCGCATAGTAGCCAAGGCCCGCCCAAGCGGCCATCACCTCTGCATCTTCGGCTGCCGCGAGATCGTGGACCGTGGGCCAGAGCGCGACGAATTTGCGGAAATACGCCTTCACCGCCGCCACAGTGGTTTGCTGCAGCATCACCTCGGAGAGCCACACATGATAGGGATCGGGCATGCGCCCGGCTTTGCGGTCCTCGGGCGGCATGCGCCACGGCATCACGCGCGCATGGGCGTCGTACCATTCCAGCAGCGCGGCGGACATCTCGGCTTCACGCAAGTTTTAGACCCCTTCTGCCCGGTTTCGGTGGAGGCGGCCCGCGAATCCGCTATGCTACCTGCCAGTAGAAAGGAACCTAGCGATGGCACCGCCAAAGGCCACATCCGCGCGCCGCTCTTTCGGATTTCGCCGGGCAGACGCGCTCTTGCAAGGGCGTATCCGTGACGCTTCGGCGACCCGGGGCTTTGCGCAATCGCGCCTGCTGACGCAATGGGCGGAGATCGCCGGGCCAGAGATCGCCGGGATCGCGCGCCCCGTGGAGGTCAGCTATGGCCGGGGCGGTATCGGCGCGACGCTTGTTTTGCTCACCACCGGGGCCCATGCTCCAATGCTGGAGATGCAGGCGCCGAAACTGCGCGAGCGGGTCAACGCCATCTATGGCTACAATGCGATTTCCCGCATCCGGATCACCCAGACCGCCCCCACGGGCTTTGCCGACGGGCAGATCGCCTTTCAGCACACGGCGGCAGACAGCGCCCGGCCCGAGCCCGCGCCCGAGTTGCGCGCCAAGGCCGCCGCGCAGGTCGCGCCAATTGCCGATGACGGGCTGCGCAGCGCGCTTGAGCGGCTCGCGGCCAACATCCTTACGAAAAACAGCTAACAATTAGGGCAGACCCTCATGTCACGTAACCTGATCCTTGTCGCACTCGTCGCCGTCTTCGCTGCCGGCGCGTGGCTGACATTCGCACCGCAAACCCCGTCCGCGCCGGACCGCACAGCACAGGCGCAAGCCCTGCTCGGCGCGGCCAACGCCCAGACCGCGGAGGAGATCGACACCTCCACCGTGCAGGAAATGGCACTTGGAAATGCTGACGCGCCGGTCACGGTGATCGAATATGCGAGCTACACCTGCCCGCATTGCGCGACGTTCCACACCGGCCCGTTCAAGCAGCTCAAGGCCGATTATATCGACAGCGGCAAGATCCAGTTCATCTACCGCGAGGTCTATTTCGACCGCTACGGGCTCTGGGCCTCGGCCATTGCGCGCTGCGCGGGCACCGACACCGCGTTCTTCGGCATCTCCGACATGATCTACAGCACGCAGGCCGAGTGGAGCGGCGCGGGTGAGCCGGTGGCGATCGTGGATGAGTTGCGCAAGATCGGGCGGGTCGCGGGGCTTGGGGCGGATCAGCTTGAAGCCTGCCTGAACGATCAGGACAAGCTGCGCACACTGGTCGCATGGTATCAGGAAAACGCGGACGAGCACGGGATTCGCAGCACGCCCGCCTTCGTGATCAATGGCACGACCTATCAGAACATGTCTTATGCCGAGATGTCCCGCCTCATCGACGAGGCCGCAGGCGGCTGATCGCGGCCTCCGGGCAGACCATATGGGGCAGCGCTCTACGCGTTGCCCCTTTTTCGTGGCGTGGTACTCTGCGCCGCACATAAACAAGAAGGAAGACCCCCATGACCGCCCCTCTCGCCGGCCTCAAAGTGATCGAAATCGCACGTGTGCTCGCGGGGCCATGGGCCGGGCAAACGCTTGGTGATCTGGGCGCGGACGTCATCAAGATCGAAAGCCCCGATGGCGACGACACGCGCAAATGGGGACCTCCCTTTGTGACCCGGGACGAGGACGTATCTGCCGCCTATTTCCACTCGGCCAACCGGGGTAAGGCCTCGATAACAGCCGATTTTCGGACCGAAGAGGGGCAAAAGCTCGTGCGCGATCTGGTGCGCGAAGCCGATATCGTCATTGAGAATTTCAAGGTGGGCGGGCTGAAGAAATACGGGCTCGACTATGACAGTCTCAAGGAGATCAACCCCGGGCTGATCTATTGCTCGATCACCGGGTTCGGGCAAACTGGCCCCTACGCACACCGGGCGGGCTACGACTTCATCATTCAGGGCATGTCCGGGCTGATGTCGATCACCGGCGCGCCGGAAGGCCAGCCGCAGAAGACCGGGGTGGCGATTACTGACATCTTTACAGGGGTTTATGCAACGACCGCGATCCTCGCCGCGCTGCACCAGCGGCAAGCGACCGGCAAGGGCCAGCATGTCGATATGGCGCTCTTCGACGTGGCGGTGGCGGTCACGGCCAATCAGGCGCTGAACTACCTGACCACGGATGTGGCACCGGGGCGGATGGGGAACGCGCATATGAACCTGACGCCCTATGAGGTGTTCGACACGGCGGACGGCTACATCATCATCGCAACCGGAAATGACGGGCAATATCAACGGCTTTGCGGGCTCTTGGGGCTGGAGGACATGGCGACAGATCCTGACTACCTGCATAACAAGGACCGGATTGCGAACCGGCCCGAGATGATCCGCCGTCTGAATGCGGCCACGCGGGGTTTCTCCTCGGCCGATCTGCTCGCGGCCTGCGAGGCGAAGGGCGTTCCGGCGGGGCCGATCAACACGTTCGATCAGGTCTTTGCCGACCCGCAGGTGCAGGCGCGGGGGATGCAGATCGAGGTGGGCGGCGTGCCCGGCGTGCGCGCGCCTTTTGTGTTCTCGGATGCCGATCTCGTACACGCGCGCCCGGCGCCGAAACTCGGCGAGGATGACAGCGCGTAGAGCGGCCCTTTGCCGCGAAAGGTTAACGCAGCGAACGCCCGCACGGCACGGCTTTCGCCCAAAACGTGAACAGAGGCGTTAACGCCATAAAAACAAGGGATGGCAGGTGTATGGCTCGGCGTATGGCTGCGCGTATGGCACGTGTATGGCTCGTTTTCGATTCGTTCGCGGTTTAACACACCGTTCGGTACTCCGCGCGTTAACCTTTCGCCATGGTGGTCCTCCCGGCAGCTTTTCGCAAAACGAAAAGCGCCTGCCGGACTTCGCCCGCCGCTAAAGTGGCAGGCTGAGGCAAATTGCCCACCCTACGGCGCCCGGGGCGCGTCCCCCACGCGAGGTTCCAAAGTACCGGGGCCAATGCGCCCTAGTCCGGGGCGGGAACCCGGTTCAAAAGGGCGTCGAGCGCGTCCCAGTCGCCAAATTCCAGCCGGACAGGCAAGGCCATCACCTTGCCGCGCCATGTGGCGGGCAGGCGGGCGGCGTCTTTTTCGGTGGTGACGAGTTGCGCGCCCTTCAAAAGCGCCTCGTTTTGCAGGCGGGTCATCATCGCCGCCGTCAGGGGTTCGTGATCGGCAAGCGGTTCGGCATGCAGGATGTTTGCCCCCAGACGCTCCAGCGTTCGAAAGAACTTTTCGGGATGCCCGATCCCGGCGAAGGCAAGGACGGGCAAGCCGTCCCATGCCATGCCGGTTTGCAAGGGCTTCAACTCGGCTTGCAGCCGAGGCAAGGCGGCAGGCACCACGCTGGTGTCGAACCGGGGCTGATCTTCCGGCGCGCCGATGGTCACCAGCGCGTCGGCCCGCGCCAGCCCGGTGGGGACCGGCTCGCGCAGGGGGCCTGCGGGGATGCAGCGGCCATTGCCGAAACCGCGCGCGGCATCCACCACGACCAGCGACAGATCATGGGCCAGCGCCGGATTCTGGAACCCGTCATCGAGCAAAATGCAGGTCGCGCCGGCCTCCATCGCGGCGCGCGCGCCCGCTGCGCGGTCCTTGGCGACCCAGACATCCGCGAAGGCCGCGAGCAGGAGCGGCTCGTCACCCACTTGCGTGGCCTTGTGCCGGGCGGGCTGGACCTGCACCGGGCCTTCGAGCGATCCGCCATAGCCGCGTGAGACGATATGAGGGATGTGGTGGCGCGCGCGCAGGCGTTCGGCGAGGGCGATGGTGGTGGGCGTCTTTCCGGTGCCCCCGGCATTGAGGTTGCCGACGCAGATCACCGGGATGCCGAGGCGTTCGCGGGGGCCGCGCGCCAGTCTGCGGGCGGTTGCGGCGGCATAGAGCGCGCCGAGCGGGGCCAGCAGGCGCGGCCAGAGCGAGCGCGGGTCGGACCAGAACCGGGGCTCTCTCATGGGCTTGCCTGCCGAGCGCGGTCGAGACTGTCCTGCACGAGGTCGATCACGCTGTCGACAAGTTCGGCGCCCTCGGTGACCACGTTCCAGCCCGCATGGGCCATAGCGGCAGTCTTGGCCGGGACGATCAGTTCCGCGACTGCGCTCCCGAGGCCCGCCGCATCGCGCACCTTGCGGGCGGCCCCGGCCTCGCTGAGACGCGCGTAGCTCGCTTGAAACGCGCTCACATAGGGCCCATGCACGACCGCGCTGCCCAGTTGGGCTGCGGGCAGCGGGTCGCGCCCGGCGCTGCCTTCGGCCAGAGACCCGCCCAGAAACGTGACCGCCGCGATCCGGTGCCAGAGCCCGGCCTCGTCCGGCAGGTCGGTCAGCAGGATTTGCGTGCTTTCGCGGGGGGCGTCGCCATCGCTCCAGATCGCAAAGCTCAGCCCGTACGTCTCCAGAAACGCCGCGATTCCCGGCAATTCGTCCGGGTGATGTACATGCAGGACCAGCAAGAGCCGATGGGCCGAGCGCAGGGCGATCAGATGGGCGTCGATCATCTCGCGCCACTCGCCGCGCGCAAGGTCTGCGGCATACCAGACCGGGCGGCTTTGCAAGCAGTCCGTCAGGTCCGCAAGGTCGCGCTCGGCGCAGCCCGGGACCTGTCCGGCAGGCTGCAAGGGGGGCATGACGGTGATCCGTTTCGGCGCGAGGCCCAGCCGGGCAAGGGCGCGGGCGGCAGAGGCCGAGCGGGCGGAGGCGGAGGCAAAGCAGCCCGCCAGATGGCGTCCGAGATCGGGCAGCCAGCTCTCGCGCCGCCCGTCCAGACCGGCGAGGTCCGCCGAGATCAAGTGCAGGGGGATGCCCCGTGCGTGGGTCATGTCGATCAGGTTCGGGCGCAGTCCGCCCCAGACCCAGAGCGCGAGATCGGGCTGCCAGTGGTCCAGAAACGCGGCAACGCTGGCGGGGTGTTCGTCGGGCACCGGGACCTGCGCGCAATCGGGTGGCAGGACATCCGCGCCGCCGGGCAGGTCCGCGTCTTGTGGCAAGGTGAACAGGATCGTCACGCCCGGTCTGTACGACTGCAAGCGCTCGCACAAACCTGTCAGGGCGGTCAGGTCGTCCATGTTGCCCACATGCAGCCAGACCAACTCGTCCGCGCCGCGCGGCGGGTAGGTCGGCGCTGGCGGCGGCGGGGTGCGGCGTGACAAGGCCCTGTAGGCCGCGAGGCTGAAGGCGCGGGCAACAGCCATCGCTCAGGGATGTCCTGCGAAATCAATCATTGGGGAGCAGCTTTGATGCAAGGCCTGACCTTGGTCAAGCGGTCGGGATATGCGCGGCGACCAATACATCATGCAGGGCCGGTCCGGCTGCAATCACGCCATGGGTGCGCGGGTCGGGGGCGTTGAAGCGCAGAGGTGTGCCGCTGCGGTCGGTCACGCGCGCGCCCGCCTCGGCGGCGATCAGCGCGCCGGCGGCGATATCCCACTCCCATGTCGGGCGGAAGGTGATCATGCCATCGAAGCGGCCCTGCCCCACCAGCGCCATGCGGTAGGCCAGCGAGGGGCGGTGGGCGCGCTCGAAGCGAGGGGCCTCGCCGCGCCAGAACTGGGCGCGCAGGTTGGGCTTCGTCGCGAGCACCTCGGCCCGGGATAGATCGGTGCCCTGCCGTGCGGTCAGCCTTTCGTCGCCGAGCCACGCCCCGGCGTCCTTGGCCGCGCTGAACAATAGCCCGCGTTGCGGCAGGTAGATTGCGCCCGCCACCGGGCGGCCCTTGTGCACCACCGCGACGGAATGGGCCCATGTGCGCGAGCCCTCCATGAAGCTGCGGGTGCCGTCGATGGGATCGACGATGAAGACCGTCTCGGCCTCCAGCCGGGCGCGGTCGTCTTCGGTCTCCTCGGACAGCCAGCCATAGTCCGGGCGGTCGCTGCGCAGGGTTCGCAGGAGGTGATCGTTCACCGCGTAATCCGCCTCGGTGACGGGGCCAGCGCCATCCTCTTTGTGCCAGACCTTTGCCTCCGGGCCGATGAAGCGCAGGGCGATGTCCCCCGCGCCGCGTATCGCACCCAAGATCAGCGCAAGGTCGGCCTCAGGATCCGGCAAGGGTCATCCCGTCCACCAGCAGCGACGGCACCACGCGGCTCAGCCATGGGCGCGCATCGTTTGCTGGCACGATCCGGCGCAGCATCTCGGGCAAGCTCCCCGCAATCGTGCATTCGTTCACCGGATAGGCAATCTCGCCATTCTCGATCCACATGCCCGACGCGCCGCGCGAGTAATCGCCGGTGTTGGGGTTGATCGTGGAGCCGATCATCGAGGTCACGAGCAGCCCGGTGCCCATGTCGCGGATCAGGTCCGCTTTGCTCACTGCGCCTTGGGTCAGCGCGACATTCCACGTGGACGGGCTGGGGGGCGAGGACACGCCGCGCCCGGCATTGCCGGTCGAGGGCAGGCCGAGCTTGCGCCCGGTGGCCAGATCGAGGGTCCAGCCGGTGAGCACGCCCTGATCGACAATCTTGCGCTGCCGGGTGGGCAGGCCCTCGCCGTCAAAGGCGCGCGAGCCAGCGGCGCGGGGGCGATGGGGGTCTTCGAGCAGGTCGAGGTGATCGGGCAAGACAGGCGTGCCGTCCTTGCCCAAAAGCCAGGACGCACCGCGCGCGATGCTGGAGCCGTTGGCGGCAACCAGCAAATGTCCGATCAGGGAGGCGGCAATGCGCTCGTCGAACAGGACCGGGTAGGTGCCGGTGGGCGGTTTGCGCGCGCCCACCCGCTCCACGGCGCGGCGTGCGGCCTCGGTCCCAATCTCGGCGGCGGGGCGCAGGTCGGACTGAAACACCCGGCTGTCGCCGTCGTAATCGCGCTCCATGCCGAGGCCCGTGCCCGCAATCGCCACGCAGGACACCGACCGGCCCGTGCGGGCATAGCCGCCGCTGAACCCGTTGGTGGCGGCGAAGTGCGCGTAGCGTTTGGAATAGGTCGCGCTGCTGGCCTGAACCTGGCTCACCCTGTCATTGGCCAGTGCGGCGGCCTCGGCTTCGGTGGCATCGGCCTGCAAGGCGGCGGGGTCGGGCTCGCCTGCCGGATCGCTCAATTCCAGCGCGTCCATGTCCCAATCGGTGGCCAGTTGCGAGGGGTCGGCCAATCCAGCGTAGGGGTCTTCGGGCGCTTCGCGGGCCATCGCGACGGCGCGCTCGGCCATCGCTTGCAGGGTCGCGGGGCTGGCATCGGAGGAGGACACGTTGGCCTGCCGCTGCCCGACGAACACCCGCAGCCCCAGATCGGTGCCTTCCGCGCGCTCGGCCTGCTCCAGCTTGCCCTCCCGCACATCGGCGGAAATGGCGATATCGGTGAGGGCCAGTGCATCGGCCGCATCGGCTCCCGCCGCGCGTGCGGCGGCAAGAAGCGCATCTGTGAGATCGGAAAGGCTGTCTGTCATGGCAGGTCAGGTAGCCCTGCGCAGGCCAGACTGCAAGTCACCGCGCTCTTTATTGCCAGATGCTTATTGCAAACGCTGGCCGTTGGCGAGCACGTGGCCCTCGGCGTTCACCTCGATCTTCGAGGTCAGTGTGTCATCGCCCTGCGGCACGCCAAACATGCCCATCATCATCCGCGCGCCCATGGCCTGCTCTTGCGGCAAGATCCCCATGCCGACCAGCTTGTCCAAGAGCGCGTTGGCGCCCTCAAGCCGCAGATCGAGCGATCCTTCGGGGCGCGGGACGCCGTCAAAGGTCACCATGTCGGAGTTGTCGAAGGTGAACCCGCCCGACCCGCTCAGCCGCGCGCCGATCATGTCGACGAGAACCGTCTTGATGTCCAGCGAGTTGATCTCGCCGGGCGCGGTGGTGCCAGCCATGGCCATCGGATCGAAGATATCGGCCAGCACGCGGGCGGTTCCGGCCAGATCCAGTTCGAGCGTGGCCGGGTCACGTGGCAATTGGCCTGCCGGGTCGAACAGGCCCCAGATCGCGTCGGAGATGGTGAAATCACCCAGTTTGAAGCCAAAGGCGAAATCCTGCGGGTCCTGACTTTCAACGATCGGCATGCCGAGTTTGAAGCCGCTCTCGGCCATGTTCAGGGTCACGGGAAGCGGGAAGTCGGGGACCTGCGCGGTCATCTCGACGCCGGTCTGGGACAAATCGTAGAGCAGACCGTCCGCGCCCATGTTGACCGCGAATGTGCCGCCCGTGGAGCGGGTCGTCGCCGAAAAGGGGCCATCGGGTGAGACCACGTCGATCTCGGTGCTGCCGCTGTCATAGGTCATGGTCGAGGTCACATCGGCGCCGGCTGCGATCATGTCGTTCAGCATCTCGGTGTCCATGTCCGCAGGGAACTGGCCTTTGCCTGTGGCGCTCAGACCGTTCATCGCGCCGGTGAAGCTGCCTGAGCCCTGCTCTGGCCCTTCCGGCACGTCGAACGACATGTCATAGGTCAGGGCCGCCGCCGCGAGACTGCCGTCATAGCTGCGCATGTCGCCTACGGTGGTGCGGGTCGTGCTGCTGATATCGGTCAGGCCGACCACGAAATCGACCGTCCCGGCCGACCCTTCATCGTCCTCGGTTTCGAGGTCTTCGAGCGTCATCGTCATGGTGTCGGCGCTGTACGTATAGGTGAAATCGTCCGGATCGCCGGAGACAATCATGACCTGTCCGACCTGCTCGATCAGCATGGTTCCCCGGGCCACGTCGTCCTCGTCTTCCGGCGTGACGTTGAAGACCAAGGGCATGCGGGCGGGCAGATCGACCGACACCGTGCCGTTCGCATTGTCCGTGAAGGACAGCGTGCCCATGGTCATCTCGATATCGCCCTCGCCCTCCGGCAAGGTCATCGACATGACGATGTCTGTGATGGTGAGCGTGTCCCCGGATTGCGCCTCGGTGCCGGCGATCTCGTAGCCGAAGCCTTGCAGATAGCTTTTCCAGTCGGCCCAGACCTGCGCGCCGGTGACATCGGCGTGGGCACCAGTGGCGGACAGGCCGAGCGCGAGGGCGGCGGCAGAGACAGGCTTGAGGCAAGACATTTTGGGAAAACTCCGGCTTTTGGATAGCGTGCACATGGTCGGACAGGGATGCGCGAGGGTCAAGGGGGCTTGGCGCTGGACGTCTGACCGCGCGGGGATTACCAAAGGTCACATCTTTGAGCAGGGGGCGACATGCAGGGACAAACCGTGATGATAACCGGCGCGAGCCGGGGGATAGGGGCCGACACGGCGCGCGTGTTCGCCGCAGCCGGGGCCAAGGTGGCCTTGCTGGCGCGCAGCACCGAGGCGCTGTCAGAGCTGGCGGCGGAGATCGGCGACGCGGCCTGCGCCATCGCCTGCGATGTAAGTGACTGGGACGCAATGGAAAATGCGGTGGCACGTTGCGCGGCGGAGCTTGGGCCGGTGGACGTGCTGATCAACAATGCCGGGGTCGTCGAGCCGATCTCGCATCTGGCCACGTCCGATCCGGCGGGCTGGGGGCAGGTGATCGATATCAACCTCAAGGGCGTCTATTACGGGATGCGGGCGGTGGTGCCGGGGATGATCGAACGGGGCGGTGGCTCGGTGCTGACGATCAGCTCGGGCGCAGCGCATGGCCCGGTGGAAGCGTGGAGCCACTACTGCGCCTCCAAGGCCGCCGTTCACATGCTAACCCGCTGTCTCGACAAGGAAAACCGCGCCGACGGCATCCGTGCCATCGGACTGTCGCCGGGCACGGTGGCCACGCAGATGCAGCGCGAGATCAAGGCGTCGGGGATCAACCCGGTGAGCCAGCTCGACTGGTCCGATCACATCCCCGCCGACTGGCCCGCCAAGGCACTGCTCTGGATGTGTTCGGAGGCGGCGGACGCATGGCTAGGGGGCGAAATTTCCCTTCGGGATGAGGATGTTAGAAAGGCGGTTGGGCTGATATGATCAAGGTGGACAAGGGCGCGGACGGGCTTTGGCTCGTCACGATTGCGCGGCCCGACAAGGCCAATTCGCTGACCGGGGCGATGCTGACAGAGTTGGCGGAGATCGTGGAGAGCGCGCGGGAGGCGCGGGCGCTGGTGCTGACCGGGGAGGGCAAGGTGTTCAGCGCCGGGGCCGATCTCGACGAGGCGCGCGCGGGGCTGGCGACCTCGCCGCTCTGGGAGCGGCTGTCGGGCGCGGTGGCGGGGTTTCCCGGCCTCAGCATCGCCGCGCTGAACGGCACGCTGGCGGGCGGCGCGATGGGCATGGCGCTGGCCTGCGATATCCGTTTGAGCGTTGAAAACGCGAAGTTTTTCTACCCGGTGATGAAGCTCGGCTTCCTGCCGCAACCGTCCGATCCGGGGCGCATGGCGGCGCTGATCGGCCCGGCGCGCGCAAAGCTGATCCTGATGGGCGGGCAGAAGATCACGGCGGCGGAGGCGCTGTCTTTCGGCCTGATCGACCGCATTATCGATGGCGATGTGGTCGGCTCTGCGCGCGAGATCTGCGCCGATACGCTGGCAGCCAAACCGGAGATCGCGCGGGGCATCAAGGAGATGTGTCGCGCGTGAAAGGTTAACGCAGCGGACGGGCGCGGGCAGCGCAGACCCCGAAAACGCCCGCAATCCGGTTTAACGCCTTAAAAACAAGGGATGGCAGCGGTATGGCACGGCGTATGGCTCCGCGTATGGCACTTGTATGGCTCGTTTTTGATTCGTTCGCGGGTTAACGGGGCGTCCGGTGGTCCGGCGTTAACCTCTGTGGCAGGCCGGGTTGTCCTCTCGGCAGGCCCCCGGCAGATTGCCCACCCGACGGTGTCTCACGCCGTCAATCCGGGCGCTCCCCCACGCGCGTTCGACTTTTCTTGGAAGACAAGTCTTATTGGACCAGCAGGATCATCACGCCGATGCCCCAGAGCGTCATCTGGTAATGGGTGTTCTGCGCGCCCTCATGGCCGAACCAGTAGGAAAAGTAGTTCCCCACCACGAGGAAGGCCGACCACACGGCGGTGAACGCGATGCAGCCCAGCAGGGCCAGCGCGCGGGCGGTGTCGAGGGCGGCGGCGCCGAACAGGGCGAGGGCGAGTGCGCCGGTGCCGATCCAGAGCAGGATCGTGGCGATCAGTTCAGCCAGCACCACGGCGCGGAAGGCGAGAAGCTGCACGCCACGGTCGGTGATGGCGCGGTGCTTCACCGGCTCGAACGCCTCGGGATACTGTTCCCGGATGAGGTCCATGGCCATCACTTGCGCGGTATACACCTCGTTCTGGGTGGGGTGGAATATGTTGTCCCAGACACCGGTGCTCAGCCACCCGGCGAGGCTGGCGGTGGTCAGGAGTTGGGCGAGAAGGAGAACCGTGTCGAGCATATCGGTATTTGGCACGGAAGCGCGGCAAGGGTCCATATCCGAGGGCGTCACGGGATGGCTTACGCGCGACAGCGCATAAAAAAGGGCCGCCCTTGGGACGGCCCTCTGTGATCTGTGAAACTCCCGGTGAGATCAGGTCCAGGCCAGCTCGGCCGGACGGATCTCGTAGGAGATATGGTGTGCACCGCCCACGAGGTTGGACTTGGTGTGGTTGTAGAGCGAGCGCCAGTAGGGCTGGATCGTCACGCCCGCGTCCTGGATCATCTTCTGACCGATGGCCATCAACTCGCGGCGTGCCTCGACATCCGCCGTGGCCAGCGCCTTTTCGAGGTTTGCGTCGAATTCGGGGCTGGACCAGCCAAACTCGTTCCACGCCTCGCCGGAGCGATAGGCCAGCGCCCAGATCTGGACGCCGAGCGGGCGGTGGTTCCAGTTCGTGGAGGAGAACGGGTATTTCACCCAGTCGTTCCAGAACGTGGAGCCGGGCAGAACGGTCCGTTTGACGTTGATGCCCGCGTCACGCAGTTGCGCGGCGACCGCGTCGGTGGTGTCCTTGCGGTAGCCATCGTCGATGGAGATCAGCTCGTGCTCGAAATCGGCCATGCCGGCTTCTTCCATCAGAGCACGCGCGCCGTCCGGGTCCACTTCCTGCGGCGGCAGTTCGGCATATTCCGGGTGGAACGGGGCGACATGGTGGTTTTCGGCGGTCACACCGCGTCCACCGAGGCCGAGTTCCAGCAGGACCGCGTTGTCCACAGCCATCTGGATCGCGCGGCGCACGCGGACGTCTTCGTAGGGCTTCATGCCGTCGATTTCGGCCAGTTGGTTCGGACGGATCACGATGGTCGCCGCAGTGGCAATCTCGTGCTGTGTCCAGCCGTCCAGCGTGCCGAGAATGTCGATGAAGTCGCCATCGACCGAGTAGGTCATGTCGAACTCGTCGGCCTCAGCGCCCGCGACCCAAGCCGCCGGGTCGGTGCCGTAATCGACCATCTCGATGCGGTCCATGTAGGCGCCGTTGCCTTCGTTCCACCACGTGTGGTTCTCGTTGCGCACCAGCACGGCCCGCACGCCCACTTCGAGGGTCTCGGGCAGGTAGGGCCCGGTGCCGATCGGGTTGGTGATATCGTCCATCACCGTGTCGGCATGCGTGATCGCCGCCGGGTAATCCGCCATGCCCGCAATCAGCGAGATATCGGAGGCCGGCAGGTTCAGTCTGACCGTGTGGCTGTCCACGACTTCGATCGCGCCTTCGAGCGCCTTGTTGGTTTCGGAATCGATCAGCGTTGCGAAGCGGCCCGCCATGGAGTTGCCTTCGACATCCGCGTCACACCAGCCGGTGATGTTGCGCGCCACGTCTTCCGCGGTGAAGTCGTCGCCGTTGTTCCATTTCACGCCGCGGCGGACGTTGAGGGTATATACGGTCGCGTCGTCATTCACTTCCCAGCTTTCGAGCAGCTGTGGCTGGAACGTGCCATCGTTCTCATAGGTCACGAGATATTCCAGCCAGCCGCGGGAGAAGTTCGCGATCTGCGACCAGTCATAGGTGCGGGTGTCCTTGAGCGCGCGGACCTCGGTCTGGATGCGGACCGTGCCGCCCATCTGGTGCGCCGCCGCGTTCGCCTTTGTCGGCGCCGTCATGCCCATCAGGCCATAAGCGGTTGCCGCCGTCGCGCCGAAGGTGCTCGCGGTGGCGAGAAATTCACGACGTGAGACCGCGTCGCCTTTCAGAGTCTTTGCCGACTCGATGATCGTCTTGGGCAACGGTTTCCCGGTGCGAGTAACAAATTCCATGGTCTTCCTCTCTGTTGGCGCCCGGCCAAAATGTCAGCCGGGCCATCATTTCGGCAGCTCACCTGCCTGTTTTCGCCATCCCATTTTTCGGGGATGCGCATATCTCATGATATCATACGCATGGCGTCAACCCCATCTTCCAAGGTCGCGGAGACACAAATACTCGATAATTTGCGGGGCTGGCTGTAATCCCACGGCGTTGCGCGGTGTAAAACAGACCTCTGGTCCCAGATCAGCACGTCACCTTCCCGCCATGCGTGTGAATACACAACCTCCGGCTTGGTCGCCTTCGCCGTCAGGTCGTCGATGAACGCCTGTCCCGCCTCGGCGTCCATGCCCTCGACCGCAAAGGCATGGCTCGCAACATAAATCGCCTCGCGGCCATTCACCGGGTTGCGCCACACCGCGCGCCAGCACTGTTCGGGCCATTTGTGGAACTTGTTGCTCTCGGCCAGTTCCGGCGACAGCCGCTCGCGGCTATGCCATGCGTTGTGGCGCAGGAACGTGCCCCGCAGCCGGTCTTTTTCGTCCTCGGGCAGGTCGTCGAAGGCCGCGCGGGAGCAGGCAAACTCGGTATTGCCGCCCGTGGCCGCGATCACCCTTGCCGTGAGGATGTTGGTCAGGGCCGGGATCGGCAGGAAGGTGCTGTCGCAATGCCACTGCATATTCGCCTTCAGGTTGATGTTGCGCAGGTCGTCCTCGGGCAGGGTCGAGCCATCTTCGAGGATGTTCGACACCTCGGGCACCTTGAAGTCCTCGCGGACCGCCAGATCGGCGGCGTCGCGGTCCTCGATCGGGCCAAAGCGCCGGGCCAGCGCCATGTGGGCCGCGTCGGTCAGCGCCTGCCCGGGCAAGTAGAGCATGCTGTGCTCTTCGAAGAGAGCCCGGAGCGTGTCGAATTCCGCGTCCGTGAGCGTGTTCAGATCGACCCCTTCGACGGTGACGCCAAATCGGGGGTGCAGGGGGGTGGTGCGCATCGTGTCCTCCTTGTGTGATACGCGCCCCGGGCCTCGGGGCCCGGGGGGGGGGGGTGGTTTCAGGCCGCGCCCTTGGCGGCGATCTCTTCGGGCGTGAGGTGCTTCACATCCGCCCAGAATTTCGACTTGGCCGCGTTGAGCAAGCCCTTGGGATCCATGCGTTTCTTGATTGCGAGATGGGCGTAGTCCGGTTTCATCCCGCCGCCTTCGACCCGCCATGTATGCGCGTCATAGACCGTAAAGCCGTTTGCCTCGTAGGTGGCGCCTATCTCGGCGAGCCGTTCGGGCGTGGAAAACCAGATGATCGGCAGATCGAAGGTCACGATCTCACCGCCCGCCCGCGCAAATTCATGGTGCTGCCAGACGTCGTCGCCGAGCTTGGGGCGCAGCACGGCGATGGCGTCCGGATCGGGCGGGATCGGGCAGCCGATCTGTTGATAGGTGGCTTTCCGGTCGGCCTTCAGGACCTGCAAGGTCGTGTGGTTGTAGGAAAAATCGAACACATGCGGGAGGCCTTTCTCCGTTCGGTCCGCATCTGAGAGCGTCAGGTCCACATGACCGCCTGCAGTCTCGATCACGGCGCGGAAGGCATCCACGTCCTCGGCAGGCACCATCGACACCATCAGGTCTTTGCCCGCCCGGATATGTCCTTCGAGCTTTGGGAAATAGGCCGTGATCCGGGCATCGACGGTGGTGACCAGTTTGGCCGCCACGTCTTTGGCCTCGGCCACGGCAAGGCCAGCCCTATAGGCCTGCTCATAGCTTTCAAAGGTGGCCATGCAGCCGATCCAGTCGCGCTTGGGCACGGTGCGGAGTGTCACGTCGGTGATCACCCCGGTCAGGCCCCAAGTATGGTGGATATCGAGCGTCTCCGCCCCCTCGAAGACGTGGGTTTTGGGGTCGGCTTCGACGCTCATCGCGGAGAGCCGGATGATATTGCCGGGATCGCGGAGCGCGCCATTCGCAATCGAGCCGATCCCGGCGCTGCCCCCGGCGACAAAGCCGCCCACCGTCGCGATGTCCTGCGTGGAGGGAAACATCGCCATTTCCTGACCGCTTGCTGCGAGCGCGGCGTTGATATCGGCCATCAGCGCCCCGGCCTCGGCGCGCACGAAGCCGTCGCCGATCTCCAGAATGCGGTTGAGGCCCGTGGTCTCGATGATCAGCCCGCCCTCGACGGGCACCGCCTGTCCATAATTGCCGGTCCCGCCGCCACGCAGCACGACGGGCGCGTCGTGCTTGTAGGCGACCGCGAGACACTGGGCCATCTCGTCGGCGCTGACGGGCCGGGCCACGAGATCGCCGAAGCAGGTCTTCAGTTCCTTGTTCAGGATCGGCGAGTACCAGAAGAAATCGCGGCTGCGTTTCTTCACGAGGACCGGCTCGTTGATGATCTCGACAGGGGCCAGTTCGGCGGCGAAGGCGGTCCAGTCGATATCGGTCTTTCCGGAAATGGAGGTCATGCTAACTCCTTGGTCTCAAAGGGCAGAAGGGAGGCGCGGCCTGCGATCAGGTCCGCGATCGTGTCGACGGGGCAGAGCCGGAGATCGGCTGCTGGCAGGTCGTCGATATAGTGCGGCGCAAGGCCCATCGCGCTGCGGGCCTCGGTGGTGATGGCAGGCAGCCACCGGCCCAGAGGGGGGTCGAGATGGGCGGTCAGCGTGCCGATATAGAGCGCCTGCATCGGGTCATGGGCCCCGGTGGGGCAGAACGCGTCGCCCACATTGTCCGAGCCGATCACGATGCGCACGCCTGCCGCGTGCAGCTCTTTCAGCCGAGTGATCCCGCGCCGGTCGGGGGTGCCGCCTGTACGTCCTTGCAGGTAGAGATTGGTCGTGGGCAGGGCGCAGATGGCGATGTTTGCCGTCGCCAGCTTGCCCGCGATGCGTTTGAAATCACTCTCGGATTTGTCCATCAGGGCGACGGCATGGCCGCAAAGGATCCGGCCCTGAAAGCCGGTGACGAGCGCGGCGTCGGCGATGGCTTCTACGCCGCTGAAATCGCCAAGCCCCTCATCGACGTGGAAATCCAGGGCCAGCCCGAAGCGGTCGGCCATGGCGACACATTTGGCAAGGCCAGCCTCGGTTTCCGGATGGCCTCGGATGAAGCTGCCGAGCACGCCGCGATCCTCCGCGACCCGGCGCGCGACGGTCTCGGCAAAGCCCGCCTCCGCCATCTGGTCGATGCCGATGAGGGCCGCGCATTGCATGGTCAGATCGGCATCTTGCGCGAGCGCGGTCATCACCTGCCACGCCAGCGGCGCCTCGGCGGTCTCGCCCCAGTCCACATGGGTGCGCAGGGCGGTGCAGCCCGCCGCTTTGGCCTCGTCCAGTCCCCGCGCCGCGCGGGCGCGCAGGTCCTCCTCGGTCCAGTTCGCCTTGTCGCCCTGCTGCGCGGCGATGGCCTCCAGAAGATCGCCGCCGACAGTGCCAAGCCTTTGGATCGTATGGCATTTGTCGAGATGGCAATGGGCTTCGGTCAGGGGCGGCAGGACGATGCCGGAGAGGTGCCTTGTGGCCGGGCCGAGGGCGATCAGGCGGCCGTGATGCAGGACGGGTGCGCCGCGCAGGCAGTCGCCCACGGGGATGCCGCCGAAGCTTTCGGGGCTGCGCAACAGGGCCTTGGGGACGAGGATGTCACGCATCTTTTGCCCCCGCGAGGAAGCGGTCGAGAAAGCCGTAGAACCAGTCGGCCTGTGCGCGGTCGGCGGCGTGCATGGCGCGTTCCTGTTCGTCCCAGCTTTGCGCGCCGGGCTTGTCTTCGAGCCTCGTGCCCGCCTGCCAGCGGCGAAAGCCCTCCAGCGTGTTTTCGGGGTGGAACTGCACCGCGACGCAGGTCTCGCCATAGGCAAACGCCTGCTGCTCGAACATCTCCGAGCGCGCCAGATGGACCGCGCCGGCGGGCAGATCGTAGGTGTGGTAATGTGCCTGACAGAAGGCCAAGGGGTTGGGAAGGAACGATTTTCCGGCCTCGGTGGGGCTCACCTCGTAATAGCCGAACTCGTGCAGACCGTGCTCCGGCGCGCCCGCGAAGGCGCCGAGATGGTGGGCGATCATTTGCGCGCCTTGGCAGATGCCGAGGAGCGGCGTGCCCGATGTCAGGGCAAGGTCGATCATCCGGTATTCCTCGCGCAGGAACGGGTGGCGGTCGGTGGCATAGGCGTCATACATGCCGCCATAGACCACCACGGCAGCCAGATCCTCGGTGATCTCCCCAAGGCTATCGCCTTGAAAAGGCCTGCGAATATCGGCCAGTGCGCCGTTCAGGACGCACCAGTTGGTCACGCGGTCATCGGTGGGACCATCCCCGTGCCGCACGCAGAGCACACGTTTGCGCATCGCAGCCTCCGTTTGGATTGCGGTTTGCAGACGGCCCTTGGTATCTGTGCCAGAGATGTGCCTAGATGGTGCCAGCAAAACCAGTGAAGAGCAAGTGCCATGAGACCCCTGAACCCCGCCTCGATTGCGCCGCCGTTTGCGCGTTACTCCCACGGTGTCGAACTGCCCGCAGGCCAGCGGATCGTGCGCACGTCGGGGCAGCTTGGGCTGGCCGCCGATGGCACGATCCCGGAGGGGAGCGCGGCGCAGGCGGAGGTGATTTTCGGCAATCTGGACAGTATCTTGGCGGAAGCGGGCATGGGGCGGTCGGATGTGGTGCACCTGTCGGCTTTCGTGACCGACCGCAGCCACATGGCGGGCTACATGGCGGCGCGCGATGCGTGGCTGGCGGAGGTGCCGGAGGATAGTTTGCCAAGCTCCACGCTGATGATCGTGTCGGGGTTCACGCGGGAGGAGTTCGTGGTCGAGATCGAGCTGTGGGCGGCGAAAGGTTAACGCAGCGCGCGCTTGTGTCGGCGAAAATCCCGACACCACCCCGAAACAACGGTTAACGCCATAAAAACAAGGGATGGCAAGCGTATGGCGCGGCGTATGGCTCCGCGTATGGCACTTGTACATACGATTTCCGATTCGTTCCCGGTTTAACGCCCCGTTCGGTGCCCCTGCGTTAACCTTTGGCAGATTGCAGACCCTACGAGGTCCTGCCCGGCCCCTGTCTTCCTTTGGCTCTAAATATCCAGTCCGTCGGTGACGTGTAAGGCTGGTGGCGGGCGGGAGTGGAACTCCCCCACGCGCCAAAGGCGCGTTCGAACTCCGCTCAGCCGTGATCGCGCCGGATCAGTTTGCGCAGGGTCCAGACGAAGCTGCCGCCGAAGAACAGCGCTGCGATGGCAATCGCTTCCCAGCCGCCCGCGCTGGTGGGCAGGCCGCGGAACAGAAGTGCGAAGAGCATCAGGGCGAGCCCCGCCGCCGAGATCGCGAGCCGGATTTTCAACTCGCCGCGCGACGGGCCGAACTGGCTCACCGCGCCGCCTGACGCGCCAGAAGGCCGAGCGTGGCGGTCACGAGGCGCGAGACCGTCAGCGCGCCCAAGCCGTCCACATCGGCGTCGGGTTGATATTCGACGAAATCGGCGGCCACGAGGGTGCCCCGGGCAGCCGCCATCTCGATCAACTCCAGCGCCTGCCAATAGCTCAGACCGCCGGGCGCGCGGCCGATCACGCCGGGCACGATGGACGGGTCGAGCGCGTCCACGTCGAAGCAGATCGCGATATTGGCGCCCTCGGGGATCGAGGACAGGGCCTCGGCGACACCATCGCGGTGCAGATCGCGGGCCGGAACGACGCGCGCGCCCCAGTCCAGCGCGTCGCCCAGATCGCTCGAATGGGCCGAGCCGATACTGCGCGCGCCGACCTGCACGATTTGCAGCACATGGGGCATTTCGGAGGCGCGGCGCATGGTCGAGGACAGGCCCAGCCGCTCGTCCATATGGCTTTCGCGCCAGTCGATATGGGCGTCGATCTGCAGGATGGTGAGCGGGCCGCCCCCGTCCAGCGCCTCCAGCATCGGGATCGGCACCGAATCGTCCCCGCCTAGCATCACCGGAACCGCCCCGGCGGTGCGGATGCTGCGGGTCATCTCGGCAATCGCGGCGCGGTTGGCGGCGAAATCCGCCGGATCATAGGGCAGATCGCCGAGATCCACAGGGCGCAGGGCCGGGTGCGGGAAGGTCGGCCCGCCCAGATCGAAATTGTGCCGTTCAAGATTGGCGGTCAGCGCGGCGGTGGCATCGCGCAGCGCGCGCGGGGCGGCGGCGCAATAGGCGCCCACGCTGGCATAGGGCGTCGCGCCGGGGGCGCCGAAGAGGGCGATGGGCGCGGTGAGGTCCGCGACATCGGCGCAGGCCGCCAGCCCGAGAAAGGTCTCGCTGCCCGCTGCGCCGAAGAGCGCGCCGAGATCGGGGGTGTCAGAAGTCAATGGTCACCCCCGGCAGGTTCAGCGCCTTCATCATGTCGCGCAATTCCTGCCGGGCCGCGACATTGGAGATGTTGAGTTGCTTGACGCCGATATCGCGCAGGTCCAGCAGCGTGAGCCCGCGCGGGAACAATTCACGGAAGATCACCCGTTCGGAAAAGCCCGGCGCGATGCGGAAGCCGATGCGCTTGGCCAGCATCTTGATCGCCGCCTCCATCTTCTCCTTGTTCACCATCCGCTGGGTGCCGACGCGGTTGCGCAGCACCACCCAGTCGATCGGGTTGAGGCCGGCTTGCGCGCGCAATTGGCGGGCGTTCCAGACCATCTCGGAATAGACCGAGGGGCCTTTGATCTGCGTGCCGGAGCTGTCGATATGGGCCAGCAGGTCGAAATCGACGAAGCTGTCATTGAGCGGGGTGAGCAGCGTGTCGGCCAGCGAATGGGCCACTTGGCTCAGGCGGGTATGCGAGCCGGGGCAGTCGATCAGGATGAAATCGCTGCGCGGCTCAAGCGCGGCCACGGCCGCCGACAGGCGATGGTCATAGACATTCTCGCCGGGGCTGAGGCTGGATTCCGCGACCTCGGGAAGCTCGTGCACATCCGGGGTCGGCAGGTCGAGCCCCTCGGCGGCGAGAAAGTCGCGGCGGTTGCGCGCGTAGCGGGTGAAGCTGCGCTGGCGCAGGTCGAGATCGAGACAAGAGACCGATTTGCCAGCCCTGACGAGCGCGGTCGCCACATGGATCGACACGGTCGACTTGCCCGCCCCGCCCTTTTCGTTCCCGACAACGATGATATGTGCCACTGCGCCCCGTCCCTTGGACTGATTTTGTTGAGGGCCACTATATGCTGTGGGGTGCCGCTATGGAAGCGGGTTTGCACGGTGTCGTGCAGGATGCAATCGGGTCCCCGCTCCCGTGGTCTCGTGCCCATGGCCGGTGAAATCCGCCTGCGGTCCGGGCCGCGCAAGAGCGCAAGGTGCCGCCGCCTGCGCGGACTGTCACACAGTTTTTTCAAACCTGCAGTTTAGTCGCGCGGGAAAGACGAAATTCAAGGGGGACTCAATGAAACTTCGTTTACTGTGCAGCTCTGCGCTTGTGCTTCTGGGGAATGCCGCGCTGGCATCCTGTCCGGCAGTGACTGTGGCGGACCCGATGGGCGTGCCCGCCGGCACCTTCCCGCAGCAATATGAGCTGGCCGAGTTCGAGGCCGCAGCCGGGTGCACCATGGCCTTTTCGGCCAACCCGGACATCGCCGCGCTGAATGCCGAAATTCAGGGCAATCCCGACCTTCCGCCGCTGGACGCGCGGTTGCCATCGGAGCCACTGGTCATGGCCCCATATGACATGATCGGCAGCTATGGCGGCACCTTCGATGCGCTGTCCAACAACACCGAGGCCGGCACGTCCGACTTCCTGTCGATCCGGCACGTGAACCTCGTGCGCTACGCGGACGATCTGACGACCATCGTGCCCAACGTCGCCAAGTCATGGGAGTGGAACGACGACTTCACCGAGTTGACCATGCAGCTGCGCGCCGGCCACAAATGGTCCGACGGCGCGCCTTTCACGTCCGAGGATATCCGGTTTTGGCTGGAGAACCTGAGCCTTGACACCAACGTCCGCGAAAAGGCGGCCGATTATGTTCTGGCGGGCGGTGAGCCCATCGAGATCGAAATCATCGATGAGCAGACCTTCAAGTTCGTGCTGGCCGCACCCAAGCCGGGCCTGCTCGTGCATTTCGCAACCTCCTATGCGCAGCCCTTTCAGCCCGCGCATTTCCTCGGCCAGTTCCACCCGGACCTGAACCCGGACGCGGATGCCAAGGCGGCGGAGTTCGGGTTTGACAGCGGCTATGAGGCCATCAATCACTACTTTGGCGGCTCGGACTGGACAGACACCCCCTCGCCGATGCTGCGCGATCCGGCCAAGGCGGCCACGCTGCCCTATGCCACGCAGCCCACGCTCGAAAGCCACATTTACGTCGCCGACACCACCGAGGGCCGCAAGCTGGTGGCGAACCCCTATTTCCACCAAGTGGACACGACCGGCCAGCAGTTGCCCTACATCAGCCGTCAGGAGGAGCTCTACAAGAACGACAGTGAAGTGCGCATCCTCGCCCTGATCAACGGCGAGGTGGATTACAAGGCGCAGTCCCTGCAGTTGCCCAACGCGCCGATCCTGCTCGAAAATCAGGACAAGGGCGGTTATGCGGTGCAGTTGAAGCCCACCGTCGCGATCCCGACGCTGTCCTTCAATGTCACGTCCGAGGACGAGGCCAAGCGGGCGGTGTTCAGCAACCCCGACTTCCGCAAAGCCATGTCGGCCGCGATCAACCGCGACGAGTTGAACGAGGTTGTCTTCTTTGGTCAGGGCACGCCCATGGCCTATACCGGCTTCTCGCCGCTGCCCGACTTCGCGGCCGCCTACGGCAAGGTCGGGACCGACTTCGACACCAGCTTTGCCAACGCGACGCTCGATGCGCTTGGCATGGTTGACGTGGACGGAGATGGGTCCCGTGAATTGCCGAACGGCGATGACATCGTGCTGAACATCCAGTTCGCCACGCAAGGAATGTCCGGCGACCTGCTGGAACTGATCGCGCAGCAATGGAGCGATGTCGGTGTCGAGACCACGGTCAAGGAAGTCACCCCCGATGAGTACCGCGCCGCTCAGTCCGCCAATGAACTGGACGTTCTGGCGTGGTGGAAGGGCGAGCCTCTGGCGATTGCGCTGGGCACAAACGAAGGTCTGGTGCCGCCGTTCGGGTCCTATTTCGGGCACCGCACGGGCATGAAATGGGCCGAGTACATCGACAGCGACGGCGCAACGGGCATTGAGCCGCCCGCTTGGGTGTCCGCGTTGATCGCGGATGTGGCAACGCTGCAATCGGCGGCACCGGGGTCAGCCGAGGCCTCCGCTGCGGGCGCGGCCATCGCGAAAGCCTTCACCGACAACATGCTGTTCATCGGCACGGTCATCGCGCCCTCGCCGATCGTGGTGCGCAACGGGCTGAAGAACGTGCCGGAGTTCAAGACCTCCAGCTACGAATACTACCGGACCTACCCCTACCGGGCGACCCAGTGGTTCCTCGCGGAAGACAACTAAGGCCCAAGTTGACACAGACCTGCGGAAGTCGGGCGTTTTGCGACGCCCGGCTTTCGCCACACCCGCATTTGGGCACAAACCGGGGGTCGGGAACGGAGACATATGACCGAGTTCATGCGCTTTGTCGGCATTCGGGCACTCTTGGCGCTCACCACATTGCTGATCGTGTCCTTTCTGGTATTTTCCTTGATGGAATTCGTGCCCGGCGACTGCGCCGAACGCTATCTGGCCTACAAGAACACCCAAGGTCAGAACCTCACGATGGAAGACATCGACGCCGAGCGGGCGCGTCTGGGTCTGGACCAACCCTTCCTGTACCGCTGGGCGGCGTGGGTGACGGGCGCGTTTGTCGGCGATTTCGGAACCAGTTGCATCCTGCGGGTCGAGATCAGCCAGCTTCTGGGCTCCAAATTCCTGATCTCGGCGGCGATCTGCTTCGCCGCCCTCTTCGTCGCCTATCTGATCGCCATCCCGGTCGGCATCTACGCCGCCGCGTCCCGCAATCCGGTGGTCAACAACATCCTGCGCTTTGTGTCCTACTTGGGCCTCGCGCTGCCGAACTTCCTGCTGGCGCTGATCATCATGCTGATCTCGACGGTCTATTTCGGAGACTCCCTCAGCGGGCTGTTCAGCAAGGAGTTTCGCGACGCGCCTTGGTCCATGGCCAAATTCTGGGATTTCATGTCGCGTGCATGGCTGCCGATTTTCATTCTGGGCTGGTCGGCCACCGCCTTCGCGCTGCAAACCGTGCGGGCGCTGATGCTCGACGAGCAGTCCAAGCTCTATGTCACCGCGGCACGCGCGCGCGGGCTCTATGGGCGCAGGCTGTTGTGGCGCTACCCGGCGCGGCACGCTCTGGGTCCGATCGTCAACTCGCTGGGGTTCGATCTGAACCGCATTTTCAACGAACTGCCCATCGTCGCCGTGATCCTGACCCTGACAGAGGCCGGGGCGCTGTTGCTGGAGGCGCTGGCCCGCTCCAACGACCAGCAGCTTGCCGGAGCCATCATCTTCTTGCTGACGGCCACGATTGTGGGGCTGAATTTCATCACGGATATCGCCTTGGCGATCCTTGATCCGAGGATGCGCAAATCGGTGATCGGAGGCCAAGCATGAGGGATGTCAGCCAACAGGCCAAAGAGGCCTATTTCACCGCCTCGCAAGGCCAGCTCATCTGGGCCCGCTTCCGCCGGCAGCGCGCGGCGATGTTCGCGGCATGGGTGCTGGGCCTGATGATCTTGCTGGGTGTCTTTGCCGATTTCGTCGGACCCTATGACCCCACCATCGCCGGGGCGAACAAGGACTATACCAACGGCGCGCCACAGATCCCGCGGTTCTGCGACGACGCGGGCTGTTCGGTGCGGCCCTTCATTTACGGGGTCAAACGCGAGCGCTCGATCGAGACGAATTTCCGCTGGGTCAGCACGATCGACACCGAGGATCGCCGCTATGTGCAGTGGTTCGTGACGGGGGACGCCTATACGTGGTTTGGCGTCACGCTGGACCGGCACCTGTTCGGCGTGGACGAAGGGACGATCCACCTCTTTGGCACCGACGACACCGGCAAGGACATCTTCAGCCGCACGCTTCATGCGATCAAGACATCGCTGGCCGTGGGCACGTTGGGGGTGCTGATCTCTTTCGTCATGGCGCTGACCATTGGCGGGATCGCAGGCTATTACGGCGGCATGGTGGACAGCGTGGTGCAGATGATCACCGACGCGATCCGCACCGTGCCCGCCATTCCGCTCTTCATGGCGCTTGCGGCCTTCGTTCCCGACACGTGGAGTGCCGAGACGCGGTTCTTTTTCATCTCGATCATTCTGGGGCTCATCGGCTGGCCCACGCTGGCGCGGCGCGTGCGCACCCATCTGCTGGTGGAGCGCAATCAGGACTACGTGCTGGCCGCACAGCTGTCCGGGGCCGGTTCGGGGCATATCATCCGGCGGCATCTGCTGCCGTCCTTCACCAGCTACATCATCGTCGATCTGGTGATTTCCTTTCCCTACATGGTGCTGTCGGAAACAGCGCTGTCCTTTATCGGGCTGGGGCTGAAAGACCCCGTGACCTCGCTGGGCGTGCTGTTGCAAAACACGACGAACGCCGATGTCTTGCTGAACTACCAATGGTATTTCATCCCCGTGCTGTTCTTCGTGGCGCTGGTCATGGCCTTTGTCTTCGTGGGCGACGGCCTGCGCGATGCGGCAGACCCCTATAGCGAGGCCAAGACATGAGCCTGCTGAGCGTCGAAAACCTCACCATCCGCTTCAACACCGATGAAGGGCTCATCACCGCGGTGGAGGACGTGTCGTTCGACATCGGGCCGGGCGAGGTCTTGGGGCTCGTGGGCGAGAGCGGGTCGGGCAAGTCGGTCACGGCCAAGGCGATCATGCAGCTCAACGGGCGCAACACGCTTTACGATCCGGCCTCCAAGATCACCTTGCACGGCGAGCCCGCCATCGACGTGCTGAGCCTGCGACGTGAACGCGATATGCGGCCCGTACGCGGCGGCCGGATTTCGATGATCTTTCAGGAACCCATGGCCAGTTTCGCCCCGGCCCTCACCGTGGGCCAGCAAATGGTCGAGCAGCTTGAAATCCACACCGACCTCTCCCGCGCGCAGGCCAAGGCGCTGTCCATCGAGATGCTGGACCGGGTCGGCATCACCGAACCGGCGCAGCGGTTCGATCAGTATGTGTTCGAGTATTCCGGCGGGATGCGCCAGCGCGCGATGATCGCCATGGCGCTCACCACCAAGCCCCAGCTGTTGATCGCCGATGAGCCAACGACCGCATTAGACGTCACGATCCAGCGGCAGGTGATCGACCTGATGAAAGAGCTGACCCGTGATTTCGGCATGTCGATCCTGTTCATCACCCATGACCTCGGGGTGATCGCCCAAACGGCGGACCGCGTGGCCGTGATGTATCTGGGCCGGATCATGGAGAAAGGCCCGGTGCGCGATGTGCTGCGCAGGCCTGCTCATGCCTATACGCGCGGCCTGCTGAACGCGATGCCGAACCTCGACAATCTGGATGCGCCCCTCACGCCCATTCCCGGCGACATCCCGTCGCCACTGGAGCGGCCTTCGGGCTGCGTGTTTCACCCGCGCAACGCCGAACTGGAGCCCGGCTCGCGCTACGAACGCGACGTGCCCCCGATGACCGAACTGCGCCCCGGCCATTTCGCCGCCTTGTTCCCGGAGGACGTGCGATGACGCCGCTTGTGTCCATCCAGAACCTGACCGTCGCCTTTCCTCTGGGCCGCAAGCTCTTCGGCACGCCGCCGATGGTTCAGGCGGTGAAGACCGTCAGCCTCGATATCCCCAAGGGCAGCTTTGTCGGGCTCGTCGGCGAAAGCGGGTCCGGCAAAACGACGCTGGGCCGGGCGATCCTCAAGGCCGCCCCGATCAGCGCGGGAAAAATCACCTATGACGACGGGAACAACCGATACGACATCGCGAAGATGACAAAGCAGCAGGAACGCGCCTTCCGCGCCGAGGCCCAGCTGATCTTTCAGGACCCCTATGCCGCGCTGTCGCCGCGCATGACCGTGCGGGATATCATCGCTGAACCGCTCGAAGTGCTGGGGATCACCAAAACCCGCGAAGAAACCGACGCCCGGGTGCGCGAGATCGCCGGGAAATGCCGGATCAACCTCGAACATCTGCGCCGCTACCCGCATGCCTTCTCGGGCGGGCAACGCCAGCGCATTTCCATTGCGCGGACGCTCGCGGCGGGGCCGAAATTCGTGGTCGCCGATGAATGCGTGGCCGCCTTGGATGTCTCGATTCAGGCCGACATCCTGAACCTTCTCAAACAGTTGCAACGCGATCTGGACCTGACCTACCTGTTCATTTCCCATGATCTGAGCGTGGTCGCCCATATCTGCGACTATCTGGCGGTGATGTATCTGGGCGAGATCGTGGAGGAAGGTCCGACGCGCCAGATCTTCGCCGATCCGCAGCACGACTACACCCGCGCGCTGCTGGCCGCGATCCCCTCTCTCGATCCTGATCAGCGCAGCCGGGTGCTGCCCGGCAGGCGCGGAAAGGCGACGGTGGTCTAGATGCCCGATTACGACCTCGACAACGCCTACGAGATCGACGGCCCGGACAGCGCGAGGACGCTTTATGGGGCATGGGCCGAAACCTACGACGAAAGCTTCGGCGACGGCTGGGGCTACGTCGCCCCGCAGCGCATCGCGGAAACCTATCTGGCGGCGGGCGGCGATGACACACCCATTCTCGACATCGGCGCGGGCACGGGGCTGGTGGCGACGCATCTAGGCGGCGCGGTCGTGGATGGCTTTGACATCACGCCGCAGATGCTCGAGATCGCGCGCGGCAAGGCACTTTATCGCAATCTGATCGAAGGCGATCTGCTGGAACCGCTGCCGCTTGCGAGCGACAGCTACGGCGGCGTGATCTCCTGCGGCACCTTCACCCACGGCCACGTCGGACCCGCATGCCTTCCGGAGCTTTTGCGGGTGACCCGCTCCGGCGGGCTGTTTGTCTGCGGCACCATCGCGCCGGTGCTCGATGGCATGGGCTTTGGATCGGCGCTGGCGCGGTTGCAGGCGGCGGGGCAGATTTCACCGCTGCGGTTTGTCGAGATCGAGATCTATGACAATCCGGATCATCCCCACGCCGCGGATCGCGGCCTCGTCATGGTGTTTCGCAAGTGTTGATGCAATCGAAGCCAGAAGATCAGGCCGCGCTCGAAAGGCTGATTGAAACGGCATTCGTAGGCGATGAGCGCGCGATCGGGCACAATGCTCCGTCCCCTTGCCCGCTTTTGCCCGCGGCGATCGCGCAGGGCCGCGTCCTGTGGATCGACGGCACGAAGGGCTGCGCGGTCATCGACCGGGATGGCGATGCGCTCAAGATCGAGCGGATCGCCATAGATCCGGCCCACCAGAGGCAAGGTCTTGGACGACGCGCCATGCAGGCGCTGGAAGAGCTTGCCCTCAAGACAGGCTTTGCGCAGGTCACACTGTCCACGACGCAGGTGCGCACCGGCCTCGTTGCCTTTTTTTCGTCGCTCGGCTACCGCGTCACGGATGTGCGCCCGTGCCAAAACGGCAATGACCCAATCCCCCGTATCCACATGCACAAACCGCTGATCTGACGGAGCCGCTCATGCAAGATCCCGCTTTCACCGCTCCCGGCCGCTTCTGGCGCGGCAACCTGCACACCCATTCCACGCGCTCTGACGGGGTTCTGGACCCGGGCGAGGTGTGCCGCCGCTATCGCGAGGAGGGCTATGATTTCATTGCCCTGACAGATCACTTCATCGGGCTCTACGACTATCCGATCGTAGATACGACCGGCTTTCGCACGAACGGTTTCACCACCATTCTGGGCGCTGAGGTGCACTCCGGCGCCATGGAGAATGGCGAGCTTTGGCATATCCTCGCGGTGGGTCTGCCCGCCGATTTCGCCCCGTCGAACGCGCCGCATTTCGGGCTCGTCGAGAACATGGAAACCGGGCCGGAACTGGCCCGGCGGTGCCGCGATGCGGGGGCGTTCGTGGCCATTGCGCATCCCGAGTGGGGCGGGTTGTCGCACGCCGATGCGCACAGCCTCGACGCGGCGCACGCCGTCGAGATCTACAATCACGGCTGTCAGGTCGGGGCCGACCGCGCCGAAGGCTTCTGGCATCTGGACAGGTTGCTGGAATCAGGCCGCAGACTGACGCTCTGTGCGACAGATGACGCGCATTTCAGCGAGCCCGACCACTTTGGCGGCTGGACGATGGTCAAGGCCGAGGAAAACACGCCCGAAGCGCTTCTGGCCGCGCTGAAGGCCGGGCAAATGTATGCCTCGACCGGGCCAGCCATTCACGATGTGTCCTGGGAGGAAAAGTCCGTCCGAGTGCGCTGCTCTCCGGCCGCATCCGTGATCGTGCAGGGCCGGGGATCGGGCGCGACCGCTGTCCACGGCAACGCGATGGGCGAAGCGGTTGTTCCCTATGGCCGCCTCAGCGAGAGCGATTGGATGCGCCTGACCGTGATTGACGCACATGGAAAGCGGGCTTGGACCAACCCCATATGGCGCTGAGCTAGGGGTGCTTGATCCATGGCGCGCCTGCGCTCTGTGCCAGTCCCGACACGGGTCTGCGCCCGCACCTGCGCAGCGGCGTCCTTCAAGCCTCTGAGCGCGAAGCGATCTTTGGCAGCGCGGGGTTCGGCATCGGGCAGGGGACGATTGTGTCTCGCTGCGCGCATACATTCATCGGCGTGTCACAGATATCTGCTCATATGAGCACGAAAGGGTGCGCGAATGGACAGACGGTCTGCGATTCTCGAAATGGCACAGCGGCAGGGGCGGGTCATGGTCGATGCGCTCTCGCGCGAATTGGGCGTGTCCAGCCACACGGTGCGGCGTGATCTCAACGCGCTTTGTGAGGTCAGTAAGCTCCGGCGTCTGCATGGCGGGGCGGAATTCGTCGATGGCAGCGCCAATCTGCCCTATGCCTCGCGTTCGGTCATGAATTTCGACGCCAAGCAGCGCATCGCCGCCGCTGTGGCCGACATCGTGTCGGACGGGTCCACTGTCTTTATTTCGATCGGAACGACACCGGCGCTCGTGGCACAGGCTCTGGCCGACAAAGAATCGCTCACCGTGGTGACGAACAATCTCAATGCAGCCATGGCGCTGTCGGAAAACTCCGCCAACAGGATCATCCTGCCCGGCGGCGAGGTGCGCCTGCCGGATCGCGATTTTCTGGGTGAAGCCTCGATAGACCTCTTTGCAAGCTATCGCGCGGATTTTGGTATTTTCGGCGTCGGCGGCATCGACCTTGACGGCTCCTTGCTGGATTTTCATGAACCGGAGGTGCGCGCCCGCGAGCACATTCGCGCCAACAGCCGGGTGTCGATCCTCGTGGCCGACAGCAGCAAGTTCGGACGTCGCGCGGCGGCTGTCGGAGGGCATTTGTCGGACATGGACCGGATCGTGATCGACCGCCGCCCCGGACCGCCCTTTTCCGAGGGGCTGCGGCCTCTGGAAGACCGGCTCGTGTTGGCGCAGGGCGATGGAGCGGCGCTATGAGCGGGTTTGTCAGCCTCGACACGGTCACGCGCCAATGGGATGGCCGGGGCGGCGTTGCAAACGTGACGCTGGAGGTGTCCGAGGGCGACTTCGTGTCTGTGCTCGGGCCATCGGGATGTGGCAAGTCCACGCTTTTGCGGGTGATATCCGGGCTGGAGGTGCCGCAGAGCGGGATCGTCAGGATCGCCGGGCGCGAGGTCACGCACCTTCCGGCATCGCAGCGCGGCCTGTCCATGGTGTTCCAATCCTATGCGCTCTTCCCGCATCTGAGCGTCAGGGAAAACGTCATCTTCGGGATGAAGGTGCGCAAGGTTCCCAAGTCCGAACAGGCCGAAAAGCTGGCCGAGGCGACAGATATGCTTGGCCTCGCGGGTCTTGAGGCACGAAAGCCCGCCGAGTTGTCCGGCGGGCAACGCCAGCGCGTGGCACTGGCGCGCGCCGTGGTCTCAGGGCACCCGCTGTGTCTCATGGACGAGCCGCTGTCGAACCTCGATGCAAAGCTGCGCCATTCGGTGCGGCGGGACATCAAGGCCCTGCAGCGCAAGCTGGGTCTCACCGTGATCTACGTCACCCACGACCAGACCGAGGCGATGTCGCTCTCCGATACCGTGGTGCTGATGCGCGATGGCCGGGTCGAGCAGGCCGACAGCCCCACCACGCTGTATGCCCGCCCGGTGAGCACCTTTGCCGCCGAATTCATCGGCGATCCGCCCATGGCGATGATCCAAGGTGCGGCCTTGGGGCAGGGCGGTGTGACCATCGGCATTCGTCCCGAACACGTGGCGGCGCGCCGTCCCGGCGAGGGCGATCTGACGGGCCGGGTGCGCGATGTCGAATTTCTGGGCGCACAGACGCATGTGGTGGTGGATCACCCGGCGGCCCGTGGCCTGATCGTCTTTGCCCCCGGCGCTGCCGATTGCCGTCCCGGGGACGAGATCGGGGTGCGCATTCCCGAAGAACACAGGGTTCTCTTTGACGCCGGCACAGGCCTGGCCAAAGAGAACCCCCAGCAGAATTACGGGGCGGACCATCGCCAAACGGCGCCCCGTGATAGCCGCAAGGCAATCCAACCCCAACCCGTATCAGACTGAAGAGGAACGCCAAATGCTTCGCTACTCTACTGCAGCCATCATGCTCGCCGCGAGCACGGCCCTTGTCAATCCGGCTGTCGCCGAGACCGAACTGACCATGTACTATCCCATCGCCGTGGGTGGCCCGCTCACCCAAGTGGTGGATGGGATCGTTGCCGATTTCGAGGCCGAAAACCCCGACATTTCGGTCAACGCGATCTATGCCGGCAACTATGACGACACCCGCATCAAGGCGCTGTCGGCGCTCAATTCCGGCGACCCGGCCCAATTGGCGGTCATGTTCTCCATCGACGCCTATGACCTCATCGAGCAGGACCTCATCGTGCCCTTCGAGGACGTGATCGAGACCGAAGAAGAACAGGCGTGGCTGGAGAGCTTCTATCCGGCGCTGATGGCCAATTCCAAGATCGAGGGCAAGACATGGGGCGTGCCCTTCCAGCGCTCGACGATCGTGGCCTATTACAACAAGGACATGTTTCGCGACGCGGGCCTTGACCCCGAGAGCCCGCCCAAGACGTGGGACGAGTTGGTGTCGATGGGCAAGCAACTGACCACCGACGACCGGTCCGGGCTGATGATCCCGTCAACGGGCTACCCCTACTGGATGTTCCAGGCGCTGGCGATCCAGAATGGCAAGGAAGTGATGTCGGATGACGGCCTCAGCACCAATTTCGATGACGAGAAGGTGGTCGAGACGCTGGAATTCTGGAAATCGCTGTCGACCGAGCACGGCATCATGCCCGAGGGCACGGTCGAGTGGGGCACGCTGCGCCAGGCCTTCCTCGAAGGCCAGACCGCGATGATGTGGCATTCCACCGGCAACCTGACAGCCGTGAAGAACAACGCCAGCTTCGATTTCGGTGTCGCCATGCTGCCCGGCAACGCGCGGCTCGGCTCCCCCACGGGCGGCGGCAATTTCTACATCTTCAAGGATGCCACGGACGAAGAGCGTGAGGCCGCGCTTGAGTTGATCAAGTTCATGACCGCGCCGGAACAGGCCGCAGAATGGTCGATACAGACCGGCTATATGGGTGTGTCGCCCGCCGCCTACGAGACCGAGAAGCTGAAGGCCTATACCGAGGAATTCCCCCCGGCACTCGTCGCCCGCAACCAACTGGAGCACGCGGTGGCCGAATTCTCGACCTTCGAGACCGCCCGAGTGCGCGAAGGCCTGAACAATGCCATCCAGTCCGCGCTGACCGGCGCCAAGGCCCCTGCAGAGGCGTTGTCCGAGGCACAGGAGGCCGCTGAACGCCTGCTGTCGGCCTACAAGTAACACAAACCGATATGGACGGCGCCCATGCTCGCGGCGCCGTCCTGTTCCCATGGGAATGAGACAGCAAATGACGACCAGCGGAACGGCAGAAACGGCAAACGCGGCCTTCATGCGTCGCCGCAGGGCCGTGCATGGCTGGCTGCTGCTGTCGCCCGCGCTCGTCATGCTCTCGACCTTCGCCTTCTACCCCTCGCTGACAACGCTCTGGACCTCCGCCTTTTCTCGCGGCACGCGCCGCAACCCGTCCGAATTCGTTGGTCTTGAAAACTATCAGCGGCTGTTCGACGACCCGACCTTCTGGACGGTGGTGCAGAACAATTTGTTCTACGCCGCCGTGACGATCCCCGTTTCGATCATCATCGCGCTGGCCATGGCGCTCTGGGCCAATGCGAAAATCCCCGCGCGCAGCTTTGTGCGGACGGCCTATTTCACGCCGACCGTGCTGCCGATGATCGCGGCCGGAAATCTGTGGCTGTTCTTCTACACGCCCGGGTTCGGCGTGTTGGACCAGATCGGCGCGCTGTTCGGCGCCCCCTCGGTTAACTGGCTGGGACAACCTGAAACCGCGCTCTGGGCGGTCTGCATCGTGACGATCTGGAAAGAGTCCGGCTTTTTCATGATCTTTTACCTCGCCGCGTTGCAGACCATACCGCCGGATCTCAAGGAAGCCGCCGAGATCGAAGGTGCGAGCCGCTGGACGTATCTGCGGCGGATCGTTCTGCCGCTTCTGATGCCGACGACGCTGTTCATTCTGGTGAACGCCTTGATCAACTCGGTAAAGC
Organism: uncultured Aliishimia sp.; assembly: GCA_965656085.1. Lineage (GTDB taxonomy): Bacteria > Pseudomonadota > Alphaproteobacteria > Rhodobacterales > Rhodobacteraceae > Aliishimia. The sequence goes on along the minus strand of CBFHJA010000004.1, from coordinate 27,695 downwards.
TGATCGACCATCTCTTCATCCTGACCAAGGGCGGGCCGTCAGACGCGTCGATGCTGATCCTCTATTACATCTGGGAGAACGCATTTGCCTTTTTCGACGCACCGGCAGCGGCGGCGATGACGGTCATGGTGCTCGGCGTTCTCGGATGTGTCGCGGCGATCCAGTTCTTTGTGATCGACCGCCGGACGCATTACCGATGAGTCTGCTGCGCCGGATAGAAAACGCGGCCGCGCTGGTGCTCGCGATAATTTGGATTTCGCCGCTGGCCTTTGCCGTCTGGGCCGCCTTCCACACCACAACCGATGCGGTCAACTTCAATCTGACAGCGCCCCTGACCTTGGAAAATTTCCGCATCGCGTGGGAGGGCGCGCCGTGGGTGCGCTATTTCCTGAATACGTTTGTGCTCGTGACGACGGTGCTGATCGGACAGTTTTTCCTGTGCACGCTGGCCGGGTTCGCCTTTGCTCAAATGCAGTTTCGGGGCAAGGACACGCTGTTCGTGCTCGTGCTCTTGCAGCTTTTCATTTTGCCTGAGGTCTTGATCGTCGAGAATTACAAGGTGGCCGCAACGCTGGGCCTGCTCGACAGCATTCTTGGCATCGGTGCGCCCTACATGGCCTCGGCCTTTGGCATCTTCCTGATGCGGCAGGCCTTCAAGTCGGTGCCCAAGGAGTTGGACGATATGGCCCGGGTCGAAGGATGCAGTCTGCTCGGCGTGCTGTGGCATGTCTACATTCCGGCGGCGCGGCCAACCTATATCGCCTATGCCCTTGTGTCGGTGTCGACGCATTGGAACAACTTTCTGTGGCCGCTGATCGTGACGAATTCCGACACCACGCGACCTTTGACAGTGGGGCTGTCGATCTTCGCCGCGCCCGAGAACGGCGTCGATATCTCGGTCATCTCCGCTGCGACGGTCATGGTGATCGTTCCGCTTCTGTCGGCTTTCCTGATATTCCAGAGGCAGTTCGTGCAAGCCTTTCTACGCGCCGGGATCAAATGACAGCGGCCTGACCGCGACCTCGGGAAGCGCCCGCCCTTCTGCGGTGAGAAAGTCGCGGCGGTTGCGCGCGTAGCGGGTGAAGCTGCGCTGCCGCAGGTCGAGGTCCAGACAAGAGACCGACTTGCCCGCCCGCACCAGCGCGGTGGCCACATGGATCGACACGGTCGACTTGCCCGCGCCGCCCTTTTCGTTTCCGACAACGATGATATGTGCCACTCCGTGCCCCGTCCCTTGGGTTGTCTTGTTTGCGGGTAACTATATCCGGAGGGGTGCAGCTAGGAAAGCGAGTTTGCACCGCGTTGTGCGGGACGCAATGGATGCATTGTTCAAGGTCGGTCGGACAGACTACTCTTCGCAACTTTTCGCAGAGATCTGCGTTCACTCAAAGGTGGCCATCCACTTGGCTGTCAATAATGCTATTTTTGCATATCGTTTGCACCAAAGTAGTGGAAGTTGCCGTGCTTGTTAACGTCACACGCATGTAAAGAGGATATTTTGATTTTGGTTAGTCATTATACCTCCACTTGCCATGCCCGGCGAAACCCCTACGCTGCCGACAGAGCCAAGGTTCTGCAACTGACGATCTTGAATTACCGCTTGTCTCTTTCCGATGGATTGGCAATGGCTGGCCATCATTTCGTCCGCTATCGCGAGTTGCCCCGGAAAATTGGCGCGGCCTTGATAGACGTAAGCTAATTCACCATTTTGGAGCGACACGGGTGTCCTTTGTACCGATCCATAGGTTGGAGGCGTGCAGGCAGAAAGCGAAAAAAAAGCTAGAAAGGCGACCGCAAAAGAAACTCTCACAAACTTGCACCTTTTCTTTGTTGACGGGACGGAAGTTAGGCGAGAACAGCAAACTTTGAAAGTCTTTTTTAAGTCTTGAATGTTGAACGGGGAGTGGGTGATCAAGGAATATCGAAGTCCTGCACCGGAGTGCAGACATTTCCGCACAGCAATCACGCGCCGCCGTCTTACTGAACAGAAAAAGCCGCCCTTGTGGGGCGGCTTTTGGGATGCATGTCGCAGGCGGTTTAGAAGCCCAGGCCTGCGTACTTGCTCTTGAACTTCGATACGCGGCCGCCGGTGTCCATCAGGCGGGTGCCGCCGCCTGTCCACGCCGGGTGCACGGAGGGGTCGATGTCGAGGGACAGCACGTCGCCCTCTTTGCCCCAGGTCGATTTCATCTGAACCACGGTGCCATCGGTCATTTTGACGTCGATGATGTGGTAGTCGGGGTGTGTATCTTTTTTCATGGACCTGTCCCCTCTTACGCGGATTTGGGTTTGTAGTTGCTGTCTTCCGCGATCCGGGCCGATTTACCACGGCGGGCGCGCAGATAGTAGAGCTTGGAGCGGCGCACGCGGCCACGGCGGACCACCTCGATGCTCTCGATATTCGTGGAGTAGAGCGGGAACACACGTTCGACGCCCTCGCCGAAGGAAATCTTGCGGACCGTGAACGAACCGGCAATGCCGCCGCCGTTCTTGCGGGAAATGCAGACGCCTTCGTAGTTCTGGACCCGGGAGCGTGTACCCTCGGTCACTTTGTAGCCAACGCGGATGGTGTCACCCGCCTTGAAGTCGGGGATCGTTTTCCCCAGCTCAGCAATTTGCTCAGCTTCGATTTGTGCAATCAGATCCATCTGATCGGCTCCTATATGTGCCAGCGGTTGGCCCGCAGACGTGATTTACCGCCCTCAGAGCTCCTGTCTTCGAACCGGGTCCACATGCCGTGCCCGCAGGAGGGTTCAGGTCGTCATTCTTTCGTGTCTGCCTTCGGCGCAGTCCGGGGCGAAGCGGCCCAATAGCCAAAGGGTCCGATTCCACATGCGCAGCCTCAGACCCGCGCGATGTACGCCGGAACCCGGCGTGCGTCAACCGCTGTCAGCCGAACGGAGACCACGCGGCGATCATTGAAAGGAACGCGGCTATGATGATCGCGCCGACAATCATCAGGACGAGCCACGCGAAGAACTGCATTGCGATTGCGGACACGCCGAGCGCCATCGCGAAGCTAGCCAGTCGGTAGTCCTCGCCCTTGACCAGCGCCAGCATCGCCAGAACGGTTCCGGCCACGGCGGCGATCACGACCGCCACGCGCAGCGCCCTGTCGATATCCCATGGCAGGGCCTCGGGCGCGGGCTGTGCGAGGCCAAGCGCCGAGCGGGCCGCGGATTTGCCGATATCCGCCGCCATCTCGCCCAATGTCACGGAGGTCTCCACTTGCGGGGCGAAGGGGCCGCCCATGATCTGAACCAACGCCATGATCAAGGCGAGCGCGCAGAGGGCAAAGCCCCAGCCACTCCAGACCGATCCGGTCCGCTGTGCGGTGTCTATGTTCGTCATATCCTGTCTCACGCCTGTGATATCGCAGCGGGCTTAAGCGTAGATTATGGCGATTTTAGGGGCGGGTGGCTGGCAGCTGCTCTGCGCGGGGCCTTGTCGGGTGGGCAATCTGCCTACCATCGCTCAGTCTTCGGTGTGTTTGGCCCACAGGTCCGGGCGGCGGTCTTTCGTCAGTGCCTCGGACATCTCGCGGCGCCATCTGGCGATTTCGGCGTGGTTGCCCGACAGCAGCACATCGGGGATCTTGCGGCCCTTCCATTCGGCCGGTCGGGTATATTGGGGGTGTTCGAGCAATCCGTCCGAGTGGCTTTCCTCCTCGGTGGAGGTCGCGTTGCCCAGCACGCCGGGCAGGAGGCGCACCGTGGCGTCGATCATGGCTTGGGCGGCAATCTCGCCGCCCGTCAGGACAAAATCCCCGAGGGACACCTCCTGCACGCCGTAGTGCTCCAGCACCCGTTCATCGACGCCCTCAAAGCGGCCGCAGAGCAGCGTGACGCCCTCGCAGCGCGCCCAGTCGCGGGCCATGGCTTGGGTGAATGGGGTGCCGCGCGGGCTGAGATAGACCAGCGGCCAGCGCCCGCGCGCCGTGCGCATGGCCTCCTCGATCGCCGGGCCGACCACATCGGCGCGCAGCACCATGCCCGCGCCGCCCCCTGCGGGTGTGTCATCGACATTGCGGTGGCGGGTGCGCCCGAAGCTGCGCAGGTCGTGGGTGTGGAGTTGCCATTTGCCATCGTGCAAGGCCCGACCGGTGAGGCTTTCGCCCAGCACGCCGGGAAAGGCGTTTGGAAACAGGGTGATGATCCGGGCCTGCCACACGTCCACCAGATCGGGGGCTTCGTCCATCAGCGAGCGCGGGACCAGCGTTGGCCGGATGGCTTTTCGGCCATGCGACTTGGACGGCGGACCCTTTGCCGGACCGCTGCTCATAGCAAGCCTTCGGGCGGGTCGGCGACCACGCGGCCCGCGTCGAGATCGACAGTCGGCACGATGGCGCGGGTGAAGGGCAGAAGGAAGGTCGCCGACGACCCCGGTTTCCGGACCTCCAGCAGGTCATCCGCGCCGTGGTTCTGCACCGATTTGATCGTGCCAAGGGGCGCGCCGCCGGTATCGGTGACAGTCAGGCCGATCAGGTCGGCATGGTAAAACTCGTCATCGGGCAGGGAGGGCAGTTGCGCGCGGTCCGCGAATAGCTCAACGCCCTTGAGCGCGTCGGCTTCTTCCTTGGTCGCCACCTCGACGATGCGCGCGGCATAGCCGTTCTTGATCGGGCGCAGGATCGAGAGGTGATAAGCGCGGCCCTGCGCGTCGGTGAGCGGGGAATAGGTTTCGATATCCTCGGGCTGGGCGCAGAACGACTTCACCCGCACCTCTCCGCGCACGCCATAGGCGCCTGCGATGGCGCCGACGACGATCTTGCCCGTGGTATTGTCAGCGGTGCTCATGACGCCCCCCTGCACAGGCCCGCCGCCATGGTGCCGCCTGCGGCTTTGCACGCCTCGGCGGTCTGGCTGCGCTCGAAGAGCAGCCCCGCCACGAAGGCGATCAGGACGAGAAAGGTCGCGCGGATCAGGCGGAACATGGGCAAAGGCCGGCGTGATTTCAGTTGCGCCCTATGTGCCGCGCGGAACAGGTCTTTGTAAAGCGGTTGCGCTTTGGTCAGGTCGCTTCGGCCAGAAGGCCCGGCACATCGAGCGGGGCGTTGATCATGCGCAGGCGGCCATCTTCGGCGCGTGGCCAGTCCGCCTGAGCGCGGTCCACGTAAAGCTCGATGCCATTGCCATCCGGGTCGCGGAAATACACCGCTTCGGAGACCCCGTGATCGGCGGCCCCATCGAGCGGCGTGCCATGGTCGAGAACGCGTTTGAGCACGTTGGCCATGCTCGGCCTGTCCGGGAACACGAAGGCCGCGTGGTAGAGGCCCGCCGCGCGCTCCGGGGCCGGGCCTGCGTCCTTGGAGTGCCATGTGTTCAGGCCGATATGGTGGTGATAGCCGCCCGCCGACAGAAACGCCGCCTCGGTGCCGAAGCGCTGGGTCAACTCGAAACCCATCACGCCTGCATAGAACGCCACCGACCGGTCGAGATCGGTGACCTTGAGATGGACATGCCCGACGCGGGTGTCTGGATGGATGGTCATGGTGCGGTCCTCTTGCAGTTAACTTGAAGGTAGTCTGCAAAAGGTGAAGTTTAAGTCACCCTGCCGCGCACGCGATGTGCAAGCGTGCAGAGAGACAAGGTGATGCTGGCGTCAGGCGCCGACCATTCCGACGATCTCGTAGGTCTTCTTGAGGATCGGCGCGGTGATCTCGCGGGCCTGCTCGGCGCCGCGCGCCAGAAGGCGGTCGATCTCGGCGGGATCGTCCATCAAGCGGGACATCTCAGTGGAGATCGGGGCGAGTTTAGCCACCGCAAGGTCCGCCAGCGCCGGTTTGAATTGCCCGAATTGTGCGCCGCCGTGGTCGGCCAGCACCTGATCCACCGTCAGATCGGCCAGCCCGGCATAGATGTTTACGAGGTTGCGCGCTTCGGGGCGCTCCTCAAGTCCCGCCGCCTCGGAGGGCAGCGCGTCAGGGTCGGTCTTGGCCTTGCGGATCTTCTTGGCGATGGTGTCCGCGTCGTCGGTCATGTTGATGCGCGAGGCGTCCGAGGGATCGGATTTCGACATCTTCTTGGCGCCATCGCGCAGGCTCATCACCCGCGTGGCCGCGCCCTCGATCACCGGCTCGACCTCGGGGAAGAAGTCGACGCCGAAATCGTGGTTGAACTTGATCGCGATGTCGCGGGTCAGTTCAAGGTGCTGTTTCTGGTCCTCGCCCACCGGCACATGGGTGGCGTGGTACACGAGAATATCGGCGGCCATCAGGGCCGGGTAGGCGAACAGGCCCAGCGAGACGTTCTGGGTGTTCTTGCCCGCCTTGTCCTTGAATTGCGTCATGCGCTGCATCCAGCCCATGCGGGCGACGCAGTTGAAAATCCACGCAAGCTGGGCGTGCTCCGGGACCTGGCTCTGGTTGATCAGGATCGCGCGTTCGGGGTCGATGCCGGAGGCGATGAAACCCGCCGCAAGCTCGCGGGTCTTGGCTTTCAGATCGGGCCGGACAAGCTCCTGCGTGATCGCGTGCAGGTCCACCATGCAATAGACGCACTGGTAGGTCCCCGCGTTCTGCATGTCCACGAAACGCTTGAGCGCGCCGAGGTAATTGCCGAGCGTGAGCCCGCCGGACGGCTGGATGCCGGAGAAGACGCGGGGAGTGAATTGGCTGTCGGTCATGGGTCCAAGGCTCTGGTGCAAGGTTGCGGTCTCGCTTATCCATGGCGGGCAGGAGCGTCAAGCGAGGAGCCCATGGACGACGACCGATCCCATATCGAACCTTCCCCGTTCAACGCGGTGCCGCTGCCGGTGGTCGCCATTTTCGCGGTGATCTTCGGGATCGAGTGCCTGTTCGCCGGGGCCGAGGCGGGGCTTTTCGGCGGCCCGACGGCGATCGGCTGGCGGCTCGGGGCGCTGGAGAGCTATGGCTTCTCGCCGCTGGTCTTCGACTGGATGCTGTCCACAGGGCAGTTTCCGGGTGAGCATGTGGTGCGTTTTGTGACCTACCCCTTCCTGCATTACGGCTTTGTGCACATGCTTTTCGCCGGGGTGATCTTTCTCGCGATGGGCAAATATGTCGGCGAGGCGATGGGTGGCTGGACCGTGCCGGTGCTGTTCTTCACCTGCTCGATCCTCGGGGCGGTGATCTATGCGCTGATCGTGGGGCAGGTGCAGGGGGTGCTGGTCGGGGCCTATCCGGGGGCCTATGGGCTCATTGGGGCCTTCACCTTCGTGCTTTGGGTGCGGGCGCGGGCGACCGGGCAGGCGCAAATTCAGGCCTTCACGCTGATCGGGTTCCTGATGGGGATTCAGCTTGTCTTCGGGGTGTTTTTTGGGACTGACCTGACATGGATCGCGGAACTTTCGGGGTTCTGCATCGGGTTCGTGCTATCCTTCCTGCTGGTGCCGGGCGGGTTTGCCTTTCTGCTGCGGAAGCTGCGCGGGGAGTAGGGGGAGCGCCCTGTGCGCGCTGGGGGCTGACGGCCCCTCGGACCCAAGTGGATATTTCTGACAAAACGAAAACAGGGGCGGGGTGCCCGGAGCAGCGACGCGGGACGCTTGCTGGAAAAGGGCGCCACTCCCTCGGATTGCCTTGGAGCGGCGTTGGGCGCCAATTTTACCGGTTTGCCGTGGATTTCGCCCGCTCTTGCCACAGTCCGGCCGGGATTCCCGCCGATCACATCAAGGGCAGGGCGGTCGGCCCGGCAAAGGGGTATCGGGTATGGATGAGTTCGCGCACGCCGCCGAGATGGCGGGGGAGATGTCGAAGGTCGGCGAGTCGACGCAAACGCGGGTTCTGATCGTGGCGCTTGCCTTTGTCGGCTTTATCGGCCGGCTTGTGGTCGTGGCCTATGGCGACCGGATCGCGGGTCTGAACCCGTTGCGCAGCGCCTCAGGCGGGGTGATGATCGGGGCCGCGGTGCTGCTCATCGCCGGTGGGATTTTTCTTGTGAACGGGCATGTGAAGACGCTGATCATGGTCAGGCAGCACAGCATTGACCCCTTCTTGACATCGGTGCTGGGGCGCGACAGCTGCGATGTGGCCAGCGGGGCCTATTGTGTCGTGGTCTTCGAGAACGAGCGCGAGATCGTCGTCAACTGGCATGACAAGCGGGTGCATATGATGGCGCTTCTGACGCCGCCGATGAACCCGCCATGGGGCTCACTCAGACCGCGGACGCGGGCCAGTTCGGTGGACCTGACCAGCGCTGCGGTGATCCGGGCCGCGCCGGATGACGTGACACTCACCCAATAGGCCGGCTGCCCCGGCGCAGCCGCGCGGTCAACTCGCGCAGCGCGAAGGCACCGAACAGCTGGCCCGCGATGGCATAGCTCAGCATCCCGGTGCCGACCAGCACTACCAGCGCGAGATAGCGCCAGCCCGGGGTCAGGATCAGTCCGGCCAGCGCGTTGCTGGTCACCACGAGCACCAGCCCCATCACCACCGAGGCGGCGAGAATGCGCCAGATGCGTTTGTGAAACCGGGCGTCGAAGCGGGCCATATCGCCCATCGGACGGGCACCGCGCCCAAGGCACCAGACCATGACCCACGCCGCAACGGTGGTGGCGATGGCCGGGCCCACCCATCCGGCGGGGCCGCCGAGCAGCACCGCAAGGCCAACCGCCAGCACCGCGTTCACCACCATGGCAATCAGCGCGTAGCGGAACGGGCGCGTCGTGTCCTCGCGCGCGAAGAACAGCGGTTGCAGGATCTTCTGCGCCACGAAGGCCGGCAGGCCGAGGCCGTAGATCGTGACCGCCACGGCGATGGCGGCGCTGTCATCGACCGTGAGCGCGCCGCGTTGGAACAAGACCGAGACCAGTGGGAAGGGCACGACGATCAGCGCGACGGCGGCTGGCAGGGTGAGAGCCATGGAAATCTCGGCCGCACGGGAGAGCGCTTCGCGGGAGCCGGTCCCGTCGTCGGCCTTGAGGCGGCGCGACAGGTCGGGGAGCAACACGATGCCGATAGCAATGCCCACCACGCCCAAGGGCAATTGGTAGAGGCGGTCGGCGGCGTAGAGCCATCCCACCGCGCGGTCGAAATAGCTTGCGACCTGCTGGCCGACGAGCAAGTTGATCTGCACCACGCCGCCCGCAAGGGCCGCCGGGACGGCGATGCGCACCAGTTTGCGCAATTCGGGGGTCAGGCGGGGGCGGCGGGGTCTGAGGTCAAAGCCGGCGCGGGAGGCTGCGACATAGACAAGGACCAGCTGCGCGATGCCCGCGACAGGGATCGCCCAGATCAGCGCGCGGGCCACATCGCCCCCGAGCCACGCGGCGCCTGCCATTGCGCCCACCAAGAGCACGTTGAGCAGCACAGGGGCGGCGGCAGCGGCGGCGAAGCGGCCCGTGGCGTTGAGAACGCCCGAAAGCAGGGCCGCGAGAGAGATGAAGAGGATGTAGGGGAAAGCGATGCGCCCGAACTCGACCGAGAGCGCGAATTGTTCCTGCCCTTCGAACCCTGAGGCCAGCGCATAGATCAGCCATGGCATGGCGAGGGTCGCTAGCACTGTCAGGGCGATCAGCACCGTTGCAAGGCCCGCAAGCGCGTCTTCGGCGAAGAGTTTCGCATCCTCACCCGCCTCCAGCTTCTTTGAGAAGAGCGGCACGAAGGCCGTGTTGAACGCGCCCTCGGCGAAGAAACGGCGGAACATGTTGGGCAGGCGGAAGGCGACCACATAGGCCTCGTAGAGCGGGCCCGTGCCCAGAAAGGCGAGGATCATCGCGTCGCGTATGAAGCCCAGAACGCGGGAGAGCATGGTCCACAGACCCACGGTAAAGAAGCCGGAGATGAGGCGAATGGGTTTCATCGGACGGTGCGCGGCCTGTCTGCGGGAGTGCTGGCCCGACGCTTACTAGGTTTGGCGCGCCGGGGGAACAATGGAAAATCCGCGCGCCGGGCCGTGCGGCACCTTAGGTCTCGGGAATGCCCAAATCGCGCATTTGCGCGCCGATCCGCTGCAGCACGGCAGGCGAGAACACCATGGCGTCCTTGAACTTGGCAACGGTCATTTGTGGGTAGGCCTCCAGCAGCGTGTCGCGCGAGGCCTCGGCTTCGGCCTTGCGTCCGGCCCCGAGCAGCGCGGCGCAGAGGTTGCGGTGTATCCAATGGGCGTTCGGGCGCTCCTGCAAGGCGCGCAGGAAGGTGTCGGAGGCGTCATTGTCGTTGCCTTCGACCTGATAGGCCGAAGCCAGTCCGACGAGATTATTGAAATTCATCGGATCGAGCGGGCTGAGGCGAATCGCGCGGTCGAAATAGGCTTTGGCCTGTTCCGGGCGGTCGGCATAGGTCTCCAGCCAGCCCAGACGGCTCAGCGCCCAAGCCGCGTTGGGGTCGAGTTGAATAGCGCGCTCCAGCAGGACCCGGGCCGCGCCGTAATTGCGCGCGAAGGTGTGGACCGCGCCGAGAACGGCGAGGATCAGCGGGTCGTCCGAGGACAGATTCGCCGCCCGTTCGGCGCGGGTGAGCGCGTTCTGGCGGGCCTCGCCGATATCGTCGTGCCAGTTGTAGACTGAGCGCTGCGCCCAGCACCATGCGGCAAGGGCCAGCGCCAGCGGGTAATCGGGGTCGGTCTCCAGTGCCTTGTCCAGCAAGACCAGCGCCTCGCGCGCGGCCTCCTTTTCGAGCATCCAGACATGGCGGATCGCGCGCATCGTGTAGTCATACGCGCCCATGTCCTGTGGCGGTTTGCGCCCGGCGCGTTCGATCTCGGCCAGCCGGATAGACGGATGCAGGGCGCCGGCGACCTGTTCGGTGATCATGTCCTGCAAATCGAAGATATCGTCGAGCGAGCCGTCATATTTCTCCGCCCACAGATGCGCGCCGCCCGCCGTTTCGATGAGCTGCACGGTGATCCGCACCCGGTTTCCGGCCCGCTGGACCGAGCCTTCGAGCACATAGGCCACGCCAAGCTCGCGCCCGATCTCGCGGACATTCACCGCGCGGCCCTTATAGGCAAAGGCTGAATTGCGGGCGATCACGAAGAAGCTGCGGATGCGCGACAGAGCGGCGGTCAGGGCTTCGACGACGCCATCGGCGAAATACTCCTGTTCAGGATCGCCGGACATATTGTCGAAGGGCAGAACGGCGATGGAGGGTTTGTCGGGCAGCGCGGGGGCCGCTGTCCGCGCGGGCGGCGATGCGGCGCCCCCGGGTGTCCAGTGCCAGATATCCATCGGTCGGTCGATGTTCTTCAGGCTTTGCCCTGCGGTTTCTGTGAAGACCGTGCCAACCTTGCCTGCGACATGCTCATGGGCCGAGGCGCTGAGCGCCACGCCGCCAACGGGGGCGATTTCCTGTACGCGGGTCGCCAGATTGACGCCGTCGCCATAGATATCATGCCCCTCGATGATGATATCGCCCAGATGCACGCCAATTCGCAGGCGCGGGGCCGCCGCGTCTGCACTGCCGGTCTTTGCGGCAAGGCGTGTCTGGATCGCAAGCGCGCAGGCGGCAGCATCGACGACGCTGCCGAACTCAACCAGTGCGCCGTCGCCCAGCAGTTTCACGATCCGCCCTTTGTGGGACTTGACCTCAGGCGCGAAGGTCTGCCGCATCAGGGCCTTCAGCGCGTCGAGCGTGCCAGTCTCATCTGCAGCCATGAGCCGCGAAAACCCTGCCACATCCGCTGACAGGATCGCCGCAAGCCGTCGTTCTGTCCGTGTCACGTTCATGCCCCGCTGCGTCCCACCCGTCGGCATCGTCTATTTGACCCGGACAAGTGTAGCACGGGGCCGGGGGGCTAGTCATCCGCCGCGCGTTCGTGGCCTGCGTCGATTGCCGCGCGCAGGCGTTTTTCGAGCGATCGCTGCTTGGCCTTCGAGTGGTATTTAAGGCCGAACATATCCTTGACGTAGAACGTATCGACGACCTTTTCGCCATATGTCGCGATCACCGCGTTGGCGATGTACACATTCGCCTCCACAAGGGTGCGCGCCAGATCATAGAGCAGGCCGGGGCGGTCGCGGGTCTCCACTTCGATGATCGTGTAAATCTCCGAGCCATCATTGTCGAAGGTGATATGCGTGGGCAGGGTGAAGGCCTTTTCACGCTTCTTGACCTTGTCGCGCCCCTTCATCGCCTCGCGGGTCACCACCTCCCCCTTGAGCGTGCGTTCGATCATCTTGCTCAGGCGGGGCAAGTGCTCGGCCTCGTAGGGCGTGCCCTCGCCATCCTGTATCCAAAACGCATCGGTCACGAACCCATCCTTGGTCGTGTAGCTGCGCGCGTCCACCACATTCGCGCCTACAAGTGCGAGCGCGCCTGCAAGACGGGCGAAAATGCCCGGATGGTCGGGCATCACGAAGCACGCGCGGGTGGCGTCGCGGTCCTCGTCGGGATGCAGATCAAGGCGGATTTCGTCCTCGCTGATATCACGCAGCAGATTTGCGAAGACCACATGGGCGGTGACATGCAGGCCCTGCCAGTAGGGGCCGTAATGGCGGCCGATCTCGGTCTTGAGCACCTTGGCGGGCCAGCCCTTGAGCTCTTCGCGCAGGGCGCGCTTGGCATCGGCGCCGCGCTGCTCGCGGGTGAGCGCCTCGATGCCGTCCTCCAGCGCGCGCCGGGTCTGGCGGTAGAGCGCGCGGATCAGCACCGCCTTCCAGTTGTTCCACGTGTTCGGCCCGACCCCGCGGATATCGCAGACCGTCAGCACCGTGAGCAGGTCGAGCCGGTCCACGGTGGTCACCGCCTTGGCGAAATCCAGCACCGTGCGCGGGTCGGCAATGTCGCGCTTCTGGGCCGTGTCGGACATCAGCAAATGATAACGCACCAGCCATTCCACCGTGTCCACCTCGGCAGGCTTGAGGCCAAGACGGGGGGCCACCCGGCGGGCGATTTGCGCGCCGAGGATCGAGTGGTCTTCGGGGCGGCCCTTGGCGATGTCGTGCAGCAGGAGCGCGACATAGAGCACCTTGCGGTTCACGCCACCCGCGAGAATGTTCGAGGCAATCGGCAAGTCTTCGGTCAGCTCGCCCTTCTCGATCATCGCCAGTTGCGCGATGCATTGGATGGTATGCTCGTCCACCGTGTAGCTGTGATACATGTTGAACTGCATCAGCGCCACGATGGGCGCAAACTCGGGGATGAACGCGCCCAGCACGCCCAGTTCGTTCATGCGGCGCAGGGCGCGTTCTGGATTGCCGTATTTCAGCAAGGTGTTGAGGAAGATCTTGCGCGCCTCGGGCGCGCCGCGCATCTCGTCGTCGATCATCGCGAGATTCGATTTGACCATGCGCATCGCGTCGGGGTGGATCAGCATGCCCGTTCGCAAGCCCTCCTCGAACAGGCGCAGGATATTCAGCTTGTCGAGCAGGAAGGTCTCCGGGTCCTTGATCGCGAGCCGGTTGTGGACCACCTCGTAATCGGGTTTGACCCGGGGCTTGCGCTTGAACATGCGCTCCAGAAGCGGCTCGGCCTTCATGTGCTGGGCTTCGAGCTTGGTCAGGAAAATGCGCGTCAGATCGCCCACCTCCGTGGCGTGCCGGAAGTAGTCCTGCATGAACACTTCGACCTCGCGGCGGCCCGTGGTCGCGGTGTAGCCCATCGCTTCAGCGACCTGCAGCTGCATGTCGAAGGTCAGAAGCTCGACCGGGCGGCCCGAGAGCAGGTGCAAGTGACAGCGCACGGCCCAGAGGAAATCCTCGGCCTTGAGGAAGCTCTCGAATTCGGAGGGGCGGAAAACGCCCAAGGGCACGAGATCGGCGGCGTCCTGCACGCCATGGACATATTTGCCGATCCAGAACAGCGATTGCAGATCGCGCAAGCCCCCCTTGCCTTCCTTCACATTCGGCTCCACCACGTAGCGCTGGTGGAACTTGCGGTGGCGGGTGTCGCGTTCGGCCAGCTTGGCCTCGATGAACTCGCGGGCCGTGCCAGTGTAAAGCTCGTCCTTGAGGCGGGTGTCGAACTCATCGGCCAGCGCCGCCTCGCCCGCGAGGAAGCGGTGTTCGAGCATCGCGGTGCGGATCGTGAAATCGTCGCGCCCCAGTCGGATGCAATCCTTGATCGTCCGGGAGGCATGGCCGACTTTCAGTTTCAGGTCCCACAGCAGGTAGAGCATGGTTTCGATCACGCTCTCGGCCCAGGGGGTGATCTTGTAGGGCGTCAGGAACAGCAGATCGACATCGGAGAACGGCGCCATCTCGCCCCGGCCATAGCCGCCCACGGCCATGACGGCGAGCCGCTCGGCATGTGTCTGGTGTGCGGTCGGGTGCTTGTAGCGGGTGGCGAAGTGCAGAACAGCGCCGACGATCTGGTCGGTCAGGTAGGTATAGGCGCGGGTGGTGCCGCGCGAGTTGTGCGGGTCGGCGCGAAACGCGTCGGCAATTGCCAAGCGGCCGTTTGTCTGCGCCGTGCGCAGGGCGGCCAGAAGCGTCTTGCGCAGGCTATCCGCATCGGCGCCGCCATCGGCCTGCGTGCGCACGAGCGAGAAGATCGCATCCGTGTCGATGATCTCCTCAGCCGGGCAGATAAGTCCGTCCGGGTCTCGCACGGCCCGCCTGCGGTCTGGCAGCGCGCCGGGATATGTGCCGTCCTCCGCCAAGCCGCCTCAGAGACCGCTGAAGCTCTGCGGCGCCCGATCGACCACGGTCACGCGGTTGTCCTGTACGGTTGCGACTGCGAGGGCGCGTTCATTGGTGCCATCCGCGCGCAGGCGGAACACGCCGCTCACGCCCTGAAAGCCATTGGCCTGCGTCAGCGCGCCGACTGTAAGCGCATCGCGGTTGCCCTGCGCTGCAAGCGCGCCGATCGCCGCGATGCCGTCGAAAGCCAGCCCGCCGATGGGATGCGGTGCGGTGCCGTAGGCGGCCTGATAGCGGCTGGCGAAGGCCTCGGTGCGGGCCGGGTCCGGCAGGGCGAAGAGCCCGCCCTGCAAGCCGGGAAGGGACAGCGTTTGCGATGGGATATCCCAGCGCGTGAGACCGATCAGTTGGATTTCGGGTTGGCGGATGCCGGCGCCGGGCAACAGGCCCGCATAGAGCGGCAAGGCGCCGGAGGTCGTCGAGGTCAAAAAGACCGCGTTGGCGCCGCCGCGGTCGACCGCTGCCTTGATCTGGGACACCGAGGCCGACACGCCCTCCTGCGACATCTCGTAGCCCACCGTGTCGACAATCTGAGCCCCGTTCAGCGCGGTGGCCTGCTGTATCGCATTGCGGCCAAGCTGGCCGGCGACATCGGTGCCATGCACGACGACCATGCGCGTGTTGCCGCGCGAAGCGGCGTAGTCCGTCAGGCGGCGGGCGGTGTTGGCGAAGGTCGGGCCGAGGATGAACACATTGCCCCCGGCAATGCTCGCATTGTTGGAAAAGGACAAAACGTTGACGTTGTCGTCGGCCATCGCAACGCCGACCGCATTCGCGGATTCGCCATAGACCGGCCCGAGAATGATTTTCGCACCGTCCGAGACCGCCTGTTCGGCAGCATTGGCGGCCATTTGCGGATTGCCCGCCGTGCCATAGACCCGCAGATCGATCTCCGCGCCGTCGAGTTCGGCAACGGCAAGACGCGCGGCGTTTTCGAGGCTTTGCGCGAGCACGTCGTCGCCGGCATTGCCGCTGCCGCGCGGCACCAGAAGCGCGACCGGGACCGGGCGACCGGGATTGATCGCGCCGCCTGCGCCGAGACCGCCCACCTGAATTGGCTCGCACGCGGTCAACAGCAACATGGCGAGCAGGGCAAACACGCGCCATGGCTTGCGGGCAGACTGGAAAACGGCGAACATGCTGACAACTCCCTCGACGTGGTGGCGCTTTTGGCCTTTTCGCATTGCCCCGATCATAGACTCCCCTCTGTGCGGGTCCAGAGGTGATTCCTGCACGGTATATACGGGGCCGGCCGTGAGCTGGCCAGTGCCTGCCAAGCCCTTGGCGGCCGGGGTGTATTTTGTCGGCGTGCCGATCGGAACGGCGCGGGACATCACCTTGCGGGCGCTGGATGTGCTGGCGGGCGCGGATGTGCTGGCCGCAGAAGACACCCGGTCGCTGCGCAGGTTGCTCGATATCCATGGGGTCGCGCTGAATGGGCGGCGGGTGCTGACCTTGCATGACCATTCGGGGCAGGGGGCCATGGAGACATTGCTGGCGGCGGTGCGCGCGGGACGGTCCGTGGCCTATGCGTCCGAGGCAGGAATGCCCCTGATCGCGGATCCGGGGTTCGAACTGGCCCGTGCGGCCCGCGCCGAAGGGCTCGCGGTGACCTGCGCGCCGGGGCCGTCTGCTGTGACCACGGCGCTGGCTCTGGCCGGATTGCCTACGGATGCCTTTCATTTCGCTGGGTTTCTGCCGGGGGCAAAGGCGGCGCGGCGCAAGGCGCTGGCGGAATTGTCGGGGTTGAATGCCACGCTGGTGCTGTTCGAATCCCCGCACCGTCTGGCGGCCTGTCTGGCGGATGCGGTGGAGATCTTCGGGGCGGATCGCAAAGCGGCGGTGTGTCGGGAATTGACAAAGAAATTCGAAGAGGTCCGGCGCGGCGGCTTGCAGGACTTGGTGGTGGATCTGGCGCAGACGCCTGTGAAGGGCGAGATCGTTTTGCTGATTGAGCGGGGGGCGGCTGAGGATGTTAGCGAAAAATTAGTGGACGAGATGCTACAGTCCGCCCTGACGCAAATGTCCGTCAAGGATGCCGCCGCCCATGTCGCTCAAGCGACGGGGCAAAAGAAGCGCGCCATTTATCAGCGCGCCCTTGAGCTCAACACGGGTGCAGCCTCGCCGAATGATGACGGGGCAAAACGATAAACCGGGAAAGGCCGTGCCGCCATGCCATTCGATTGCGCCCCAGAACCACGGGACTTACCGGGTGCATCCCGCGCAAGACGGCGCATCAGGGGGCGCGTGTCCTACCTGCGCGGCCATGCGGCCGAAGAGCAGGTCGCGCGCCACTACGCGCGGCAGGGCGCGCGCCTGTTGCAAAAGCGCTGGCGCGGCGAAGCCGGTGAGATCGACCTAATCTTCGCGTGCCGTTCGGAAGTGATCTGTGTCGAGGTCAAGGCCAGCAGCACCCACGAAGCTGCAGCCCAAAGCCTGAGACCCGCACAGCTCGCGCGCCTGTGCGCCGCCGCCGAAGAGTTTCTCGGCACCCAGCCGCGCGGCAGCCTGACGCCGATGCGTTTCGATGTCGCTCTGGTAGATGGGCAAGGGGCCATCGAGGTCTTGCAAAATGCGGTGATGGCCACCTAGCCCATTGCGCGCCTCGCCCCCCTTTGCGATGTAAAGCGCGCACAGGGTGAAGGGGCAGACATGAAAATCGCTTTTCAAATGGATCCGATCGGGGCCGTGGACATCAACGCGGACAGCTCCTTTCGGCTTGCCGAGGAGGCGCAGGCGCGCGGCCACAGCCTGTTTTTCTACACGCCCGACCATTTGGCCTATCAGGAAGGCCGGATCACCGCGCGCGGCCACGATCTGACGGTGCAGCGGGTGCAAGGCGATCACGCTGCGCTCAGTTCTGAACGCGAAGTCGATCTGGCGGAGTTCGACGTGGTCTGGCTGCGTCAGGACCCGCCCTTCGACATGCATTACATTACCTCGACCCATCTGCTCGAACGCCTCATGCCCGGCACGTTGGTGGTCAATGACCCGTTCTGGGTGCGCAATTACCCTGAAAAACTGCTCGTTCTGGACTTCCCCGACCTCACGCCACCCACGACCATCGCGCGTGACCTTGCCACGCTCAAGGCGTTCAAAGATCGGCATGGCGACATCATCCTCAAGCCGCTCTACGGCAATGGTGGCGCCGGGGTCTTCAAGCTCGATGCCAATGACCGCAACCTCAGTTCGCTGCATGAACTCTTCACCGGCTTCTCGCGCGAACCGCTCATCATCCAGAAATTCCTGCCCGACGTCTCGAAGGGCGACAAGCGGGTCATTCTCGTGGATGGCGCGCCGGTCGGGGCCATCAACAGGGTGCCGGCGGCGGGCGAAACCCGGTCCAACATGCATGTGGGCGGGCGGCCCGAGAAAGTCGGGCTCACCGCGCGAGACCGCGAGATCTGCGAGGCCATCGGCCCGCTTTTGCGCGACAAAGGGCAGGTTTTCGTGGGCATCGACGTGATCGGCGACTATCTCACCGAGATCAACGTGACCTCCCCCACCGGCATACAAGAGCTCGAACGCTTCGACGGGATCAACGTGGCCGGTCAGATCTGGGAGGCCATCGAGGCGAAGCGGGGATGAGCCTGCTGCGTCCGGTTCTCAACCGCTACCTGCGCCTGACCGAGCGTTCGTTTCTGGAGCGTGCCCAAGACCCGGTCGAAATCCGCGCCTCCTTCGAGCGCAAGGCCCGGGTATTTTTCCGGCCCCCCTTCGGCGCCGCGCGCCGCAAGACCTTGCTTGCAGAGCGTGCCGCGCTTGCGGTCACCTGCGGCGCGCAGGAGGGTCGCTGCATTCTCTATTTCCACGGTGGCGGATATGTTTTTGGCAGCCCGCGCACCCATTGGGCCATGCTGGCGCGGCTGTGCAAGACCGCGCGGGCTCGCGCCGTTCTACCCGATTACCGCAAGGCCCCCGAACACCCGCATCCGGCTGCCATCGAGGACGCGCTGGCCTGCTATAGCGCCCTTCTGGACAGCGGCACACCGCCGGGCCGGATCGTGCTGGGCGGGGACAGCGCCGGAGGTGGCCTCGCGCTGGCGTTGCTCGCGGAGTTGAACCGGGACAATCGCCCTTTGCCGGCCGGGTGCTTTGCTTTCTCGCCACTCACGGACATGACCTATAGCGGGGCGTCCATCACCGAGAACGCAGCCCGCGACGTCGTCCTGCCAGCCTCTCGGATCGACGACATGACTGAGATGTTCCTTGGGGATCAGGATCGCACCGACCCGCGGGTAAGCCCGCTCTTTGCCCGGTTCGACGAGGCGCCGCCGGTGTGGCTGACCGCTGGTGACAGTGAAATCCTGCGCGACGATTCGCGCCGGATGGCTGTGCATCTGCGTGAGGCCGGTGTGGATGTGACCTATGTCGAGACCCACGACTTGCCCCATGTCTGGCCGATCTTTCAGACCTTTTTGCCCGAAGCCCGCGCCAGCCTGCAAGATCTCGGGCTTTGGATCAGCCAGAAGGTGCCGCCACGACCCGAAAGCTGAGCGCTTCGGCGATGTGGTTCCGGTGCACATGTTCCGAGCCAGCAAGATCGGCAATCGTGCGCGCCACGCGCAGGATGCGGTGATAGCCGCGCGCCGAGATGCCGAATCGTTCGGCGGCCTGCACCAGAAGCGCCTTTCCATCACTGTCCGGACGCGCCACCGCGTCGAGCACCGCGCCGGAGATATCGGCATTCGCCCGCACCCCAGGGGTCTCTGCGTATCGCCGGGTCTGCACGTCGCGCGCGGCCTGCACCCGCGCGGCGATCACCGCGGAGCGTTCACCATCCGCCGGCAGATCGAGATCTGTGTAGTGGACGGGCGGCACTTCGAGGCGCAGGTCGAATCGGTCCATCAGGGGGCCAGAAATACGCCCCAGATAGTCGTGCCCGCATTGCGGAGCGCGCCCGCAAGCCCGCGCGGGATCGGGCAGGTAGCCACAGCGGCACGGGTTTGCCGCGGCGATCAGGAGAAACTTGCAGGGGTATTTCACGTGGGCATTGGCGCGCGAGACAATCACCTCTCCGGTCTCGATCGGTTGGCGCAGGGTTTCCAGCACGTTGCGGGGAAACTCGGGAAACTCGTCCATGAACAACACCCCGTTATGAGCCAGCGACACCTCGCCCGGCTTGGCATCGCGCCCGCCACCGATAATTGCGGCCATCGACGCGGTGTGGTGCGGTTCGCGAAACGGTCTTTGCCGCGAGATGCCGCCAGTCTCCAGCAGGCCTGACAGCGAATGGATCATTGAGGTCTCCAGCGCCTCCTGCGGCAACAGCGGCGGCAGGATGCTCGGCAGGCGCGCGGCGAGCATCGATTTGCCGGAGCCCGGTGTGCCGATCAGCATCAGGTGATGGCGTCCGGCGGCGGCGATCTCCAAGGCACGTTTGGCGGTTTCCTGCCCCTTCACCTCCTGCAGATCGGTGAGGAAGTGATCGGAGCCGACTTCGCCGGGCTCAGCCGGTTTGAGGGGCCGCACCCCGGTGCAGTGATGCAGGGCATCCTGGAGCGATTTCGGAGCGATGACCTGCGCCGCGCCGACCCATGCGGCCTCCGCGCCGGATGCCGCCGGACAGATCAGACCGCGCCCCTCCTGCGCAGCCGCCATGGCGGCGGGCAACGCGCCGCGCACTGGCACCAACGTGCCGTCGAGCGCGATTTCTCCCAGAGCGACGGTGTTTTCGATCAACTCTCTGGGGATCAGATCCAACTCGGCCAGCAGGGACAAGGCAATCGGCAGATCGAAATGCGAGCCTTCCTTGGGCATGTCGGCGGGCGAGAGATTGACGGTGATTTTCTTCGAGGGCAGCGCGATTCCCATGGTGCCGAGAGCCGCGCGGACGCGCTCACGGGCTTCGCTCACGGCCTTGTTGGGCAGCCCGACGATGGAGAAGCTGGGCAGGCCGGGCGACAGGACCGATTGCACGTCCACGAGCCGCGCGTCCACGCCTTCGAAGGCAACTGTGTAGGCATGGGCCACCATGGGCGCGGATCTCCCCGAAACAGGTTAGCCCTAACGCGGTTATGGTTAGCGAACCGTTAACACCGGTTAATCCGCAGCCTCCTTCGCGGTTTTATCCATGGGTCAGTCCGCGAGGATCTTCTGGAACGCAGGCCATGCATCGGGGTCCGCCGCCGTCTTGTCCCGGCAGAACGGATTGCAGAACCCATACACCTTCCCGTCCATTTCCAGAAAATCCGTGACCTCTTTGCCCGAGTAGGGACACAGCGCGTTTTCACTGTCGGAACGCGCCGTCGCCGCAGCTTTGCGGGGCGCGGGACCGGGCCATGGCACCTGCGGATGGGTCTGGGCATACCAAGGCAATGATCCACCATGGACCAGCGCCATCGCCCGCCAGCGCCGGAACGCCGGGTCGGTCAGATGCGCGGCCACATAAGCCTGTGCCTCGGGCCCGACCGGCAGTGAGAAGCCGGCAATCCGCGCCGCGACCGGGGCATAGAACGCATCCGCCGCGCTGTACTCACCGCAGAGCCATGGCCCTGCCGGGCCGCAAACCGCCCGGGCATGGGCCCAGATCTCCTCGATCCGCGCCAGATCCGCCCGCACCTCGGGGCTTGGCGCCCGCCAGTCATAGGCCGTGCGCAGACCCACCGGGCAGGCGGTGCGCAGGGCCGAAAAGCCGGATGCCATCTCGGCGGCCAAGGTGCGCGCGGTTGCCCTTGCCAAGGGGTCCGAAGGCCAGATCCCGGCCTCGGGATGCCGCATGGCCAGTTCCTCGGCAATCGCGAGGCTTTCGCTCACCACCGCGCCCTCCGGTGTGCGCAGTGTCGGCACTGTGCGGGCCGGTGCGATATCCTGCAACTGCGCGGCCACGCCGTCCGCGTGGGTGAATGTCACGTAATGGGTTTTCACCGGCAGGCCGAAGCGGTCGAACAGAAGCCAGCCGCGCAGGGACCACGAGGAATAGGCGTACTCGCCAATGTAGAGCTCATATGTCATTGGCTCAGATTAGGCGCCGGGTGCGGTCCTGCCAAATGCGCAAATGTGGGGTGGTCAATCACGGGCAGTGATTGATCCGCACCACGGCGGGCCGGTCTGCGCGCAGGTCGATCTCGGTGACGGACAGGTTGTCGATCTTGTGCACGAGCACGTCCTCTGCACTGACTCCGAGCGCATGTTGCACTTGCGTGAGGATCACCCCGATATGTGCCACGACGATCACCGGCCGGTCCGGAAAGCGGCGGGCCAGATGATCCACGCCGACACGGACCCGCGCCGCAGCGGCATTCCAGCTTTCGCCGCCCACTGGTGCAATCTCACCGGGACGCTCCCAATAGCGGCGGCTGTCCTGCGGATAACGCGCCGAGATCGCCTCGAATCCCATTCCGTCCCATGCGCCGAAATGAAATTCGCGCAAGAGCGGCATGTGCGGCAGCCGGGTCCGGGACTGCCCAAGCGCGTCGGCGGTTTGCACCGAGCGGGTCAGATCGGAGGAGATCAGCACGCCATCTTGCGGCAAATGCCCATCCAGCCGTGCTATTCGGCCGGTCTCGGACAGATCGGCGGGCAGGTCGCGCCAGCCGACGAAGGTCTTGGCGTGGGTCGGGCCGTGCCGGACCCAGTGAAACACGGTCATGGCAGCGTGCCTTTCAAAACATGGGGCAGCCCGGCGATCACCTGCACCACGAGGTCTGCGCGCTGAGCCAGTGCGATGTTGAGCCGGCCATGGGCGTCACGGAAGTCACGCGTGAGCGCATCGCCGGGTACGACGCCCTGTCCCAACTCGTTCGATACAACCAAAAGGCGAGCAGAGGGGGATGAAATATTTTGCATAAAGTCTTCGGATGCGGTATGCGGGTGTATACCTTCCATCAGGCGGTTCGTCAGCCACATCGTCGTGCAATCAAGCAGGTAAACGCCGTTTGGACCCGCGCAAGATAATGCATCCTCCAGCCCGTCAGGGGCCTCCACATCTGTCCAACGCGGGCCACGCCGGGCCTTGTGAACATTTATTTTCGCGTTTGTTTCGTCATCCAGAGCCCGGGCCGTGGCCACGTAAAACAGTTCTAAATCGCTGGAAAGAAGGAGGTTTTCAGCCCAAGCGGATTTTCCGGAGGACGCTCCACCTAGTACGAGCGTCAGTGGGGGCAACACTTTTTTAGCCTTTCTGGTGAACCAATCGCGCAAAGGTTGCGTAACTCTTACATAAGCGTGAAGCAAGTCACGCAAGCACGTAGTTCATCAGGGGGAATACGCTGTGGCGCTAGATAATGTCCGGGATATGTCTTTGTCTCGTGTGGCCATGAAGGCCGAATTGCTCGATGCGGAGACGGAACTGAAACTCGCATATGCGTGGCGCGACCAGCGCGACGAACAAGCGCTGCACCGGCTCATCACCGCGTACATGCGCCTCGCCATCTCTATGGCGTCGAAATTCAAGCGCTACGGCGCGCCGATGAACGATCTCATCCAGGAGGCCGGTCTTGGCCTCATGAAAGCCGCTGACAAATTCGACCCCGACCGGGGCGTGCGCTTTTCCACCTATGCCGTCTGGTGGATCAAGGCCTCCATTCAGGACTATGTAATGCGCAACTGGTCGATGGTGCGCACCGGGTCCACCTCGTCGCAAAAATCCCTGTTCTTCAACATGCGCCGCGTGCAAGCCCGCCTCGAACGTGAGGCATCTGCCCGGGGCGAGGTGCTCGAAGGGCACGTGATGCGGCGCCTGATCGCACAGGAGATCGGCGTGCCGCTGCATGATGTGGAGATGATGGAAGGCCGTTTGTCGGGCTCCGATTTCTCGCTGAACGCCACGCAATCGGTCGAGGACGAGGGCCGCGAGTGGATCGACGCTTTGGAAGACGACGCGGCGCAGGCCGACGAGACCGTCGAAGATCGCCTCGACACAGAGCAATTGCGCGAATGGTTGCTGATGGCACTGAACGGTCTGAACGAGCGCGAGCGCTTTATCGTCCGGGAGCGTAAGCTGCGGGAGAATCCGCGCACGCTGGAGAGCCTCGGAGATGAGCTCAACCTGTCCAAAGAGCGCGTGCGCCAGCTCGAAGCCGCCGCGTTCCAGAAAATGCGCAAGGCGCTTGAAGGGCAGAGCCGCGAGGTGCATCACTTCCTCGCATGAGGTATCTGAGCGCTCTTCTGATCGGCCTGTGTGCGACCAGCGCGCAGGCCGAAGCCGCATTGCGGTGGGACGGTCTGCCGGTGGACGTGGTGATCCTCGGCGAAGTCCATGACAACCCGGCCCATCACGCCCGCCAAGCCGAAATCATCGCCGAGCTGGAGCCGACAGCAGTGGTCTATGAGATGCTCACCCCTGAAGAGGCCCTGCGTCTGAAGGACACGCATCGCACCGTGCCTGCGATGGCCGAAGCGGTGCTGACGGATTTTCACTGGAGCAATCTCGCCGATTACGCGGAGGTTCTGGCCGCGACGCAAGGGGTGATCGTCGGCACAGCCCTGCCGAGAGGCGAGGTGCGGCAGGCCTTTGCCGAAGGAGCAGCGTCGGTGATGGGCGCGAGCGCGGCGCGGTTCGGGCTGACGGAGCCTGTCCCCGAGGCAGAGCTGGACAGGCGCAAAACCCTGCAATTCGAGGCCCATTGCGAAGCGATGCCGCTGGAGATGATGGGCGGCATGGTCGAAGCGCAACGCCTGCGCGACGCGGTCTTCGCCGAAACCATCTTGGACACACTGGCCGCCGAAGGCGCGCCCGTGGTGCTCGTCACCGGCAATGGCCACGCGCGCCGCGATTGGGGCGTGCCGGCCTATCTGGCACAGGCCGCGTCGGAGGTCTCAGTGATCACCATCGGTCAGGGCGAGGCCGGCAACAGGCCTGAAGGCGGGTTCGACGCGGTGTTCGACGCCCCGGCGGTCGACCGCCCGGAGCCCTGCGCGGCCTTCGAGTAACCCCTCTGGCATCCGCAGCGCGCCCGGCCTATGGTTCGGCAAAACCATGCAGGGCGCACCATGCTCACCGGAAAACGCATTCTTCTGATCATCGGCGGCGGGATCGCGGCCTATAAATCGCTCGACCTGATCCGCCGGTTGCGCGCGCGCGGCGCGGCGGTCACGCCGGTCGTCACCCGTGCCGCTGAAGAGTTCGTCACGCCCCTGTCGGTCTCGGCGTTGGCCGGGGAGAAGTGCTACCGCGATCTCTTCGATCTCACCGATGAGGCCGAGATGGGCCATATCCAGCTGTCCCGCGTGGCCGATCTGGTGGTGGTCGCGCCCGCAACGGCGGACCTGATGGCGAAGATGGCGCAAGGACTTGCGGGCGATCTGGCCTCGACCTTGCTGCTGGCCACCGACACGCCCGTGCTCTGCGCGCCCGCGATGAATGTGCGCATGTGGGAGCATCCGGCAACGCAACGCAACCTTGCCACTCTGCGCGGCGATGGCGTGGCGCTGGTGGGGCCGAACAGCGGAGATATGGCCTGTGGCGAGTTTGGCCCTGGGCGGATGTCCGAGCCATTGGAAATCGTCGACGCGATCATGGCGCGGCTCGGGGCCGGCCCGCTGGCAGGCAAGCGGATTCTGGTGACCTCAGGGCCGACCCATGAGCCCATCGACCCGGTGCGCTACATCGCCAACCGCTCCTCCGGGCGTCAGGGCACCGCCATTGCGCAGGCTGTGCAAGCCCTTGGTGCAGAAGTGATCTTCGTCACGGGCCCGGCGGACGCCGCCCGACCCGAGGGGGCGCAGGTGATCGAAGTGCAGACCGCGCGGGAGATGCTGGAGGCCGTGCAAGGCGCGCTGCCCGTCGATGCCGCGATCTGTGCCGCCGCCGTGGCGGATTGGCATGTGCTGGGGGCCGGGGACCGCAAGCTGAAGAAATTCAAGGACGGCACCCCGGCGCTGGAATTCGGTGAGAACCCCGACATTCTCAAGACCATCTCCCAGCCCGGCCCGCAGCGCCCCAGACTCGTGGTGGGCTTTGCCGCCGAGACCCATGAGGTGATCGAAAACGCCACTGCCAAACGCGGTCGCAAGGGCTGCGACTGGATCGTGGCCAATGATGTGCGCCCCGAGACCGGGATCATGGGCGGGGCGGACAATGCGGCGATCCTTGTCAGTGCCACAGGGGCCGAGGAATGGCCGCGCATGAGCAAGGATGAGACCGCGCGCAAGCTTGCACAGCGCGTGGCCGAGGCGCTGACCACATGAGCGCCCTGATCACGCTGACGTGGGAGCCGGAGGCCGACCGGAGCGTGGGCTTACCCACCTATGAGACGACAGGCGCGGCCGGGGCGGATTTGCGGGCCAACTTGCCTGACCGGGGCGAGATCGTGCTGGCCCCGGGCGCCCGGGCACTGGTGCCGACCGGGCTGCGCATGGCGATCCCCGACGGCTACGAGGTGCAGATCCGGCCCCGCTCGGGGCTGGCGCTCAAGCACGGGATCACCTTGCCCAACAGTCCCGGCACGATTGACAGCGACTATCGCGGCCCGCTCGGCGTGATCGTGCAGAATGGCGGCACGGAGCCTGTGACACTTTCCCACGGGATGCGCATCGCGCAGATGGTTGTCGCGCCGGTGATCCGCGCCAGTTTCCGAATGGCCGAGGCGCTGGACGAGACGGCGCGCGGCAGTGGCGGGTTTGGATCGACGGGAACGACCTGAATGCTCTTGGTTTTTGGACTGGCGGCTCTGCTCTGGGGCTTCGGCGTGCTGATGAAGACGCCGGTGCAGGCGCGGCTCATCATGATCGGGCTGCTCTATGTGGCGGTGCTGGCGTTGCATGTGGTGCTGCCCTTGGGCCACCCGCTGCGCGAGGCGACCGGGGGCAGCCCGGCGTTCTGGCTGCTGATCGGCGGCGCGGGCGTGCTGATCTATCTCTACCGGGGCGTGCTGACCCGGCTGCGGACACGGGCGCAAGAGGCCGAAGCGGCGCGCGCCCCGCAGCCCAAGCCGGGCGCATTCTCGGATGCCGAACTCAATCGCTACGCCCGCCACATCGTGCTGCGCGAGGTCGGCGGGGCCGGGCAGAAAGCCTTGAAAAACAGCAAAGTGCTTGTGATCGGCGCGGGCGGTCTGGGCAGCCCGGCGCTGCAATATCTCGCCGCTGCCGGGATTGGCACAGTCGGTGTCGTGGACGATGACGTGGTGGACACGGCCAACCTGCACCGGCAGGTGATCCACAAGGACGACCGGCTCGGGATGCCCAAGGTCTTTTCCGCCCAAGCCGAGATGGAGGCGCAAAACCCCTTCGTCACCGTGCGCCCCTACAAGCGCCGTCTTGACGCCGAGACCGCCGCGCAACTCTTTGAAGACTATGACGTAATTCTCGACGGCACCGACAATTTCGACACCCGCTATCTGGTGAACGCCGCCGCCGTGGCGACCGGCAAGCCGCTGGTGTCCGGCGCGCTGACGCAATGGGAGGGGCAGCTTTCGGTGTTCGATCCGGCAAACGGTGCGCCCTGCTATCGCTGCGTGTTCCCCGAGGCGCCCGCCCCGCATCTCGCGCCGCCCTGCGCGGAGGCCGGGGTGATCGGGCCGCTGCCCGGGGTGATCGGCACGATGATGGCGCTTGAAGCGGTGAAACTGGTGACCGGCGCGGGGCAGCCCTTGCGCGGCGAGATGCTGATCTATGACGGGCTCTACGGCGAGACCCGGAAAATCACCCTCAAGCGCCGCGCCGATTGCCCGGTCTGTGGGGGTGTGCAGGCAAAGGCTCTCGCGGCGAAAGGTTAATTCGGCGAGCGCTCGCGCGCTGCGTGTCTCACGAAAAACGTGAATAGAGCCGTTAACGCCCTAAAAACAAGTGATGGCAAGCGTATGGCCCGGCGTATGGCAAAGCGTATGGCACTTGTATGGCTCGGTTCCGATTCGTTCCGGGGTTAAGGCACCGTGCGGTGGGGGCGCGTTAATAGTTTTGAGGCGCGGGGTGTGGTCGCCGCTGGGGATGGTGGGCAGATTGCCCACCCTTATCTCTTTGCGATCTGCCATAATGAGAGTCAGCGGACGAGACCCCGTCCCACCCTTGGCCCTGAAGGCCGTCCTGTAGCGTGGGGCTCGTCCGCCTTGGTCAATGCACCTGAACAGTTGCCAGGGACATCCGCATCACCGGACGATCCCGTAGATAAGGACAGGCCCCATGACGATCGCACACTCCCACATCGGTGTCGATATTGCCAAACACTGGATCGACACCCACAGCCTCGAGACCGGCGCGCGCCGCCGGATCGAGACCTC
>CBFHJA010000003.1:2814-154672 GCA_965656085.1 uncultured Aliishimia sp. | reverse complement strand
CCCGCTCGCGCGCAGCGACACGCGGCGCTCCACGGCGCAGGCATTGCCCCACGCATCCTCGGCGCGGACGCCCAGATGGAAGGGCGCGCCGGGGCGGCGCAGGGTCGGGGCGGTCAGAACCCATCTCGCAGGCGCACCCGCACCAATCTCGATATGCGGCGCGGCCACCGGGATAAAGACCCCCGCCGCGCAAGGGTCCGCGAGCACCCGGAACTCGAACGCGCGCTCGCAGAAGGTCTGGAGCCGCATACCGGGCCCGCCTTCGCGCTGGTCCCCGAGCACGAGCGTGATCGTGTCGCCGGGGCGCATGTAACCGCGTGTGACCATGATGCGCAGGCCGTTATACCACGGGCGTTGATGCGGGTCGCGCTCCACATGGATATCCAGATCGACCCCGTTCGAGGCCTGCGCAGTGACATAGTTGCAGGCCTTGGGGTCGGTGGTCTGCCATGCGCCCCCGTCATGGGTCCAGCGCTGCACCAGCTTGATCGCGCCGGTGTCGTCGAGCCCGAACGCGCCCACCGTATAGGTCAGGGTGAATTGCACATGGCTGCGCACCTCGAAGCAGCCCAAGGGCTCCAGCGACACCGCGCCGTAATCCGCCGATCTGTGGCCCGGCCAAGCGGCGGGCCACAGGTCGCCCATGAGATCGTCCGGGATAGGGGGCATGGCACCGCTCCTTGCAGGTCTGTTTTCAGCTTGGCGAGTCAGAGGAACAGGTGCAAGCGGGATGACCCGCCTGCGCTCGGGCGCAACCGCCTTGATCCCCCGTTCGCGCTTGCAGGGTCAACGCCCCTTCGCTACCACAGGCGAAACGTCCAGTTCGGGGAGACCTCATCAAATGCTCAGGAAAGAGTTCGACAAGTCCAGATTGCCCAGCCGCCATGTAACCGAGGGGCCCGAACGCGCGCCGCACCGGTCCTATTACTACGCGATGGGCATGACCGAGGAGGAAATCCACCAGCCGCTCGTGGGCGTTGCGACCTGCTGGAACGAGGCCGCGCCCTGCAACATCGCGCTGAACCGTCAGGCGCAGGCCGTGAAAATGGGCGTGAAAACCGCCTTCGGCACGCCGCGCGAGTTCACCACCATCACCGTCACCGACGGGATCGCCATGGGCCATGAGGGGATGCGCTCCTCGCTCGCCTCGCGCGATGCCATCGCGGACACGGTCGAGTTGACAATGCGCGGGCATTCCTATGACGCGCTTGTCGGGCTTGCCGGCTGTGACAAGTCGCTGCCGGGGATGATGATGGCGATGATCCGCCTCAACGTGCCTTCGGTCTTTCTCTATGGCGGCTCGATCCTGCCGGGGCGTGTCGCGCAAGGGGCCAAGGTGCCCGAGGAATACGCGAACCGCGATCTGACCGTGCAGGACATGTTCGAGGCCGTGGGGCGCCAGCAGAACGGCACCATGAGTCAGGCCGAGCTTGACGTGCTCGAACGCGTCGCCTGTCCCTCCGCCGGGGCCTGCGGCGGGCAGTTTACCGCCAACACCATGGCCTGTGTCTCCGAGGCCATCGGGCTGGCGCTGCCCAACTCCGCCGGAATGCCCGCGCCCTACGAGAGCCGCGACCAATATGGCGAGGCGTCGGGCGAGGCGGTGATGACCCTCATCGAGAAGAACATCCGCGCGCGCGATATCTGCACCCGGCAGGCCTTCGAGAACGCCGCGCGGGTCGTGGCCTGCACCGGCGGGTCCACCAATGCCGGGCTGCACCTGCCCGCGATGGCCCATGAGGCCGGGATCGAGTTCTTCCTCGATGACGTGTGCGAGATCTTCCGCGACACGCCCTATTTCGTCGATCTCAAGCCGGGCGGGCAATACGTCGCGAAGGACCTCTACGAGGCGGGCGGGATCTATGTGGTGATGAAGGAGCTGCGCAAGGCCGGGCTCCTTCACGAGGATTGCATGACCGCCACCGGCTATTCCATCGGCGAGGAGCTCGACAAGATCGACCTCGAAGCCGATGGCAAGGTGATCTACCCCATCGAGACCCCGATCACCAAGACCGGGGGCGTTGTCGGGCTGAAGGGCAATCTCGCCCCGGAAGGCGCGATCGTGAAGGTCGCGGGGATTGCCGCCGAGGATCAGGTCTTCACCGGGCCCGCGCGGGTGTTCGAATGTGAGCAGGACGCGTTCGAGGCCGTTCAAAACCGTGACTACAAGGAAGGCGAGGTCATCGTCATCCGCAACGAGGGTCCCGCAGGCGGGCCGGGGATGCGCGAGATGCTCGCCACCACCGCCGCGCTGTCCGGGCAAGGCATGGGCAAGAAGGTCGCGCTGATCACCGATGGGCGGTTCTCGGGCGCGACGCGGGGCTTTTGTGTCGGGCATGTGGGGCCGGAAGCCGCGCGGGGCGGGCCGATCGGGCTGCTGAAGGACGGCGATCTGATCACGATCAATGCCGTGGAGGGCACGCTCTCGGTCGATCTGAGCGATGATGAGCTTGCCGCGCGCAAAGCGGGCTGGGCCGGGCCGCGCGAGACCATCTATGCCTCGGGCGCGCTTTGGAAATATGCGCAGCTCGTCGGCGAGGTCTACAAGGGCGCGGTGACGCATCCCGGCGGCAAGGCCGAAAAGCATGAATACATGGACCTGTAACCGGGTCCTCTTCGGGGCGGCCCTGCTCGCCGGGCTGGCCGCCTGTTCCGAAACTGCGGGCGGATTGTTCTCCTCTGAGCCGGGCGCGCGCGCGAACACGGCCTTGCCTCGGGCCGAGATGATGCGGGGCGCGCTCACGCTCGTGCCGCCCGATGGGTTTTGCATCGACCGGCGCGGATTGCGCGCCGATTTCGCGGTAATCGCGCGCTGCGACTCGCTGGGGTCCGGCAGCGCGGCGGCAGATGCGCCGCTCGGCTTCATCACCGTGTCGGCCTCACCGCTCGCGGGTCCGTTTCAGACCTCTGCCGCAGAGAATTTGCCCGGGCCGGGCACCGCGGTTCTGTCCCGGCGCGAGGAAAACGGGGCGCGCATCCTGCATCTGACCGGACCCACCCCGGCGGGCACCGATGCGCGGCATTGGAAGGCGGCGATGTCCGTCGGCAGTCATGCGGTGGCCTTTTCGGCCTATGGACCACCCAACGGGCGGCTTGCAGCCGAAGAGGGGGGCGCGCTGATCGCCTCGCTCGCGCGGCGCACGCAGGCAGCCTCGGCCCCCGGCGCGCAACGCGATGCGGCGGGCAGCGGGGCGGCCTCGGGCCAGCGCGGGCCGGTGGCGTTTCTGAGCGGTTTATTTGATTGAAACCTTTCCCGGGGATAGGGTGATCCCGGGCAGGCAGGGCAGGCACAACGCATGGCGGGCAAAGGCGGAGTTTGGGACAGGTTGAAGCAGGAGCGGATGCTCGCGCGCTGGGTCGAGGCGGCGCGCAAGGTGCCCTCCGCACGTCCGAGCACCGTGCGAGCGCAACAGGAACAAGCGCTGCGCCTGCGTCCGCATCTGGATCTGTTCCTGCACCGGGCCGACGAACGGTTGCGCATGCCGCTGAACGGGGAGCGCAGCCTCGCGCGCGACGGTCGGGCCGAATGGGCGTGGCGGCCGGAATTGTGGCGCGCGCACTGGCCCGGCACGGCCTGCGCGCCGTTGGCCTCCGGTGCGACGGTCGGCACGGAAACAAGCTTTTACCATGATGCGCGACTGGCGGAGATCGCCCTACGCCAATCCCCGAACCTGCGCGAGACCGATCTTTCGCCATTCCGGCTCGACCTTGACGTGCTGGGGTTCGATGGCGGTTTTCTGTCTCTGGTGCTCGATCTGCCGCAAGATGGCGTGGACGGTCTGAGCCGGGACCATATCGTGCAGGTGTGTCTTAACGCGGAACTGGAAGCGCCGCTCGACACTTTCGTGCGCCTCAATGTGCAGCATGGACCGAACACCGAAAAGATGACCCTCGAAGTGCCTCCGACGCATATCGAGACGGTTCTCGACTTCGATCTGGCCTATAGTGCGGTGAACGAAAAGCGGGTCGAAAAGGCGTGGATCGACCTGATCTTCGAAAGCCCGCGCATGAACCGCATTTCGCTGCGCGACATCACGGTGTCGCGGCGTCTGCGCGCGGCATTATGAGCGACGGAAGGGCGGCGCATATGGAAGTTCATGATCTGATCCTCGCGCGGGGTATTTGTTCGGGACGGGTCAGCGGGGGGGCCGGTGAGACCGCGCCGGACCTGCGATTGGTGGCCGGTGAGATCGTGATCCCGGTTCTGGAGGTCGTGGAGGACGCCGACGGTTGGGCGTTTCGCGCCCCGCTGCCCGCAGAGCTGATCAGCGATGGCGCGCAGTCGGTGCTGATCGTCGAGGCCGCCAGCGGGGCGCAGATCGGGCAGTTCTCGCTCCATGTCGGCGAGGCACTGGCGGAGGATCTGCGCGCCGAGGTGGCGCAGCTCAGGGCCGAGCTCGATCTGCTCAAGGCCGCGTTCCGGCGGGAGATGCGGGCGCGGGTCTAGCCGCTCATCGGTGCTAGCCGTCGCCCAGTTCCTGCGCGAGAAACCGCTCGAACGCGTCCAGATTCACCGCATCGAATTGCCCGAAGCCCTGCATCCAGACCGAGGCATCGCGCAGCGCATCGGGCTCCAGCTTGCACCATTTGACGCGGCCCCGCCGTTCCTGACTGATCAGCCCGGCGCGGGTCAGAACGCCGAGATGCTTGGAAATGGCCGCCAGCGACATCTCGAAGGGCTCGGCCACATCCGTCACCGCCATGTCATCTTCGAGCAGCATCGCCAGAATGGCGCGCCGCGTGGGGTCGGCGAGGGCCGCAAAGACGATGTCCAGATCGGTGCTCATGCCACGCTGCATGGCGACCTGCCGCGCAATCGTCAACCATTTGGTTGAATATGCAAAACCCGTGTTATCAGACGTTTGGCCGGATGCGACAGACCGTCCCTTGTTTTCGCTTGGCAAAATAAACTCAGAAAAATCAGCCTGTTGGCGGCTATTCTGGAGGGTGGATCCGTGCATTGACTCCGATCATGCTGCACCGTAGCAACATGCCAAACCATGTGGGAGCGCTCCGGTGTCCGAAAAGCCGTCCATGGACGACATCGACAAGCGGATCAAAGCGCTCAAATCCTCGGTGGAGGGCACCGGCGACCACATGGAAGAGCACTACTCACAGGCACAGCTCGCCTGGCGGATGGTGATTGAACTGGTGGCCGGTCTCGGGATCGGTTTTGGCATAGGATACGGGCTGGACAGCCTGTTCGGCACGATGCCGATCTTCCTTGTCATATTCATATTTCTGGGCCTCGCGGCCGGCATCCAGACGATGCTGCGCTCCGCGAAAGAGATCCAGAGCAAGATGAGCGAAGCCCCCTCGGATGAGGATGGCGACAACAAAGGGGCCTGAGAATGGCAACAGACACGGCGGAACAGAGCGGCGGGCTCGAATTTCACCCCATGGATCAGTTTATCGTGTCACCGCTCTTCGGAGACGGGCCGATCCACTGGTACACGCCGACCAACGTGACGCTCTGGCTGTTCCTGTCGATCGCCGCTGTGGTCGCGTTGCTGGTTCTGTCCACCTCCAAGCGTGAGATCGTGCCGGGCCGCAGCCAATCCATCGCCGAGATGTTCTACGGCTTCGTCTACAAGATGGTAGAAGACGTGACCGGCAAAGATGGGCTGGTCTATTTCCCCTATATCATGACGCTGTTCATGTTCATCTTCACGGCCAACTTCCTCGGCCTGATCCCGATGTCCTTCACCACCACGTCGCATATCGCGGTGACTGCGATCCTCGGCTTCGGGGTTTTCTTCACCGTGACGATCATCGGCTTCGTGAAGAATGGCGCGGGCTTTCTGAGCCTGTTCTGGGTGTCGAGCGCGCCGCTGGCGCTGCGCCCGGTGCTCGCGCTGATCGAGATCATTTCCTACTTCGTGCGCCCCGTGAGCCACTCCATCCGTCTTGCTGGCAACATGATGGCGGGCCACGCGGTTTTGAAAGTGTTCGCTGGCTTCGCGCAGGTCACCGCCGTCGCCCCCATCGCCATCCTCGGCGTCGTGGCGATCTACGGGCTTGAGGTGCTGGTGTCGGCCATTCAGGCCTACGTCTTCACCATTCTGACATGCGTGTATCTCAAGGACGCACTGCACCCGCATCACTAATAATGGTGGGCAAATTGCCCACCCTACTATCCAACCTATTCCATCGTAAGGAGAAAAGACATGGAAGGCGATATCGCACAAATGGGTCAATTCATCGGCGCAGGCCTCGCAGCAATCGGCTCCGGCGCTGCTGCAATCGGTGTGGGCCACGTGGCTGGCAACTTCCTCGCCGGTGCCCTGCGCAACCCCTCCGCGGCTGCTGGTCAGACCGCAACCCTCTTCATCGGCATCGCGTTCGCGGAAGCGCTGGGCATCTTTGCCTTCCTCGTCGCCCTGCTGCTGATGTTCGCCGTCTAAGTCACACCTGACGACGCAATCCTTACGGTCGGGCGGCGCACCCTGCGTGTGCTGCCCGATGTAACGGCCCGCAGTCCGAGGAGACGACAATGGCGACCGAAACATCAAGCGCCGCCGAGGCCGCTTCCAGCCCCGGCATGCCACAGCTGGACGTGACCACCTTCGGCAACCAGATCTTCTGGCTGCTCGTCGCTCTTGTGGCCATCTATTTCGTGCTGTCCCGCATCGCGCTGCCGCGCATCGCGGCCATTCTGGCGGAACGGCAAGGCACCATCACCAATGCCATCGCATCCGCCGAGGATCTGAAGGCCAAGGCTGCACAGGCCGAAGAAGCGTATCACAAAGCGCTCGCCGATGCCCGTGCAGAGGCCCAAGCCATCGCGGCGGAGACCCGGGCGGAAATTCAGGCAGACCTCGATGACGCCATCGCCAAGGCTGATGCCGAAATCGCGGCCAAGACCGCTGAGTCGGAAAAAGCCATTGCGGAGATCCGCGCCGGCGCGCTGGACAGCGTGAACGAGGTGGCGAAAGACACAGCCGAGGCCATCGTGTCTGCCATGGGCGGCAGTGCCGACAGCAAAACCGTGGCCGACGCCGTCGCCGCGCAGATGAAAGGGTGAGCGCCATGAAATTCACGCCAACCCTGCCGCTCGCAGCCATCGCAACGATGCTTGCCAGCCCGGCCCTCGCCGCGAAAGGCCCGTTCTTCTCGCTTGCGAACACCGACTTCGTGGTGCTGATCTCCTTCCTGATCTTCATCGGCGTTCTCGTATACTTCAAAGTGCCGGGCATGATTTCCGGGATGCTCGACTCGCGTGCCGAGGAGATCTCCTCGGAAATCGCAGAAGCGCGCAAGTTGCAGGATGACGCCAAGAAACTCCTCGCGGATTTCGAGCGCCAGCAAAAGGACGTGCAGGATCAAGCGGCCCGCATTGTCGCGCAGGCCAAGGAAGACGCGGAACTCGCGGCGGATCAGGCCAAGAAAGACCTCGAGACCTCCATCGTCCGGCGTCTGGCGGCGGCAGAGGAGCAAATCGCCTCCGCTGAAGCCAGCGCGGTCAAGGATGTGCGCGATCAGGCCGTCATCGTCGCAGTTGCGGCGGCGCGCGAGGTGATCGCCAAGCAGATGTCCGCCGATGCCGCGAACAAGCTCATCGACGACTCGATTACACAAGTCGACGCCAAGCTGCACTGACGCAAGGCTGACATGACAACAACGACCCCGGCCGGATCGCCTCCGCGCCGGGGTTTTTTCTTCCCCGTCAGGCCTCGGCAGCGAGGCGCAACTCGGCGATGCTCTCATTGGCATCGGCCCGCGCCTTGTCGGTCAGTGACTTGCCCACGAACGCGAGATGGGCATCCACCGCAGCCCGCGCCGCGTCGGGATCGCGTGCCTGCAACGCTGTGTTGATGGCCCGGTGCTGGTCCAGCAAGGCCTCGTGCGACAGGCTTTGTTCGAACATGACCTGACGGTTGAAGAACACGCCTTCCTCCAGCAATTCATACATCGCGCGCATCATGTGCAGCATGATGACGTTGTGGCTCGCTTCGATGATCGCCATGTGAAAGCGCGCGTCGAGCCGGGCTTCCTCCTCGGGCGATTTGGCGGCTTCCATCTTGTCGAACACCGCCTGCACCACGGACAGGTCCGTTTCGGTGCCGATCCGGCAGGCACGGGAGATGGCGAGCCCTTCCATGTCGCTGCGGAAGGCGAGGTAGTCGAGCGCGGCTGTGTCATGCCGGGCCATCAGGTCGCGCAGGGCGGGGGAGAAGGCCGAGCCCAGCACGTCTGCGACATAGACACCAGCGCTGGGGCGCGCGACGAGCAGCCCGCGCGCCTGCAACTCGGCGAGCGCTTCGCGCAAGGACGGGCGCGATACCGCCAGCCGTTCCGCGAGATCGCGCTCGGCAGGCAAGCGCTCACCGGCCCGCAGGATACCGCGCAGGATCAGTTCTTCGATTTGCCGGACGACCGCACTGGACAGTTTTTCGGATGTGATCGGACGAAAGGGCATGGGCACTCCTCCAGATTGGTCAAACCATATGACCGCTCTGCCCGCGCTGCAATCCTATCTGGTTTAGGCCGGCGTTAACCCGCCCCGGGCAAAGTGGCGCGATGATACGCGCGATCCTGCTTTTTGCGAGCCTGCTGATTCTGGGCTCCTGCAACGCCCCGGGACCGGATTTTTCCGGGCTTCCGGCCACGCGGGTCACGGTGGAAACATCGATCTTCGACATCCGGGTGCGTGACCGCATGGCTCAGGCGATCCGGGTGAACGCACAATATGCACCCCGCCTCGGTCCAATCGGCACACGCGCGGCCTATGCGATGCAGATCGTCACCGGGTGTACGGTCACCAAACTGACCGGCGACGCGGCCGTGCTGCTGGGCAGGCTGCACTGCGCTGAGGACGCGCCGGAGGCCGCACCACAGGGTTTTCCGCGCGGCCAGTTGGACTGCTATGGCGTGGACGGATACCAAAGCACCACCACGGGCGAGCTTGTTGTGGCGTACGATTGCGACTGGCGTCCCGCTCCGTAGATCGCCGGTTCGGCACTCGCCAGAAACCGCAATATCTTGTGGATAAGCCGCCATCGCACGCTGACAGTAGTGGCCACTGGTTGACACACGCCCCCGATCCTCGTCACGATGGAGCGGCAAGAAGGGAATCGTGCCGTGCGCTTTTCAAAACTCCGCCTGACCGGCTTCAAGAGCTTCGTGGACCCCACCGATCTGGTGATCCATGACGGTCTCACAGGCGTGGTCGGCCCGAACGGGTGCGGCAAGTCGAACCTGCTCGAAGCGCTGCGGTGGGTGATGGGCGAGAACCGCCCGACGGCAATGCGCGGCGGCGGAATGGAAGACGTGATCTTCGCCGGGGCGGCCACGCGCCCCGCCCGCAACTTCGCCGAAGTCAGCCTCGTTCTGGACAATTCCGAGCGTCTGGCGCCTGCGGGCTTCAACGAACAGGACGCGCTGGAGATCGTGCGCCGGATCACCCGCGATGTCGGCAGCGCCTACAAGACCAATGGCAAGGATGTGCGTGCCCGGGACGTGCAGATGCTCTTTGCGGACGCCTCCACCGGCGCGCATTCTCCGGCGCTCGTCCGGCAAGGCCAGATCGCCGAACTCATCAACGCCAAGCCCAAGGCCCGGCGGCGTATTCTGGAAGAAGCCGCCGGAATCAGCGGGCTCTACCAGCGCCGGCACGAGGCCGAGTTGAAGCTGCGCGGGGCGGAAACCAATCTGGCGCGGGTCGATGATGTCATCGAGCAACTTGCGAGCCAATTGCAGCAACTCGCCCGGCAAGCACGGCACGCGCAGCGCTACCGCGCGATCGGCAGCGAGTTGCGCCGCGCGGAAGGCATGTTGCTCTATCGCCGCTGGCGCGATGCAGACGATGCACGGGCGGCAGCAGAGGAGGCGCTGCGGTCGCGGGTCACCGAGGCGGCACAGGGCGAAACGCAGGTCCGGCAGGCCGCGAAGGCACGCGAAGCGGCGGAGAGCGCCTTGCCCGGCTTGCGGGAAGAGCAGGCCATCGCCGCTGCGCTGGTGCAGCGGTTGATGGTGAAGCGAGACACTCTGGCCGATGAGGACCAGCGGGCGGCGCAGACCATCGAGACCCTCACGGGCCGGATCACGCAGCTTGGGCGTGATCTTGAACGGGAAGCCGGTCTGAACAAGGATGCCGGCGAGACCATCGAGCGGCTCGAATGGGAAGCGGCGGAAATCGCCAAGGCGTCCGAAGGCTTCGAGGACGCGCTCGCGGAGGCCACCGCTGCGGCCCAAGAGGCCGGGCAGGTTCTGTCGGCGCGGGAAAGCGATCTGGGCGCGCGCACCGAGGACGTGGCGCGTCTCGCGGCGCGCCATCAATCGGCGCAGCGGCTGGTGGATGACAGCCACGCGACGCAGAAAAAGGCGGATGCGGAGGCGGGCAAAGCGCGGGACGCGATGCAGGACGCGCAGGCTGCGCTCGACAAGGCCGCGGTGGATTTCGACGCCGCGCAGGCCGCCGAGAAGGCCGCGACCGAGGCCGCCACGGACGCCGATGCGGCGCTTGCGCGGGCCGATACGGACCGGTCTGAGGCGCAGGCCCGGGAGGCCGATGCGCGCGCCGAACGGTCCGAGGCCACGGGTGAACTCAATGCCTTGCGGGCCGAGGCCGGGGCGCTTGCCAAGCTGGTGGAGCGCGATACCGCCGAGGGCGGTCAGGTGATGGACGCGCTCAGCGTGAGCACGGGCTACGAAAAGGCGCTTGGGGCGGCGTTGGCAGATGATCTGCGCGCGCCCGTGGTCAGCGAGGATGGTCCGTCGGGATGGGCGGAACTGCCCGACTACGACGCGGTGCAGCCGCTGCCCGGCAACGTGCTGCCGCTGAGCAAGTTCGTGACCGTGCCTGCCGCGCTGCGGCGCCGGATCGCGCAGATCGGGGTTGTCGATGTCGCCGATGCGGCCGAATTGCAATCGGAACTCAAGCCCGGGCAGCGCCTCGTGTCCCTCGAAGGTGATCTGTGGCGTTGGGACGGGTTCCGGGCCTGGGCCGAGGACGCGCCCTCCGCCGCCGCGCTGCGCCTTCAGCAACTCAACCGGCTCGAAGAGCTTAAGCAATCGCTGGAACGTGCAGTGACTCGCGCCGAAGCTGCCGATGCCGCGCATGACCGGCTGAAAACCCGTCTTGAGGAGCTGACCCGCGCGGATGCGGAGGCACGTCAGGCGCGCAAGCAGGCGGACCGGATGCTGGCCGATGCCTCGCGGGCCTTGAGCCGGGCCGAGGCAGATCGCAACCTCGCGCAGGGCAAGCTGGAGAGCCTTGGTCTGGCGGTGCGGCGGCATGAAGACGAGGCCATGGCAGCCCGCACGCAGGCCAGCGAGGCGGAGCGGGCGCTGGACGATCTCGAAGATCTGGAGCACGCGCGGGCCGGGATCGAAGATCTGCGAATGACCGTGGAAGCCGCCCGGATCACCATGCTGTCGAAACGCTCTGCACAGGATGAATTGCGCCGCACTGGAGAGGCCCGCACGCGCCGGGCGCAGGAGATCGCCAAGGAAGTCTCCGGCTGGAAGCACCGGCTTCAGACCGCAGAAACTCGCAGCGCTGAATTGCGCGCGCGCAAGGCCGAGGCCGAGGCACAACTTGTCACCGCAGAGGCAGCCCCTGCGGAAATCGAGGCGCAACGGGGCGCGCTGATGCAGGAATTGGCGAAAGCCGAAAGCCGCAAGGCAAAGGCCGCCGATGCCCTCGCCGGGGCCGAGGGGGCTTTGCGACAGGCGACCGGGGCTGAGCGGGAGGCCGAACGCGCGGCGTCCGAGGCACGCGAGGCGCGGGCACGGGCCGAGGCGCGGCTGGAGGCGGCACGGGAGACCACGAGCGCTGCCGCCGAACGGATCGCGGAGGACCAGCAGCTTACTCCGAACCAGCTCCTCACCCAGCTGGGTTGCGCCTTCGACGAGATGCCCGGCAGCGACACGCTGGAAGCCGACGTGAACCGCCTCAAGCGTCAGCGCGATGCCCTTGGCGCGGTCAACCTGCGCGCCGAGGAGGACGCCAAGGAGGTGCAGGAGGAACACGATACGCTGAGCAGTGAGAAGGCCGATCTGGAGGAGGCCATCAAGACGCTGCGGAGCGGGATCGCCAATCTCAACCGCGAAGGGCGCGAACGGCTACTCACGGCCTTCGAACAAGTGAACAGCAATTTTGCGATGCTCTTCAAGCATCTGTTCGGGGGGGGCGAGGCCAATCTGGTGATGGTGGAAAGCGACGATCCGCTGGAAGCCGGGCTGGAGATCATGTGCCAGCCGCCGGGCAAGAAGCTGTCGACGCTGTCGCTGCTCTCGGGCGGTGAACAGACCCTTACGGCGCTCGCGCTGATCTTTGGCGTGTTCCTCGCCAACCCTGCACCGATCTGTGTGCTCGACGAGGTGGATGCGCCGCTCGACGATGCCAACGTGACCCGGTTCTGCGATCTGCTCGACGAGATGTGTCGCCAGACCGAGACCCGGTTTCTCGTGATCACGCACCACGCGGTCACGATGGCGCGGATGGATCGGCTCTTCGGCGTCACGATGCAGGAGCAGGGCGTGAGCCAGCTTGTCTCCGTCGATCTCAAGAAAGCTGAAGCACTGGTCGCGTAGAGACCGGGCTGCTTGATCCCGTCTACAAGCTGTTCAGCAGGCGGGGCGTCGGCCACGCATCGGCAGGCAGTCCGAGGCGCTGCTGCTCGGCGCGCACTGCGGCGCGGGTCTTGGCGCCCAGAATGCCATCGACCGCGCCGACATCATGGCCGCGCGCTGACAGTATGGTTTGCAGTTGCTTCATCTGTGACCCGCTCAGGCCCGTGTCTGGCGAGCCGGGATCATAGGGCGGCGCGCCTTCGAGGCGCGTTCCGAAATAGGCAGCGGTCAGCACATAGGTGAAGCTCTGGTTCCACTCGAAATAGACCCGGAAATTCGGGTAGGCGAGGAAGGCCGGGCCCTTGTGCCCCTGTGGCAGGATCAGCGAGGCGGGCAGGCGGGCGAGCTTCCCATTGCGCGGCACCACGCCCAGACGCGCCCATTCGGCAGCCGGTTTCTGGACCTGAAGCCCGGCCTGCGACCAGTCCATCTGCGCGGGCACGCGCACTTCCTGCAGCCATGGCTGGCCCTTGGTCCATCCCAAGTGCTGCAGCATCTTGCCGCCGGACATCAGCGCATCCACGGCAGAGCCTTTGAGATCGACCCTGCCGTCGCCGTCGCCATCCACACCGTTCTCGATAATGTCCTGCGGGAGCATCTGCACCATGCCGATTTCGCCCGCCCATGCCCCGGTGGTGCGCGCCGGACTGAACTGCCCGCGGGTGTAAAGCTCCAGCGCGGCGAAGACCTGCGGGCGGAAAATCTCCGGTCGGCGGCAGTCATGGGACAGCGTGACCAGCGCGTTCAGCGTGTTGAAATTGCCCTGAAATCCGCCGTAATCGGTCTCGAAGGCCCAGAACGCCAGAAGCACACCGCGACTCACGCCATAGTCGCGCGCGATGCGGTCGAACACGGCGTCATAGCGGCGTGACATTCGCCGCCCCATGTCGAGCCGCCCTTGCGAGATCAGGCGGCGGGAAAATTCGATGAAAGGCTTTTGGAACACGCCTTGCGCGCGGTCTGCGCGCAGCACTTTGGGATCCTGACGCACACCCGCAAAGAAGCTCTGGACGGTCTGGCGGTCATAGCCCCGCCCGACCGCCTCTGCGGCAAGGCCTTGCACAAAGCTGTTGAAGCTCCCCCCGCAAGCCGCGTGGGCGGAGATCGGCAGGCTGAGGGTCAGGGCAAGAGCGGCCAGGAAGCGCATCACACTATCCTTGTGTTACAAAATGATCGCAGCAGTCAGGCACAGAATGACGAAAAATCCCCAGACATGCCAGAGGCGCCGGATCGCGGCGTCGATATCTGCGGCGGTCAGATCGCGGGTGCCGGTGGGGTTGACCCATGGCAAGTCCTGCATTTGGCCATGGTACATGCGTGGGCCAGCCAAAGCGACGCCCAAGGCGCGGGCGAGCGCTGCCTCGGGCCAGCCCGCGTTGGGGGATTTGTGCCGCCGGGCCTCGCAGGCGATTTCGGACCATGCGCCGCGCCTGCCGCCGACGAGCCAGAACGCGGCACCGGTGAGGCGCGCGGGCACCCAATTCAGCACATCGTCCAGCCGGGCCGCCGCCCAACCGAACCGCGCGTAACGCGGCGTGCGGTAGCCGATCATGCTGTCCGCGGTGTTCACCATCTTGTAGAGCAGCAGGCCCGGCAGCCCGGCGAGGGCGAACCAGAAGGCCGGGGCAATCACCCCGTCGGACATGTTTTCGGCCGCGCTTTCTATAGCCGCACGGGCGACCTGCGGCGGTGACATCTCGGCGGTATCGCGGCTGACGATCATCGCGACGGCCTCGCGCCCCTCGACAAGCGACATTCGCAAGGCATCCGCCACCCGTTGGACGTGATCGATCAGCGAGCGATGCGCGAGCAGGATTGCGGCACAGATCAGTTCGGCGACCGGGCCCAACAGGGACAGGGCCCAACCCAGTCCAACGGCAACCGCGAGGGCGGTGCCCAGAGCCCACAGGCCGGCCAAGCGGCTATCCGCATGGAAGCGGCGTTCCAGTGCCGACAACAGGCGCCCCATCAGCACGGCAGGATGTGGCACGCGCGTCCAGATCCAGCGCGGCTCTCCGACCAATGCATCCAGACAGGCGGCGAGGACGAGAATGAACAGGGCGCTCATCCGGCGAGGGCAGCCTCAAGCCGGCGCCAGTGGTCCGGTGCAGGCAGGCCAAGGCGCAGCCAGTGGTCGGAATAGGGGAATGTGCGGCTCCAGATCCGGTGATTCGCGAGATGCGTCTGCACCTCGCCCGCGTCCCGGCAGTTATAGAGGCGAAACAAGGATGTGCCACCGACCACGCCCAGCCCGTGGCGCGACGCCAACGCATCCAGCCTTTGGGCGTCTTCGGCCAGCCGGGTGCGCGTGTTGCGCGCCCAGTCGATATCGCACAGAGCCCGTTGTCCGATCTCCAGCGCGGGGCCGGAGACCGACCACGGGCCAAGCCGTGCGCGCAGCCGGGCGATCAGGTCGGGTGCTCCGATCACGAAGCCAAGCCGTAGGCCAGCGAGCCCCCAAAATTTCCCGAAGCTCTTGAGAACGAGATGATTTCCCGGGTCGATGCAGGGCAGCAGGCTGCTGCCCGGGTGGCAATCGGCGAAACTCTCGTCAATGATCGTTGGCCGGTCATCGAGATTGTTGGCGGACCATCGTTGGCCATTGGGATTGTTGGGATGCACCAGAATGCGGACCTGAGCAGAGGACGCGTCCTCCGTGACGGTCCAACCCGCCGCTGCAAAGGCGCGGGCGTGTTCATTATAGGTCGGGCCCGGAATATGTACGTTTTGCCCGGCGAACAGACCCGGTAGAGCGGCGATGCTGGCGGAGGCGCCATGGGTGGGCAGCAGATCGAACGCGTCCGGCACCTCCCAGAAGGCGCGCGCGGCAGTGATAAGCCCTGCTTCCGCGCGCGCGTCCGGAAGTTCGGTCCAGCTTGCGGGGGACAGATCGCCGACGGGGTAGGGCACGGGGTTGATGCCGGTCGACAGATCGGCCCACGCGCTCCGCGGCCCGCCATGGAGCGCACAGGCGGCATCGAGATTTCCGCCATGGTCTGCGGGGGTGTTCAGCATGGCGCGTCTTGGGACATTGAGGATTGCAATTTCTTGTTACACCATATGTGCCATGCCAGTGTGACACGACGTGTTACGATTGAGCGAAATTTGGCCGGTTTCCAAGGGAATTTCTTAACCTCTTGGTCACGTTAATAGCTTGTTAACTTATTGGGGCGATATCCTGCGGCACTGGGGTCGGAAATGTGCCGTCCGAAACACAACATGGCACGGAGGTTACATGCGAGTATTGATAGTTCAAAGCGCTCCGGCGCTATGCAACCTGTGGCAACGTCATCTGGAGCGTTGCGGCATGGAGGTCACTACGGCCAACAGTCAGGAACAAGCCATCGAGAGCATCGGCACGATGGCCCCGGACATCCTGATTCTCGACCTGATTCTGGCCGAGGGCAGTGCGCTCGCGGTCGCGGATTATGCCAATTACCGCTGTCCCGGCGCGCAAGTCATCTTCGTGACCAACACGAATTTCTTCTCGGACGGGTCGATCTTCTCTCATGCCGCCAACGCCCGTGCTTTCGTGCAGCGTGCCACGCCGCCCGAGGACCTCGCCGCCATGGTTGCGCATTACGCGGATCACTGATGACATGATTGCCCCACGCTACATGGCGTGGGACATCACTTTATGCAGCCAAGGCCGCCAGATCATGTTCCGGCATGTCGAGCACGAATTGCATATCCTCGCGGCTCATGTACGCCAGATAACCTTCAAGTGCATCCGGTTTTCCCTTGATATACCACCGCAAGGCAAACGGTTCGGCGTGCATATAGCCTTGCCGTGTAATGAAGCCCTTATGTGCAACCGTCTTCGGCATGAATCCGAACACGTAATCGGGCGACCATTTCCGTAGCGCGGTCAGAAAGGCGAAACGCCCCAGAATGCTTGAGATTCCAGTGCCCCGGAACTGCCCGGGCGTGCCGCCCATCCAGACCTCGCCGTGATAGACAACCTGTCCCATCATGCGTTTCGCGCCGGGCCCGGCCTTGTAGCGCGAGCGCGCCATGTCGATATCGAGACCCGATGGCGGGAAATCGCGGAAGCGTCGCAGCAGATATGACCCGAGCGACCGGCCTTCGAGATCGAGTAGTCTGAGGGCTTGCGTGTGCATGATCACGCCGTTCGAATCACGACCGATAACCCAAATACCTGTCTGGTCGTCGAGCCTGTGCAGTGACGGATCGAAGGGCGCGCCAAGAATGTGTCCATCCCGGCCTTCCTGCATCAATGCACGGTATTCCTCGAAGTCATGACCTAACGTCAACTTTATGTCGAACTTATC
Organism: uncultured Aliishimia sp.; assembly: GCA_965656085.1. Lineage (GTDB taxonomy): Bacteria > Pseudomonadota > Alphaproteobacteria > Rhodobacterales > Rhodobacteraceae > Aliishimia. The sequence goes on along the minus strand of CBFHJA010000003.1, from coordinate 137,804 downwards.
CAGAATATCCTGGCTTGTGGCAATAAAGCGGTCTTCGGCATTAAGCCCTTGAATCGTCATCGGCCCCTCCTGCTGCTGCATTCAAGGCTAGTGTAGCGGATAATTTGGGCTGTGCCTCAATTATTGCACAATTCGGCCATTTTGTTCCCCTACATGATGAGGTCCTCTGGCATTTTACGCAGCATTTCGTTTGTCACACCTTTGATAGACACATCATATGTCCGCCGGACTGCGGAAATCATGGCGAAACTGTTGTCCGGAAACCGCGATGCAAGAAGCAATCTCTCGTAGCAAATAGGCACCGGAGGACCGCCCTTCTCGCGTGGCATCTGCGTGAACGTATGATCAAGCCGCATCGACTGATTCGTTTCAACCTCGGTATAAGCGAGATTTACAAGCCGTCCGAAATCCGACCCGCCGGGCATCTGCCCGAGGTCCCGTCCGATGCTGCTGCGCGCGGACGCCCACCCGAACCAAGACACATAGGAACACTCGTCACCCAACTCGACGCAAAGCCACTGATCGTTCATCCGCCGAAAAACCATCAAATGGGGGCGCACGGCTTGCATGGCTGGATGTTCAAGTGCGCCGCCACTGCTGGCCCAGGCCGCCACGGTGTCTTTCAAAAGCGACCCGCTTGATGAAAAGACCCGCCCGATCGGATGCTGCTGCTGGAACAGGCTCCACCCATCGGAGGCGTTGCGCAGGTATTGCAGGCCATTGATCAGATTGAAATCGCCGTTCACCCACGTGTTGGCGCGAGCGAGCAGGTCTTGTGCCTCTGGCAGGATCGCATGGCCGAGCGGTGTCAGTTCGTATTGGCGGTCCCGAACTTCAAACAGGGTTCCGCCTTTGATCTCTTCGAGCTGGGCGATGTGGCGCCGCACGGTTTGCCGGGTGCTGCCGAGCTGCTTGACCGCATGGGACAGGTTGAGCGTGGAGGCCAGCATGGCAAAAGAGCGCAGCATTTCAAAAAGAAGCGGATAGAACCGCGACTTGTCCTCGATATGTCCCGCTCCACCGTCCACGTGCGATCCTTCGTCTTGTCCAATGGTAAGTTCATCACCCATTAGTGGTATATTTATCATCCATGCATGTTACTCTCGTCAACCTTGTATGGACTATTTGTGGTTGAAAAATGGTGAAAGTTACGCAATTGCGCGACACGTCAAATTTTCTGAAATTGGGCCCAGTTCAACCTGAGGTACCAGATATGTCACATCCCGTTGATGTTCACGTCGGAAAAAAGATCAAGGAAATGAGGGCTTTGCGCCGTCTGTCGCAAACCGATGTCGCGCAGAAGCTGAACCTGTCTTTCCAGCAAATCCAGAAATACGAGATCGGCTCCAACCGCGTTGCGGCCAGCCGGCTCTACGAGTTGTCTAAAATTTTTGGCGTTCCCACGTCCTACTTCTTCGAAGGACTGCCCGAGGATGAGTCGGCCAATGACAACCAGTCTCTCGATGCGCAGATCCTCGACGCCGTCACCTCGATCGAGGATGACGCCGTGAAAACGCGCATTGCAACCTTCATCGAAGACGTTGCGGGCCTGTCCGTGCAACGCCGGGCCGGCTAAGATCAGCCCACAAGGCCGCGGCGCACAAGATTGAGCCCTGCGACAAGCAACACGACGAGTGTTACGGTCTTGAAGGCCCTCTGGTCGATCCGGTCCTGAATAGACGTGCCAACCCACATGCCGAGAACGGCTGGGGCGACCAGCACAGCCGAAAACAGCAAGGTGTCGCTGCGCAGAATGCCCGACACCAGATGCGCTCCGAGCAAGAAAACAGCGCCCGATCCGTAAATGATTCCCTGAAGCTGCATCTGCATGCGCTTGGGCGTGTTGAGCGCCGTCAGGTAGGCGACCGTCGGTGGGCCCCATATGCCCGCGACACCCCCGAAAAAACCGGCGATGACACCGATCACGATGTCGACACGGGGAGATTGTTTGAAGCCAGCGTGCCAGCCAAGCAATTGGCTGATCACGAACAGGATAATCGGGATGCCGAGCATCAGGAAATACACCTGCGGTGCGATATACGGCACGGCCAGCGCGCCGACGAACAGCATCGCGCTACCGGCGACCAGAAAGCGCCTGATCTGCCAAAGAGACTGCCTAGCAGCCCCGGTCCCCGACCGGATGGCCTGCATCGTGTTCGTCACCACTGTGGACAGAATCAGTCCCGCCAGCGCAAGGTCGGGGGGCGCGAAGATGCTCAGTCCGGATATGATGACCAGCGGCATGGCGAATCCGACCACGCCTTTCACCACACCCGCAACAAAGGCGATTCCCAAGGCAGCAAGCCACAATGACGGTGGCAATAAAGCCCATAGCGTGTCCATGAAGCGCGCAGTATCACGCCTTTGAAATTGCCGCACCGCAAAAATGCTTGACGTAATAATGAACCAAAACATGTAGAGCGGACGCATTTAAGTTGCGCTGCAACTGCAAAATGACTATGCCGGCCCGACGAAAACGGGCCCAAGCCAGGAGAGAGACACATGGCGCATGACGGACAAGACCTCATGATGGACACGGCGGTCATCCTGCCGGACCTTCTGAAGACGACGGGCGCGGCCGTGAAACCCGTCCAAGAAATCACCGAAACCGCCAAAGATCGGGTGCGCGCGCTTGTGACAGAAGATGGGCGCGTGTCGGCGAAGCTCGTGGATCAGCACCAAACCGCCGCCCACGGTCTCGCCTGGCTCGCAACCTATGCCGAAAGCCTCGTGCAGATGCAGAAATGGGCCGAAGCGCTCGACGCGCAGGGCAAGTTCGGCGAGCTTGAGCAACTCCTCCACCAGATCGCCTTCGGGGAATACCTCTGGCAGGTCTATGGCGGCATCCAGATGAATCAGGCCGAGGTCGTGCGGCTTCAGGACATGGGTCTGAGCCAGGATGATCAGCGGGCCATGATGGACCCGGCGGTGATGACCCTGACCCAGCAGGGCAACACCCAAGCTGCGCGTCTGCGTCTTGTTGAACTGATGCAGGAGCAAAAGGCGAATATCACCGTGGGCGCCTCGGGCCTCGACGAAGAGCTTGAGATGATCCGTGAGCAATTCCGCCGCTACGCGATCGACAAGGTCGAGCCCCATGCCCATGAGTGGCACCTCAAGGACGAGTTGATCCCGATCGAGATCATCGAAGAGCTTGCGGAAATGGGCGTGTTCGGCCTGACCATTCCGGAGGAATATGGCGGGTTTGGCCTGTCGAAAGCCTCCATGTGCGTGGTCTCCGAGGAGTTGTCGCGCGGCTATATCGGTGTCGGCTCGCTCGGCACGCGTTCGGAGATTGCAGCGGAGTTGATCATCGCGGGCGGCACCGAGGAGCAGAAGCAGAACTGGCTGCCGAAGATTTCGAGCGCCGAAATCCTGCCGACCGCCGTCTTCACTGAGCCGAACACCGGCTCCGACCTCGGTGCGCTGCGTACCCGTGCGGTCAAGGACGACAATGGTGATTACAAGGTCACTGGCAACAAGACATGGATCACCCATGCCTCGCGCACCCATGTGATGACGCTGCTCGCGCGCACCGATCCCAGCACGACCGATTACAAGGGCCTGTCGATGTTCCTCGCCGAAAAGACCCCCGGCACGGATGACCATCCGTTTCCGACCGAGGGCATGACCGGCGGTGAGATCGAGGTGCTCGGCTATCGCGGCATGAAGGAATACGAGCTTGGTTTCGACAATTTCCATGTGAAAGGCGAGAACCTGCTCGGCGGTGAAGAGGGCAAAGGGTTCAAGCAACTCATGGAAACCTTCGAATCGGCCCGCATCCAGACGGCCGCCCGCGCCATCGGCGTGGCGCAGTCGGCGCTGGATATCTCGATGCAATATGCCGAGGATCGCAAGGCCTTCGGTCAGGCAATCATCCACTTCCCCCGTGTGGCCTCCAAACTGGCGTTGATGGCGGTGGAGATCATGGTCGCGCGCCAGCTCACCTATTTCTCCGCGGTGGAGAAGGACGCAGGCCGCCGCTGCGATCTCGAAGCCGGGATGGCGAAACTGCTGGGTGCACGTGTGGCTTGGGCCGCAGCGGATAACGGGCTGCAGATCCATGGTGGCAACGGCTTCGCGATGGAATACGCGATCAGCCGTGTGCTGTGCGATGCCCGCATCCTCAACATCTTCGAAGGCGCGGCGGAAATTCAGGCACAGGTGATCGCGCGTCGCCTGCTCGCCTGAGCCTGACGTGAACATTGGCAGCGGCCGCGACGAGTAAGACATGCTTACCTTCGCGGCCGCCGTCTTTTTCCTGATCGTCACGCCCGGGCCCGGTGTCCTCTCGGCCGCGGGCGTGGGCGCGGCGTACGGGCTCAGGGCCGGTCTGCGTTACATCACGGGTCTGTGTATCGGGCAGGCGATTGTGATTGCGCTCGTGGTCAGCGGTCTTGCCGCCGTTGCCCTTGCTGAACCATTGATCCGAACCGGTCTTCTTGGCCTGTCGACCCTGTACTTGCTCTATCTCGCAGCGCGCATTGCCTTCGCGGGTTCAAAAATCGCCTTTATCGAGGCGCAGAGCGAGCCGGGCGTCATGGCGGGCGTTTTGCTGCAGCCGATCAATCCAAAAGCCTATGCGGTCACGACAGCGCTCTTCAGTGGCTTTGCGCTCTACCCGGAGGCGTTTTGGCTGGAACTGCTTTGGAAGCTGCTGATTCTCCATGTGGTCTGGGTTCCCATTCATGTGGGCTGGGTTTGGGCGGGTGGCGCGTTGAAATCGCTCGATTTGCCTCAGCGTACACAGCGCAGGATCAATGTCGCCATGGCGCTGTCCATGCTGCTGGTCGTCGTGCTTGCGGTTCTCTCGCAGCTTTGATCGTGAGCAGATCAGCACTGAATTCGGCGCGTTTTCCGATGCGTGAGTGACAAATCGCAGCAGCTTGCTTCGCAGTGTCGGAAAAGGTTGAATTGGCCCGGCGCGCCAATAGTTTACGCCGCATGGCACGCGCACGAAAAACACCGCAGACGTGGATAGTGGCTGGTTTGAAAGCCCTGCCGAAGCATGGACCGGACGGGATCCGGGCCGAAACGCTTGCGCGGGCGCTTGAGACGACAAAGGGCAGCTTTTATTGGCACTTCAAGGATGTGCCGGAGTTTCATACGGCGTTGCTGGACGCGTGGCTGGAAGGCACGGAAAAGCGCCTGCATGCTGTGCTGGGGGATGAGGAGATGCCGGGCAAGCGCTTGCGCGCGCTGGCCGGGTTTCAACTGTCCGCCCTCGACCGAGCGGTTCGGGCATGGGCGCAGTACAACGCATCGGCGCGCAAGGCGGTGTCCCGGTTCGACAAGGCTGTATTGGCGGAAATAGAGACCTGCCTGAGCGCGCTTGACGCGACGCACCCGGATTTTCCCGGGCTGGTTTTGTCGTCTATGATCGGCGCGCCAAAAGGCGGCAGCCACACCGAAACGCTGGTGGATTTGCTGCTGGTCCTGAAATAGCTCCTCAGACGCGGCGCATAAAGGTCTCCACGAAGCGGGCCCGGGCCTCTGGCAGAGGCCGGTTCCCAACCATCGGCGCTAGATGCTCGCGCAGGAAAAACCCTGTCGTTTCGAGCGCTTGTGCGATTTCCTGATCTGGCGCATCGCCTTGCCGGAGCAAGACCGGAGGCAACGGCAACAAACGCTGTGCCCAGTCTCCCGCGCCTTCGGCCGATACCGCGCGCCCGCTTTTGGGCGAGACATAGACAAGCCCGTCCCGCGCGCCCGTCACCGCGCAGGACGACAGGTCAAGACCGAAGCCGAGATCTTCCAGCAGTCCGACCTCCCAGCGCAGATAGGCCAGCGGCCAGATTTCCGGCTCGGACAGCAGGTCCAGAACGCCGATGGTCCGGCGATAGATACTGGTCTGCGGCTCGCGTTCCGGCAGGCAAAATCCCAGCAGGCTGACCACGGAATTCAGCCCGGCAAGGGCCAGTCTATCCGACAGAACATGGCCGGAGCGAGAGCGGATCGGCTCGGCGGTATAGCTGCCGATATGGTCTTCGAGCCGCGCGCGCCACGCCACGTCGAGCTGCGTGCCGGGTTGCAGGATCGGCGCCATTTTGCGCGACGCGCCGCCGCGCACGACGCCGCTGTGACGGCCGTGTTCTTCGGTAAACACATCGATAATCGCGCTCGATTCGCCATGCCGCCTGACCGACAGCAGGACGCCCTGATCTCTCCACTCCATGCGCCCCACTATCCCGCGCCGTTCGCGCTCTGTCCACGCCTGTCTGGCCTAGCTCAACCCATCGTTGTCGAGACAATGCCGACCTGCCCGATCCTCGACCTCCAGCACCCACAGATCGGGGTCGGTGCGGCGTTGGCGGGTGATGCTGGCATCGATGTCTGCCTCTGCACCCGCGATGAGTTCGGCCCAAAGCCGGTCGCCTGTGGCAAGGTCGAAACTGCGGTGAAAGAGCCGGGCCTGACCGTCGAGCGTGTTGAGTTTCACCATCACCGTGCCGCTGGTGTCATCGCCATGCGCGACGACGAAACAGGGAATGTTTTCAAGGCGCAGCCGGGTGATATAGGCATCGACCCAGAACCGCGCGGTGAGCCGTGTCACGCGTTGCCGTCCCGGAAGTTCAGGCCCATCTCGGAGTAGCGTTCGGCCTCTTCGAGCCACTTCTCGCGGACCTTGACCTGCAAGAACAGGTGCACATTTCGTCCAAGGAATTCAATGAGTTCCTCACGCGCGGCCTTGCTGACCGCCTTGATCGTCTCGCCCTTGTTGCCGAGCACGATCCCCTTGTGACCCGCCCGCGACACGTAGACGATCTGATCGATCCGCGCCGAGCCGTCCTTGCGTTCTTCCCAGTTCTCGGTCTCGACGGTGAGCTGATAGGGCAGTTCCTGATGCAGGCGCAACGTGAGCTTTTCGCGGGTCATCTCGGCGGCAATCATGCGCAGCGGCAGGTCGGCGATCTGGTCTTCGGGGTAGAGCCATGGCCCTTCGGGCATGGCCTCCGCGAGCCATTTGCGCAGGGCATCTATGCCGTGGCTTTTCTCGGCGGAGATCATGAAGGTCTCGGCAAATGGGTAGCGCGCGTTCAGATCCTTGGTGAGCCCGAGCAGCACAGGCGCTTCCACCCGGTCGATCTTGTTGATCGCAAGTGCCACGGTGCGCCCCTCGCCAATCTCTTGCAAACGCTCGATAATTCGCTCCACCCCCGGTGTGATCCCGCGATGGGCCTCGACCAGCAGAACCACGACATCGGCATCGGCGGCCCCGCCCCACGCGGCGGCGACCATGGCGCGGTCAAGCCTGCGACGCGGCTGAAACAGCCCGGGCGTGTCCACCAGAACGATCTGGCTGTCTCCCTCCAGCGCCACGCCGCGGATGCGGGCGCGGGTGGTCTGGACCTTGTGGGTGACAATAGAGACTTTGGCCCCGACGAGGGTGTTCGTGAGGGTGGATTTGCCCGCATTGGGCTCTCCGATCAGGGCTGCGAAACCGGCGCGGGTGGTCATGTGTGATCCTCTGGCTGAGGCAAAGGCCATAGCGCGAAAGGCGCAGGCGCGCCAGTCCCCGGATTTTGTCAACGCACCGTGCGGTGAGGTTTTGCCGGAAATGTGTCAAAGTCCCCAAAACACGGGTTAACGCCATAAAATCAAGGTACATCGCGTGTATGACTCCCGTACATACCGCTGTACATACTCTGTACATACGCACGGTGCGTTAACCCGCCCCTTAACGATGCGTACGGTGCTCCCGCGTTAACCTTTGCCACGGCCCGCCCCAGCAGTGTCCCATGCCCATCTGCCGGGCACCCCACCCCTGTCTTCTTTGGGTCAAAATACCCTCGGAGAGCGCGAGAGGCAGAGCCTCTCGCACGCGCCGAAGGCGCGTCCCCCCGGCCGATCGCAAAGCGAGCGGAACCAATTCAGCGCCGGGCGTCGCGCCAGAGCGAATACACCCCCGCCCCGACGATCAACGCCGCCCCCGCGAGGGTCAGCGCATCGGGGCGTTCTCCGAAGATCAGATAAGCAAGGATCAGCGCGACGATCAGGCGGGTGTAGCGGAAGGGCGCGACCACGCCGACCTCGCCGGTGCGCATGGCGAAGGTCATCGCGGTGTAGCCCACCACGCCGCAGAGCGCGGTGCCGCAGACCAGCAGCGCGGGCAACGCCGCAGGAAGGTCAGGCGGGCCGGGCTCGAAGGCGAGGATGCCAAGCCCGGCGCAGGTCACGACGGCAAAACCCAGAACGCCAAGCTGCGCCTCGTGCACATGGGGCGGGGCCATGCGGGTCATCAGATCGCGCCCGGCAAAGCCGATCATGCCCAGCAGCGCAAAGACTGCGTTCGCTTCGATCCCCGAGGGCGAGGGGCGCACGATCAGCAGCACGCCGACAAAGCCCACCGCCATCGCGGCCCAGCGGCGCGGTCCGATCTGCTCTTTCAGCACCAGTGCTGCGCCCAGCATCACCACCAGCGGCGCCGCCTGCAGGATCGCGGAGGTCGTCGAAAGCGGCGTATAGGCCAGCGACAGCGCGAAGAAGGCGCGGCCGATCACTTCGAATCCGGTGCGGATCAGCAGCCCGCGCCTGAGATATTCGGGGGTCCAGAGCGGCACGCCGCGATTGCGTGCATAGAGTGCGTAGAGAATCATGGCGAGCAGGCCGAATTGCACCGTACCCACTCCGGCGCTCACCTCTCCGGTGCCGGTCGCCGCCTTGAAGAACGCGTCCTCCAGACCGAAGCCCAGCATCGCGAGGCACATCCAGAGGCTGCCCCGCAGGTTGTCGGTCATTTGGCGGTGAGGGCTTGCAGGAGGGACTTGGCCGCCGCCTGCTCGGCCTGCCGTTTCGAGCCCGCCTCCGCCGAGGCCGCCTCGCCCGATTGCAGGCGGGCGGTGATCTGAAAGAGCGGCTGGTGGTCGGGGCCCGAGCGGCCGGTTTCTTCGTAGGAGGGCGGCGGCAATCCGCGCGCCTGCGCCCATTCCTGAAGCGTCGTCTTGGCGTCGCGCGCATCGGCCTTCACCGCGCGGATGCGATTGCCCCAAAGGCGCAGGATCATCTCTTGCGCCGCGTCGAAGCCCGCGTCGAGGTAGACGGCGGCGATCACCGCCTCCATCGCATCGCCCAAGAGCGCGGCCTTGCGGCGTCCGCCCGACAGCATCTCCGAGCGGCCCAGCCGCAGCACCGCGCCAAGGTCGATCTCGCCGGCCACCTCGGCGCAGGTTTCCTTGCGCACCAGCGCGTTGAAGCGGGGGGCCAGTTGGCCTTCGGTCGCCTCGGGGTCCTCGGCCAGCAGGGCCTCGGCCATCACGAGGCCCAGAACCCGGTCCCCCAAGAATTCGAGCCGTTGGTTGTCGGTCTTGTGGACCGAGGACATCGAGGCATGGGTGACCGCTTCGACCAGCAGCGCCGGGGCGGCGAAGTCATGGCCGATGCGGCGCGAAAAGGCGATCAATTCCCGTGAGAGCTTCACTCGATCCCCTTGAAATACCGATCGCTGCGCCATGTCCAGAAATAGAGCATGGAGGCCCCTGCCGAGGAGAACATGATCCGGTCCGCGCGGCCGATCAGGTTCTCATAGGGCACGAAGCCCACGCCCTGCGCGCCGCGCGGGCGGCGGCTGTCCAGCGAGTTGTCGCGGTTGTCGCCCATGAAGAAGTAATGGCCCTCTGGCACGGTGAACACGCCCGTGTTGTCCGAACTCTGTGTGGTGATGTTCAGCACCTTGTAGCTGCGCCCGTCCGGCAGGGTTTCGGTGAAGCGCGACTTCTTGCAGACACCGCCAAGGCCCACCGGGCCATTCTCGCAGCGCGGCGGCAAGCCCTGGCTGCCCTGCCGGGCCATGATCTCGCGGAACTCGCCATCGTTTTGCTGCGGGATCGGGGTGCCGTTGAGGATCACCTGACCGTTCCGCATCTGGATCGTGTCGCCGGGCAGGCCGATCAGCCGTTTGATATAGTCATTGCCGAAGACCGGGTGGCGGAACACCACCACATCGCCGCGTTCCGGCTCGCCGCCGAGGAGGCGCGTGTTGTCGCCGTCGAGCCAGCCGCACAGGTCGGCGGCGTCGATGTCGATGCCGATCGCGGGCAGGCGGACCGAGGGGCAGGAGGCGTAGGAATAGCCATAGGCCATCTTGTTGACGAAGAGGAAATCGCCGATCAGGAGCGTTTCCTTCATCGAGCCCGAGGGGATCCAGAACGGCTGGAAGAACAGCGTGCGGAATATCCCCGCGATGAGGAGCGCGTAGACAATGGTCTTGATCGTCTCGACGATCCCGCCGCCGGATTCGGATTTCTCTGCCATCTGCCTGCCTGCTCTGCCGCGTGTTCCCGCTACATGCGAGGCGGGGCAGGGGGTGTCAAGCGGACTTCCTCCTCCAGAGGGCGCGCTTCAATCACGACGAAGGCCTGCGCCCACGGGTGGTCATCGGTCAGGGTGACGTGGATGATCGCCTCGTGGCCGGGCGGGGTCATCTCTGCCAGCCGCTCGCGGGCCCAGCCGGTCACATGCATGACGGGCTGGCCGGTGGAGAGGTTCGACACGGCCATGTCCTTCCACGCGATGCCCATCCGCAGGCCGGTGCCGAGCGCCTTGGAGCACGCCTCCTTGGCGGCCCAGCGTTTGGCATAGGTTCCGGCCACATCGCGGCGGCGTTCGGCCTTGCGCTGCTCGGTGTCGGTGAAGACGCGGTTGCGGAAGCGGTCGCCGAAGCGGTCGAGGGTGTTCTGGATGCGCTCGATATTGGCCAGATCGGTGCCTATGCCGAGGATCATGTCGGGCGGCTTTCTGTGGAGGCGGTGGTCATGGGGGTGGGGGCCCGGCGTTTGGGAGGGGTGGGGTGGTGACAGGCGGGGGCGCTGCCCCCTCGGCCTGCGGCCTCACCCCCGGAATATTTTTGTCAAAAGGAAAACAGGAAGGGGGTGTGGGGTGTGAGGGGGGGGGGAAGGGCCCGGGGCGGGGTCAGGGGCGGGCCTCGTCCATGAGGCGGCGCATTTCGGTGATCGCGGGGGCGAGGCCTCGGAAGATCGCCTCGCCGATGAGGAAATGGCCGATGTTCAGCTCACGCGCTTCGGGGAAGGCGGCGACGGGGGCGACGGTGTCGTAGGTCAGGCCGTGGCCGATATGGACTTCGAGGCCGAGCCCATGGGCGAAGCTGCTCATCTCGCGCATGGCTTCAAGCTCGCGGTCGCGGTCGTCAAAGCGGCCCTCGTGATGGGCGTCGCAATAGGCCCCCGAATGCAGTTCGATCACTTCCGCGCCGATGCGGTGGGCGGCTTCGATCTGGCGTTTGTCGGCGGCGATGAAGATCGACACGCGGCAGCCCGCCTCGCGCAGCGGCGCGATGAAATGCGCCAGACGGTTCTCCTCGCGCGCGACCTCAAGGCCGCCCTCGGTGGTGCGTTCCTCGCGCTTTTCGGGCACGATGCAGACCGCGTGGGGCTTGTGGCGGAGCGCGATGGCCTGCATCTCGGCGGTGGCGGCCATCTCGAAATTCAGCGGCACGGTGAGCGCGTCCATCAGCGCCTCGATATCGCCATCGGTGATGTGGCGGCGGTCTTCGCGCAGATGCGCGGTGATGCCATCGGCCCCGGCCTCTTCGGCGATCTTGGCCGCGCGCAAGGGGTCGGGCGTGTCGCCGCCGCGGGCGTTGCGCACGGTGGCGACGTGGTCGATGTTCACGCCGAGGCGCAGTTTCCCCGTCGATTCTACTGTCATGGTCTCATTCCCCCGGATGACGTTCAGCGGCCTTCGTTTTGGAGGTCGCTGCCTTTGTTTTTGTGGCGGCGGCCTTGGCTTTCAAGGCCTCGAACTTGGCCTTTATCGCGCCTTTGCGCCGCGCCTGATAAGCCCGGATCACCGGGGCGCTCAGCACATAGCAGATCGTCGCGGCGATGATGCCCGGCAGGATGCCCCCGACGAGATAGGGCAGGAACACCTCGTCGTAAAAGCTCATCAGCCCGGCCCAATCGGCGGTCTCCTCGTCGAACATCGCGAAGAAGTTATGGGTCAGGTCGCGCCACGCATCGACGAAGGCGCCGCTGAAACTGGTCTCGTCGGCGGCTTTCATCTCCTCGCCCAGCAGCCAATGGCCGGTTTGCAGCGAGATCACGCCGATGGGCACATAGGTCAGCGGGTTGCCGAAGAACGTCGCCATCAGGGCTGCGAGGATATTGCCGCGCATCACGAAGGCGATGAAGGCCGCGATGAAGAAATGCACCCCGTAGAACGGCGTGAAGGTTGTGAACACCCCCGCCCAGATGCCGCGCGCGATGCGCTCGGGGCTGTCGGGCAGGCGGCGGACGCGATGTTTGACATATTGGAAGGCACGGCCCCACCCGCCACGCGGCCAGAGCAGCCGGGCGGTGCGTTCCCATAGAGGGGGTCTGTCCCGGCGTTTGAAGACCAAACTGCCGCTCCCTACTCCGCTTGCGCCAGAGCTTCGAGCGGCTCGGGCGCGGTTTGATCGCGGTACCGTTCGATGGCGGCCACATCGCTTTCGGCCTCCAGCGCGCGCATGAGCGAATGCAGATGCGCCACGTCCCGCAGCTGCACATACATCAGCAACCGGTAAAAGTCGGGTTTCCGGTCAAGGAAAACCAAGTCTGAGATATTCGCGCCGGTCTCGCCGATCAATGTGCAAATTCGCCCCAGCACCCCGGCATCGTTGCCAATCGTCACATCGAGCGTGGTCGTGTTCTCGGGGGCGTGGTTGCCCTCGTGCCAGCCCAGATCCACCCAGCGTTCGGGCTGCTCTTCGTATTCGGCCAGCCGCACGCAGTCGATGGCATGGACCACCACGCCCTTGCCGCGGAAGGTAATGCCGACGATCCGCTCGCCCGGCAGCGGCTGGCAGCACATGGCGCGGTCGAAACTCTGCCCCGACGCCAAGCCGACCACCGCGCGGCGGCTATCGACCTGTTCGCCCTCATCGGGTGTCAGTTCGGGATAGACCGCCTCCACGAGTTGCCGCGCGGTGATCTCCGACGAGCCCAGCCGCGCCAGCACCTCGTTGCCCGAGGGCAGGCGCAGCGCGCGCGCTGCCGTGTCCAGCACCTTGTCCGTCACCCGTTTGCGCACATGGCCGAAGGCCGAGCGGGCCAATTCGCGGCCCAGCTTGATGAAGCGCTCGCGGTCCTGCTGGCGCAGGGCGCGGCGAATCGCCGATTTGGCCTTGCCGGTCACCGCGATATCGAGCCATGTCGCCTGCGGCATCTGGCCCTGCGCGGTGATGATCTCCACCGACTGGCCATTCTTGAGCCGGGTCCAGAGCGGCACGCGCATATGGTCCACCTTGGCGCCGACGCAGACATTGCCGATCCGCGTGTGGATCGCGTAGGCAAAGTCCAGAGGGGTCGCGCCGCGCGGCAGCTTGATCACCTCGCCCTTGGGGGTGAAGCAGAACACCTGATCGGAATACATCTCGAGCTTGACGGCTTCGAGGAAATCCTCGTGATCGTCATCCTCGTTGAAGGTTTCCGACAATTGGCTGACCCATTTGCTGGGATCGACGGCAAAGCGGTTTTCCGTGCGCACCCCGTCGCGGTAGGACCAATGCGCCGCCACGCCCGTTTCGGCCACCGCGTGCATCTCATGGGTGCGGATCTGCACCTCGACGCGCTTGCCATCGCGGCCCAGTACGGCTGTGTGGATCGAGCGGTAGCCGTTGGATTTGGGCTGGCTGATATAGTCCTTGAAGCGGCCCGGGATCGCGCGCCAGCGCTGGTGGATCGCGCCGAGCGCGCGGTAGCAATCTTCCTCGCTGTCGGTGAGGACGCGGAAGCCATAGATGTCGGACAGGCGCGAGAAGCCCATCTCCTTTTCCTGCATCTTGCGCCAGATCGAATAGGGTTTCTTGGCGCGCCCGAACACCTCCGCCTCAACGCCGGTGCGCTCCAACTCGCCGATCATGTCGCGCTTGATGCGCGCGATCACATCGCCGCTTTCCTTTTGCAGCGACAGGAAGCGGCGCATGATCGACGAGCGCGCCTCGGGGTTCAGCACCTTGAACGCGTGATCCTCAAGCTCGTCGCGCATCCATTGCATCCCCATCCGGCCAGCCAACGGGGCGTAGATATCCATGGTCTCGCGGGCCTTCTGGACCTGCTTCTCGGGCTTCATCGCCTTGATCGTGCGCATGTTGTGCAGACGGTCGGCGAGCTTGACGAGGATCACCCGCAAGTCCTTGGACATCGCCATGAACAATTTACGGAAATTCTCGGCCTGCTTGGTCTCGACTGAGGACAGTTGCAGGTTGGTCAGCTTGGTGACGCCATCGACGAGCATCGCGATATCGTCGCCGAAGGTCGTGGCGACGATCTTGTAGCTCGCCTTGGTGTCCTCGATCGTGTCGTGCAGAAGCGCGGTGACGATGGTGGCATCGTCAAGCTGCTGCTCGGCAAGGATGGCGGCGACCGCGACGGGATGGGTGAAATAGGGCTCGCCCGAGTGGCGGAACTGGCCCTCGTGCATGTCTTGGCCGAACGCAAAGGCGCGCCGGATCAGATCGCTGTCGGATTTCGGGTTATAGGCACGGACCAGATCAATCAGATCGTCTGCTGTCATGGTCCGTCCTTTGGCAGCGCGGGTCGGCGCGCTCCGCTTATCCCTGACCCTGAGCGGCCATCAGTTGCCGCAGGAGCATCTCTTCGGACATGCTGTCCTCGTCGGGCTTGTCCTGCTCGGCGCCCATCAGAAGCGCCATGGCGTCGTCTTCGGGCTCGTCCACCTCGATCTGGGTCTGATTCGATTCGATCAGCCGCTCGCGCAACTCGTCGGCGCTCTGGGTCTCCTCGGCGATCTCGCGCAGCGACACGACCGGGTTCTTGTCGTTGTCGCGCTCCACGGTGATCGGCGCACCAGCGGAAATCTCCCGTGCGCGATGGGCCGCGAGCATCACAAGCTCAAAGCGGTTGGGGACTTTATCGACGCAATCTTCTACCGTAACGCGGGCCATGGGTCTCTCCGGGTGATCGGGGCTGGGATCAAGAGCCTGTCACTTAGGGCTGTTTGTCGCGATTTTCAAGTGGAATCACGCTGTCCAGATCGGCCTGCGGCAGCGCATCGCGCATTTCGGCGGCGCTGCGGTTCAGGATCGGGTGCCGCCAGTCCGGCGCGATGTCGCAGAGCGGGACCAGAACGAAGGCCCGTTCCTGCGCTCTGGGGTGCGGCAGGATCAGGTCTGCAGGGGCGCGGCTTTGCTGCGCGCGGAGCGGCAGGTCGATCCAGTGCTGCACGGTCTGCCGGTCGGGCGCGACCGTCTGCCCCACGGCGATCAGGTCGAGATCGAGCGTGCGAGCGCCCCATCGCGTGCCGCGCACCCGCCCAAGCCCGGCCTCGACCGCGTGCAGCGCGGCGAGCATCTCTGCGGGCGCAAGGTCCGTGTGCCACGCAAAGGCGGCGTTCACGAAGTCGGGGCCGCTGCCCGGCGGGAAGGCCGGGGTCGAAAAGTAGCGGCTGACTGCCGAAATTGCACCGGCTGTGTCAGTTAAGTCTTGCAAAGCGTCGTCTATGGTTGATGATAAGGACCTACCACCTATGCTAGTGTTTGCCCCTGCGGCAACCAAAGCAGTTGATCGGAATTGTGACAGGTTTTGACGTGTCGCTGACGCTTTCATGACTTGCGGCATGTCAAATTCTGCTTATTTTCACAAGGCGCATCCGTTGCCCACCTCACTCACGGGCTCCACACAGCGGACGCCAACGGAAAAGGACATTTGATGTTTTACAAAGATGACCGCTTGGCTTTGTTCATTGACGGCTCAAACCTCTACGCAGCCGCCAAGTCGCTTGGCTTTGACATCGACTACAAGCTCCTGAGGCAGGAATTCATGCGGCGCGGGAAGCTGCTGCGGGCGTTTTACTATACTGCGCTGCTCGAAAATGACGAGTATTCGCCGATCCGCCCGCTGGTCGACTGGCTGAACTACAACGGCTTTTCGATGGTGACAAAGCCCGCCAAGGAATACACCGACAGCATGGGCCGCCGGAAGGTGAAGGGGAACATGGATATAGAGCTTGCGGTGGACGCGATGGAACTCGCGCCGCGCGTGGATCATATCGTGCTGTTCTCCGGCGATGGCGATTTCCGCCCGCTGGTCGAAAGCCTGCAGCGTCAGGGCGTACGCGTGTCCGTGGTCTCCACGATCCGCAGCCAGCCGCCGATGATCTCCGACGACCTGCGCCGTCAGGCCGACAATTTCATCGAGCTCGACGAGTTGCGCGACGTCATCGGACGTCCACCCCGCGAGCACGTGCAGGAACGCCGGACGGTGAGCGAAACCACCGACAGCTGACCTGCGGCGATACGTCTTGGACAAGGCCCTGCGTTTTGCGGGGCCTTTTCTTATGTTGCAAGCTGCGGACTGGACGCGCCCGCCATGGCGGCGTACCAATGTGTCAAGCTGGAGTGACAGATCATGAGCAAACCACCGCTGACCCTCTACCTTGCCGCCCCGCGCGGGTTCTGCGCCGGGGTCGACCGCGCGATCAAGATCGTCGAGATGGCCTTGGAGAAATGGGGCGCGCCGGTCTATGTGCGCCATGAGATCGTGCACAACAAGTTCGTCGTCGACGGGCTCAAGGCCAAGGGCGCAGTTTTCGTCGAGGACCTCGACGAGTGCCCCGGCGACCGTCCGGTGATCTTTTCCGCTCATGGCGTGCCGAAATCCGTGCCCGCCGCCGCACAGGCGCGCAAGATGGTCTATGTGGACGCCACCTGCCCGCTGGTGAGCAAGGTGCATATCGAAGCCGCCCGGCACCATGAGAACGGGCTGCAAATGGTGATGATCGGCCACAAGGGCCACCCCGAGACCGTCGGCACCATGGGGCAACTGCCTGAGGGCGAAGTGCTTTTGGTCGAGACTGCGGAGGACGTGGCGCATCTGGAGGTCCGCGACCCCGAGCGGCTCGCGTTCGTCACGCAAACCACGCTCTCGGTGGATGACACCGCCGATATCGTCGCCGCCCTGCAGGCGCGCTTCCCGGCCATCGTCGGCCCGCACAAGGAAGACATCTGCTATGCCACCACCAACCGGCAGGAAGCGGTGAAGGCCATGGCGCCGAAATGCGACGCGATGCTGGTCGTGGGCGCGCCCAATTCGAGCAATTCCAAGCGGCTCGTGGAGGTCGGAGCAAAGGCGGGCTGTTCCTATGCGCAATTGGTGCAGCGCGCCGCCGATATCGACTGGCGCGCGCTGGAGGGCATCCGCACGATCGGTATCACCGCCGGGGCCTCGGCGCCGGAAGTGCTGATCGAAGAGGTCATCGCGGCCTTCGGGGAGCGCTACGACGTCACCCGCGAGATGGTGGAGACCGCCGTCGAGAACGTGGAGTTCAAGGTGCCGCGCGTGTTGCGTGAGCCTGCCTGAGGGGGCTTGGGGGCTCTGCCTCCGTCCCTGCGGGACCCCCCGGAGTTTATCGAGCCAAGTGAAACAGAAAACAGGCGCTTGAAGCCCGCGCGCCGCGCGCCATTATGCCCGGCATGACTCAGATCCCCCGCGCCCCGCTCCTTCTCGGCCTTGCTGGCTTGATCCCCTTCGTCTGGGGGGCCGCCACGGTGCTCTCGCCGGCCCTGCAAGCGTGGGGTGCCGTCAATCTCGGGCCGCGCTTCGTCGGGCCTTATGTGCAGCTTTTCTATGGCCCGGTGATCCTGAGCTTCATGTCCGGCGTGCTCTGGGGCTTTGCGACCAAGGCCCAAGGCGCGCAGGCCGCCACCGGCTACACGCTCTCGGTGATCCCGGCGCTTTGGGCGTTCTTCATGACCGGCGGCGGGCCGGTGGGCGGGGGCACGAACCTGATCGTCGGTTTCGCGGCGCTGCTGCTGCTCGACTTTGCGTTCTCGTCATGGGGCCTGACCCCGAAATGGTGGATGTCCCTGCGCCTTTTGCTCACCGCCGTTGTCGTGCTGTGTCTTGGCGTCGGCGTCGTGCTGTGAGACAAGCCCCCGGAACAGACCCGGCAACGGAGGGCGAGACATGGCTGACAAGGAAACGCTGGAGGTCTATGACGCGAAGGCGGCGGAATATAATTCGCGGTTCAGCGGCAAGGGCGGGCCGGACGCGCAGTTGCGCGCGTTTCTGGACCGGGTGCCTCCGGGTGCGCGCTTGTGGGATCTGGGATGCGGGCCGGGGCGGTCTGCCGGGCTGATGGCCGCCGAGGGGCATGAGGTGCTCGCCACCGATGCCAGCGCCGAGATGGTTGCCATCGCGCAGACACGGCCGGGGGTGACGGTGCGCCGCGAAGTGTTCGACGATATCTCGGGCGCGGCCCTGTTCGACGGGATCTTCGCCAATTTCTGTCTTCTGCATGCGGAAATCACCGATATCTCCCGCCATCTGGCCGCCATTGCGACCGCGCTGAAGCCGGGGGGCGTGTTCCACATGGGCATGAAGCTCGGGGAGGGGATGCACCGGGACAGCATGGGCCGCCGCTACACCTATGTGACCGAGGCGCAGTTGGAACAGCTGTTTGAGGAGGTCGGACTCGTGCCTGTGGAGCGCTGGTTCGGGGAAGGCGCGGGGCTGAGCGGGGCGACGGACCCGTGGATCGTAATGCACGGGATCAAGCATGGCTGAGCTCTTTGCCTACACGGACGGCGCGTGCTCGGGCAATCCGGGGCCGGGCGGCTGGGGGGCGCTGCTGATCGCGCGGGAGGGCGACAGGGTGCTGCGCGAGCGCGAACTCAGTGGCGGCGAGGCTGAAACCACCAACAACCGCATGGAGTTGATGGCCGCGATCACCGCGCTGGAGACCCTCAGCAAGCCCTCCGCACTCACCATCGTGACCGACAGCGCCTATGTGAAGAACGGCGTGACCGAGTGGATGCAGGGCTGGAAGCGCAAGGGCTGGAAGACGGCCTCGAAGAAGCCGGTGAAGAATGTCGATCTGTGGCAGCGGCTTGATGCGGCGCAGGCGCGGCACGACGTGACATGGGAATGGGTCAAGGGCCATGCCGGGCACCCGGAGAACGAGCGCGCCGATGAATTGGCGCGCGCCGGGATGGCACCGTTCAAGAAGGGTTAGCGGCTTGAGAGCGCATGTCGAAAAGCTGAAAACCGCACTCCACTTTTCAGCGACATGCTTTACCGCTTCTTGATCTGCTCCCAGAGCCACAGCACCAGCATCGCGCCAAGGACCGCACCGACAAAGCCGCCGAGCAGGCCGAGAACGCCGGCTGCCACCTGCAGAAGCAAACCGCCGAGCAGCGCGCCGACCATGCCGATGGCGACGGTGGTGACCAGATCGGTCTCCATTTTCAGCAGGCGGGTGGCGATGAAGCCCGCCGCCGCACCGACGATGATGAGCCAGACGATCTGCATGGGGGCCTCCGAAGGTCAGGTCAGGCGCGTGCCCGGTGCGATCTGCGCACCGCGCTGGAACTCGCCCGCATCTTGCGCGCCTTTGCCCGCCCGTTGCAAGCGGGTGATCCGGACCGCTCCGGTTCCGCAGGCGACGGTCAGATCGTCCGAGAGCACTTCGCCGGGCGCGCCGCTGCCTTCCGCGAGCGTGCTGGCGAGCAGTTTCAGGCGCTGTCCCTGACAGTCGCACCATGCGCCGGGGAAGGGGGACAGACCACGGATGTGCCGGTCGATCTCGATGGCGGGCCAGGTCCAGTCGATCCGCGCTTCGGCCTTGTCGATCTTCTCGGCATAGGTCACGCCGGTCTCGGGCTGCGGCTCTGGCGTGAGATCGGTCAGTTGCGCCAGCGCATCGCCGATGGCCATGGCGCCAAGCGCGCTGAGCTTGTCATGCAACACGCCGGTGGTCATATCCAGCGCGATGGGCACGCTGCGGCGCAGCAAGACCGGGCCGGTATCAAGCCCGGCTTCCATCTGCATGATGCACACGCCGGTTTCCGCATCCCCTGCCATCACCGCCCGGTGGATCGGCGCGGCCCCGCGCCAGCGCGGCAGGAGCGAGGCGTGAATGTTCAGACATCCATACGTGGGCGCATTGAGAATCGCTTGCGGCAGGATCAGACCATAGGCCACCACGACCGCCACATCTGCGCCGAGCGCCGCGAACTCCGCCTGCGCCTCTTCAGAGCGCAGCGAGGACGGGTGGCGGACCGGGATCCCCAATGCTTCGGCGCGCTCTTGCACGGGCGAGGGGCGGGGTTTCTTGCCACGCCCGGCGGGGCGGGGGGGCTGTGTGTAGGCCGCCAACACACGATGTTCGGCATAGACGGCCTCAAGCGCGGGAACCGAGAATTCAGGCGTTCCCATAAAGACCACGTTCACAGGCTACCCCTTTGATTTTCTTGCTTTACGCAGCAGCATATCCTGCTTGACCTTGCTCAGGTTGTGAAAGAACAGCCGTCCGTTCAAATGGTCGATCTGGTGTTGCACGGAGGTCGCTTCGAGATCCTCGAAGTCGCGGCGCATGATCACGCCGTTCTCGTTGAGAAACCGCACGGCGACTTTGCGCGGGCGTTTCAGCTTGGCGCTAACACCGGGCAGGCAGGGGCTCGCCTCCTCGTGGCTGCGCAGCTCGTCGCTGGCGTCGATGACCATCGGGTTTGCCATACGGATACGTCTTGTGCGGTCCGGGGTCACATCGACCACGGCAAGCCGGAGCGCCACGCCGATCTGGGGCGCCGCGAGACCGACGCCCGGTACCGCGTCCATCGTGTCGATCATGTCCTGCCAGATACTCTTTATCTCGTCGGTGATCTCTTCGACCGGCGCTGCATCCATACGGAGACGTTTGTCCGGCCAGAGAAGGATGGGGCGCACCGTCATGCACGTGCCTCATAGGCGGCGACCGCCTCGGCCCGGGCCTCGGGCGTGAGGCGGTCCAGTGTGAGTACCCCGTCGAGATGGTCGGTTTCGTGCTGGATGCAGGCCGCCGCGAAGCCGTCAAACCGCCCTGAGTGCGCCTGACCGTCCAGGTCCTGCCAGCGCAGGTCGATCTCTGCCGGGCGGGTGATTTGCGTCGTGATGCCCGGGATCGACAGGCAGCCTTCTTCGCCGGTCGCGGTGGCCTCGCTGCGCCATGTGATTTCCGGGTTGAGAAAGACCTGCGGCGCGGGCGTGCCCTCTTTCCACGTCACATCCATCACGAAAAGCCGGATCATCCGCCCGATTTGCGGCGCGGCCAGCCCGCGCCCGGGGGCGGCATACATGGTGTCGAGCATGGCCTGCGCCAGCCTCCGGGTCTCCTCTGCCGGCGTGCAGGGCGCGCAGGTCTCGGCGAGGCGCGCGTCGGGCCATGTGAGGATTGGCAGAACGCTCATCCGCGCGCCCGCTCTTTCTTCAGCTTGACCATCTTGCGCGTGATCATCTGCCGTTTGAGCGGTTTGAGGTAGTCAATGAACAGCTTGCCGTCGAGATGGTCGATCTCGTGCTGCACGCAGGTCGCCCAGAGCCCGTCGAAGGTTTCCTGCTTCTCATGGCCATCGAGATCGAGCCAGCGCACCTCGACCTCGGCGGGACGCGTGACGTCGGCATATTGCTCGGGGATCGACAGGCAGCCCTCTTCATATGTGTTCAGCGTGTCCGACGTGGCCACCACTTCGGGGTTGAGCATCACCAACGGGCGCGGGCCATCGCCCTCGTCCGGCTTGTTGCAATCCAGCGCGATGATCCGTTGCAGAACCGACACTTGCGGCCCCGCGAGCCCGATCCCCGGCGCGGCATACATGGTCTCCAGCATATCCTTGCCGAGTTGGCGCAGCTCGTCCGAGCTGTCTTCCAGCGCGGCTGCGACCTTCTTGAGGCGAGGGTCCGGGTGGATCAGGATGGGCAATTTCATAGCGCCCATTTAAGCCAGCTTCGTCCGGGCTTCAATCCGCTTGCGCCTCCCAAGCAGCGCGCTACGATCCGGCACGAAATTACAGGAGCAGACCCCATGAGCCTCGATACGCCCTTCGACGAGATCATTGACCGACGCGGAACCCATTGCGCCAAATGGGACAAGATGGAGACCGTTTATGGTGTCTCGGCGGAGGACGGGCTTGCCATGTGGGTGGCCGACATGGATTTCCGCCCCCCCAAATGCGTTCTGGACGCGGTGCAGCGCCAAGTCGATCACGGGGTGATGGGGTATTTCGGAGATGATCGCGAATATCTCGCAGCCATACGGTGGTGGATGGAGACCCGCCACGGCTGGACGCCGGACACCAGCGGTGTGTTCACCACGCATGGTTTGGTCAACGGCACCGCCATGTGCGTCGATGCCTTCACCGCGCCGGGTGACGGGATCGTGCTCTTTACCCCTGTTTATCATGCCTTTGCGCGGATCATCGAAGCGGCGGGCCGCGATGTGGTGGAATGCCGGATGGTCAATGAGGCGGGGCGCTATACGCTGGATTTCGACGCCTATGACGCGCAGATGACCGGACGGGAGCGTATGCTGATCCTGTGCTCGCCGCACAACCCCGGCGGGCGGGTCTGGAGCCGTGCGGAACTGGAGCAGATCGCGGCCTTCGCCACCCGGCACGATCTGGTGCTGGTCTCTGACGAGATTCACCACGATCTCGTCATGCCCGGCCACAAACACATCCCGATGGCGCTGATCGACGGGATCGAAGACCGGTTGGTGATGATGACCGCGACGACGAAAACCTTCAACATCGCGGGCAGTCATTCGGGCAATGTCATCATCGCCAACCCCGATCTGCGCGCGAAATTCGCCGCGCGCATGGCGGCGCTGGGCCTGTCGCCCAATTCGTTTGGGCTGTTCATGGCAACGGCCGCGTATAGCCCGGAGGGCGCGGCATGGGTCGATGATCTGGTGGCCTATCTCGACGGCAACCGGAAGGTTTTCGACGCGGCGATCAATGCGATTCCGGGGCTGTCTTCGATGCCGCTGGAAGCGACCTACCTGTCCTGGGTGGATTTTGATGGCACGGGCATGAGCCGCGAGGAATTCACCCGGCGGGTGCAGGAGGATGCGCGGATCGCGGTGAACCATGGCCCGACCTTCGGGTCGGGTGGCGAGAGCTTCCTGCGGTTCAATATCGCGACGCCGCGCGCGCGGGTGCAGGAAGCCACGGAGCGCATGGCCGAAGCGTTCGCGGATTTGCAGTAGCCCGGAGGGAGCGCGGTCAGGCCTGATCGGTGATCAGCGCCAGCGGATGATCTGCCGCGCGCTCGAAATCAGACGGGGGCGTATGGGAAACGGCGGTCATGCGCTTGAAATCGTAGCGCATCTCGCCGGCCTCTTCGCTGCTGGCCACGATCAGGCACTGGAAGAGTTGCGTGGGCCCGTCATAGAGGTCGACAAAGCCGCGCAGGTGCGGCGCGTCATCGCTCGCAACGGAAAACCCGCCCTCCCACAGGCGCAGGACACGGAAATACCCGTCGGAGGTCTGAATGCGCAGCTTGGATGAGGCGCGGAGCCGGGCCAGACGGGCGGCGTCGAGACCTTCCTGAACAGCGAGAGGGACGTAGGTGGACATGCCGCGATTCCTTCTGATACCCGCAGAATTGCCACGAGACCCCTGAAAATCAAGTTAAATTATTGCGACAGGGTGTTTTGACATTGGAAACAGGCGGTTCTTTCCGCCTCGGTTGTGCGCTTGTGCAGACAGGTTGCGCGATGCTCCCGGTGGCACTGACGCGCCCGGCAGACCATTTAAACATTTCAGATAGTGAAAGGATCTTCGCAATGGGCCTGCTTGTTGACGGCGTTTGGCACGATACATGGTATGACACCAAGTCCACGGGCGGCAAGTTCGAACGCTCGGCGGCGCAATTCCGAAACTGGATTACACCCGATGGCCATGCGGGGGCGTCTGGGAAATCCGGCTTCGCGGCGCAGAGCGGTCGCTATCATCTGTTTGTCTCGATGGCCTGTCCATGGGCACACCGGACGCTGATCTTCCGGGCATTGAAAGGTCTGCAAGACCACATCTCGGTCGACGTCGTGCACCCCGACATGCTCGGCGATGGCTGGACCTTCGAGACCGACGATCACGGGGCGACGGGCGACAGTCTCTTTGGCAGCCGCTTTGCGCGCGACATCTACACCCGCGCCGATCCGCACTATTCAGGCCGGGTGACGGTGCCGATCCTGTGGGACAAGGCACAGGACACCATCGTGAGCAATGAAAGCTCCGAGATCATCCGCATGTTCAATTCGGCCTTCGACGCGATCACCGGCAACAGTCTCGATTTCTGGCCCGAAGAGATGCGCGATGAGATCGAAGAGGTGAACGCGCGTATCTACGACACGCTCAACAACGGGGTCTACAAATCCGGCTTCGCGAGCACGCAGGACGCCTATGACGCCGCTGTCACACCGCTCTTCGACACGCTGGACTGGCTCGAAGACCGGCTGGCGTCGCGGCGCTACCTGATGGGCGCGCAGGTGACCGAGGCCGACTGGCGGCTGTTCCCGACCCTGATCCGCCTCGATCCGGTCTATCACCTGCATTTCAAGTGCAATCGCCGGCGGATCGTCGATTACCCGAATCTGTGGGCCTATACCCGCGAGCTGTACCAATGGCCCGGCGTGGCGGAGACGGTGAATCTCGACCATATCGTGCGGCACTATCACTACAGTCACGACAGCATCAATCCGCATCGGATCATTCCGATCAATCCGGTGCTGGACTATTGGGAGCCGCATGGGCGGGACAGCGGGTCGGTCTGATCGTGCAAGGTGGGGGGATGTTGGACCGGCCGAAGCCGGTCCAACAGTGCCGGATCCCGGAAATTCGGGAGACCGGGCATTCAAGAGACATGGGCCGCAAGGACCCGAGCCGACTATAGGCTCACACACGCCCCTTGAACGTGGTCATCTGCGCGTCGATTGCGGAGCCTTCGACGAGGAAGCGCATCGCGGCGGCCGCAAAGCACGCAGAGATGTGCAGCAGGCCGTGCAGGGTCTGAGAGGTACTGATAGTCATCGTCTTCTCCCGTGTTGACGCCGGTGCCGCCAATTTGTGGGGGAGGAAACGGCGGCGGTTGGCATTGCTGATGCGTTAACCCTAGCGATTCGCCATGGCCCGGTCTGTGAACCACGTCACACTTGCCCGCGATCTTGCTTAAAGCTCGGCGATCTCTTGGAGCGCCTCCCGGTCACGCAGGGTGATGTGGCCGCGTCCGGTGTCGAGAACGCCCAGCTTCTTCCAGCCCGACAGCAATTTCGACACCGCCTCCCGGGACGCGCCGACCATTTCGGCAAGCTCCGATTGCGACAGCCGCAAAAGGGCCGGACCGTCCGCCTCCGCAGGCGTGACTTGCAGCAATTTGCGCGCCAGCCTTTGCGGGACGGGCATGAAGACATAATCGTGCAATTGCTGGTTCATGTAGCGCATCCGCTGGCCCATCACCGTGAGAAGCTCAAGACAGAGCCTTGGGTTGTCCTCGATGGCGCGCATCAGGTCTTTATGGCGCATTCGCAGAAGACTGCAGTGCGCCAGCGCGGTCGCCGTGGCGGTGCGCGGGCCGGGATCGAACAGGGCGATTTCGCCGAAAACCGCGCCGCGCGACAGGATGTCGAGGCCGAGCCGCCGGCCATCCGGGCTCAGAACCGACAATTCAACCGTTCCGCTGCGCAGGACAAACAGCGCGTCGCCTTGCTCACCCTCCCGGAACAGCGTTTCCCCTGCCGCAAGCTCGACGGGGCTGGCCGCGGTGCGCAAAAGCAAGCGCAGATCGCGCGGGCCGATTTCGGTCAAAGTGTCTTTGGGCGTCAGCATGGGCGCTCCCTACCGGACGTGGAACCGCCGGGCCGGTCTCCACGGAGAGATGATCTGAGCCGATGTATCCGGCCGGGCCGGCGCCCGTTGCCACGCGCAGTCCGTCCACATCGCCAAACCGGTATAAGGGAAAGGCTTGGTGGAGCATAGCGGGATCGAACCGCTGACCTCCTGCATGCCATGCAGGCGCTCTCCCAGCTGAGCTAATGCCCCATCAAGGGTGGATCCGCTGCCGAATCCGTGCGCTGTGGTTAAGCGCTTGGGCAGGCGGGATCAAGTCAAAAACAGACCGCTCCGCCCGACCATCAGACAAGCGCCGATCAGGTGTCGTCGTCTTCCGCGGCAACATCGGTGATGTCGTCCAGAGAGACGCTGTCATCGTCGTCATCGTCATCGAGCAGATCATCCGCGAGATCCACATCGACCGTGTCGTCCTCGTCCAGAACCGCGTCCTCGCCCTCGGTGGCGGTCTTCGCCTTGGCCGTGGCGGCATCTTCGTTGTCGGCGGCGATCATCCGGGTCTTGCCGGTGTCGAACTCCACGACTTCCCCGGTATAGGGGCTGACGATCGGGTCCCGGTTCATGTCGTAAAACCGTTTGCCCGTCACCGGGCACAGGCGCTTTACGCCCCATTCTTCCTTGGGCATGGAAAATCCCTCTTGCATCTAGGCTCATGTCTGTCGACGATTCCGCGCAACTGCCATAGGACAGCGACACTGTCAAAGCCTTATCGGCGGATGCGCGGGGCAGGAGGTGGGATGAGCGAGACCATTTTGCAAGGCGAGCCGCCCGTGGCGGTCACGCTGCGGCGCTCAGCGCGCGCGCGGCGCATGACATTGCGCGTCAGCCGCATGGATGGGCGGGTGACCCTGACCCTGCCGCGCGGGGCCTCCGAGGCCGAGGCGCTGGCCTTTGCGCAGGAGCGCGCCGGGTGGATTCGCAAGCACCTGTCGGAGCATGTGCCCCCCGAGCCGGTGGTCTTGGGCGGCGCACTGCCGGTGCTCGGCACGCCGCGCCGGATCGTGCCCGGCACCGGCCGCTCGGTGCGGCTCACCGAGACCGAACTCGCGGTGCCCGGAGACCCTGCGCAGGCGGGGCGGAAACTGCAGGGCTACCTGAAGCAACTGGCGCGCTCGGAGCTTGCCTTCGCGTCCGATGTCTATGCCGAGGCGCTCGGGCAGCCCTACCGGAAGATCACGCTCCGCGACACCCGCTCGCGCTGGGGCTCGTGCTCTTCGGCAGGCGCGCTGATGTATTCATGGCGGCTGATTCTCGCCCCGGCGGAGGTGCTGAGCTACGTCGCGGCCCATGAGGTCGCGCATCTGGCGGAAATGAACCACTCGCCCCGCTTCTGGGCAGTGGTGGAGCGGCTCTACGGCGATCCGCGCGGCCCGAAGGCGTGGCTGCGCCGCCACGGGCATGATCTGCACCGCTACCGCTTCACCGATTGACCGGATGCGGGTTTGTGATCACAAAGGGGCATGGCCCGCAGATCCGACACCACCGAACCCACCGCCGCCGCGCATGATCTGGTCTATCGCCGCCTGCGCACCCGGATCATGATCGGCGATATCCTGCCGGGTCAGGCCCTGACCCTGCGCGGGATCGGCTCCGAATATGGCGTGTCGATGACCCCGGCCCGCGAAGCCGTGCGCCGACTTGTGGCCGAAGGCGCCCTGTCTCTCTCGTCCTCGGGCCGGGTCGCGACGCCGGAACTGTCCAACGAGCGGATCGAGGAACTGGCGGCCCTGCGCGCCCTGATCGAGGTCGAACTGGCCAGCCGCGCCTTGCCCCGCGCCCATATCGCCCTGATCGAACGGCTGCAGACGATCAACGGCGCGGTGGCCGAAGCGGTCGCCCACCGCGACGCGGTCAAATATATCCGCACCAATCTCGAATTTCACCGCACGCTCTATCTGCGCGCGCAGGCCCCGGCGATGCTGGCGATGGCCGAAACCGTCTGGCTGCAACTCGGCCCGACCATGCGCTCGCTCTATGGCCGTCTGCGCCGCACCGAGCCGCCGCAATACCACCGCCACATCATCGCGGCCCTGCGCGCGGGTGATGAGCCAAGCTTGCGCCTCGCGGTCCGCTCGGACGTCACGCAAGGCCTCAAGCTGCTGGCGAGCTGACCCGATGGAGGGCGCGGGGATAGAGTCTGGCGCAATCTTCACTGCCCTCGGTGTGCTGTTTCTCTGCGGCCTGAGCGCCGATGCCTTGGGCCGCGCGACCCGCTTGCCGCGCGTGAGCCTGCTTTTGCTTCTCGGTGCGCTGATCGGCGCGCCGGGCTTCGACTTGATCCCTGCGGACGTGGTGGACTGGTACGAGCCGCTCTCGATGATCGCGCTGACCATGGTGGCGTTCCTGCTTGGCGGCAGTTTGGCGGGCGGGACGCTGCGCAGCCGGGGCCGGGCGATCCTGTGGGTGTCCGGGAGTGTCGTGCTGGCGACCGTTGCGATCGTGAGCGGCGGGCTGATCCTGCTCGGGGTTGCCCCGGCCCTTGCCGTCCTGCTCGCGGCCATCGCCACGGCGACCGACCCGGCGGCGACGCAGGACACGCTGGCCCATACCGAGGCCGGGGACAGTTTCGCGGACACGATCCGCGGCGTGGTCGCGATCGACGATGCGTGGGGGATGATCGTGTTCGCGCTGGCGGTGGTCTTCGCGCAGGCGGTCGAGAGCGGTGCGTGGGAGCTTCACCATCTGGGCCTTGCGCTCTGGGAAGTGGGCGGTGCGCTTGCGCTGGGTCTGGCGATCGGGCTGCCCGGCGCAGTGCTCACCGGACGGCTCGACCCCGGTGCGCCGAGCCAGACCGAGGCGCTGGGGCTGGTGTTCCTGACGGCGGGCGCGGCGCATATGCTTGAGGTGTCCTACCTGCTCGCGGGTATGACAGCCGGCGTGGTGATTGCCGCCCGCGCGAAGCATCACGACTACGCCTTCCACGAGATCGAGCATATCGAATGGCCGTTCCTGATGCTGTTCTTTCTGCTGTCGGGCGCGTCGCTCGATGCGGCGGCTCTCTGGGCGCTGGGCGGCATCGGGATGGCCTATCTGGCGCTGCGGGTGCTGGCCCGTTCCGCTGGCGGCTGGATCGGGGGCACAGTGTCGGGCTTGCCCGGCCCGGAGCGGCGCTGGATCGGGCTGGCCCTGTTGCCGCAAGCCGGGGTGGCGGTGGGCATGGGGCTCGTGGCCGCGCAGAGCTTTCCGCAATACCGCGACACGATCCTGACGCTGGTGATTGGTGCAACGGTGGTGTTCGAGATCGTGGGGCCGATGATGACGGCCTGGGCGGCCCGGCGCACTGCCGGTGCCAGCGAAGGGCGAAGCTAGGCGCAAATTGATCTAGATCATGTCGGGGGCAGGCGCCACAACATATCATCATATTCAGATATGAACTTTAAGGGAGTCTCCACATGACACTCGACTGGAAACTGGGCGGCCTGCTGCTCGGCGCGGTCTTCTTCGCGGCGGTGCTGCTGGTCAAGCCGATTGGCGTGTCCACGCAATTCGTCATTCTCGACGGGATCATCGCAGATGCGGTCAATCCCGGCTTCATCACCCAAACCGATGAGGGCTACACCTCGACCAACGCCTATATGGCCAAGTCGGGTGGCAAATACGCCAAGAACGCCTCGAACCCGCTGAACTACAGCTTCGTCTTCGTGCTGGCCATGGCCGCCGGGGCGGCGCTCTCCGCCTACCTGCGCGGCGGTGTCGGCGCGGATGAAAAACGCGCACCGGCTGTCTGGCGCGCGAACTACGGCGACACCCCGTGGAAGCGTTACGCGCTGGCCTTCGCCGGGGGCTTCGTCGTGCTCTACGGCGCACGTCTCGCCGGGGGCTGCACCTCGGGCCACATGATGTCCGGCATGATGCAGACCGCCGCGTCCGGCTATCTCTTCGCCGCCGGGGCCTTCGCCGCCGCCATTCCCACCGCCATGTTCATGTACAAGGAGGGCTGAGCCATGCAAATCGTTCTCGCCATTCTCATAGGGGCCGCCTTCGGCGCGGTGCTCGACCGGATCGGGGCCACGAACCCCAACTGGATCACCGGGATGCTGACCCTGCGGCGGCTGCACCTGATGAAAACCATCCTTCTGGCCATCGGTGTCGGCTCGATCCTGATGTTCGGCGGCCAGATGCTCGGCCTTGTCGATGTGGGCCATATGTCGGTGAAATCCGCATATATCGGAGTGTTCATCGGCGGCTTGCTGCTCGGCGCGGGCTGGGCGGCCTCGGGCTATTGCCCCGGCACCGGCGTCTGCGCAGCGGCCACTGGGCGCCGCGACGCGCTGTTCTTCCTCGCGGGCGGCCTCTTGGGCGCGGCGGCCTATATGGCGACCTATCCGGCTTGGAAATCGGCGGGCCTTCTGGACGCGATCTGGGGCGGCAAGGTCACGCTTGGCGCGGTGCCCGGCTCCAAGTTCGAGGGGCTGATGGGGATGTCCGGCGATGTGCTCGGCATCGTTCTCGGCGCGGTCTTTGTGCTGGTGGCCTTCGTGCTGCCGTCCAGCCTCACCGGATCGGGTGGGCGCGCGGAAGTGCCTGCCGAATAACACCACTCACGCACGGAAGCTTGGGAAGGGCCGCCACGTTGCGGTCCTTTCTTTGGGCTCAGGCGGCGAGCCCCTTGTCGCCCATTTGCAGGAACTTCCGGCGCCGCTCGGTGATCAGGGTCTCCCCGGTCATACCGTCCATCTCCCCGAGCATGTCGGCGATGGCCTTGCGCACGGCCTCCAGCGTCGCCTCCACGTCGCGATGCGCGCCGCCCAGAGGCTCGGGGATGATCCGGTCGATCACGCCCAACCCGTGCAGGTCCTGCGCCGTGAGCCGCAGCGCCTCGGCAGCCTCGCGCATCTTCTCGGCGTCCTTCCAAAGGATCGAGGCGCAGCCTTCGGGCGAGATCACCGAATAGACCGAGTGCTCCAGCATCGCCACGCGGTTCGCCGTGGCAAAGGCAACCGCGCCGCCAGAGCCGCCTTCGCCAATCACCACCGACACCAGCGGCACTCCGATCTGAAGGCATTTCTCCGTCGAGCGCGCGATGGCCTCGGATTGCCCGCGCTCCTCCGCGCCCTTGCCGGGATAGGCGCCGGGCGTGTCCACCAGCGTGATCACCGGCAGCCCGAACCGCGCCGCGATATCCATCAGCCGGATCGCTTTGCGATAGCCCTCGGGCCGCGCCATGCCGAAATTGCGCTCGATCCGGGTCTTGGTATCGTTGCCCTTCTCGTGCCCGATCACCATCACAGGCCGGTCCTCGAACCGCGCCAGCCCGCCCATCACCGCATGGTCATCGGCGAAGTTCCGGTCTCCGGCAAGCGGGGTGTATTCGGTGAAGAGCGCGCGGATATAGGCTTCGCAATGGGGCCGCTCCGGGTGCCGCGCGACCTGACATTTGCGCCACGGGGTCAGGGATTTATAGAGGTCCACGAGCATCTTCGCGGCCTTGGCGTCGAGCGCTGCGGCCTGATCCGCGATGTCCATGTCCTCTTCCGATTTCTCGGCGATGGCCCGCAGTTCCTCGGCCTTGCCTTCGATCTCGGCCAGCGGTTTCTCGAAATCCAGATATTGCGTCATGTCCACCCCATCGGCTTTGCGCCTATATGGCGGGGACGGGCGGGCATTGCAATCGGGCAGGCGTGCGCCCCTCAGGGCCAGAGCACCGGGACCAGCGAGGCGATGAGCAAACCCGCCATCACCCAATTGAACGCCACCCGCTGTCGCCGCGCCCGAAGCAGCCGCGCCATTTGCTGTCCGAGCACGGTCCATGTACTGACCGAGGGCAGGTTGATCGCCCCGAAGACCAGCGCCACCCAGAGGATCGCCCAGAGCGTGCGGTCGGGCGCATAGGCGGTGATCGCCGTGAGCGCCATCGCCCATGCCTTGGGATTGACCCACTGGAACGCGGCGGCTTGCAGGAAACTCAGGGGCCGCCCTTGCGCACCCCCGTCCGCAACCCCCGCCGCCGTCGCGATTTTCCACGCCAGCCACAGCAGGTAGACCACGCTCACTGCTTTCAGGATCGTGTGACTGACCGGATAGGCATCGAAGATCTGCACCAGCCCCGCGCCGACCCCGAGGATCATCACCGTGAACCCGATCCCGATCCCCAGCATATGCGGCACCGTCCGGCGAAACCCGTAATTGGCCCCCGAGGCCATCAGCATGAGATTGTTCGGCCCCGGCGTGATCGAGGTCACGAAGGCGAAGAGGGCAAGGGCGGTGAGCAGGTCGGTATCCATGCGGGCCAGATTACTGCCCTGCCGCCGGTGAGTGCTTGCAAACCGTGCGCGGTTTGGCGCAAACTGCGCAACACATGGACGACTTAGACCCCAAATCCCACGAAATATTGCGCATCCTGAAAGCCGACGGGCGGATCAGCAACATAGAGCTTGCCGAGCGGGTTGCCCTCTCGCCCTCAGCCTGCCTGCGCCGGGTGCAGGAGCTTGAGCGGCGCGGCGTGATCACCGGCTACCGCGCCACGCTGGGCCGTGAGGCACTGGGCCTGGGGGTGATCGCCTATCTCGGCGTCGGTCTCAACCAGCACAACAAACCCGCGCAGGAGGGCTTTGAAGCGGCGATGCGGGCAGCCCCCGAGGTGGTGGAATGCCACAACACCACGGGCGCGATCGAGTATCTGCTGCGCGTCGAATGCGCCGATCTCAAAGCCTACAAAGCGTTCCACACCGACACGCTCGGCACCGTGCCCCATGTCGCCGCGATCACCACATATATGGTGCTCGGCTCCCCCAAGGATGAACGCGGCTGAGCGGCACGCCCCGCCCTTGCTGTTTCACCTAGCCGGATAAACTCGCCCCGGAGGGCCGGCCTGCCACAAACTCCGAACCGCGCAGCCGGCAAAGCGACGCCGATTGGCCTCAAACCCCCTTGGCGCGCATGAAAACGCACGCTAAGCGCTGGACATGATCCGTTTTTGCCTCCTCGCCCTGATCCTCGGTGCCCTGACCCTGACCGCCGCCTGCTCGCGACAGGAGCAACCGGACGCGGCGTTCACCGCGCCACTCTACCCCAACGAAACCCCCGAGCTGCGCAAGATGATCGTCGCCGCCGCGCAGGAAAACGACGTGCCCGTCAGCCTCGTACAGCGTGTCGTGATCCGCGAGAGCACGCACCGCCCCGAGGCGCGCAACGGCCCTTACTACGGGCTGATGCAGATCCTGCCCGCCACCGCCCGCTCCATGGGCTTCCGGGGCCAGCCGTCTGATCTGCTCGATGCCGAAAGCAACCTCCGCTACGCGGTGCGCTACCTGCGCGGCGCGTGGCTGGTTGCGGGCGGCGACGCGCAGGAGGCGGTGATGTGGTACGCGCGGGGCTATTACTTTGAGGCCAAGCGCCTCGGCCTGCTGGACGAAACGGGCGTTGGCGGGGGCAAGGTCTGGCCGGAGTGATCCGCGCTCACTCCGTCGCGGCCTGCGCGATATCGGCAAAGGTCACATCGAGCCCGGCGGCGATCTCGGCCAGCCTTGGCCCGGCCTCGCCGATATAGGGCGCGAAGACCTGCGAGGGCAGCTTGTAGGACAGGCTCGCGGTGCCGTCAGCGTTCTCGGTGACATAGAGCCGGATCGGCGCTTCGATCATCGCGGCGGTGGAGAGGCTCAGAACCTCGACCGCGAGCACGTTGTTGAAGATGCCGATGACGCGGTTGCCGGGGATCGTGATGCCGCGCTGCCGGGCCGCGCCGGTCGGTCCGGCTTGCGTTACGACGCCCATCTTGTTGGCCGTCGTGGCGGCGGTCACGTCCTCGATGAGCTGCGCGTAGGATTTGTCGCTCGGGTAGACGGCCCAGCCGTCGCGCGGGGCGATCTCGGCACGGGCGGGCAGGGCGGGCAAGGCGAGGGCTGTCGCGATCACGAGGGCGAAGAGGCGGGTCATGGTGGGCTCCTGAATGGGGTATGCCCGTTTGTGACATGGCGGCGGCATCACGGGCCAGTCACGTCTGCGTATGCGCGCGCCCCGGCGGGTCCCGGCGCGCGCGGCTGGTCAAGGCCGCCAAATCAAGGCCCCGATCAAGGCTCAGGGCGCGATCATCTCCGCCTGCCGCACGATCACCTCGGCCTGCTTGATCGACGCGATATCCACCAGACGGCCCTTGTAGACCGTCGCGCCCTCGCCCTTGGCCTTGGCCTCCTCCATCGCCGCGAGGATCTCGCGGGCCTCCGTTATGGCCTCCTCGGACGGGGTGAACACCTCGTTGGCGAGCGCGACCTGCTTGGGATGGATCGCCCATTTGCCGACCATGCCAAGCGTCGCGGACCGCCGGGCCTGCGCGCGGAAGCCCTCATCGTCGGAGAAATCCCCGAACGGGCCGTCCACCGGAAGAACGCCATGGGTCCGGCACGCCGCGACGATGGCCGCTTGCGCCCAATGCCACGGGTCGGACCAGTATTTCTGACCCTCTTGCAGCATGTAATAGCCGACCTGCGTACCGCCGATCCCCGTGGTTTGCATCCCCATGGAGGCGGCGAAATCGGCCGCGCCAAGGCTCATCGCTTGCAGGCGCGGCGTGGCGGCGGCGATGGCCTCCACATGGGCGATCCCGGCGGCGCTTTCGATGATGACCTCGAAGCCGATCTTCTTGCTGCGCCCCTTGGCCGCTTCCACGGCGGTCACGAGCGCGTCCACCGCATAGAGGTCCTCGGCGCAGCCGACCTTGGGGATCATGATCTGGTCGAGCCGTTCGGAGGCGTTCTCCAGAAGGTCCACCACGTCGCGATACCAGAACGGGGTGTCGAGCGAGTTGATCCGCACCGAGAGGGTCTTGTTGCCCCAGTCGATATCGCCAATGGCCTCGATGACGTTCTTCCGGGCGCTGTCCTTGTCCGAGGGCGCGACGCTGTCTTCAAGGTCGATATTGATGACGTCTGCGGCGCTTGTGGCCATTTTCTCGAAGATCGCCGGGCGTGAGCCGGGGCCGAAGAGCTGGCAGCGGTTGGGACGGGCGGCGGGCGTGGGTTGCAGGCGGAAGGACATGAGGCACCTTTGTAATTTTCTGTCGTATACGGCTGCGCACCGAGTAGGAAATTGCGCACGGACGCGCAACCGGATTTTGCACCCGCAGCATCCGGGCGGGGCCGCACAATTTTTGCAAAAATTGTGCGCAAACCTCGGGCCGTGCGCAAAAAATCTTCAATAGTGCGGGTTTCCACGTCGCATCGGCGATGCTTTTGCGGTGCGTTTACGGAACACTATGTCGGAACGCGAATCCAAGAGGACCTCTGCCATGATCCAGACCCCCTATCTTCTGTTCCTCGGCGACGCCCCCGACCAGCTTGCGGCCAAAGTCGCGCAAGGTATCAAGGATTGGCGCCCGGAAAACGCCGTTGGCCAGTTCCGTCTGCCCGGCTGCGGTGCGGATATGGGCCTCACGGACATGAGCCTTGACGAAGCCCGCGCCGCCGGCGCCAAGACGCTGGTGATCGGTGTCGCCAATCGGGGCGGCATCATTTCCGACGCGTGGAAAGAGGTCATCGTCGAGGCGCTGCACAAGGGCTATGACGTCGCCGCTGGCCTGCACAACCTGCTGCGCCACGAACCCGCGCTCGTCGCCGCTGCCGAAGTCACCGGCGGCACCTTGCACGATGTGCGCGTGCCGGCGGTCAACTACCCGATCGCCAATGGCGAGAAGCGCAGCGGCAAGCGCGTGCTCGCCATCGGCACCGATTGCTCCTGCGGCAAGATGTATACCGCCATGTCGATGGACGCCGAGATGCGCCAGCGCGGGCTCAAGTCCGACTTCCGCGCCACCGGCCAGACCGGCATTCTCGTGACCGGCAAAGGCGTGCCGCTCGACGCGGTGGTCGCCGATTTCATGGCCGGGGCGGTTGAGTACCTGACACCGGCCAATGACGCCGATCACTGGGATCATATCGAAGGGCAGGGGAGCCTGTTCCACGTGTCCTATTCGGGCGTGACCATGGCGCTGATCCATGGCGGCCAGCCCGACGCGCTGATCCTCGCCCATGAGCCGACCCGCACCCATATGCGCGGCCTGCCGCATTACGGCGTGCCGACGCTGGAGCAGCTTCGCGACACCGCGCTGCCGCTGGCCCAAGTCGCCAACCCGGCCTGTTTCGTCGCGGGTGTGTCGGTGAACACCAAGGCGCTGGGCGAGGACGACGCAAAGGCCTGCCTAGCCGAGATCGAAACCCGCATGGGCATCCCCGCGACGGACCCCTACCGCTTCGGCGCGGCCAAGCTGGTCGACGCGCTTCTGGCGGGCTGAGACCAACACGCCCCGGGCTTGAGCCGGGGCCTCGACACCACAGGGAGGTCCCGGATCAGGTCCGGGACGAGGCCATGGACATAACCGTCACCAAAGACGTCTTCCAACTCGCGCAGGTCTTCACCATCGCGCGGGGCTCGCGCACCGAAGCGCAGGTGCTGACCGTGCGTCTGTCGGACGGCGCGCATCAAGGCTGGGGCGAATGTGTGCCCTATGCCCGCTATGACGAAACCCTCGACAGCGTCACTGCACAGATCGAAAGCCTGCCCGATACCGTGACGCGCGACGCCCTTTACGACCTCCTGCCGGCTGGCGCGGCCCGCAACGCGGTCGATTGCGCGCTCTGGGACTTGGAAGCCAAGCGCGCGGGCAAGCGGGTCTGGGAGCTGGCGGGCCTGCCTAAGCCCGGCCCCGAAATCACCGCCTATACCCTGTCGCTCGACGCACCCGAGAAGATGCAGGCGCAGGCTGCCCAGAACGCCCACCGCCCGCTGCTCAAGACCAAGCTGGGCGGCGGCGAGCAGGATGTGGCGCGCATCGAGGCGGTGCGCGCGGGCGCCCCGGACGCGCGCATCATCGTCGATGCCAACGAGGGCTGGACGCCTGATCTCTACAAAACCCTCGCCCCGGTGCTGGTTCGGCTTGGCGTGCAAATGGTCGAGCAACCCTTGCCCGCAGGCGCGGATGACGCGCTGCGCGACCTCGAACGCGTCCTGCCGGTCTGCGCCGACGAGAGTTGCCATGACCGCGCCTCGCTGCCGGGGCTCAAAGGCAAGTATGACATGGTCAACATCAAGCTCGACAAGACCGGCGGCCTGACCGAGGCACTGGCCCTGCGCGTCGCGGCGCTGGCCGAGGGCTACACGGTGATGGTCGGCTGCATGGTCGGCTCCTCGCTCGCGATGGCCCCCGCCACGCTGGTCGCACAAGGTGCGGCGGTGGTGGACCTTGACGGCCCGCTCCTGCTGGCCGAAGACCGACCCGAACCGCTGAAATTCGATACCGCCGGCGTGCATCCGCCCGCGCCCGGCCTATGGGGATGACCAACATGCGCACTGTCTATGTGAACGGCGAGTATTTGCCGGAAAACGAAGCCACGATCTCAATCTTCGACCGGGGCTTCCTGATGGCCGATGGGGTCTACGAAGTGACCTCGGTGCTGGACGGCAAACTGATCGACTTCGACGGCCACGCCGTCCGGCTCGAACGCTCGCTGAACGAGCTGGAGATGACGCATCCGATCTCCAAGGAGGACTTGCTTGAGGTGCACCGTGAATTGGTCCACCTCAACGAGATCACCGAAGGGCTGGTCTATCTCCAGATCACGCGCGGCGCGCCCGGCGACCGCGATTTCGCCTTCCCGCCCGAGGACACGCCGCCGACCATCGTGCTCTTCACCCAGAACAAGCCGAACCTGTCCGCCAACCCGCAGGCTGAGACCGGCATCAAGGTGATCTCCATCGAGGACATCCGCTGGGGCCGCCGCGATATCAAGACAGTGCAGCTTCTTTACCCGTCGATGGGCAAGATGATGGCCAAGAAGGCCGGGGCCGATGACGCGTGGATGGTGCAGGACGGGTTCGTGACTGAAGGCACGTCGAACAACGCCTATATCGTCAAGGATGGCAAGATCATCACCCGCAAATTGTCGAGCGACATCCTCCACGGCATCACCCGCGCTGCCGTGCTGCGCTTTGCCGAAGAGGCGCAGATGGAGGTCGAAGAGCGCAATTTCACCATCGAAGAGGCCCGCGCCGCCGATGAGGCGTTTTTCACCTCGGCCTCGGCCTTCGTGCTGCCGGTTGTCGAGATCGACGGCGCGGCGGTGGGTACGGGCAAACCCGGCCCCGTGGCCGGACGCCTGCGCGAGATCTACCTCGATGAAAGCCGCAAAAAGGCGGTATGATTTTGGCGCGTGCGAAAGGCTCTGCCCAAGCTTGCCGCGTGCAAGCCTGCCGCGACAGCGGCGGGCGTAGACCGGCAGCCTATCGGCATAGCCGATGGGCGAGAGGGGGCGGCGGGCGATGACCGACAGGCGCTCGCGCTCTCCGGGATATGTTCAGCCAAAGGAGGACAGGGGCGGGGCGCCCAGAGGATCGGTGTGGGACGCTGCCGAGGCGACCCGGTAGGGTGGGCAATCTGCCCACCGCCCGGCTCGCCACAGACGTTAACGCCGCCCTACCGCACGCTGCCTTAACCAGCGAACGAATCAAAAACGAGCCATACAGGTGCCATACGCTTAGCCATACGCCGCGCCATACGGCTGCCAGACCTTGTTTTTATGGCGTTAACGTCTGAAATCACGTTTTTCGCGAAATCCAAGGCGTGCGGGCGTTCGCACCGTTAACCTTTCGCGGCGAAAACCCGCTCCGGAGACCGTCAGCCCTCCTTGCCGACATTCTCCGCGAAGGCCTTCTCGAACGCGGCCTGCTTCTCGGGGCTGGCATC
Source organism: uncultured Aliishimia sp. (assembly GCA_965656085.1). Taxonomy (GTDB): domain Bacteria; phylum Pseudomonadota; class Alphaproteobacteria; order Rhodobacterales; family Rhodobacteraceae; genus Aliishimia. The sequence continues at coordinate 99,516 of CBFHJA010000003.1, read as the reverse complement.
GGTCTGGTAGTTGGCTTTCCACTCATCCATGGTCATGCCGTAATAGATCTCCCGGGCCTCTTGCTTGCCCATCTTGATCCCACGCTCATTGGCCGCTTCCTGATACCAGCGCGACAGGCAGTTCCGGCAGAACCCGGTGAGGTTCATCATGTCGATATTCTGCACATCGGTGCGGTCTTCCATCAGGTGCTTGCGCAGGCGGCGGAAGGCGGCGGCTTCAAGCTCGAGTTGGGTCTGTGCGTCCATGGGGTCGGTCCTCTTCGCTGATATCGGGCCGGGGGGTCACACCCCCGGTCGCCCGTGAAGTCTTTCACTCAAAAGGAAAACAGGGTCCTGTGGTTACAGATTGGCATCCACGCGCGCGGCGTCAAGCAGCGGCGCGAGGCGTTCGGCCCAATCGGACTGCGCCTCTTCATCCGCGATCAGGTCGTTGCGCAATTCCACCAGCACGTTCGGGCGGCCATGATCCAGCGCGTGGCGGTCCACCGCATCGCCCGGCAAATGGCCCGAATAGGGCTCGTTGTCGCCCACACTGAGGTCAGGCTCGCCCGCCAGCCGCGCCAAAAGCGGGTCCGCGAGGCGGCGGTCATGGGCCGAGAGAATGCCCACATGCCACGGGCGCGGCGGGCGTCCCCTCAGTTGCGGCGTGAAGGAGTGGATCGACAGCAGCACTGCATGGGGGCGCGCCATCAGCGTCTCCAGCGCCGCGTGATAGGGCTCATAGCAGCGCGCGAGCCGGGTCTGAAGATCGTCGCCGCTGCGGTTCGCGGGGATCACCGAGCCATCATAGAGTTTCATCAGCAACGTGGGATCGTCCAGCCCCCGATTGGGGTCGATCACCAGCCGCGAGAAATTCGAGCAGATCACCGGGCTGTTCAGCGCCGCCCCGAGTGCGAGCGCCAGTCCCTCAGCGCCCACATCATAGGCGATGTGGCGGTCCATATCTTCCGGCGGCAGCCCCAGCGTGCCGCCATTCACGAAGGGCGGCACGGTGTTGGTGGCATGATCGCAGGTCACGACCCACGTGCCGGGACGATCCGCGCCATGTATGTAAAACGGCTCATATGTCATTTATCTGTCACCTCGCACCGCCACATACCGCTGTTGAACCCGGAAGGGAATTGCGACAGAAAGCAATGGTACCGGTAACATCGTCGGAACGCCTCCGTGCAGCGCCGCGCGGATGTCAGCTTGAGGGATCAGACCGCCATGAAACGCACGCGCAACGTCAAGATCGTCGCCACCCTCGGCCCGTCTTCGGAAACCTACGAGATGATCCGCGCCCTGCATGAGGCCGGGGCCGATGTGTTCCGGCTGAACATGTCGCACGGCACACAGGACGAGATCGCCGCCAAACATGCGATCATCCGCAAGGTCGAGGCCGATCTGGGCTCGCCCATTGGCATTCTGGCCGATTTGCAGGGGCCGAAACTGCGCGTTGGCACCTTTGCAGCCGGTCCGGTCGATCTCGAAGAGGGCGCGTCCTTCCGCCTCGACCTCGATCCCGCGCCCGGCGATCAGACCCGCGTGAACCTGCCCCACACGGAGATTTTCGCCGCGCTCAAGCCTGGCGCGCATCTGCTGGTGAATGACGGCAAGATCGCCCTCAAGGTTATGGACTGCGGCCCCGATTTCGCCGATTGCACGGTGATCACGGGCGGTACGATCTCCGACCGCAAGGGCGTGAACGTGCCCGATGCCGAACTCCCGCTCGCGGCGCTGTCCGAGAAGGACCGCTCCGATCTGGAGTTTGCCTGCGGGCTCGGCGTCGATTGGGTCGCGCTGTCCTTCGTGCAGCGCGCCGCTGATGTGGAGGAAGCGCGCGATCTGATCTACGGACGTGCCGCCGTGCTGAGCAAGATCGAGAAGCCCAACGCGGTGGAGCGCTTCGAGGATATCCTCGCGGTCTCCGACGGTATCATGGTCGCGCGCGGCGATCTCGGGGTTGAATTGCCGGTGCAGAACGTCCCACCGATCCAGAAGCGGCTGGTGCGCAAATGCCGCGCGGCGGGCAAGCCGGTGATTGTCGCCACGCAGATGCTCGAATCGATGATCGAAAGCCCGATGCCGACCCGGGCCGAGGTCTCGGACGTCGCCACGGCGATCTATGAGGGCGCCGACGCGGTCATGCTCAGCGCCGAGAGCGCGGCGGGGCAATACCCGCTCGAAGCCGTGCACACGATGGACAATGTCGCCACCGAGGTGGAGCTGGATCCGACCTATACACAGATCATCGAGGCCTCGCGTCATGCCAGCCGCACCACCGTGGCCGACGCGATGGTGGCGGCGGCGCGCGAGGTGGCCGAGACCACCAACGTCAAGGCGATCTGCTGCTTCACCCAATCGGGCACCACGGCGCTCCTGACGGCCCGCGAGCGCCCCCGCGTGCCGATCATCGCGCTCACGCCTCTGCACAGCACCGCACGCCGGCTGGCACTGAGTTGGGGAACCAATTGCGTGCTCACGGGGACCGTGGACCGCTTCAAAGGCGCGGTGGTGAGCGCGGTGCGCGCGGCCCGCGCCGAAGGGTTCGCGACAGAGGAAGATCATATCGTCGTCATCGCAGGGGTGCCCTTTAACGTGCCGGGCACGACCAACATCCTGCGTGTGGCGCCCTGTGACGAACGGCTGATTTTCGCCGCGGACCCCGAATAGGCGCGCGGAACGATGCGGAAGAACTTGTGGTCATGACACCCGACAGCGCGCTTGTCTTTGGCCTTATCCTGATATTTGTGTCCTTCCCTGCGCTCATCTCCGCTTGGAGCGATGGCCGCCCGCCTCGTGCCTCGTCCCTGACGCTGCTGCTTGTCTTTGGCCTTATCCTCTTCGCGGTGCAGACTGCCGAGCCGGGCTATACGCTAGCGGCCATCCCCGAGGTGATCCTGCGCGTCGTCGCGAGCTGGCTGCCCTGAAATACGCCGCGCGGGGGCGCGCTCCGTCTGCCTGGTGCTGGCCACCCGAACACGTGCAGGGCCCTGTGCCTTAGCGACGCTCGGCTTTGCGCGCTGCTGCCTTGACCCGCGCCGTGCAGGGTGAAACCGTGCTGGGGCAATCCCCACAGGAGGCCTGCCATGCTTGGATATCTGACCCTCATTCTGCTGTGCCAGTTGATCGGCGAGGCCACGGTCGGCGTGCTGGGTCTGCCGGTGCCCGGTCCGGTGCTTGGGATGCTGATCCTGTTTTGCGGGTTGATGATCCGGGGCGATGTGCCGTCCGGGCTGGCAAATGTCAGCGATGGCCTCTTGCGCAGCCTGTCGCTGCTCTTTGTTCCAGCGGGAACAGGCGTGATGATGCATATGGGCGTTCTGGGCGAGGCGCTTGTGCCCTTGGGGCTGGGGCTGGTGGTGTCGTCCTCGCTGGCCTTTGTGGTCACGGGGCTTCTGATGAAATGGCTGCTGCGCGATGGATAACCTCGCCGAGACATGGGTGTATCTGAACACCTCGCCGCTCTTCCACTTGACCCTGACACTCTGCGCGTATCAGGCGGCGGCATGGCTTTTCGAGAAGGCGGGGCGAACGGCCTTGCTCAACCCGGTCCTGATCGCGGTGCTGCTGATCGTTGGCGTGCTGACCCTCACCGGTACTGACTACGCGACCTATTTCGACGGCGCGCAGTTCGTGCATTTCCTGCTGGGTCCGGCGACGGTGGCGCTGGCGATCCCGCTCTATCGCCAATGGCACCTCGTGCGCCGCGCGGCGCTGGCGATCGCGGTGTCGCTGGGGCTGGGCTCGCTGGCGGCCAGCGCGTCGGCGGTGGGCACAGTCTGGCTCCTCGGGGGCACGGCGGAGTTGATGGCGAGCATCGCGCCGAAATCGGTGACGGCCCCGGTGGCGATGGGCATCTCGGAACAACTGGGCGGCTTGCCCTCGCTGACGGCGGTGATCGTGATCGTCTCGGGCATTTTCGGCGCGATGTTCGGCCCGCCCCTGATGACGCTGTTCGGGATCACCGACTGGCGCGCGCGCGGCCTCGCGATGGGCACGTCCAGCCACGGCATCGGCACCGCCCGCGCTCTATCCGTCAACGAAACGGCAGGCGCGTTCTCCGGCCTCGCGATGGGCCTCAACGCGCTGGCCACCGCGCTCCTGCTGCCGGTGCTCTGGGCGCTTATTTTCGGGTAAATGCAGGCGCTGATTTTTGCGTGTTTGCGGCTCAGCCTCCTTACGATAGCGCCTTGCTGCCAAGGTCTGTTGTGAGTCCATTTCAGCAGATGCTGCGGATTGTGCGAACGACTGCTTTGCTCATGGTATCTGGAAAAAGCCAATTGGGTTGTCGGCTAGCTTGCAGCCATGCGCTCATCATCAAAACAGAACGTTGTAACCCAGTCGGTGTTCAAAATTCCGAGTTTGGCACAGGCCGCTTGTGATGCCAGGTTTTCCGCCTTAATGCCGGTGTTGAAGGCCCTCATGCCCTCAACTTCCCACATATGCTTGATCGCCAACGCCCCTAGCCATGCGGCGATCCCCTGACCACGTCGATATTCGCGGGTGGCAAGCACACCCCAGAATGCCTCGTTCTCGCGGGGTGTGTTTTGCGCATGCATCGCATATGAAGCGGCGGTTGCAACCGGAGTCCCACTTCGATCCAAAGCGACCAAGTTAACACCCGGAATGATGGCCCCCCGCATAACCTCACCTGGCATCGAACTGAGACCACAAGCTTCGCAGAGGTCTACTGTTGCCCGGATGATGTTTTCTGGAGTTGAAAAATCCAACTGCACGACCTCCAAATCAGAGGGGAGCGCCTTCCTTTTCAAAAGAGATTGGCTCGCCTCATATGCAGCCCGACCCCCGCGATGATAAAGGCTTTGCGCGGTACGGAACCCTCTCTTTTCCAAATCGCTCAATAGGTCAGGCGCTTTGTCCTTGGGAAAATAGAAACTCATGCCCAATCCCTGCAGTCGCGCAAGACTGGCCAAAATATCGGCACAGTCTTCTTGCGGATCGCTGAGTGAAACGACGGTTCCGTAGTAGGCGAAGCGCGGATTGCCTTTGACAACTTGCCACAGGTCTTCGCCGCGACGAAGAAGCGCTCGGTGCTCGGGATTACCGAAAAGCTCGGAATAGGACATCGACTCTATCGCCCATCGTGCTGGATATTACTTGCTTGTTCATTCATCTTAAGCGCGGAAGATAGCTCCTGAAAACCAGTCATCGGAGCATCTGTAGCGAAAGCCCGCTTTGTCCCGCATAGTCGACATTCCATCAGAGGTCGTCCCAAGCCCCCTTGCCTTGCAGCCCAATGCCTCCTATACGGCGGCTTCGTTCGCGCGTCCGGCCAGATGGCATGCCGAGTCGCGTATAAGACCGACCCAAGATAGGAGACGGAAATGCCTAAGATGAAGACAAAGTCGAGCGCTAAGAAGCGCTTCAAAGTGTCGGCGACCGGGAAGGTCATCGGCGGTCAGGCCGGCAAACGCCACGGCATGATCAAGCGTCACAAGAAATTCATTCGCGACGCGCGCGGCACCACGGTGCTGTCCGAGCCGGACGCAAAGATCATCAAGGGCTTCATGCCCTACGACCGCTAAGAGGAGCCTGAGATATGTCCCGAGTCAAAGGTGGAACAGTCACCCACGCCCGTCACAAGAAAGTCGTCAAGGCCGCGAAGGGCTATTATGGCCGCCGCAAGAACACCTTCAAGGTGGCGCGTCAGGCCGTCGACAAGGCGAACCAATATGCAACCCGCGACCGCAAGAACCGCAAGCGCAACTTCCGCGCTCTGTGGATCCAGCGCATCAACGCCGCCGTGCGCGCCCATGACGAGGCTCTGACCTACAGCCGCTTCATCAACGGTCTGACGCTGGCGGGCATCGAGGTGGACCGCAAAGTCCTCGCCGATCTGGCGGTGAACGAGCCCGAAGCGTTCGGCGCGATCGTCGCTCAGGCCCAAGGCGCGCTGAACGCGTAAGCCGGATGGCCCTCTAGCAAACCAACCCGAAAAGGCGCCTCCCGAGGCGCCTTTTTAGCTGCGGACCGATCCCGAGCACGCCCCCTGGGCGGACCCGTCTGCTGCAGCGGGGCTGCGGCGGGAAAGCCGGGGTTCTGGCGGGCCAGCAAACGGTCCGCCGTGCGCCCGCTACGATACCTTTTGGCTGAACGTCGCTTTGCCGCCCGCCCAGATCGGCAGGTTTTCCGTGTCATCCAGCCATGCCTGTTCCGCCACTGTGTTTTCGCGACCAAATTCGGCGTTTCGCTGCGGGTACCGGCCGAATTTTTGCAGCACTTGTCGGTGCTGATCGATGGCCGGCTTGTTGCGTTCGGAAAACAGTCTGAAATTCGGATGGGCCCCGATGGCCATATCGATAAAGTCGCAAGCCAGGTCCAGATCCGTCGCATCTTCCGAATGTGCCAGAGCCCATGGCAACAGATAGAGGATGGCCGCCGGAAGGCGGAGCGTGTCTTTGATCATCTGCGGGGCCATCAACGCGCGCATCAGGTCGCGCGCAATCGGATCATAGGAAAACGCTTCGGCGCTGCCGCGAAAACACGATCGCGACAATTGGTCCGCCAGCAGCACCTTGGCGACGTTGCCTTCAAGGATGTCCCAATCGTCGCCGGTCAAACTCGGCGGATCGGCCCTTAATTCACGCACAACCGGTGCAAAGGGTTGGCAAAACGCATCGAGGGCCCGGCCGCTCTGAAACCAGATCGCCATCAGCGGTCGCACGGTCTCATCGCGGTTCAGGCTGTCGCGGGTTGCCGGATCGGCGGTATCGCAGCCGCACAGGTAGTTGAGCACGCTGCGCAGGGACCGCGGGGCTTGCACGGCCCGAACGACATCGGGGCGCTCGCGAAATCTCTCGGGGGTCAGGTCAGAGGCGGGCAATGTGGTATTCCTGTCTTGCATCCTGCAGGGTGCGCCGTGTGGCCTGCGCGGAGCCATGTCCTGATCTTTGCCATGTCGCAGGCGAGAGGCGTTCTCCCGCCTGCCTTGGTCCGGCTCGCCTGGGCGTTTAGTTGTCGAAGCCGGTGAACATGCCGTTGGTATTGGCCAGACCCTCGGTCGGGACCGGCTGGATCACGTCCCAATGCTCGACGATCATCCCGTCATCCATGCGGAACAGGTCATAGAAGGCGTGTGTCTGGCCGCTCCATTCCCCCTCGCTGACCGTCAGCACGAAGTTGCCCTCACCCAGCACCGCGTGGATCTCGGTGTAGACGAACATGTTGCCCTGCGCTGTCAGCGTCTCCACGGCCGAGATGATGCCGTCCAGCCCGTCCGCGATCGCCGGGTTGTGCTGCGCGTAGCTCTCGGCACTGATGTACTCTGTGATCTTGGCCGGGTTCTTGCCCATGAGCACATCCTCGATCAACGCAACGGCCAAGGCCTTGTTTTCCTCGGTCTTGTCCAGATCGGTGACCTCGGTCGGACCGTCGGTTTGCGTTCTGCCGCTGGCGGTTTCTGACACGAGGGGCTGCAACGCATCCCAGTGTTCGGCGACTTTTCCATTTTCATCCACGCGGATGATGTCGAACGATACCATCTCATCAGCGCCGAACGGGGCGGCATTACGCCAGATGTTGTGCATGAAGACATAGTTGCCGTCTTCGAACATGCGGATATTCTCGGCGGTCGTGCCCGCCTCTTGCAGCACCGGCAACATATCGATGAACGGCTCCAGCCCGGTCGGGATGAAGGGGTTATGCTGGATGTAGTCCGGGTTGGCCAATTCCCGCATCGTGTCGACGTCGCCCTGCAGGACAGCGCCCAAGAACTGGCCGACGAGCGGCTTTAGGGATGCGTGTTCATCGGCAAACGCACCGGTGGCGATCACGGTGGCTGCGGTGGCGGCAAAGAGTGTCTTGATCATGATAGATATCCTTTGAGGTTGAGATTGGGTCGTTTTCCAGCTTGTGCCTTCTGTTACCGATTGGTACAAATATCTAAGATGGCGCGTCAAGAATTAAAGTACCAATAGGTATAAAAATGTCTGATCAAGATGCAAAACCCGGTCGGGGACGGCCCCGGACGATGGATTCCGACAAGGTGCTCGACATCGCGATGGCCGCCTATTGGAAGGACGATCCCGCCGATGTGTCGGTCAATACCGTGTGCAAGCTGGCAGGCATCTCCAAACCCTCGCTCTACCGGGTGTTCGGCAGCGAGGACGGGCTGTCGCGCGCGGTGCTGGACCGGTATGCCGAGCAGGTGCTATCGGAGATGTTCGCGATCCTTCAGTCCGGCACGGGGCTGCACGCGACACTGGACGCGCTGATCGACTTTGCCAGCGACGATCCCCGAATGGAGACGGGCTGCCTGTTCTACAAAATGCGCGCGGGCAAGCACCGCCTCGGGCCCGCAACGCTGGCCCGGGTGGAGGAAATCGACGCGGCGGCGCAGGTGGCCTATGCGCATTTCCTGCAAACGGCCCGCGACGCCGGGGAGTGGCCGGACGGGCTTTCGATTGAGGCCGGCGCGGTGTATCTCGGCGAGCAACTCGCGCTCGCCATTACCCAGCGTGCCTCCGGCGAGGACAAGGCCCGCATCCGGCAAATGCTGACCTTGGCGCTGTCGGTCTTCACCCGCTGATGACGGTGGCCACGACGGCACACCAGCGCGCCTTGATGCCCGACTACCTGCGGTTCTTCGCGCTGTTCGGAAACGTTGTCGTGAACGTTCAGTATATCGCTTCTCCGCGTTGACCGGCTTTGCCGACCCGGCTGGCGAGACTGCCCTTGATGTGATCACCCTGTGGTTGGTCAACGGGCTGGCGCTGCTCAAGACCTACGGGCTGTTTTCCTTCATGTTTGGGGCGGGGCTGGGGTTTCTTATGCGGTCGGCCGCGCGGCGGGGGCTGCCATTCGGGCGCATCTATCATAACCGGATGATTGGCCTGCTGATCCTCGGTATCGCCCACGGCTGCCTGTTTTTTGCCTGGCGATAACCTGACCATCTACGCGGGCACGGGCGCCATTTTCTATCTCTATCGGGATTGGCCGGTGCGGCGCCTCGTGCGGGTTGGCTCCGAGCTGCTTGTTCTGCAGGCCCTCATCGGGCCCCCGCTGCTGCTCGCCACACCGGACACACCGCCCGACCTTTTCGCGTCGGAACGCGCGATCCTCACGGACGGCGGGTTCCTTGACGCGGCTGAGTTCCGCAGCATCGGCTTCGCGGTCATCATGCCGACTTCCTTGTCATCCAAGGCACCTCCGCGCTTGGCTGGTTCTGCCTCGGGCTGGCGGCTGTGAAGTCCGGCATGATCGACGATGCCGGGCATCCGCTCCGGCAGCGCGCGCGGCACTGGTGTCTCGGGCCGGGCGCCGTGCTGTCTGTCGCGGGGGCCGCGATCTGGCTATGGGGATCACCGGTGCCCAGCGTGGTAACGACCGCAATCGCAGCGCCGGTCGCGACCCTTGGCTATCTCGGCCTGATCGCAGCCGTCTCGCGCCCGCCGGGTCGATCATGTCCAAGGCGCTGGCCGCCGGAGGGTCAAGCCTTAGCATCTATCAGAGCCAGTCGATTGTCCTGTCGAAGATCTTCTCGGGCTACGGACTGGGCCTTTGGGGCGCAGTGGACGGCTTGACCGCCGTTGTCCTCGCAGTTGCTGTCACGGCAGGTTTGATGGCGTCGCTGCTAAGCTACCAGAGCTATGCCAAGCTGGGACCTTTTGAAAGGCTCCTGCGCCGGATCACGTATTCCGCATCTCACCCCTGAAGCTCCAGCATAGCGCTCCACCCGTGAAAGCCCATCGGCGTCCGCCTTGGCTACTGGCCTACCAGATCATCATCACCGCGATACGCATTTTGGTTGCGCCGATCGATACAAGGAACCCTGTGGGCCGGCGTGCCTGCCGCTCGGATGTGAATGTCTTAGGGCTGTCCCCGCCGCATAGGGCGGGAACGCGAGTTAGGTCTTGCTGCCGTCACGCAGGAACCGGCGGAGGATTTTGCCCGATGCGGATTTGGGGATCTCGTCGATCACCTGCAGCGCGCGGATCTGTTTGTAATGCGCCACGCGATCGCTCAGGTAGTCTTGTATCTCCTCCAGCGTCGGGGCCGGGGCGCCCGGGACGGCGACGACGAAGGCCATCGGAACCTCGCCCGCCTCATCGTCCGGCTTGCCGATCACGCAGGCATCGGCCACCGCCGGGTGAGTCACCAACTCCGCCTCAAGCTCCGCCGGGGCGACCTGAAATGCCTTGTATTTTATGAGCTCTTTCAAGCGATCCGTGATTAAGAGATAGCCCTCTTCATCGAAATGAGCGATGTCGCCGGTGCGCAGCCAGCCGTCCTCGGTGATGGTTTCGGCGGTGGCCTTCTCGTTGTTCAGATAGCCCTTCATGACCTGTGGGCCGCGCACCCAAAGCTCGCCATCTTCGCCCGGCGCAAGGTCCTCGCCGGTGTCCGGATCGACGATGCGGCATTCGGTGCTGCCAACGATAACCCCTGACGCACCCGGCTTTCCGAGGCCTTTCGGCGAGACATGGCTGACCGGGGAAAGCTCCGTCATTCCATAGCCTTGCGCGGCCGTTGATCCGAGCCGCGCCGCCATTGCCTCGGCCACATCCGCGCCCAGCGGGGCCGCGGCCGAGAACACCTGCTCGACGCAGGACAGATCGTATTGGTCGACAAGCGGGTGCTTGGCGAGCGCCAGCGCCACCGGCGGCACGATCCACAGGCGCGGCGTCTTGTGCTCTGTGACCAGTTGCAGGTACTGCTCCAGATCGAAGCGCGGCATGGTCACCAAACCGCACCCGCCCGCCAGATAGATATTTTGCAGCACCTGCATCCCGTAGATGTGGAAAAACGGCAGAAACGCCACGGTGATCTCGCCCGGGGCAATGTCTGCCGGCTCCAGCGCCTGATCGATATTAACCACGAGGTTGCGGTGGGTCAGCATCACACCCTTGGGCAGCCCGGTGGTGCCGGACGAATAGGGCAGCACGACCACATGCTCGGTCACATCCACCGGCACCTGTTCCGCCAGCGGCGGGCTGGTCATCAGGTCTGAGAGCGGGATCATCCCCTCGGGCGCATCGCCGATCACCACGATCTCCGACACGCCGGTGCCCGCGATGGCGGCCTTGGCGGTCTCGGCGAACATCGCGATGGTGACCAGCACATCTGCGCCGGAGTCCTTTAGCTGGTGGGTCACCTCATGGGCGGTATAGGTCGGGTTGATCGTGGTGATCGTTCCGCCCGCCCAGGCCGCCGCGTGAAACACAACGCCATATTCCGGCAAGTTGGGCGCCATGATCGCCACGGTCTTGCCCGCACCCCAGCCGCGCGCGGTGAGCCCCCCGGCCAGCGCTTTCACCGCGCCGATGAATTGCGCGCCGGTCATGGAGCGGCCCGTGGGTCCATCGGTGAGGATGGTGCTGCCGGGGTCGATCCCTTCAAAGACGCGCTGCGTAACCGTCTTCTCCGTAAGCGCCACCTCAGGAAATTGGCTTGTGTAAATGGTCATGTCCGTCCCCCCTTGCTGTGAAAAAACCATACAGGTCCGGCGGGAAAGCTCAACGCTCCTGTTCGGGGTTCCCGTCAGCCCAGCCAGACGTCGAGAAACAACATCAGCACCAGCCCGACCGACAGTCCGAGCGTGGCGAGGGTCTGGTGGCCGCTGCGATGGGTTTCTGGGATGATCTCATGGCTGATCACGTAGAGCATCGCCCCGGCGGCAAAGGCCAGCCCCCATGGCAGCAGCGGTTTGGAGACTGTGATAACCGCCGCGCCGAGGAGACCGCCCATCGGCTCGACGATACCGGTCAGGGCGGCAATGCCAAAGGCCCGCAGGCGGCTATAACCCTCCCCAAGCAGCGCAACCGCGACCGCAAGGCCCTCAGGCAGGTTTTGCAGGCCGATACCAACGGCCAGCGGCATCCCGCCCGAGAAACCCTCTGCGCCAAATGCCACACCGACGGCGAGACCCTCGGGGAAATTGTGAATCGTGATCGCGATGATGAAGAGCCAGATGCGTCTGAGTGATCTGCTTTGCGGCCCTTCGCTGCCGGACGTGAAATGTTCATGCGGCAGCGTTTCGTTGAGCAGCGCCACAAGGCCCATGCCGATCAGGATTGCAACGCAGACAATCGCGGCGGGCAGAGCGCCATCCCCATGCCGGAGCGTCGCCGTGTCCAAGGCCGGAATGATCAGCGAGAAGAACGACGCCGAGAGCATCACCCCGGCGGCAAATCCAAGGGACAGATCGCGCATGGCCGGGCCCGGCGTGCGCCCGAAGAGCACCGGCATGGCCCCGGCCGCGGTCATCAGGCCCGCGGCAAGGCTGCCCAGAAATCCCAGCATGATCGGCGACAGCGCGTCCATCCGGACCGAATAGCCAGCGACGCGGCGAATGTCACCCGGTTTGACGTCTTGAAGCTTGCCCCGGCGCACGGTAGCAGGGGCGCGACAATCACGAGGGTGCGGCGATGGACGATCTGCGCGAGAAATATCTGGGTCTGATCGCGGAGGCGGACGACGAGGCTGGTCTGGAAGAGTTGCGCGTGCAGGCGGTTGGCAAGAAAGGCGAGATCAGCCTGAAGATGCGCGAGCTTGGGAAGATGACGCCCGAGGAGCGCCAGACGGCGGGCCCGGCGCTCAACGCCCTGAAGGACGAGATCAACTCCGCGCTGGCCGCCAAGAAAGCCGCGCTCGCCGATGCCGCGCTCGATGAGCGCCTGCGCACCGAATGGCTCGACGTCACCCTTCCGGGCCGCCGCCGCCCGGCGGGCACGCTGCACCCGATCTCTCAGGTCTCCGAGGAGGTCACCGCGATCTTCGCCGAGATGGGCTTCTCGGTCGCCGAGGGCCCGCGCATCGACACCGACTGGTATAATTTCGACGCGCTCAACATCCCCGGCCACCACCCGGCGCGCGCCGAGATGGACACCTTCTACATGCACCGCGCCGAGGGCGACGAGCGCCCGCCCCATGTGCTGCGCACCCACACCTCCCCGGTGCAAATCCGCTCCATGGAGAAGATGGGCGCCCCGATGCGGGTGATCTGCCCCGGCGGCGTGTACCGCGCCGACTATGACCAGACCCACACGCCGATGTTCCACCAGGTCGAGGGCCTTGCCATCGACCGCGACCTGAGCATGGCGAACCTCAAATGGGTGCTCGAAGAGTTCGTCCGGGCCTATTTCGAGGTCGAGGGCGGCGTCGAGCTGCGTTTCCGCGCCTCGCATTTCCCCTTCACCGAGCCCTCCGCCGAGGTCGATATCCGCTGCTCTTGGGAGGGCGGCACGCTCAAGGTTGGCGAGGGTGACGACTGGCTCGAAATCCTCGGCTCCGGCATGGTGCACCCCAAGGTCCTGCAAGCGGGTGGCATCGACCCGAATGAGTGGCAGGGCTTTGCCTTCGGCATGGGCATCGACCGGATCGCGATGCTGAAATACGGCATCCCCGACCTGCGCGCCTTCTTCGACAGCGACCTGCGCTGGCTGCGCCATTACGGCTTCTCCGCGCTCGACGTGCCGACCTTGCATGGCGGGCTCAGCCGGTAGGTCAGGCCAATTGCTCATCTTGTCGCGCCGCCTTGGTGGGCAGAGTACCTACCCCACATACCTTGCATGCGTTGGCTTTTTCTCCTTGCCGTGATCGTCGCGGCGCACATTGCGCTTTGGATGTCGGACATAGACCCCGCCGTAAAGCTCCGGTTGACTATTCTCAATGCGGTGGGCTGGACGGTTGTGCTCGCCCCCATTCTGCTCGTGGGGCGCTGGCTCCGGGCTGTGGAGGCGCGCAACGCGGATGCTGAAAATTCTGGTGATCGACAGTAATCCTGCTGATCTCAACGCGGTGCACGTCGCCGCGCGGCGCGGGACAAGCCACGACGAACAGCGTTTCGAAGGCCGCAGCCTGGACCTTCGCAACTGGCTGGAATCGCTTTGGCCTGACCGGACCAGCGGCGGTAGACAGCCCTCCTTTTTGGAACGGGTGAGTCCTTTTGCCCCGCTGACAGACGTGTTTCAGGCTGCAACCGCAGGCTAAGTTCGCCACAGGGTTGATTTGTGCGCTGCGCTTCATGCTGGCTGCCCTCGTCTTTCAAGCCTCAGGGGGCGGACATACCAAGCCGTTTATTTTCCCTGATTTCGTTCTGTTTTTCAATCGTTCCCGTCCTGAAGGTCCCGCGAAGTCGCCAGTTTTTCGGGCGCGGCGCTGCTCTCAGGTCGAATTCTTTTTGCTCCGCCTCCCGGAAAAAAATCTTGACCGCGGTCGGCTGATCGCGAAGCCTTGCAGTCGACGTGGGGTAAACTTTTTCAGAGATATCATTATGAACCAGCCGTTTTCGCCGGATGAGATCGTCAACGCGTTCCCTGAGGGGAACCAGCTTCTGGGCGATATCGTCCGATTGTCGGATGGGCGCTATGTCATCACGTGGCAAAGCGGCGGGCAGGACGGTGACGGGAGCGGCATCTATGCACAGGTCTTCACCGCCGAGGGGGCACGTGACGGCACCAGCTTTCTGGTCAACACCGAACAGCAGGACAATCAGGTCTCGCCAAAGATCGCTGCGCTGGAGGACGGCGGCTTTGTCATCGGGTGGTCCTCGCGCAATCAGGACGAGCCCATCGGTCCGACGAGCAACTATCTCAACACCTATATTCAGCGATATGACGCGTCCGGGCAGACCGTCGGGGGCGAGATACAGATCTCCGACAGCGCCGACTACCGGCAACTCATCACGGATCTGACCGGGCTGCCGGGAGGCGGCTTCGTGGTCGCCTTCGAGGACGAAGCGGACGACCGGTTCTCGAATGACGCCAAGGTGCAGATTTTCGATGCGTCCGGGCTGGCCGTGGGCAGCAATATCGCCCTGTCGACGCAGAGCACATCCGAACAAAGCCAGCCCGCGATCGCCGCGATTGCGCCCTCGACGCAACCCGGCGGGCTGGCGGCCGGCGGTTTTGTGGCCGTCTGGTTCGACAATTCCAACCGCGCCGAATTCCCGGACACAGGCGGCAAGCTGATCGGGCAGGTGTTCGATCTGACCGGCGCACGGCTCGGAGCCGAGTTTCAGGTCAACACCACAGCCGGGAACAATCAGGAAGTGCCGGTTGTCGAGGGGCTCGCGGGCGGACGCTTCGTTGTAGCGTGGCAAAGCCGGGGCAACGAGGACGGGTGGAGTTCGAGCTACACCTCGGTTGTCGCGCAGGTCTTTGAAGGCGACGGCACGCCAGTGGGCGGCGAGATCCTCGTCAACCAACAGAGTGCGTGGAACCAGCTCATCGACGATGTAGCCGCGCTTGATGATGGTGGCTTCGTGGTCACCTATACCGGGGACGCAAACGCCCGGCCAGACGGGAACGGCTCCGGCGTGCTCGCCCGGCGCTTCGACGCGGATGGGGTGCCGCAAACCGACGAGTTCGTGGTCAACGGGACCACCGCCGGGCAGCAGCAGAGCAGTCGTGTCGCGGCGCTCTCCACAGGCGATTTCGTTGTTGCGTTCAGTTCCGATCACACGGGAGATTGGAACGTCTATCAGCGGATCTTTGGCGATCCGGGGGCCGCGCCCGGCGCCGCCGCGCCAGAAATCGAGGCGGTCTCGGACACGCGCGTCTTCGCGGAGCAAGCGGTCAATGCCGCGCCGCAGCGGATCGACTTGGAGGGCGCGGTCGCGGTGTCCGACGCCGACAGTGCCGATTTCGACGGTGGGCGGCTGATCGTGGCGCGCCTTGCGCAATCGGTCGCGCAGGACGGGTTCGCGCCGCAGGACGCTGCCGGCCAGCATCAATTCGGTGTCGAGATCTCCGGTCCGGTGACCCAATCGGGCAGCACATTGTTCGTAGATGGCATCGCGGTTGCCAGCATCGCACAGGCCGGCACGGGCGGCGATGCGCTGATCCTCGATCTTCTGGCCGGAGCGACGCCCGAAACGGTCGAGGTCCTGATCGAACATCTCACCTACCAGAACCTCTCCGACGATCCGGCCCCGCAGGTGCAAATCCAGATCTTGCTCGAAGATGGCGATGGCGCGAGTTCACAGCCCGTGGTGGTCAAGATCGACGTCGACGCGCAGGCAGACCGTAGCGACCAGCCGCTGCGAAGCGAGAGCGACGTGACTGATGCCGATCTGCGCTTTGCCAAATCGCAGGTGGACATGGCGCTCACCTATGATCCGGGCACAGGTCAGCCGAATGGCTACGTGACGGTCTACACGGATGACGGGCGCGACGGGTCCAGCAGCGGTATCTTCGCGCAGCGCTTCGATCTCGACGCGCAGCCCGTCGGCGATCCGTTTCAGGTCAATGACCTGACTTCCGGCGCGCAGCGATATGGCGACATGCTCGGGCTCAGCGACGGGCGGATGGTCTTTGTCTTCGACAGCTCGCAGGGCGACAGCAGCGGCTATGGCATCCGGCAGGCGGTGTTCGATGCCACTGGCGTTCGGGTTGCAGGTCAAGGCGACATTCGGGTCAACACCGCGCAGAGCAGCACACAGGCGCAGCCGTCGATCACAGCGCTCGGCGATGGCTGGATCGTGGCGTGGATGTCGCGCGATCCGGCGATTGATCCGGACAGTGGCTATGCGGTTGTCGCGCAGCGCTACGCGCAGGACGGAAGCGCGCTTGGCGGCGAGATCGTCGTCAATGTCGGGCAGGATGGCGATCAGCGCTCGGTGCATATGGCCACGCTGAACGACGGGCGCGTGGTCTTTGCCTACCGGTCAAGTGACGGCGCCGATTCCGGAGATGGCGATGGGTTCGGCAGCTTCTTTCGCATCCTCGACACCGATGGAACGTTCGCCACGGGCGAGGTGCAGATCAACACCCAGAGCCTCGGCGATCAAAGCCTGACCGACGTAATCGCAACTGCCGATGGTGGCTTTGCCGCACTCTATACCGGCGTGGACGCAAACGGGCGCGGCGTTTACCTGCAACGCTTTGACAGCACAGGCACCAAGTCCGGGTCGGAAACCCGCGTCAACTCCGATCAGGACGGCGATCAGTTCGCGCAAAGCCTGATTGAGCTCAGCGATGGCCGCCTTGTCGTGGCCTTCGTCGACACCTCCCGTGCTTCGCCCGGGTCGGGCTTTGATGTGCTGCTACAATACATCGATGCGGACGGGACCCGGCTGGACGGCGAATTTATCCTCAACGAAGAGGTGCTCGGCACGCAGACAGGCGCAAGCCTTCTCGCGCTGCAGAACGGAGCTTATGTGGCCGCCTTCAGCGACGACGCGCGCCCCGGCACACCTGTTCGGCAACAGGTCTTTGGCGACCCTGCGGATTTCTCGGTCTCTGCCGATCCCGAGATCGTCGGGCTAAAAACCACGCTCGCGGGCAGTGAGCCGGAAGCGCAAGCAGGGCTGCATCTGTTTGCCGGGGGCGCGGGACGGCTGATCGATCCTGACAGTCCCGATTACGCGGGCGGCGTTTTGCACCTGCAACGTATCGAGGCGCAGAGCGATATCGCGTCGCGGCCCGGCCCGGACGGCAACGGGCAGGACGTGATCGGATTTGACGGAGTGCGCGCAGAGATCGTCGGCAACGCGCTGCGCGTGGACGGGGAGGAGATCGGAGCCGTCACGTCGAATGGCAGCGCCGGCAGTGATCTTCGCGTGGAGTTCAACGCCGCTGCAACCGTGCCGCGGGTTGAGCTGGCGCTGCGGGCGCTGACCTATACCAACGCTTCGGCGGACCCGGACGCGGATCGTGCTTACAGGCTTGATCTGTCTGATGGGGATGGCGGGCAAATCGAACCGGTCCGGATCGACATAGGTCTGACCGGTGTGCAAACCGTCTTCGACACGCTGCTCGCCAAAGACGCGCTTCTGACCGGCGGCACCCCCGGCACGCAGAGCGATCCGCAGGTCGCCGCGCTGAACAGCGGCGGCTGGGTCGTGGTCTGGGCCGCGGCAGGCCTAGGCGACGGCTCTGGCATCTACCAGCAACGCTTCGACGCATCCGGCGCCACGATCGGCGCGCAGGAACTGGTCAACAGCTTCACATCCAGCACGCAATACCAGCCCAGCGTTGCGGCGCTTTCCAACGGCGGATGGGTGGTGGTCTGGTCCTCGAACACACAAGACGGCTCGAGCTATGGCGTCTATGCGCAGCGCTACGGCGCGGATGGGCACTCCGTCGGGGATGAGATCCGCATCAACGAGGCAATTTCTGGCCGTCAGGACGAACCGGTGGTCCTTGCAGATGCGGCCGGAGGGTTCGCGGTGCTCTACTCCAGCGCGTCCGGCACGCAGGCCGACACCAGCGGCGGCGCGGTATTCTATCGGACTGTGGACAGCACCGGCGGCCTTGGGGCCGAGCGTCAGATCAATCAGATTACTGCCAACGCGCAGGCCGCGCAGGACATTGTGCGTCTTGGTGATGGCGCGTCCCTTTTGGTCTACACCTCGCAATCGAATGGCACCAACCTTGATGGCGCTTCGCGCGGCGTCTTTGGGCGTATCCTAGAGGCGGATGGCACGTTCCGGGGCGGGGAATTCCAGATCAATGAATTGGGGCCCAACGATCAATACAACGTCACGGTTGCAGCCACCGCGATGGGCTGGGTCGCCGCGTGGTATGATAGCGTGGGCCGGGTCGAGCTGCGCTTTTTCGATCTCAGCGGGGCCGCGCTGACCGCCGATGTCGTCGCGTCCAACCCGGAACTCTACACGGATACACCGCAGATTGCGACGCTCTCGGATGGCTCGATCCTGCTGGTGATGATGGGCTCGAACTATCCCGGCGGCAGCAGCCAGGATGTGATCGCGCAGCGCTTCGATGCGCAGGGCGTGCGACTTGATGCGCCGTTCCGGATCAACCAGGACCGCAGCGGCAACGAGTCCCCCGGTGATGTCGCGGCGCTTGGAGATGGCGGGGCTGTCATCGTCTATACGGACGATGGCAACGTGGCGCTTCAGGTTGTGAATTCGGTCACGATCGGCACCTCGCTTACACGCTCAGACATCTCTGGTCTCGAAGATGCGGCCCTGATCGGGGAGGCCGAGGCCAATGCCGGCTTCGCGCGTCTCGATACCGATGGGGCGGTGGCGCTTGGCAATGGCGTACCGCTGGATGGGGCGACCTTGACGGTCGCGTTCACGGCGACACAGACCCTTGACGCCTCCACGCTCAGCGCGCCCGGCGACTATGCGATCGGGTTCGCGCCAGACCCGACGGGGCAGGGCAGTGTCGCAATTGTCGGCACCGATGTGACTGTGGAAGGCCGGGTGATCGGCACATTGGTCTCCGACGGGACCGGCGGCGCGCCGCTTCAGGTGTTGTTCAACGACACGGCGCGGCGGGAAAATGCCGAGGCGCTGCTGTCGGCGCTGGGTCTCTCGACGAGTTCGAACGCGCCCCAACCCTTTGGTTTGCAGATCGATCTGCAAGCAGCCTCCGGCATCACCGCTGCGCGCCATGTGATCAACATTGGCTGGACTGGGGAAACTGACAGCGCGCTGGTCCTAGGCGAGACCCTGCGGGTTAATACCCACAACGCGGGCGGCAATCTGGGGGATATCAACCTCGCACCTCTTGAGGGGGGCGGGCATGTGGTGGTCTGGCGGTCCTATGATCAGGAGGCGGATCAGACCAACAGCTATTCGGTTCACGCGCAGATATTCGGCGCCGATGGCGCGCCGCGCGGTGAAGAAATTCAGGTCAATCTCGTGGAGGCTTCCTCACAGTTGCGTCCGGATGTCACCGGCTTGCCCGGCGGTGGCTTCGCGGTGGTCTTTTCCAGCTTCGATCAACGCTCGGATACGTCGCGCTTCGATCTCGTGCTCGGGCAATTCGACGGATCAGGTGAGCGGGTCGGTAGCGAAACGATCGTGAGTGGGAGCGGCACCTTCGATGAGGATTTCGCGAGCCTGACCAGCCTGCCAGACGGCACACTGGGCCTGTCCTCCCATGACGACAACAGCAACATAGTTTTCCAAACCGTCAGCCCGGGAGGCGTTGTCTCGCCTGCGGTGGCGGTGCTCGACACGGCAGGCACCGCCACGCAACTTGGCAGCTCAGCCCTTGCCCTCGCAGATGGCACTTTCGCGGTGCTGACGCCGCAAGGCGGCGACGTGCTGCTGCAACGTTTCGATGCAGCGGGGGCCAAGATCGGCGCGAATATCACGCTTGCCGATGGCGCGCTGAACACCATCTCGGCACCGGCGGCCCTGCTCGCTGATGGCAACATCCTCGTCTCGTTCTACGATGCGGCTCAAAGTAGCGCCAATTTTGCGATTTTCGCGCCGGATGGCACGCAACTCTTGCCGCTTCAGACAATCGACACCGGGCTGGCGCAAGGCGCAGCGCTCGCCGCGCTGCCCGGCGGTGGCTTCGCGGTTGCGTATCTGAGCGGGAACCGCGCTTTCTTGCAGGAATACGATGCCAGCTATGTGCCGGTGGACGCGCCAGTGGAGCTTGGCGAAGCCGGAACCAACAAATCGCAGTTGCGGCTGGAGACCTCCGGCAGCGGCGGGGTGCGGGCGGTGTTCTACGACAGTGCCGAAGCCGCTTACCTGACGCAGGAGGTCAGCCCGACCGCGGACGTCGCGGGACCCGATCTCGGCGCTGTGACGCCACATATCAATATCGGCGCGGGCAACGTCACCGCCGCCCCGTTCGTGCTCGACAACGGAATGAGCCTTGGCAGCGACGCCGCGCTCGCGGGCGGCGAGATTCGCCTTTACTACACCGCGCAAAGCCTCGCCACGGACACGCTCTCGGTGCAAAGCGGTGGCGCGGTTTCCGTCTCCGGCGGCGACGTCTCGGTGCAGGGTACGGTGATCGGCACCTTCGCTTCAACTCTGGACGGCACGGCTGGCAAGGATCTGTCGATCGCGCTCAATGCCAGTGCAACAGCGGCTGCGGTGGAGGAAGTGCTCGAAGCGCTGGCCTATCAGTCCAGCCTGCCGGCAGCCGATGTAGCCTTTGAGGACAAGTATCTTGGCCTTTTCGTGGCTGACAGCACCGGGGCACAGTCCGCGCCGACCTATATCGAACTCGATATCGCTTCCGGAACCACGAGTTTCAGCGGCCTGCAGCTCTCCGATTGGCTTACCGATGACACCCGCTTCTCACTGGAGGCCCTGCGCGCCGGGCCGGTGCTGCTCGATGCGGATGTGGATTTCGACGATTTCGCGCAGGCCTCCTTCGATGGTGGTTTGGTGCGCGTCCGCCTCGACAGCCTGTCCTACGGCCGGGGTTACGAGTTCTCGCTGCGTGATGAGGGCACGGGTCTCGGCGAGATCGGCTTCGACGGCACCACAGTTACCTATGGTGGCGCGGTGGTCGGCACGCTCAGCGCGAGTGACGATGGCGGAATTGACGAAGCTTTCGCGATCAACCTGACCTCCGCGGCATCGGCAGATGCGGTGCAAGCCATCATCGAGAACCTGACCATCTCCGCGCCCGGTGCTGTGAATAGCCTCGACTATTTCCCTGTCGAGATCCGGATCGAGAACGGTGCAGGGACGGCCGAGCAGATCTCCCGCTACTGGTCTTATCGCACGGAGAACCGCGACTGGCTGGACCTTCTGGACAGCACGAATTCAAGCGGCGAGGAACAGGTCAACACGTTCACCTTTGGCGCGCAGTCTGAGAGCCATGTCGCAGCGCTTGCGGATGGCGGCTATGTGGTGGTGTGGGCCAGCGCCTATCAGGACTTCACCGGCGCGTCGTCGACTGGCGTGTTCAGCCAGCGCTACGATGCGAGCGGGGCACGGGTGGGGCCAGAGGTGCAGGTCAACATGCTCACGCCGGGCTCGCAATATCAACCCACGGTCGTCGGGCTCTCGGACGGTGGCTGGTTTGCTGCCTGGACCGACAATTTTGCGGCCGACGGGTCGAGCAACGCTGTCGCCGGGCAACGTTTCGATGCCACAGGTGCTCCGGTGGGCGGCGAAATCCTGCTCAACGAAACCACCATCAACGCCCAGCAGCACCCCTCCCTCGCCGCGCTTGGCAATGGCAACGTGATGGCCTTGTGGTCGGGGTATAACCCCTCCTTGGGCGATCAGGATATCTGGGGCCGGATCATCCGGCCCGATGGCACGATGGGCAACGAATTTCTCGTCAATGCCGACACGTCGCGCACGCAGGACCTGCCCTCGGTCACGGTTCTGGATGGGGGCGATGTGATCGTTTCATGGCGGGACGAGGCGGCCGGAGGCAACGATTACCGGATTCTCGCGCAGCGCCTGACCGAGGACGGAACCCGTGTTGCCGCGGATGGCACGGCGCTGCCCTCAGGCGTGTCCGGTGTCATCGTGGTGGAGGGCACCGCCGGCCTGAATAGCGGTACGACTGGCGTGGTCACGGCGCTGGCCGGGGGCGGTTGGGTTGCGGTCTGGGATCAGGAGGACCGGGACGTATATGCCCGGATCTACCAGCCAGACGGCACCGCCAGCGCGCCGATCGTTGTCTCCGAGTTGTTCAGCGGCTCCCAATCCGCCGCACACGTCGCCGCTGATGCGGCTGGCGGGTTCGTGGTCGTGATGCAGGACGGGTCCGGCGTTGACGGGTCCGGGATTGGTGTCTTCGCGCAGCGTGTTGCAGCCGATGGCACGCTGGACGGGCGGCCGTTCCAGATAAATACCGAGACAAGTTCCAGTCAGTTCGATGCCCAGATCACGAGACTGGCGGATGGCTCGTTCGTGACTACGTGGACCAGCGAGACCTCCGCCGGGGCCGGTGATGGGAACGGGCGCGGTCTCTTCCAGAAGCGCTTCGATCTGCCTGTGCCGCTCGGTCCCAGCGATCCGGTCCTCATCGACATGCCGAAGGCGGTGGTGTTCGCGGAGTCGGATGTCAACGCGGGTCTGCAACTCTTCGACGGAGACGCGCAACTGGCGCTCGCTGATACGGACAGCGCCAATTTCGACGGTGGAACCTTGCTGCTTTACCGGCTCGTCGGCTCCGAAGCGACGCTCGACGTGCAGCGCGGGGCCGGTGAAAATGCCAGCCAGAATATCCTCGGGATCCTGCCCGGTTCCGGCGTGAGCCTGTCGGGCAGCACGGTGCTGGTGGGCACGGTGGCGATCGGACAAATCACGGCGCAGGACGGCGCAAACGGCGCGCCGCTGGAGATCGCACTGACCGCAGATGCGACGCCTGAACGGTTGGAGGCGGTACTCGCGCGGCTTGCCTATGCCAATTCCAGCGATGCCCCGACAGCCACGCGCAGCTTCGTGCTGCAACTCTCCGATGGCGATGGCGGCGATCTGCAGCAGCGCATAGATGTGACGGTCACCCCAGAGACCGACCTGACCACCGCGCCCGTTGGTACGCCGCAGGTGCTGCAAAGCAGTCCCGAGGACCGGCAGGACACCGTGCAAACGGTGACGCTGTTCGATGCGGCTGGGAACCCGAGCGGGCTGCTCGTGGTCTGGGCGGGGCGCGAGCAGGACAGCGTGGCCGATGCGGGCTATGGCATCTTCGGCCAGATGCTCGATCTGACGGGCGCACCCGTGGGCGGCGAGTTCAGGATCAACAGCTTCACTGAAGAAGACCAACTCTATCCCAGCGTCGATGCTTTTGCCACCGGGGGGTTCCTTGTCTCTTGGACCAGCGAGGGCGCGCGCAGCGCGCTGCGCACCGGAGCGGATGGCGATGCGGCGACGATCTTTGCGCAGCGCTTCGACGCTGCGGGTGCCCCGGTCGGTGACGAGATACCGGTCAACACGACAACCAACGGCGTGCAGCGGCTTTCCCATGTCGAAACGCTTACCGATGGCGGGTTCGTGGTTGTCTACGAGACACAGGCCCTCGATGGCAGCGGCTATGCGGTCGCAGCGCAGCTGTTCAACGCAGATGACACAGCGCGCGGCCCTGAAATTTTGGTCAACGCCACGACCTCGAATGACCAGCGCCTGCCGAAAGTGGAGCAACTGAGCACAGGCGATCTGGCCTTTGTATGGCAAAGCTCGGGGCAGGATACAGGCTCGGGAGACAATGGCGTCTATGCCCGTGTGATCGGTCTCGACGGGGTCGAGACTGTGCCCGAGTTCCGCGTCAACGACCAACTGACGGGCAATCAGGACGATGCCCAGATCGCTGCCCTGCCGAACGGCGATTTCGTGATTGTCTACACATCGGACGATCAGGACGGCTCTGGTGATGGGGTGTTCCAGAAGCGCTTCGACGCCAGCGGCACGCAGATCGGCGACGAAGTGCGCGTCAACGACGTCAGCGAGAGCGCCCAGACGCGCGCGGATGTCACCGCGCTGGAGAGCGGGGGATGGGTCGTTGCCTTCGACGGTCCGGACGCGCTCAATGGCAACAACCGTGCGATCTTCACGCAGGTCTTTGACGCCACAGGCGCGCGGGTCGATGGCAACAGCCTGGTCACACCGGACGACAGTGGCCGTATCTGGTTCTCGCCTGCGGTCACAGCCCTCACCGGGCAGGACTACTTCGTGGCGATGGAGTCCTATCGTCAAAGCAGCACGACGCCTTGGGATATCAGCGGGCAACTGGTCGCGGCGGACATCACGCTCTCCAAGGCTCCGGTTATCGCCGGTGTGCCTGCGGAGCAGACCCTTGAGGAGGCCGATCTCAACGCGGCCCCGCAACCGCTTTTCGCACAGGCTGCGCTCGGCGATCTGGACAGCGCAAGCTTCGCGGGTGGGATGCTCGATCTGCGCGTCTTGCACAACCGCGACACGCAGGCGCTCTTTGCGGCGCAGGACGGGGCCGGGCAGGACGCGTTGAGCCTGATCACTGGCGGCGCGGTCACGCTGTCGGGCGGCACGGTGTCCGTGGACGGCACAGCCATCGGAACGCTGTCGCTCGGCACAGGCACCCTCACCATCAACTTCGGACCGGAGGCCAGCCCCGAGCGGGTCGAAACGCTGATCCGGGCGATCGGATATGCCAACCCTTCGGACGATCCCTCGGACAGCCGTACCTTTGCGCTGACGCTCAATGACGGGGCGGGCGGGGCGACACGGGTCGTGAGCGAGGTGAGCATCGCGCCACAGGTCGACACCGCACAGGTCTCCGGCCCGGAACGTCAGGTCAATGTGTTCGCCGAGGGCGATCAGACTGCGCCAGCCATCGCGACGCTCTACGAGGGTGGGCAGCCTGCCGGGTTCGTATTGGTCTGGGAGAGCGTCAATCAGGACGGCGCCGGCGATTCCCGGACTGGCGTGTTCGGTCAGATGTATGATGCAGCGGGACTGCCGGTTGGCGGCGAATTTCAGGTCAACACGACGGTCCGGAACGATCAGGAGATGCCGGCTGTGATCGGGCTCGCCACGGGTGGTTTCGCGGTGGCGTGGACCGATGGCGCGCGGGTCTATGATCCGAGCTACGACCAGACGGTTGTGCAGATCTTCGATGCGGATGGCGCCAAGCGCGGCGGGGAGATCCATCTCGATACGCCGGGCCGTACCGAGTACGCGGCGCGGATGGATGCCCATTCCGATGGCAGTTTCACCGTCGTGCGGGCCGTGGATGCGGCGTCCGGCGCCGACCTGATCGCGGTCACGCATGTGTCGGATACGGGCGGTATTCTGCGCGAGGAGTCCCTCCAGAGCACCGACAGCTTCGCCAATCCCGACGTGGCCGTGCTCGCGGATGGCACCAGTGTGGTTGTGTTCGAGGCCGCTGGCGAGGTGCATGCGCAACTGTTCGATGCGTCCGGCGCGCCTTCCGGAGGGGCCTTCAATGTCGCGGACATCGCGTCCGATCTGCAATTCGAGCCGCGTGTGGCCGCGGTCGGCACCGGCTTCGTCGTGAGTTTCACCGCGCGCAATATCGACGAGGCGGGCTCCAGCACCAGCAGCAATCTGGGGGTTTTCGCCCGCAAATTCGCCGCCGATGGCACCCCCGATCCTGCAGGGCAAATCCTGATCAATGACGCGGTTCTCGACCGGCAGCAGGCGGCGGATCTGATCGGGCGCGCCGATGGCACTTTCACGATCGTGTATGAGGCGCGGGATGCGTCCGGCACCGGTGTCTTTGCGCAGGAGATCGGGGCGGACATGACGCGCCGCGATGGGGCGCAGCAGATCAACGATGTCACTCAAGCCGAGCAGGACGCACCTGCGATTGCGGCTCTCGGGACCGGGGCCTATGCGGTCGCGTATCGCGCGCAGACCAGCGGGGAGGCGGGCGACGGGAGCGGCGATGGCGTGTACCTGCGCCTTGCCGGTGCTGCGGGCCCCGGCAGTGCAGCCCCGGTGATCGACGGGCTGAACAGCACGGTCACCTACGCGGAAAATCAGTTGAACGGCGTGCCGCAACTGATCGACGCCAATGGCGCGGTTGCGGTGAGCGATGCTGACAGTGCCAATTTCGACGGTGGTGTGATCCTTGTGTCCAACGTGGTCGCCTCTGCCCCCTTCATCGACCAGATCAACCCGCCGGATGATCTCACACAGGACCTGCTTGGGCTGCGCCAGAGCGCCGGGATCAGCATAGCGGGCAGTGCGGTGTCGGTGGATGGCACACGCGTGGCCGACATCACGCAGGACGGGCAGGCCGGACGCCCGTTCGAACTCACGCTCAATGCCAATGTGACGGCCGAGATCGCGGAGCGTCTCGTCGAGAACCTGACCTATGCCAACGCTTCGGACGATCCGCTGCCAACCCGGCTTTTGCGTGTTCAGATGACCGATGGCGACGGCGCTGGCTCCGAGCCGGTGGTGGTTGAGGTGACGATCACGCCGACGGTCGACGCGTATGTGCCGCAAGGCGGTGAGCAGCGCGCAAACGACTATACTCTATCCACGCAGGACCAGCCTGTGACTGTGACCCTTTTGGGCGGCGATCTGGTGATCGGCTGGTCGAGCAGTGGGCAGGATGGCTCGGGCTGGGGCGCCTATGCGCAGCGCATCGACCCGCAGGGCAATCTCGTCGCGCGGGACGGGTCTGCCTTGGGGCCAGGGCTGCGCGATGAGGTGCAACTGCACACGAGCACACCCAATTCGCAATATGCCAGTGATCTCATCGCCTTGCCCGATGGCGGCTATATCGCGCTGATCGAGTCTTCTGTTGGTGACAGCTCCGGCACCGGTATTCTGGCGCAGAGGTTCAACGCGACCGGCGTGAAGACCGCCCTTGACGGCACGGCGCTGCCGCAAGGGGGGACCGGCGAGACGCTGATCAATACCGGGCTTGAAAGCGGGACCCAGAACCAGGCGCGCGGGGTCGCGCTCGAAGGGGGCAATGCGGGCAAATTCGCGGTTGTCTGGCGCTCGGACAATTCAGCCGGCGCGGGGGACGGAGATGGCAGTGGCCTAAGGCTGCAAGTATTTGACGCCGATGGCACGCCCGATGGCGCGGCGCTGGTGGTCAACACGCAAACCGACAATGAGCAGACCCGGCCTCAGATCGACGCGCTCAGCGATGGAGGGCTGCTGGTCACGTACCAGTCAAACGCGCCGCTGGGCGATGGCAGCGGCTATGGCATCTTCGCACAACGGGTGGACAGCAACGGGGCCAAGAGTGGCCCGGAATTTCAGGTCAACACGGAGATCGCGAGCGATCAGGACGTGCCGGACGTGGCGGTTCTGGAAAATGGCAATCTGGCCTTCACATGGTCCTCGGAGGGGCAGGATGGCAACGGTACCGGGGTGTACGCTGCGATCTATGCACCGGACGGCAGCCCGGTCACGCCCGAGTTCCGCGTCAACGATCAACGCGCGGGTGCCCAGACCGATGCCCGGATCGCCGCACTGGACACGGGTGGCTTCGTCATCGTTTGGGCGGACAACAACGCGACCGACGGCTCTGGTCGGGGCGTGTTCGCACAGCAATACAGTGCCACGGGCGCACGGGTCGACAGCCAGTTTCAGGTCAACACAGAGACCGCCAGCGCGCAATACCAGCCCACGGTCACCGCGACCGAGAACGGGTTCGCGATCGCTTGGGCCAGTGAGAGTTCCGGCGGGGCCGGGGATGGCAGCAGCAGGGGTGTGTTCTACCAGACCTATGCCAATGCCTCCCCCGGTGCCCCAACCGTCAATTTCGCCGGGACCGAAGATCAGGGGCTGGTTCTGGATGCCGCCACATTCGAGGCCGCCTTCAATGATCCTGATGGCCAGTCGCTGCAAGAGGTGCGGATCGAGACCCTGCCAACGGACGGCGCGCTCACGCTGAGTGGCGCGGCTGTGGTCCCGGGACAGGTCGTCACCATAGAGGATCTGCGCGCCGATGCGCTGATCTTCACCCCAGCGGCGGATTTCGACAGCAGCACGGCTTTTGCGATCAGCGTCTCGGACGGCATCAGCTTCTCGCCAGTCGGAACCCTGACCATGGAGTTCGCGCCGGTGAACGATGCGCCGGGGCTCGAAGCCGGCCCCGATACTAGCGTGTTCGAGGGGCGGACGTTTACCCGCACCCTCACGCTCACCGACCCTGATGTGCAGACCCGGAGCTTCACCGTCGATTACGGCGACGGCACCGACCCGGTGACCTTCACCAGCCAGAGCCTCACTCCAGTGCTGAACCATGTGTATGGCGAAGAGGGCACCTACACGGTCATGGTCACGGTCGACGATAACGCGGGTGACGGAAACTCTGTAGAAACCGCGAGCTTTCAGGTCACGGTCGAAAACGAAGCCCCGGATGCGCGTGATGACAGCTACGTGCTGACCGCAGGCAATGTGGGGTCGGTCCAACCTCTCGACAATGATGTCGATAGCGGGAATGACGGGTTCACGCTGCGCCAAATCAATGGTGAGCCTGTCAATGGCAGTCAGCCGATCACACTCCCCTCGGGACTAGAGCTGACTTGGTTCGCCGCGACGAAACGTCTGTCTGTGGATTTGACGAACGCCTATGCCGAAGCCTCGCCGTGGCAGAACGTGGCAGACAGTTTCACCTACCAAATTCAGGACTCAGGTGGCTTGACCGACACGGCAACCGTCTCGTTGACCATTGGTGGCTTCAATGACCAGCCTGAAGCAGTGGATGACGCAATTTCGGTGACCGCAGGCGCATCGCTGGCGGGCAACCTCGTCACGGATGCACCGGGCGCTGACACCGATGTGGACCTGAACGACGCGCTGACGGTCACCGCGCTTGATGGCACCGCCTTCACCACGCAAACCCAGATCACTCTGGCGTCTGGCGCGGTTGTCACGCTCGATGAGGATGGCAATTACACCTACGATCCAACGGGCCTCGCGCCGGGCGTGTCGAACGATAGCTTCACCTACACGATCCGCGATCGCGGCGGGCTGGAGGACACGGCCACAGTGTCGGTGACGATCACGGGCACCAATCAGGCCCCGACCCCTGAGGATGACGCACTGAGTGTCGGCGAGGATGGCAGCATCACGGGCTCGCTCTTTGCCGACAATGGAAATGGCGTTGATACAGACCCGGATGGCGATGCCTTCACTGTTCTGTCCGTGAACTACAACGCCTTTGACGTGGGCCGCGATTTCACCCCGACGGGCGCGCGCGCGAGCGCGAGCTTGCAGGTCAACGCCGATGGCACGTTCAGCTTTACCCCCGGCGCGGCCTATAACGATCTTGGCGTGGGCGAGAGCGAGACCGTGTCGGTGATCTACACGGTGCAGGATGCGGGCGGGCTGATTGCCGATGCCACCGCGCGTTTCACGATCCTCGGCAGCAATGACGACCCGGACGCGCCGAGCAGGATCGAGCATACCAACGAGGACGTGACCGGCTTCACCGGCAACGCGCTGACGCTTGTCACCGATCCCGAGAACGACCCGATCACCATCGGCGAGGTTGGTGGAGAGGCAAGCGCGGTCGGCCAGCCGGTCCAGACCAATGCGGGCGGAACGATCACGCTTCTGGCCAATGGTGACTTCACCTATGATGCCCCGGCCTCGGCGCAAAGCCTGACCCAAGGCGATTTCCTGACCGACAGCATCTCCTACACGGTCGGGGACGGAAATGGCGGGATCGACGTCTCTACGCTGTTTATCCGCTTGCATGGCCGCAATGACGCGCCCACGGCGGTGGGTGACGACTTCGCCGCTCTGGAAGACGTGGATATCTCCGGCAACCTGCTGACCACCGACGGGGTCGATTTCGATGTCGATGTGCCCGACGCGTTGCAGGTCATCGCGATCAACGGCAACAGCTTCGTGGCAGGCGCGCGCTTTGCCCTGCCCTCGGGCGCGTTCCTGTCGCTCGACCCGGACGGAACCTTCCTCTACGAGCAGAACCGCAGCACCGACCTGCCGCTCAATGCGGTCGAGACCGACAGCTTTACCTATACGATCCGCGACCTTCGCGGACGCACCGATACCGCCACTGCAACGATGACGATCACCGGCGTGGCCAGCCCGCCGATCGCGCAGAACGACCAAATCGCTCTTGAGCAGGGTCAGACGGTCATTGGCAATGTCTTCGCCGACAATGGCAGCGGCGCGGATCTGTCACCCGATGGCCGGTCGCTGACCGTGGTTGCGGTGAATGGGGTGCCCGGCAATGTGGGCGCATCCCTTGCAATCGCTGCGCCAGCCAACCCGGCGATGGAGCCCGATGGTCATCTCGTGCTTGCCAGCGATGGCACGCTCACTGTCTCCAACGGGTTCGACTCGCTCGGCGCCGGGCAGACCATCACGCGCGCCTTCACCTACACACTGGGCGATGGCGGCACCCAGACCGACACGGCCACGATCACCGTTGCGATCACCGGCCGCAACGACGCGCCGATGGCGCGGGATGATCTGGCCGTGACCGACGAGGACAGCATGATCTCCGGGTCTGTCTTCGCCAATAACGGCAGCGGCGCGGATGCGGATATCGACGCGGGCGACAGCTTCACGGTCACGGCGGTGAACGGTCAGAGCACCGATGTCGGCCAGCCAATCAGCACGCTTGTGGGGCAGGTTACGCTCAACGAGGATGGCACGTTCAGCTTCGCGCCGGGAAGCGCGATGCAGGCCCTGACGCAAGGCGCGGCCGAGGTCGATGCGATCACCTACCAGATCACTGACGGGTCAGGCCAGACCGACACCGCCACGCTGACCCTGCGCGTGACAGGGGTCAATGACCTGCCAACTGCGGTGGACGACACCGCCACCACGGGCTTCGAGCAACCGGTGCTGGTCGACGTGCTGGCCAACGATGTCGATCCCGATGCTGAGACCCTGACGCTGGACCAGATCGTCTCGGTGCAGAACGGGACGGCGGAGATCGTGGGAGGACAGATCCGCTTCACACCGGAGGCGGGCTTCAGCGGTGCGGCGGATGTGACCTATCGTATCACGGATGGGGCCGGAGTGCCCGCAGAGGCCACGCTCACGGTTACCGTCGAGGGCCCCGTGAACCGCCCACCTGCCGCGCAAAATGACACGTTCGTGGTCGGTGAGACTGCGACTGTCACGGCGTCGATCTTCGCGGATAATGGCGCGGGTATCGACTTTGATCCGGATGGCGACCCCATCACGATCACCCAAGTGAATGGAACGCCGGCCAATGTCGGAACGGCTGTCGACCTCGTCAGCGGTGGGCGTGTGACACTCACCGAAGGCGGCCAGATTACCATCGACGCGAACGGGGCCTATAACGGGCTTGCGGCAGGCGAGGCGCAAGTCGAACAACTCACCTATCAGATTGCTGATGCGGAGGGCGGCTTCGACACCGCCATCGTCACGTTGCGCTTTACCGGCGAAAATGATCTGCCGGTCGCCTCCGCGCGCACCGCCCGCATCGACGAAGACACCGCGCTCACGCTCGATCTGCTTGCTGGCGTCACCGATCCCGATCTGAACGATGTCCTGACGATCAGCGGTGTCACGGGGCTGTTCAACGGCACGGTGGATGTGACCGGCGGCACGCTGACCTATACGCCGGATGCCGATTGGAACGGCACGGACGTGCTCACGTATTTCGCAAATGATGGCACAGAGACCGTTTCAAACACGGTGACGATCACCGTGGACCCGGTGGCGGATGCGCCGGACGGCGGAGCCGATCTGGCAGAGACGACGCTGGATGTGCCTGTCCTGATTGACGTTCTGGCCAACGACAGCGATGCGGATGGCGATGCGCTCACGATCACGGCGGTCTCGCAGCCTGCCTCTGGCGGCATGGCGGCGCTGACGCCCGAGGGTCGGATTCTGTTTACGCCCGATGGCACGCCGGGTGATGTGAGTTTCACCTACACCCTGTCCGATGGCACCGCCGAGGTGCCGGTTGGCGTGACGGTCACCGTGACGGACCCGATCCCGAACCGTGCGCCGATCGCGGCGGGCGAGTCCTACACGGTGCTTGAAGACGGCACGCTGGAGGTCGATGTTGCGTCCGGTGTTCTGGCCAATGACAGCGATCCGGATTTCGACCCGCTGCAACTCGTTGTCACCCGCTCGGTCACCAACGGCACACTGGCGCTGAACGCGGATGGCTCCTTCACCTATACGCCGCGCGCGGATTTCAACGGGCAGGACAGCTTCGTCTATGCCCTGATCGACCCCGATGGCTTCAACGCCAGTGCGACGGCCCGGATCACAGTCAGCCGTGAGAACGATGCCCCGGTGGCGCAAGACGATGCGTTTGACGTGTTCGAGAGCGGGGTTCGGACGGGCAATGTGATCACCTTGTCCGACAGCGATGTGGACGCGCTGACGGAAATCGAGCCGCTGTCGGTTGCCGCAGTGAACGGCACCGCGCTGGTGGAGGGCGCCCTGACGCTGACCCTGCCGTCCGGTGCGCTGCTGACCATGTCCGAGACCGGCGATTTCAGCTACGATCCGAACGGCAGCGTCGCGCTCGGCAGCGGCCAGACCGCAACCGATGTTTTCACCTACACGCTCGCCGATCCGGACGCGGCCACGGATATCGCCGAGGTCACGATGACCGTCCGGGCGGACGAGGACGCGCCCGATCTTGTGGTCACGCAGGCCACCCCAAGCGATGGTGTCACCGACACCGCAGGCACGGCCAGCTACCGGGTCGACAATGTTGGTTTCGGCGATGCGGCCGGGCTTTGGACCGACAGGATCTACCTGTCGCTCGATACGGTTCTGGATGAGAGTGACGAGTTGATCCGCGAATTGCGGGTCGATCCGGAGGGCTTTCAGGCGGGCGCATACTATGAGCGCAGCTTTACCTATCTCAAGAACCCGGACATCGCCGGCGACTATTACCTGCTGGTCGAGACCGATGCGGGCGGTGACCTGATCGAGCGCGACGAGACCAACAATTTCGGGGTGTCCACCGGTACGGCCACAATCGAGGCCGCCTTCAGTTCCACCCTTGCAGTGAACCAGACCTCCGCGATCGTCGGCGATTCGCTTCAATTGACCGGCTCGGCGGGCCCGGACGGGGCATACGAGTTCGTCACCGTCGAGGCTGATGTGAACGGCGTGGTGCGCAGCGCTTCGGTGCTGACCAATGGCGATGGTGACTGGTCCCTGAGCTTCCCGCTCTTCGAGACCAGTGCCGGGCAGATCGCCTTCAACGCCCGCCATCCGGGCAATCCGGGCGAGGACACTGCCCCCGAGGCGGTGGTCTCGGTCTTCGGCATGGGCTTTGCCGAGGCGGCGCAGAGCGTTGAGGTGCAATATGGCGCCACGCTCGCCCTCGATCTGACGCTGGAGAATTTCGGCAGTCTCGATCTGTCGGGCCTGAGCGGGACGATCACCGGCCTGCCCGCGGGCTGGACCGGCACGCTCAGCCTGCCGTCGCAGACCCTCGCAGGCGACAGCGCCGTGACCGCGACGCTCAACCTGACCCTGCCAGAGGCGTCGGGGCCGGAGCCCGAAGTGCTGACCCTCGGTGTGACCTC
Source organism: uncultured Aliishimia sp. (assembly GCA_965656085.1). Taxonomy (GTDB): domain Bacteria; phylum Pseudomonadota; class Alphaproteobacteria; order Rhodobacterales; family Rhodobacteraceae; genus Aliishimia. The sequence continues at coordinate 65,910 of CBFHJA010000003.1, read as the reverse complement.
GGGCGAAGGCGCCACCGCCGAAGTGCAGGTCGCAATCGACCCGGTGTCTTCGCTGGCTGATCTGGTCGTGGATCTCGACGATGGGATCGAGGACGGGCCCGATACAAGCCTTGAGGCGTGGATGCTGCGCGGCGATCAGGAACTGGTGAGCTTCACGCTGACCAACGAAGGCAGCACCGCGAGCGCGCCGGTCACGGTCGTGTTGCCCGATCTGCCATGGCTGGGCCTTGCCTCACCGACGGTGATCGATAGCCTTGCCCCCGGCGCGAGCACGCAAATCCTGCTGTCGCTCATGCCGGGTGCCGACCTGCCGCTGGCCGAATACACCGGCAACCTGCTGGTCTCCGAAGCGGGTGGCGACACGGTCTCGGTGGATTTCTCCTTCACCGCAGTGGAAGATGAGACCGGCAGTCTGACCCTCACACTCACCGATGAGCTCTTCTACTTCGCGGATGGCAGCCCCAAGGTGCAGGATGGCCGGGTCGAGGTGACCAACGCGCTGACCGGCGAGACGGTATACGAGTCCGATGACGTGGACGGCATGGTCACTATCGAAGACCTGCCGGAGGGCTACTACACGGTCCGGATCAATGCCGATGACCGCGATCCCTTCGCGACGACGCTCTATGTAAATGCCGGGCAGGATGTGGAGCAGGAAGCCTTCATGTCCCGCCAGACGGTCAAGTATTACTGGTCGGTCGAGGAGATCGAGGTCGAAGATCGCTACGAGGTGACGGTCGAGGCCGAGTTCGAAACCAACGTGCCCGAACCCGTGATCGTGGTCGAGCCGCGCATCATCGACCTGTTCGAAGTGGACGAGGTCGGCGAGAGCCGCACCTACGAGGTCACGATCACCAATCATGGCCTCGTACAGGTCGAAGATGTCGATCTGGGCTTCGACGATCACCCGCTCTACGACATCAACGTGCCCACGGGCGTTCTGGCTGTGCTCGACGCCAAATCCTCGATTACGATCCCGGTCACGATCACCAAGACCAATTCGCTGGAGGCCTATACCGAGGGCTACTACGACTCGCGCGGGATTGATCCTGACGGCGATGGTGAGCCGGGGCTGTATGATGGCGATGATGGTTCGGTCAGCATCGACGTGGATACCGGCGGAACCGATCCGGGTGGCGAGCCTGGCGACGGCGGCGATCCGGGCGGAGAGCCCGGCGGCGACGATCCCGCACCAATCGAGCCGCTCGATCCGAACGACTACCCGGTCCCCCCGGGCAGCATCCCCTGCCAGACCGGCGGCGGCGTGTCCTACGAATACGAATGCGGGCCGCATACCAATTACAAATGGGTGGCCATCGAGATCATCAACCCAGAGGGCGATTGCGAACCGCCCGCACCCGGCACTCCGACCAGCGGAGGCGGCGGAGGCGGCGGAGGAAGCTTTGGCGGCGGCGGCGGCGGTGGAGGCGGAGGCGGCGGCGGTTTCGGCGGCTTCGGCACAGCCTCTGGCGGCGGCGCTCCATCGGCTGGAGCGAGCGCACCGCCTACGATACCCCCTGAGGATACATGTGAACCTGAGGAGGACTGTGATTTCAACGGCCCGTTGCCGGGAGGCGCACCGATTTGCGTGCCCGGCCTCGGAGCAATTCCTCATCCTGCTACATTTGCGCTCGATATCGCGCTGTGTGGCGTAAACTTCATTGCGGCGCCCACTCTTAAGAACGCCGGTGGCTGTGTGCCGTACCTCGGCGATGTCATTTGCGCTTGGGATTGGATAGATTACGCGTTTTGCAAGACGGGTGCGCCGGGCTTCCCAACCATACCTGATGGTCCGATTCTGCTCGGCGATGGCGGACCTATCTTGCCTTTCCCCGGCGCCGAAGCTGACCCATTGTTGAGTATCTCCCAGGAAAGCAGCCCACTAGATCGCAACATTGAAATCGTGTCCGGTCTGATGTCCGCATACGGCCGAATGTACGTGGAGATCCTCGGTGATGATGTCTGGTTCAATGTGCAATCTAATCCAGCTTTACGTGAGCACCTCGTTTTCACTTTGATCCAAGCTACGGACGAAGATGGACCGGGTGGTGCTGAAATCACAGCCCCAGAGATCGAACAACTTCTGAACCTCGAACGGCCGCAGGAAATCGATGAGGCCGCGATTGCGCGGGTCATTGACAGGTGGAATACGACACTGAGGATCGAAAACGGTGAAATAGCCCCCCCACCTGATGGCGACTATATCGACTTCGCGCGAATACCAGATGCGTTGCAGGACCTTGAATTATACGGAAACCTTGTCGCTGAGGCCGTAGAGGCACAGGGCTTAAATCTGATCGCTGACACAATCCTAGCGATTCCGGAGAGGCTTGGTGTGACAGCCGAGGACGGGGTCTGCGCTTCGGTGCGGATCCGGATCAGTCAGGAAGCGGTGATGACGCGGCAGGCCTTCGAAGCCACGCTGGAGGTCGTCAACGAGGTCGATCAGCCCATCGAGAACCTGTTCCTCGACATCGTCATCTACGACGAGTTCGGCCAGATCGTCGAGCAAAACGCCTTCGGCATCGACGATCCGGTCCTGCAAGGGCTCACCGCCGTGGACGGCACCGGTGTGATCGACGCGGGCGAGACCGGCTCTGCGGTCTTCACGATCCTGCCCTCGCGCCTTGCCGCCGCCGACAGCGAGACGACCTACTACGTGTCCGGCAATTTCGGCTATAGCCAAGGCGGCGAGCAGATCACCATTCCGCTCTCGCGCGAAGAGATCACCGTCGCGCCGCAAGCCGAGTTGGAACTCGATTACTTTCTGCAGCGCGACGTCTATTCCGATGATCCGTTCACCGACGATGTGGTTGAGGAGGCCGTCCCGGCCACACTTGGTTTGATGGTGTCGAATGTCGGTGCCGGGGACGCGACCGATCTGCGCGTCATTTCGGGCCAGCCGGAGATCATCGAGAACGAGAAGGGCCTGTTGATCGACTTTGAGATCATCGGCTCCACGGTGAACGGCGCACCGGCCCAGCCCACGATGGAGGTGGATTTCGGCGATGTGGCGGCGGGCGACCGGGAGGTGGCCACGTGGCTTCTGGAATCGACGCTGCAAGGCAAGTTCACCGACTACGAGGTGAGCTTCCGCCATCTCAACGCGCTCGGCATCCCGGAACTGTCGCTGATTACCGAGGCCCGCATCCATGAGTTGATCCAGACCGTGCAGGCGGACGGGGACGGGCTGCTCGACTTCCTCGTGAATGGCGATGGCGATCCGCTCGGAACACCGGACCAGATCCACACCACAGACGGGGCCATCGAGAGTGTCGCGCTCGGCCTCGTGTCCGCCTTGGGGCCGGACCCCTCCGCCAGTACCCCCAGCACGACCTTCACGGCGCTTCTGTCCGATGGCTGGACCTATGCCAATCTTCTGGAGCCGTCCGATGCGACGCTGGAGATCTTGCAGATCACCCGTGACATCGACGGCGACGGGACCGAGGAGGTGCTGGACGCGGCCAATTGGTGGGTCACCGACCGAACCTATCCCGCCGAGGGCGTGCCGACCTTCGAGAACGTGCTGCACATTGCCGACAAGGCGCCGAGCGCGGGCGCGGTCACCTACACGATCAGCTATTCTCAAGACGTCAACCAAGCTCCGGTGGCCGTCGACGACGCGGTCACGATGAACGAGGATAGCTCGGTCTCCATCGACGTTCTGGCCAATGACACCGACCCTGATCAGGATGCGCTCACTGTCGTGCCGGGGCTGGCGCAGAACGGGACGGTCATCGCTGGCGCAGGCGGGCGGCTGATCTATACCCCGGACCCGCATTTCTTTGGCACCGACAGCTTCACCTATACGGTTCTGGATGCCGGTCGCGCGCGCGATACGGCGACAGTGACGGTCACGGTCGTGGATGTGCCGGAAGTCACCACAACGATTACCCTCAGCGCCACGGCAAACGACCCGATCCTCGGCGATTTGGGCGGAGCGGCGCTGACGGTGCAGGAGGGCGACCCGGACGCGCTGAGGTCCTTCTGGCTTGTGGTGACCCGGGCTGGCGATCTGAGCGTGCCGGGTGCGGTGCTGGTCACGCAGACGGCAGGCTCGGCCCCGAGCCTCGGCGGGCTTCCCGAGCAGCATGTGTTCGATTTCGCGGTGGGTCAGAGCGTTGCCTCTTTGGAAGTCACCATCGAGGCCAACGATCTCGACGATCCCGATACGGCTGTGTCCTACGAGATCAGCGGAACCACGGGTATCAGCCTGCCGCAGATCACGCCCGGTCCGGTCAATGTGACGATCGAGAACGACGATACATCGCCGGTCGCGGCCCCCGATGCCTATGAGACGGACGAGACCGCGCCACTTCTGATCACGGACCTCTTGGCGAATGATGCCGACGCCGATGGCGATCCGCTCACGATCTTCGGGCTCGACACCGCGCTGACCACCGGCGAGGTGACGCTGAACGCCGACGGAACGGTGCTTTATGACGGCGTGAATGCCTATAACGCACTGGCGCTCGGCGAGACGGCGATCGACAGCTTCGCCTACACGGTGTCCGACGGCAATGGTGGCCTGAGCACGGCCACGGTCACGATCACCATCAACGGCGAGAACGGCGATTTCTTCGGCACCGACGCCAATGAATTTGCCCGAGGGACGGGCGGGACGGACACGCTGATCGGGGCTGGCGGCAATGACCGGTTGGTGGGCTTCGCCGGACAGGATTATCTGGAGGGCGGCCTCGGAGACGACGTGCTGATCGGCGGTGGTTCGGTCGATACCTATTATTTCGAGCCGGGCTTCGGCAGCGACACCCTGATCGACGATGATGGCGACATCATTGAGTTCGGCGGACTGGTCACGCGCGGCGATCTGGTGTTCGAACGGGACGCGGATGTGCCTGCGGACCTGCTGATCCGGCTTGAAGAGAGCGTGATCCGCTTGACGCAATACTACCATGTGGACGGACCGGACGCGGATGATCCGACAGGCTTCTGGGGCCGCGTGGAATTCAGCGACGGGAGCCGCTATGCCTTGCGCGAGATCGACTTCATCGCAAGCGGCACGCAGGACGACGATGTGCTCCGGGGCGCGAATGCCGGCGATTTCCTCAACGGGCTTGAGGGCGACGACAGTCTGTTCGGCTATGGCGGTGACGATGTGCTGGTCGGCGGGCCGGGCAATGACCTGCTCGATGGCGGCAGCAACGAGGCCTTTGGCGATGTCGCGTCTTACCGCGGCGCCAGCGGCGCAATCGACCTCGATCTGGAGGCCGCGCCGCGCGATCTTGGTGGCGGGCAGGGGATCGACACGTTGATCGGGATCGAGAACATCGTCGGTTCTGCCTTCGATGATCTTATTTCCGGCGATGCGAGCGAAAACGCCCTGTTTGGCGCGGCGGGCAACGACACGCTCAACGGCCGGGGCGGCGCGGATGGATTGGTCGGCGGTGACGGCAACGACCAGATAGACGGCGGCGCCGGTAACGACATCCTGCGCGGCGGCGAGGGTGACGACACGATGCTTGGCGGGGATGGTGAGGACGATATCGTCGGCGCTCAGGGACGCGACACGATCAACGGAGGCAAGGGTGCCGACCTGATCAACGGAAACGGGGGCGACGACAGTATCGACGGCGGAATTGGCAATGACGTGATCTTTGCCGGGGCGGGCCGCGACGTCGTGGAGACGGGCAGCGGCACCGACACGGTGTGGCTCGGCTTTGGAAATGATACTGCAACCGGCGAGGGCGGCACGGACACGATCTACGGCGAGGGCGGCAATGACGATATCCGCGCGGGCGCATCCGATGACGTTCTCGATGGTGGCGACGGCAACGATTTCCTGATGGGCGGTTCGGGACTTGACGTGCTCAGCGGTGGCGCGGGCAATGACGTCCTGATCGGTGCGAACGGCAATCTGCTCGGCGACGGGGAGCAGGACACGTTCGTCTTCCGTCTGATCAGCGATGGCGACGGCGGCTTTGACCGCATTCGCGACTTTGAGGACGGGATCGACAAGATTGATTTGTCGGACACCGTGTATACAGACCTCGCGCAGGTCCTTGCGGACGCGTCTCCGTTTGGTGCGTCTTCGGTGGATATCGATATCGACGGCGGTGGCATCGTTCGCATCGAAAACATCACCTTCGCGCAATTGACCGCAGATGATTTCATCTTCTGACCCGCAGCACCGGACGCCCATCCGCGTGTGCCGCCGGGCCAGTCTGCCTGAGCGGATTTCCGTCCCGCCGGAGGCTGGTCCTGGCTCGGAGCCTGCGCGATTCGCGCCAGCAACGGCGCGTATATCCCTGCGATTCACACGCGTGCCGGGAAAAACTGCCGGAATCGACGCGAGTCTTGACAAGCCGGAGTGTCGTGCGTCAGCCTTACCACGTTATTTTTAACGTCAGGATTTCGCCATGACCCGTCTCGCCCCGATCCTCGTAGCCTTGATTGCCCTTGCTGCGCCCGCCACCGCGGCGACGCTGGGCGCCAACCTGATTGTCAACGGGGATGCCGAAACCGGCGATACCACCGGTTGGGTCAACAGTCAGGACATCAATGCAGTCACCGGCGCGGGGCAGGTTGCTTCGGGCACTTACGCGTTCACAGCGGGTACGGGACCGAACCCGGCTGCGATGACGCAAGAGATTGACTTGAGTGCGCTGGCCGGATTGATTGCCGGTGGCTCGGTCGACTTCACGGTGTCCGGGGCGTTCCAGAACCGCTCCTCCGATACGGTCCTGCTTGATGTGATCTTTGTGACCGCAAGCAATGTCTTTGTTGACTCGGTCACGCTGTCAGATCCGAATAACTCTGGGTTCGCGTATGACGCGGCCTCTGCCTCAGGAACCCTCGGGTCGAATGTGCGCGCGGCACTGCTGGAATTGCGCTTTTTCCGGAGCGGGGGGGTCTCGTCCGATGCTTACGCCGACGATCTGAGCCTCGTGCTGAGCGCCGCCCCGATCCCGGTACCGGCAGGACTGCCGCTTCTGGTCGGAGGGATTGGCGCGCTGGCATGGATGCGCCGCCGCAAAGGTTAACGCGGCCCACCGTACGCCCCGTTAAGATGCAGGTTAACGCACCGTGCGTATGTACAGGTGCCATACGCTTGGCCATACGCCTAGCCATACGTGGTATGGCCCTTGTTTTTATGGCGTTAACCCGCTTTCGGGGCGGTTCGCGGAATTTGCCCGCCCACGCAACGTTCGCACCGTTAACCCTTTCGCCCACCTTGCACCCACCCGCGATCTTTGCCATTGCAGGCCCAAGCACCCGACCCCTTGCGAGGCCGCCATGAAATTCACCCTGTCCTGGCTCAAGTCGCACCTTGAGACCACCGCAACTCTGGACGAGATCACCGAGGCTCTCACCGATCTCGGGCTCGAAGTGGAAGGCGTGGAAGACCGCGCGTCCCGGCTTGCGGATTTTACCATCGGCAAGGTGCTCAGCGCCGAGAAGCATCCCGACGCGGATCGCCTCCGGGTCTGTCAGGTCGCCACCGACAAGGGCACCAAGCAGATCATCTGCGGCGCGCCCAATGCCCGCGAGGGGATCACCGTCGTGGTGGCCAAACCCGGTGTCTATGTGCCTGGAATCGATACCACAATCGGGGTCGGCAAGATCCGCGGCATCGAGAGTTTCGGGATGATGGCCTCCGAGCGCGAGATGGAACTTTCCGACGAGCACGACGGAATCATAGAGCTTCCTTCGGGCGAGGTCGGCGCGCGGTTCATCGACTGGCTTGCGGCGCACGATCCGGCGAAGATCGACCCGGTGATCGAAATCGCCATCACCCCCAACCGGCCCGATGCTTTGGGCGTGCGTGGCGTTGCGCGCGATCTGGCCGCACGCGGGCTCGGCACCCTCAAGCCTTTGAAACGCGAGCCTTTTGAGGCGACGTTCAAAGCCGATCTGAGCGTGACCATCGACGAAGACACACTGGACGGAAATCCGCTGTTCTGTGGGCGTCTGATCAAGGGCGTGAAGAACGGCCCCAGCCCCGCATGGCTGCAAAATCGGCTCACAGCGATTGGCCTGCGCCCCATTAACTTCCTCGTAGACGTAACAAATTTCTTCACCTACGACCTCAACCGCCCGCTCCACGTCTTCGACGCGGACAAGGTCCTCGGCAACATCCGCGTGCACCGCGCCAATGGCGGCGAAACCCTGCTCGCCCTTGACGGCAAGACCTACACGTTCCAGCCCGGCCAGATGGTGATCTCCGACGAGAAGGGCCCGGAGAGCATCGCTGGAATCATGGGCGGCGAGGAGACCGGTTGCACCGAGGAGACCGTCGACGTTTTTGTCGAGAGCGCCTATTGGGACCCGGTGCAGATCGCCTATACAGGCCGCGCGCTGAAGATCAATTCCGACGCGCGCTACCGCTTCGAGCGCGGGGTCGACCCGGCCTTCACGCCCGAGGGGCTTGACCATGCGGTGTCGATGATCCTCGACGTGGCGGGCGGCGAGGCTTCCGAGATGATCGTCGCCGGCGCGGTGCCGAACACCGCCCGGGCCTATCGCCTCGACCCCAAGCGCGTTCAATCCCTCGTGGGCATGGACATCAGCGAAAGTGAACAGCGCCAGACACTTACAGCGCTTGGCTTCCGTCTCGAAGGCGACATGGCGCAGGTGCCGAGCTGGCGTCCAGACGTGATGGGCGAGGCTGATCTGGTGGAGGAAGTGGCACGGGTCGCCTCGCTCACCAAGCTCCAAGGCAAGCCCTTGCCGCGGCTCACCGAAGGGGTGCCGAAGCCTGTGATGACCCCGATGCAGCGCCGGTTTCAGGCCGCGCGCCGGACCACGGCAGCGCTCGGCTACAATGAATGTGTGACCTACAGCTTCATCGACAAGCGCGCAGCCGAACTCTTCGGCGGCGGGGACGAGGCGACCATGCTCGAAAACCCGATTTCCTCGGATATGAGCCATATGCGCCCCGCACTCCTGCCCGGACTTCTGCGCGCGGCGGCTCGCAACCAGGCGCGTGGCTTTATGGATATGGCCCTGTTCGAGACAGGCCCTGCGTTCCATGGTGGCGAGCCTGAGGAGCAACATGCGCTTGTCACGGGCCTTCTGATTGGCCGCACTGGCCCCAAGGATGTGCACGGCGCGTCGCGCCCGGTCGACCTGTTCGACGTCAAGGCCGATGCAGAAGCGGTGCTGGCGGCGATGGGGGCGCCGTCCAAGGCGCAGATTCTGCGCGGCGGCGAAGGCTGGTGGCATCCCGGGCGGCATGGGCGCATCTGCCTTGGCCCGAAAAAAGTGCTCGGCGTGTTCGGCGAGTTGCATCCCAAGGTGCTGGCCGAGATGGACGTCAAAGGTCCGGCCATGGCCTTTACGCTCTGGCCAGAAGAAATCCCGCTGCCACGGAAATCCGGGGCTTCGCGCGGGGCGATGACCGTGTCGGATTACCAGCCCGTCGAGCGGGATTTCGCCTTTGTGGTGGATACGAATGTGGCTGCGCTGGACCTCGTCAACGCGGCTGCGGGCGCGGACAAGACCCTGATCGCAGATGTTCGGGTGTTTGATGAGTTTATCGGCGGCAGCCTTGGTGAGGGCAAGAAATCCCTTGCAATTACCGTGCGGCTTGAGCCGACCGAGGCGACGCTCACCGACAAGGATATCGAAGCCGTGTCCGAAAAGGTCGTGGCCAAGGTGAGCAAGGCCACAGGTGGAACGCTGCGTGGGTAATCGGGGTGGTGGGCGTGATTGCCCCTCCTACGTTCCTGCGCAGACGATAATCAGAAGGGAGCCCGTATCATGGCTTTGAACGTATATCTTTCCGGCGAAATCCACACCGATTGGCGGGAGCAGATCATCGAGGCCTGCGCCGGACTCGATGTGAGTTTCGACAGCCCGGTCACGGATCACGCGGCCAGCGACGATTGCGGGGTGGAAATCCTCGGAGCGGAGCCCGACAAGTATTGGCACGACCACAAGGGCGCGATGGTCAACGCGATCCGCACTCGCAAGGGGCTCGAAGAGGCGGATGTGGTCGTGGTGCGCTTTGGCGAGAAGTACAAGCAGTGGAATGCCGCGTTCGATGCGGGGTATGCTGCCGCTTTAGGCAAATCGCTGATCATCCTGCAACAGCCCGAGCACGACCACGCCCTGAAGGAGGTCGACGCTGCGGCGCTGGCGATGGCCCGCACGCCGCAGCAAGTGGCACAAATCCTCCGCTATGTGCTGACCGGCAGCCTTCCCGGTTAATCTCGCGGCGGGATGTTCACCCCGGTCTGAACCGCTGGGCGCGACAGGAACCGGTCCATATAGGCGTGAATGTTTTTGTGGTCGTCCCACCCGACCACCTCCTTTGCCCCGTAGAATTCAAGCGCCCCAAGCCACGGGGCCAGCGCAATATCGGCGATGGAGAACTGCCCTGTGATCCAGTCCTTGCCATCCAATTCGCGCTCCACAACGGCGAGTAGGCGCTTGGCCTCAGCGATGTAGCGCTCTTGCGGGCGGGGGTCTTCGATTTCGGAGCCGGCAAACTTGTAAAAGAAGCCCAACTGGCCGAACATCGGTCCGACGCCGCCCATCTGAAACATCAACCACTGGAGTGTCCGGGCGCGCTCGGAAGCTGTCTCGCCGATGAGCTTGTTTGTCTTTTCAGCGAGATAGATCAGGATCGCTCCACTCTCGAACAGCCCGATCGGCGTGCCATCGGGACCGTCGGGATCGATAATTGCGGGAATCTTGTTGTTGGGGTTCAGGGACAGGAACTCGGGGCTCTTCACATCGGCATCGGCCAGCGTGACCTTGTGGGCCTCGTAGGGCAGGCCGACTTCTTCGAGCATGATGGACGCCTTGACGCCGTTTGGTGTGGGGAAGGAGTAGAGTTGCAGGCGCTCTGGGTTTTGTGCAGGCCATTTTCGGGTGATAGCAAAGGCGGAGAGATCGGTCATGGAATGTCCTCTGTGTCTTCTATCCGTCCGAACTAATCGGCGCTGGCGAAAATACACCCTTCATGGCGCGAATTGCCATGCTAGAAAAATACAGAGGCGCATGGAAAAACGACGACCCGCGCTGAGACCAACACAGGGAACAACCGGTATGCTTAACGAATTCAGAGACTTCATAGCGCGCGGCAATGTCATGGACATGGCCGTTGGGATCATCATAGGCGCCGCCTTCACCGCGATCGTCACCTCGCTTGTCGGGGACTTGATCAACCCGGTCATAGCGCTCTTTACGGGCGGGATCGACTTCTCGGGCTGGTTCTACAGTCTCGATGGCGAGGACTACGCCTCACTTGCCAACGCGCAGGAGGCCGGGGCGCCGGTCTTTGCCATTGGGAACTTCATCATGGCGGTAATCAACTTCCTGATCGTCGCCTTCGTCGTCTTCATGCTCGTCAAGACCGTCAACCGCATCAAGGACGCCGCCTCCGCGCCGGATGAGCCTGCGCCGGAGGCCCCGAAAGGTCCGACGCAGGAAGAGTTGCTCGCAGAAATCCGTGACCTTCTCAAAACGCAGAGCACTTAGCTCTTCAGCGCAAGCTGCGGCGACAACACGTCGATGCCGAACGCCTTGCCGACCGCGTAATAGGTCAGCTTACCGGCATGGACGTTGAGCCCGTTGAGCAAATGCGGGTCTTCTTCGCAGGCGGCCCGCCACCCCTTGTCTGCAAGAGCCAGCATGAACGGCATCGTTGCGTTGCCAAGCGCCAGCGTCGAGGTGCGCGCCACTGCGCCCGGCATGTTCGCCACGCAGTAATGCATGATCCCATCCACGTCGTAGATCGGATCGTCATGGGTGGTGGGCTTGGACGTCTCGAAGCATCCGCCCTGATCGATCGCCACATCGACGATTGCCGCGCCGGGTTTCATGTCCCCCAGTTGCGCCCGGGTCACCAGTTTGGGGGCCGCCGCGCCGGGGATCAGGACCGCGCCCACGACGAGATCGGCCTGGGCGACCAGCTCGGCGGTGTTGCCAGCGCTGGCATAGCGCGTCTTGAAAAGCCCCGCGAACGTGTCGTCGAGGTAGCGCATTCGGGTCAGGGAACGGTCGAGCACGGTGACATCCGCACCCATCCCGGCCGCGACCCGCGCCGCATGGGTGCCGACCACGCCGCCGCCGATCACCACGACCTCCGCAGGGCCAACACCGGGCACGCCGCCCATCAGCACACCGCGGCCGCCATTGGCCTTTTGCAAGGTCCACGCCCCGACCTGCGGTGCGAGTCGTCCGGCGACTTCCGACATCGGCGCGAGCAGGGGCAAGCCGCCCGCAGCATCGGTGACGGTCTCGTAAGCGATTGCCGTGCAACCACTTTCCAGCAGATCATGTGTTTGGTCTGGGTCGGGGGCGAGGTGCAGATATGTGAATAGAAGCTGGCCTTCGCGCAACATCTTGCGCTCACCGGCTTGCGGCTCTTTGACCTTCACGATCATAACGGCATTGGCAAAAATCTCCTCCGCCGTGTCGACGATCTGCGCCCCGGCGGCTGTGTAATCTGCATCCGGAAAGCCTGCGCCCTGACCGGCACCGGCTTGTATCAGCACCGTGTGGCCATGGCCAACGGCCTCGCGGGCGGCGTTGGGCGTCAGGCCGACGCGGAATTCCTGTGGCTTGATCTCTGTCGGGCACCCGATCTGCATGTCTGCTCCTCCTTGACTTGCAGTTTTGCCCAAACAATAGGCGAAATGAAAAGCAAACGGGCTGAAATTCCGCTCGCATGTGGCGTGCGGTTCGCGATAATTTCGCGGCAAATGCAGTCAATGCGCAAAGGGTTTGCAGGAATGGAGTTGGACGAGACGGACAGGCGGCTCTTGCGGGCCTTGCAGCGCAAAGGGCGGATGTCCAATTCCGAGCTGTCCGAGGCGGCCAATCTCAGCCCCTCGGCCTGTCACCGGCGGGTGCAGCGGCTGGAAAGGGACGGAATTATCCGGGATTATGTCGCCCTGCTCGACGCCCGCAAGCTTGGCGTGCCGACCACGGTGTTCGTCGAGATCACGCTTCAGGGGCAGACGGATGAGGTGTTCGACGCGTTTGAAAAGGCTGTCGCCCGCATCCCGGACGTGCTCGAATGTCACCTGATGGCTGGCACGGCGGACTATATGTTGAAGGTTGTGGCGGAAGACACCGAAGATTTCGCGCGGATTCACCGCCAGCATCTGGCGCGGTTGCCGGGTGTGGCGCAGATGCAGTCGAGTTTCGCGCTGCGCACGGTCTTCAGGACGACCGCGCTTCCGCTTTGAAAAAATCCTCGCGATTCACCGGGCTTAGGAAGATCAGCACGGCAAAGACCGAGAAGGCGAATTCATAGACTTCCCAGTTTCGCCCCAGCGGGATCGCGGCGATGAAGATTGACCAGAGCACCGCAAGCGCGGCCATGTGGCGGGGCGGCACGGGCACGGCGAGCGCGGTGCAAAACTGGCGCACCCAAGCCTGGACCGGGTAGAGCAGGGGCAGGATGACGAGATAGCTCAGCAGCACGACGGTCAGCGCATTGCCGAAGACCTCCTCGGCCAGATGGATCTCGCCGACAACGAGATTGTGCAGGTTGGTCTCGCCTTGGTAGTTGTTTTCTGTAAAGAATTCAGTGCTTTCAATGCCGAAGATGCGTTGCCCCCAGCTGATCTCCTCGCCGGCGGCGAAGAAGAAGGCGAGCGCGTAGAACGCCACGAGCCAGCGCACGCGCCCGGTATTGCGGCGGGCATGGCCGAGCAGCGCGAGGCAGGCGACGAAGAGCAGGATCGCCGTGGCATATTCCACGACCCCGTCCTCGCGGGCGAAGACGGTGGTGAATTGCTCGGGCAGGACCAGCCAGTAATAGAGCGTCGCAACCGCGCCGAGGGCCAGAATGGTGCGCAGCGCCCATGTCGCCGCAGGGTTATAATACATCGTCGGAAGCCTTCATCCGTGGGTCACAAAAAAACGCACCGAGGCGGGGCCAGGGCGCGTTTTGTTGTTTCGTGCCAATGCATTGGCGGTCTCAGAGAAGACCTTCGCGTTGGGCTTTCTTGCGTGCCAGCTTGCGGGCACGGCGGATCGCTTCAGCCTTCTCGCGCGCTTTTTTCTCGGACGGTTTCTCGAAATGTTGCTTGAGCTTCATTTCACGGAACACGCCTTCGCGCTGCAGCTTCTTTTTCAGGGCACGGAGCGCCTGATCGACATTGTTGTCGCGAACACTAACCTGCATGTGGTTTTCACCACCTTTCTAAGTTGAGTTGCAAGGATTTGCAGGAGCGAGCCGTTTAGCAGGCTCTGGCGGGTTTGTCCAGACCCGGGGAATGGCGGGGGGAAAGGTTAACGGTGCGACCGTTGCGTGACGCAGATGTCACGAAAAACGTGAAAACAAGGCTTAACGCCATAAAAACAAGGTCTGGCAGGTGTATGGCGCGGCGTATGGCTCCGCGTATGGCACCTGTACATACAAATCATGATTCGTTCCGCAATTTGCATTGGTTAAGTCGCCGTGCGGTGGGGGCGCGTAAACCTTTTACCCGAAAGGTTTGGTGGGCAGATTGCGCGCCTTGCGCCGCCCGCCCCGGCAAAGTCCCCCGCAGCCGCGCCCCCGACGAAGCTGGCGTATGGCGGATCGCGTATCTCGGCCTATATTCCCATCCAAGCTACGGAGGCCGGAATGACCGACACCCACGATACAGAAGACACCAAAGACACGCTCACCGATCAATTGCTCGACGCCGCGCTGATGCATGTGGCCTTCGATGGTTGGTCCGAAGCCACCTTCCGCGCGGCGGCAGCCGATGCAGAGATCCCGCTGCCCACCGCCCGCGCCGCCTTTCCGCGCGGGGCGGTCGATCTGGCGCTGGCGTTTCACGCGCGCGGCGACCGCGCGATGCTGGACCGGCTCAAATCCGAGGACCTCAGCGGGCTGCGCTTCCGCGACCGGATCGCGGCGGCGGTGCGCTATCGGCTCGAAGCCGTGGAGGACAAGGAGGCGGTGCGGCGGGGCACGACGCTCTTCGCGCTGCCGATGCACGCCGCCGATGGCGCAAAGGCGATCTGGGGCACCTGTGACAAGATCTGGGATGCACTCGGCGACACCTCCACCGATGCCAATTGGTACACCAAGCGCGCCACGCTCAGCGGGGTTTATGGCGCGACGGTCCTCTTCTGGCTTGGCGACGACTCGCCCGATCACGGCGCGACATGGGCCTTTCTGGACCGCCGGATCGACGATGTGATGCGGATCGAAGAGGTCAAGGCGCAGGTGAACAAGAACCCCGTTTTGTCCAAGGCCATGGCCGGGCCGAACTGGCTGATGCGCCAGATCAAGGCGCCGGGCAAAGCGCCACGCGCCGGGTTTCCGGGGTCTTGGACGGCGCCGCGCGGTTAGGTTCGGTGCTGGAGCGCGCCTGCGGCGCGCGCGGGAGGCGCTGCCTCCGTCGTCCATTGGTTCGAGAACCAATGGCGCGCCAAAGAGGTCCATTGGTTCTCGAACCAATGGCGCGCCAAAGGACGATCCCCTCCGAGAGTATTTTTGACCAAAAGAAGGCGGCGGGGGGCGCCGGGACGCACCCGTCCGGGTTTCGGTCTTGAGGCCGGCGGTTTCTGAAGCCGCACGTCTTTCTGGTTGTGGCGCGCGGTGCAGCCTCTATCTTGCTCGCGACCAAAGAAGAGGCTTCCGACATGACACAGACAATGCGCGCCGTTGAAATCAGCGAGGCCGGGGGGCCGGACGTGCTCAAGCCCGTGGAGCGTCCGCGGCCCACCGCCGGACAGGGGCAGGTGGTGCTCAAGCTCGCCTATGCCGGAGTCAACCGGCCCGATGCACTTCAGCGTGCCGGGATGTATGCGCCGCCGCCCACCGCCAGCGATCTGCCGGGGCTCGAAGGCGCGGGCGAGGTCGTCGATGTCGGGCCCGGGGCGGAGGGCGTGTCGGTGGGCGATCAGGTCTGCGCGCTGCTGCCCGGCGGCGGTTATGCGGAATATGTCGCCACGCCCGCCGCGCATTGCCTGCCCGTGCCGCGCGGCATGGACCTCAAGCAAGCCGCCTGTTTGCCGGAGACCTTTTTCACCGTCTGGTCCAACGTCTTCACGCGCGGCGGGCTGCAAGCCGGGGAGCGGTTCTTAGTGCATGGCGGCTCGTCCGGGATCGGCACGACGGCTATTCAACTGGCCTCGGCCTTCGGGGCGCGGGTCTTCACCACCGCCGGGTCGGTCGAGAAATGCGCCACTTGTCTGGAGCTTGGCGCGGAGGCCGCGTGGAACTATCGCGACGAGGATTTCGTGGAGACCATGAAGGCCGAGGGCGGGGCCGACCTCATTCTGTGCATGGTGGGTGGGCCTTATATTGCGCGCAATCTCAATGCCTTGGCCAATGACGGGCGGCTCGTGCAAATCGCCTTCCTGCAAGGGCCGAAAGCCGAGATCAACTTTGCGCAACTGATGACGCGGCGGCTCACGATGACCGGGAGCACCCTGCGCCCGCAATCGGACCTCGCCAAGGCGCGGATCGCGCAGGACCTGCGCGAGGCCGTCTGGCCGCTTTTGGATGCCGGGCGGATCGGGCCGGTGATGGACAGCACTTTTGCGCTGGAAGACGCCGCCATGGCCCATGCGCTCATGGAAAGCTCGACGCATGTGGGCAAGATCGTGCTGGAAGTCTGAGCGCGGGCCACGGGCATATCGGACAACAGGGAGGACGTGAGATGGCGAGAACGGCGATTATCGAGAAGGCCGGTGGGCCGGAGGAATTCCGGATCGTGGATATGGATGTCGGAGACCCGGGGCCGGGGGAAATCCGCATCGCGCACAAGGCCATCGGGCTGAACTTCATCGACGTCTATCAGCGCACCGGGCTCTATCCGCTGGAGATGCCTCACGCGCTCGGCATGGAAGCCGCCGGGGTCGTCGAGGCCGTCGGGGCGGGTGTGACGCATCTCGCCGTCGGGGACCGGGCCGCCTATGCCGCGATGCCGCCCGGGGCCTATTGCGAGGCACGGGTCATGCCCGCGGCGCAGGTTGTGAAGCTGCCGGACGGGATCGATTTCGAGACCGGGGCCGCGATGATGCTCAAGGGGCTGACGGTGGACTATCTGTTTCACCGCACGACGCCTCTGAGCGCGGGCGACACGGTGCTGTTTCAGGCCGCGGCTGGCGGCGTTGGGCTGATCGCCTGCCAGTGGGCGCGCGATGAGGGGATCACGCTCATCGGGACCGCAGGGAGCGATGAGAAATGTGCGCTGGCGCTGGAGCACGGGGCGGCGCACTGCATCAACTACCGCACGGAAGACTTCGCGCCCCGGGTGCGGGACCTCACCGGCGGGGCCGGGGTCGATGTGGTGATGGATGCGGTTGGCGCGGACACGTTCGAGGGCTCGCTGGATTGTCTCAAGCCCTTGGGGATGTTTATTTCTTTTGGGAATGCGTCGGGGCCGGTGCCGCCTCTGAATATCGGTCTGCTGGGGCAGAAAGGCTCGCTGAAGATCACCCGGCCGACGCTCTTTACCCACATCTCCGACCCGGCGGCCTTGGCGCAAATGGCCGGGCGTCTGTTCGACAAGGTGGCGAGCGGGGCGGTGACCATCCGTATCGACCAGCGCTTTGCCTTGGAGGATGTGGCCGACGCACACCGGGCGCTGGAAGCGCGGAAGACCACCGGATCGACGGTGATCACGCTCTGACGCAAGGGGGCGCGCGTTGCTATTGTGCAACGCCGCGTCCCTGAGGCGTGGTTAATGACCGGGTCCAAGCCACGCATTGTTGCGCGCGTGGCGACGCAAACAAGGCCTTTTCAAGGCATTTGCGCTCTGCCCTTTTCTCGTCCCAAACGGCTGTATAGCTGCCCTACAAGGGGTCCGATCCAATCGGTGCGGGGGCATTGAACACGGGACGACGCGGAAGATGTTTGGTAAAGTTTTAGGATGGTCATGTGCAGCCGGGTTGGCTGCCTCCGCTGCGACAGCTGCCACTGTCGATGTCACCTTTCAGGTGCCCGGGCAAAGCTTCGGCGCTCAGAACCTGCAACAATCGGTCACCATCAGCACGCCCAACGATCCGACCTTCCAGGACGGCGGGCTCTATGACGGGGCTGCGGGCGCAGGACAGTTTCAGCTCATCGGGGGAGAGACGCTCGGTGATTTCGCCGCCTTCTGCGTGGAGCTGGCGCAGGCCTTGCAGGACGGCCAGAGCTATACGCTCTCGGGCGATCTATTCGGCGGACGCATCCTGTCGAGCCTCGACCGACTCTTCTCGGTTGCCTACGACACGGTGGACAGCTCTCTGGAGGCCTCTGCGTTTCAGGTCGCCTTGTGGGAGATCGTCCATGATGACGGGCCCAGCTACGATCTGGCGACCGGCAATGTGCGCATTTCGGGCAACACGGCTGTCACCGATCTGGCGAGCACATATCTCGGTGCGCTCGGTGGAGCGGCGCCGGGACGCTACGAAATTCTCTTCCTGAGCAACCCGGTCAGTCAGGATATCGTCACTGCACGGTTGCGGGTCGCAAGCCCCGAGGCACCCCCTGCGGTGCCGGTGCCGGCGGCGATCTGGCTTTTAGTAGGTGGTATCGGAGGGCTCGGCGTTCTGCTTCGCATACGCCGGACCTGACGGTGGGTAGGGTTTAAGAGTGGGAAAGGGGCTGCGCTGTGCGCGTGGCCCCTTTTTTGACCCGCGCGCAGGGCCGCAACGGAGCCCGACGGCCTGCATCAGGCCGTCTTTTCCTGACCATGCCGGGCGCTGTCCGTGGCCAGCCGGGCGGCATCGCAGGCGGATAAAGGCTTGCCGAGCAGGAAGCCCTGAAGCAGCACCGCGCCGAGATCGAGCACGGCACGTTTCTGGTCCTCGGTCTCGATCCCCTCGACGGTCACGGCCATGTCAAGCTCCTGTCCGAGCACGAGAATCGTTGCAAGAATCCGTCGGTATTTGGGCTGGTTGAATTCCAGCGCCTCGACAAAGATCCGGTCGACCTTGAGCTTGTCGAATTCGAATTTCCACAGATAGCCGAGACTGGAATATCCGGTCCCGAAATCGTCCAGAGCGATCTGCGCCCCGAGCGCCTTCAGGGCGGCGATCTGTCGGCCGACGAGGGTCTCGTCCTCGATCAAGAGCGATTCGGTGACTTCCAATTCCAAGCGCCGGGGATCGAGACCGCTGGCGGCCAGAGCCTGCTCGACCGTGCCCAACAGCGCGCCGGATTTGAACTGTTCGGCGGAGAGGTTGATCGCGACGAACACATGCGGCGGCCAATCCGCCGCGGTTAGCATGGCGGCGCGCAGGGTCCAGGCACCGATCTGCTCGATCAGGCAGGCGCGTTCCGCGACCGGGATGAATTCGGTGGGCGGGATCGCGGTGCCGTCTTCGGCGGTGAGGCGCAACAACGCCTCGAAGCCCACCAGTGCAGTGCCGCCTTGCGCGAAGACCGGCTGATAGCGCAGCGAGAAGCCGCCCCGCGCCAGCCCCGTGGTCACGGCCTGATGCACGAATTTCTTGCGCCTGAGGGCCTGTTCGAGCGCAGCGGTGTAGCTCACCCGGCGCCCGCGCCCGCGCGCCTTCGCCTCATAGAGCGCCACGTCAGCGCATTGCATGGCCTGCACATGCGTCTCGCCCTGCGGCGACACATGCGCGCCGATACTCACCGAGGGCTGCAACTGCGCCGTGCTGAACGTCACCGGTGCCTGCAAGGCGGCCTGTATCCGGGCCGCGGCGGCGTGCAGCCCGGCCTGAGATATCCGCGGCATCACCACCACGAATTCATCCCCGCCGAACCGTCCCACGGTATCGGTGTCCCGGCTGTACTCGCTCAAAACGCCGGCAACATGCGCCAGCAGCATATCACCGCATTGATGCCCGTGTTCGTCGTTGATTTCCTTGAAGTAATCGAGATCAATGAAGAGCAGGCCGATCTGACCGCCGCGCCGGGACCGGCCGGTAAACGCCTCCTCGATCGCCCGTGTCAGCGCGCCCCGGTTCAGCACCCGTGTCAGCGAATCATAGCGCGACAATTCGAGCAGCTTGCGGTCCTTGCGGTGCAATTCCTGCGTCCGGAGCAGCAAGGCCCCTGCGGGAAGCAGAAAGAGCACCATGCAGGCCAGCGTCACCGCAATCGTCAGAGCTTTGAAATTGCGATGCAAATTTTCTGCCGTGGCCGTCACATCCACGTAGACCTCGATGACGCCGAAGAGGCGGCCCGACGCCGTGCGCGCCGGCACATAGGCCTCCACATAGGCGTCGGGGCGGTCGGCGATGCCGCGCCCGTCCTTCAACGTCACCGATGGGGACATCTCGGCCATCACGGCGACGACCGTCTCGTTGCTCTCGTCATGTGCGCTGCGGGTCATCGCCGCGTCCGACAAGTAAACCAGCCGTCCCTGCCCATCGTACAGTTTGAAGCGGAACACGTCGCCCATGCTCGCCTTGGCTGCGGAAATCAGCCGCTTCTGGTCATCGGTGATCCGTCCGGTTTCAGCAGACCGATCCAGCTCCGGCACCGCCTGCACGAAATCACGCGCCCATGTGGTCGCCTTCTGCTCCGCCTCCGCCTGCATGATGCGGTGGGTCAGCCAGTGCAGCCCGGCATCCGCCCCGGCGATGATCAGCGCGCCGATCCCCAGCACCAGCCCGACCGGCAGAAGATAAGTTTTCAGATCGCTGCGCGACACAAGACCACCCTTTCACGGGGTGAAGACATTGCGTCAATTCATGAAGACACTCTGAAGACCCGCCCCTGCGCAGGTCGGATTTTCCAATGCATTTGAGCTATCGATCAACGGATCGGTTCGAACACCGCATCCTCAAGCGCGCAATCGCGCACCACGTCCTGCCCGCACGGCACCGGTCTGAGGTCTGTCGAGAGGCAAATGCGCGCCTCCTGAATATGTCCGTTCCGGCAGGTGATCGTCACCCCATCCGCCTCCAACCCGGGGTTCGACTGCAAGAACGCCTCCTCGATCACCGCCGCCGGAACACGGACCGTTCGGGTCAATTTTCTGAGCAAATCCGGGCGGTTGATCGTCTCATAGGCCTCCCGTGAGAGCGCGAAATACGCCGGGGCCGAGAGGCCGGAGCACGTGCCGTGCTTTTCCCACTGGTGCCAGGCCAGGCCCGGCGTGCCCATGATATCCGCCATGTCCGCCGTCATGGCCCGTGAGGGCGGGCGTTCGGGCGTGCGGCAATAGTCCGGCCAGCCGCGATGGTATTGCGGCCAGAGCCCATGCAGGATCCAACCATGGTCGTGGCGCGCGTCGCATTGCGGCGAGGCCGGCGCATCGCCCTCCAGCGCGCACCAGGTGGGCGACCACGACAGCGACAACACGTAATAGTCGAACGCGCCGGGCCGGTCGGTTTCGGCCAAAGCCAGCCCGGCTGTCAGCACCCAGATCAAAATCGCGCGCATGAAGCCTCTTTAAGCCTCTTTCCAATCTTCACGCGCCCGACTATATACGCCGCAAGTTCCCCGACAATGGAAACTCGTCCCGCCGAAACCCGGGACAGCCGATTTCCGGCGCCGGGACAGTCATGCCCAAGGAGTCTGCACGATGTCGAAACCGCTTATGGCCAAAGCCACCGCCGTCTGGCTGGTGGACAACACCACGATCAGCTTCAAGCAAATCGCTGATTTCACCGGCATGCATGAGCTTGAAATTCAGGGGATCGCGGATGGCGACGTGGCCGCGGGTGTCAAAGGCTTTGACCCGATTGCCAACAACCAGCTCACGCAGGAAGAGGTTGACGCGGCCGAAAAAGACCCGATGCACGCGCTCAAGCTGAAATTCAACGCCGCCGCGGTGGGTGAGGAGAAGCGGCGCGGGCCGCGCTACACGCCGCTTTCGAAGCGTCAGGACCGGCCGGCTGCGATCCTGTGGCTGGTGAAGTTCCACCCCGAACTCACCGATGCGCAAATCTCGAAGCTGGTGGGCACAACCAAGCCGACCATTCAGTCCATCCGCGAGCGCACCCATTGGAACATCTCGAATATTCAACCGGTTGACCCCGTCGCGCTCGGGCTGACCAAGCAATCCGAGCTCGACGCCGCCGTGCAGAAAGCCGCCGCGAAGAAGGCCGCCGAGGGCGCGGTGATGTCGGACGATGAGCGCCGCAAGCTGGTCAGCACCGAGCAATCGCTGTCCATGGAGGCCGAGCCGAAAATGCCGACCGCGATCGAGGGTCTGGAAACCTTCTCGCTGTCCGACAGCAGCGACGAGGACGACGACGCGGACAACCTCGCAGACGATTTCGGGTCCGGGAAGGTCGATGCGGACAGCTTCTTCAACCTGCCCAAGGGCGGCGAGGATGACGATGAGGACGAGGACGACGACAGCAAGTAGGGTCGACCTTCGATACCGCCTGCCGAAAGCTGAAACGTGCCATCCACGTTTCAGCGATATGCGCTAGCGTTTGGCCACGTCCTTGAGTTGCTTCAGCAAGGCCGCATCCGCGCGGATGCTGTCATCGACGGCTTTGACGATCCGGTTGGACTGCGCCTGCATGTCGGAGACCATCTTGTCGAACGCCTTGTCCGGGTCCCATGTCACCGCCTTTGACCATGCGTCCCAGCCCTCGCCGAACTTGCCCGCCGCGAGTTTCTTGAACAAGCCTTCCTGCCGCGCTTTCATATAGGTCTTGCCCCAGAAGGAAGGGCTGGTGAGGTTGAAGAAACTGTCAAGGCCGATCCCGGCCACGGCAACCGCTTTCTGCGTCGAGTCGGCCATCTTCTGGGCCCCGGCCTGAAGGGCCGGCTCGACCGCCGAGAGCTTCATGCTGCCCACCTCCTTGAGCATGTCCTTGTTCATCTTGGACACCTCCGAGGCGGACATTTTCCCCGACATTTTCGCCCCCTTCACGGTGATCTTGGCCACCGAGCCAAGGATGTTGAGCACAAGGGCCGCGCCGTCGACCGCATTGCTGGTCTTCTTGAAATCCCGTTGGCCCTTGCGGATCTCGCCTGCAAGCTGCGCAGTGGTTTTCTGCTGCTCTTTCTTGAGCGTTTCCATCCGTCCGATGCGCTCTTCGATGGTCGCAATCAGCGTGGCAAGCGATTTGCGTTTCTCCTTGGTGAGCGCGAAATCGGGGATGATGATCTTGTCGCCGGGCTGGATCAGGTCCGGATTCTTGCGCTGGCGGCGGAATTTCGCATTCACCGGGTCGTCGTAGATCGATTTGAAACTCTTGATCCCGTAGGTCTTGGCGATCTTGTCGAGGTTCTCGCCCTTCTTGACCGTATGCACGATCGTCTTTGCCATACCGCTCCACCTTTCCACTCTCGCAACGCGGTCCGGGGGCAAACACAACACCGACCGGCTCTCGGGTGATCTGAGCATGAAGCCCCGTGACCGATCAAGACCCGTTTGACCGGTGATCTGCCCTGCGGGCCGGTCAGGATGCGCGGTCTAGGACAGCGCCTTGCGCGCGCGCAGGGCCGCCGAAATCGTGCCGTCGTCGAGGTAGTCCAGTTCGCCGCCAATCGGCACGCCTTGCGCGAGGGAGGTCAGTTTGACCTGCCCCTCCAGCAGATCGGCAATGTAATGGGCGGTGGTCTGTCCGTCGACGGTGGCGTTCAGCGCGAGGATCACTTCGGTGATCCCTTCGGCGGAGACACGATCCTTGATGCGGGGGATGCGCAATTCGTCGGGGCCGACCGCATCCAGCGCCGAAAGCGTGCCGCCCAGCACATGGTAGCGCCCCTTGAACACGCCGGAGCGCTCCATGGCCCACAGATCGGCCACGTCCTCGACCACGCAAAGCTCGCCGGTGGCGCGTTTTTCGGACTGGCACAGATCGCAGATATCCGAGGTGCCGATATTGCCGCAATTGAGACATTCGCGGGCCGTGGCGGCGACCGTCTGCATCAGATCCGCGAGCGGTGTCAGTTGCAGGGCGCGCTTGCGAATGAGGTGCAGCACGGCGCGGCGGGCCGATCGCGGGCCGAGGCCGGGCAGTTTGGCCATCATGTCGATCAGGGCCTCGATATCCTTGGTGCTGCTCATGAAACTGCCTGCGACTTGCCTGCCCGGGACGGGCGCGGCCCGAACAATTTGGCGGGGCCGCGTTCAACATGTTGGACAGCATTCTAAGGCGGCCCGGAGGAATGACAAGCCAGTGAGGCGGGGCGCGGCCGGGCGATCAGCATGCCCGCACGGCACGGCAGCGGCGCATGAACAGGCAGGTCCGTGGGCCGCCGATTGGCTCAGAACGGCAGCTTCATGTCCTTGGGCAATCCAAGGCCCTCGGTCAGCTTGCTCATCTCTTCCTGCGCCTTCTCGGCCGCCTTGGCCTGCGCGTCCTTGATCGCAGCAAGGATCAGGTCTTCGACCACTTCCTTGTCATCGCTGTTGAAGATCGACGGGTCGATGTCGAGCGCCTTCAGATCACCCTTGGCCGTGGCGGTCGCCTTGACCAGACCCGCGCCGCTCTCGCCGGTGACCATGACGTTGTGCAACTCGTCCTGCATTTCCGCCATCTTGGTCTGCATTTCCTGGGCTTTTTTCATCATCCCGGCCATGTCGCCGAGGCCACCTAGTCCTTTGAGCATCAACTCTCTCCGTCTGTTTGTTTGGCCTTTCGGGGGGCCGTATAGAGCATCATTGCTCCACATATTGCAGCGACAAGGCCGATGAACAAGGTCGGCGCGCCGACGCAGCCTTCTTCGATGGCCGCCAGCATCGCCGCATCGGGGGCCGACATCGCGATGAGCGAGACCCAGATCGACCATAGAACGACCACGGCGAGGCTGGCCCATTGCCAGCGAAAGCGAATGACCAGCGCGGTGAGCACCAGCAGGATCAGCGAGGGCGGCGTGCCCAAGAGGGAGACCATCTCAGTGAACGCGGTGCCGCTCTCGCCGGGGCCGACAAAGGGGCGGACCTCGTCGCAGACCGATGCCCTTGCGGCCCCCGGGCCGAGCGCGAACACGCCCGCCAGAGCCGCGACACTTGGAAACGTCGAGGCTGCGGGGATCAATCCTCTTCGAACGGGTCCCATTCGTCCTCCACCTCTTCGAGCGCCTCGACCTCCGCCTCGGTTGCAAGGTCTTGAGGGGAGCGGATCGCGGTGATCTTCGCCTTGGGAAACTGTGCCAGCACCGCCTGCACAAGCGGGTGCTGTTCGGCCTCGGTCCGGCTCGCCACGGCGTCCGCATCGCGGGTCTCGGCGATCGTGGGCGCGTCCGCGTCATTGACGACCGACACCGCCCAGCGATTGCCGGTCCAAGTCTGGAGCCGCGCGCCGAGCCGTTGGGCAAGGTCGGGGGCCGCCTCCGGGGTGGGGGTGAACTCGATCCGGCCCGGCTGGTAGGCCGCAAGGCGGATCCCTGTCTCCACCTCGACCAGCAGTTTCACGTCGCGATTGGCGCGGATCAGGTCCACCACATGGGTAAAGGTCGGAAACCGCGCCAGCGCCTCGGCGGGGTCCTGCGCCAAGGCCTGCACTGTGCCCGAGGCGGTGGTCTGCCCCGTCGTGGCGCGGCTGCGATCCGCGACCGCGACCGCGCTCGCGCCTTGCGACACCTGCCCCGCGCCGGATCCCGGGCCTCCGGAGGGAGGTGGCGGCGGCGGGGTCTGGCCTTGCAGCTTGCGCACCAATTCGTCGGGGGAGGGCAGGTCGGCCACATGGGTCAGGCGGATGAGCGCCATCTCTGCAGCCATCATCGCGTTGGGTGCCGCCGACACCTCTTCGAGCGCCTTGAGCAGCATCTGCCACATGCGGGACAAAACGCGCATCGGCAAGTTCTCGGCCATGGTCAGGCCGCGCGCGCGCTCATCGGGCGACACGGTGGGGTCTTCGGCGGCCTCCGGCGTGACCTTGACCACCGAAACCCAATGGGTGATCTCGGCCAGATCGCGCAGCACCGCGAGCGGGTCCGCGCCATCGGCATATTGCGCGCTGAGCTCGGTCAGCGCCCCCGCCGCATCGCCGCGCAGGATCATGTCCATCAGGTCGAGCACACGGCCCCGGTCGGCAAGTCCGAGCATCGCGCGTACCTGATCGGCGGTGGTCTCGCCCGCGCCATGGGAGATCGCCTGATCGAGCAGCGAGGTCGCATCACGGGCCGAGCCTTCGGCGGCGCGGGTGATCAGCGCAAGCGCGTCATCGGCGATCTCGGCGTCTTCCGCAGCGGCGATCCTGCGCAGCAGGGCGATCATCACTTCCGGCTCGATGCGGCGCAAATCGAAGCGTTGGCAGCGCGACAGGACCGTGACCGGGACTTTGCGAATCTCGGTCGTGGCGAAGATGAATTTCACGTGCGCGGGGGGCTCTTCGAGCGTTTTCAGCAGCGCGTTGAAGGCGCTGGTGGAGAGCATATGGACTTCGTCGATGATGTAGATCTTGTAGCGCGCCGAGGCCGCCCGGTAGTGGACGCTGTCGATGATCTCGCGAATATCGTTCACACCGGTGCGGGAGGCCGCGTCCATCTCCATCACGTCCACATGGCGGCCTTCCATGATCGCCACGCAATGCTCGCAGTGCCCGCAGGGGTCGGTGGTCGGCCCGCCGCTGCCATCGGGGCCGATGCAATTCATGCCCTTGGCGATGATCCGCGCGGTGGTCGTCTTTCCGGTGCCGCGAATGCCCGTCATGATGAAGGCCTGCGCGATCCGGTCAGCTTCGAAAGCGTTGCGCAGGGTACGCACCATCGCGTCCTGCCCGACAAGATCGGCAAAGGTCTCCGGGCGGTATTTGCGGGCCAGTACCTGATAGGCAGGGAGGGTCTCGTCGCTCATGCGGGGCCTTTGGCTGAAGGATGAGGGTGCAGGGTAGACCCCTGCGCGGGCGGGGTCCAGTTCACGGCGCGGAAAAACCAAGCCGGAGATTGTTGCCGCATTGGAAACACTGACTTTCCTGAAATCATCCCCGTTTAAACTGTGTCAAAACTGTGCAACAACACGCGCGAGCTTTGGTGTGTGGACGTGGGTATCAAGATGTTGGCGCTACTCGGCCTTGTGGCCATGGGGTTCTTGGTTGCGGAACTGGTTGATTCGGGGAGCAGCGACAGCACGGACGGGACATCGGAGCCCGACAACCTCTCCGAGGAGAGCGACGTCATCATCGACGAAAGTTATCGTGGTGAGATCGAAAGCAATCTGCTCGATCTTGTGGACGACGGCGAGCTCACGGCGGACCAATCCGCCGCGCTGCTTGAGGCGATAGATTTTCGCAGCGGACCGATCACGGTCGACACCGCAGGCGGCGACGACGTGGTGCTCGCAGGGGGCGGCAATGACACCATCGACGCCGGTGACGGTGAGGATCTCGTCTTTGGCGGTGCAGGCGATGACAAGATCGATCTCGGCGCAGGTGACGACATCAGCGGTGTCGATGCCCGTGCGGTTGAGAGCGAGGATGATTTCCTGTCTTTCCCAGAACTTGAGGACAGCACGTCTTTGTCCGGACCGGACGGCGAAGCGTTGATCGAGGGCGGCGACGATCGCGTCTTCGGCGGGCCGGGCGACGATAGGATCTCCGACAGTTTGGGCGCGAATTTCATAAACGGCCAGCAAGGCGATGATGTCATCGTCACCGTAGATGTAGACAGCGATCAAGGCACCCCCGACACCGTTAAGGGAGGGTTCGGCTTTGACACGCTGATCGTGGACGAAGGCGACAGGGTCGAGACCGGGCGCGGCTTCGATACCGTCACCGTCGATGTCTTCGCAGGCGTCGAAGAGGGGTATGACGTCGTGACAATCACCGATTTCGAGCGCGGCAAGGACACGCTGGAACTTGAGGGCGGCTCTGCTCTGTTGCTCGGGCCGACGCCCACGGAGCCGGGCGATTTGGTGGGCAATCCGATCACCGTTGCGTCGCTTGCAGATGGCAGCGGGTCGGTCGTGTCGATCAACGGCACCCCGGTCGTGCATGTTCTGGGGCCGGCAGATCTGACACCAGAGGATATCGTCCTGAGCACTTGAGCCCCGGCGGCGGGCCGTGTTCCCCGCCAACAGCTAAACGTGGAGGTGTTAGGGTGAGAGGCTGGACAACGACCCAAGCGGGGCTCGTTACGGCTGCTTCCTTCCGGACCTGACCGGGTTGGCGAGGCGCCTGCCCGCGCCAACCTCTCAAAGGGTCATCTAATTGGCGTGGCGCGCAATTGCAACCCGGTCGATTGGGTCTCTAAAGCGTGATCGTGAGACGCAGAAAGCCCGCATCGGTGATCCCCTGCTCTTCTGGTGCCAGATGCGCGATGTCGTCCAGATGCGGTTTGGCACCGGGGCCCGTGTCGAACCACGTGCGGTGTCCCTGTGCCGCGCGAGCGAACCGCCACGGCTCAGGAAGCCGCGTCGGTGCGCCACTGGCCACGAAGCTCGGCATCACCTGCGCCGATGGCAGATCGGTGCGCAGCATGTCGCGCTCGGGACACAGGTGTGGGAACTGGCCGCCGCCGCAGGCTCGGTAATTGCTCGCGGCCACGAGAAACCGGTCCCGGTCCCGGACCCGCCGGCCAAGATAGCGCAGATCGGTGATGCGCGAGGCCTGCGCGTCCAGCAGCAGGCCGTTGCGGTCATAGCGCGGAGGGGCCAGCGGGTTGATCTCGTAGGTGAGCCCGTAGATCGTATCGAATTCGAACGCGGGAACAGCCGGCGAGAGCAATCCCGCGCCACCTGCGCCCGCCATCTCCGCAAAGGCCGCCGCAGATTTCTCCAGCCAATCGCGCAGCTCCGCGCCGGTGACCGGCACTCCCCACACATGGTCCTTGAAAGAGTGCAATTCGGCGACATGACGGCGGCGCAGCGGGCCGGCGGGGATATCCGCGTAGTTCAGAGGTCCCCCCGCGCCGCCAGCGCGCGCCGGAGACACGGCTGCCAGCACCGGCAAATCCGCAAAGCCATGGGCGCCGCCCAGAGGCGTCAGCGCGTCGATCATCGCGGCGGCGGATATCTCCAGCAAGCGTGTCGGGCGCACTTGCGCCATGTAGCTCGTCAAGGCGGTGTCGGTCCGGCCCAACTCTTCGTTCAGAGTGCTGCGGACCGCGTGATGTGGCGCGGTGAGCGCGGCAAGCTGCGGTGCGGCGCGCGTCTGCGGGGCGAAGGGCCTGTGCAGGCGGGCCTGCGCGTGACTGATCTCGGCGCTTCCATCGGCGGTGCGCGCGACATGCAGATCGATACAGCCAAGCGCCTCTGCCGCGAAGCCGGGCATCACCGTGGGCACGCCGTGCAGCGTGCCCCGGTCGAGATTGATCGCGCCCGCGCCCGCCAGCGGCTCCGGGGCTGGAAAGGACTTATGCGTGTGCCCGCCGATCAGCGCGTCCACAGCGCCCGTCCGAGCGATCATCGCCAGCGCATTCTCCTCCGGGCAGCGGCCGATCCCGGTATGGGCGAGCGCGACGACCAGATCTGCGCCCCGCGCCCTGAGGTCCGTCGCGACTGCGCGGCATGTCGTGGTCATGTCGCGGATCGTGGCGCGCCCGGCCAGACGGGCATGGGCCCAGAGCATGGTGCGTTCCGGCAGAACGGAGAGCAGCCCGACCCTCACGCCGCCGAGATCGAGCAAGAGCGACGGGTGGAGCCAGTCCGACGGCGCGCTGAGGTGCAAGTTGGAGCTCAGCAGCGGGCAGGGCAGGTCGCGGGCGAACCTTTCGAGGTAGTCCAGCCCGTAATCCAGATCGTGATTGCCGAGCCCCATGGCGTCATAGCCAAGCGCGCCGAGCGCCTGCGCCACCGGGTGCGGATCGTCAGCCGGCGCGCATGCGGCCAGATGATCGCCGAGCGGTGTGCCTTGCAGCAAATCGCCATTGTCGAGGAGCAGACAGTGCCGGCCCTGCGCGGTCGCCTCGCTCCTGAGCACCGCGATCTGGTCCGCAAGCCCTTCGAGGCCACGGCCTTCGAGCGGTGCGTCGGCAAAATAGTCGTGACGCTTCAGGTGCATATGCACATCCGAAGTGGCCAGAATTCGCAGCAATGTCGCGGTGCCAGATGGGGGTATCACCTTGGCAAGTCCTCGTTATTGGGCCGGGCCAATCCCCTATGCAGAGCGCGGCCCGGTCGCGTGAGAGTTGCGCAGCCGCGCGGGTCATGCAAGGTCTGCGGGAAAGAAGGATGAGAGGCAGGGATGAAACACGCGGAAACAGTCACTTTCGGAGGCTCCGGGCTGGACCGGGCGGGCGAGATACGCGCCGATCCGGCGGCGGTCGAGGCCGCCCGCACGCATCCGGAGGCGCGGGCCATCGCGCTCTGGCGGGGCAAGCCCCTCATTCAGAAGGAGCGCCCGGCGCACCTGCTCCGGTTGCCGATGGATCACGCGGTGCTTGCCGAGGCACGCGAGGCCCCGGTGCTGCTGGGCCGCGAGGACGGCGCGCCGTGCTTTGCCTTTGCCATTGACGCATGGGAGCCCGACGTCGTCGATGAAACCCTGCTCAACCAGTTTCTGGACCCCACCGAACAAGTCCACCCGGACACCGGGCCGGGCGAGGTCTTCGCCGAACTCAGGCGCATCATGACATGGCTCAACCCGCGCGATGCGGAGCTTGCAGCCAGCGCACGGGCGGTGTTCGGATGGCACGCCTCGCACCGGTTCTGCGCCAAATGCGGTGCGGCCACCGAGATGGCGCAGGCCGGTTGGCAGCGCATCTGCACGGCCTGCGGCGCGCATCACTTCCCGCGCACCGACCCGGTGGTGATCATGCTCATCACACGCGGCGACAACGTGCTGATGGGCCGCTCGCCGGGCTGGCCGCGCGGCATGTTCTCGCTGCTCGCGGGCTTCGTGGAACCCGGCGAGACGCTGGAGGCAGCCGTGCGGCGCGAAGTGTTCGAAGAGGCGGGCGTGCGGGTCGGCGAGGTGGGCTATCTTGCCAGCCAGCCATGGCCTTTCCCGGCTTCGCTGATGTTCGGCTGTCACGGCGAGGCGCTCAGCGAGCAGATCACCATCGACCCGGTGGAGCTTGAACACGCGATGTGGGTGAGCCGGGAGGAGATGCAGGAGGCCTTCGAGGGCCGCCACCCGGTGCTGCTGCCGGCCCGCAAGGGCGCAATTGCGCATTTTTTGCTCGAAAACTGGCTGGCCGATACGCTCGCGTGACACAATTTGGCCATAGCGCTGCGGCATGGACGCGGCGCGGTTGTTTTGGGGTGAGTCATGAAGTTTTCGGCAAGGGAAGATATCGACGCGCCGATCGGCGAGGTGTTCGGGATGCTCAGCGACGTGGAGCGCTATGAGCGGTCCGCCATGCGGCGCGGCGCGGAGGTGCGGCGCAGTTCCGATCCGTGTGTGACGGGGCTGGGCATGACATGGGATATCGCCTTCTCGCTGCGCGGGCGGCGGCGGAAAATGGCGCTTGAAATGGTGCAGTTCGAGCCCCCGAACCGGATGAAGATCGCGGCCCGCTCGCCGAATCTCGCCAGTGATTTCGTTCTGGATCTCGTGGCGCTCTCACCGCAGCGCACCCGCGTGGCGGTCGCGCTCGATCTGCGCCCCAAAACGCTGCCCGCGCGGCTTCTCGTCCAATCCATGAAGCTCGGCAAGGCAAACCTGATCGCGCAGTTCAAACTGCGGGTGGCCGAGTATTCCAAGGATATCGAGACCCGCTACAAGCAGGCCAGTTAGTCGCGGGCGTGGTCCGCAGGGTATACGCCGAGCACGTTCAGCATGTTGGTGAAGTAACGCAGTTCTTCGAGCGCGCGCGCCACCGGGGCGTCTTCCGGATGGCCTTCGATATCGGCGTAAAACTGCGTCGCGGTGAACCGACCGCCGACCATGTAGCTTTCCAGCTTGGTCATGTTCACGCCGTTCGTCGCAAAGCCGCCCATTGCCTTGTAGAGCGCGGCGGGAATGTTGCGCACTTCGAACACGAAGGTGGTGATCATCCGCTCGCCCCGGCGTGCGGTGTCGATGGTCGGGGCCATGAGCAGGAACCGGGTGGTGTTGTGGCCATGATCCTCGATATCGCGGGCAAGCACGTCCAACCCGTGAATCTGCGCCGCGATCTCGCTGGCCAGCACGCCTTCGCCCATCTTGCCGGACCGCGCCAGTTCCGCCGCCGCCCCCGCACTGTCGGCCGCCGGTGCGCTGGTGATCCCATGCGCGTCGAGGAACGCACCGGCTTGCGGCAAGAGCACCAGATGCGCGCGGACATGCTTGATATCGCTCAGGGCCTGTCCGGGCAGAGCCATTAGCGCGATGCGCACACGCACGAAGGCCTCGCCGACGATATGCAGCCCGCTTTCCGGGAGCAGGCGATGGATATCGGCGACGCGGCCATAGGTGGTGTTTTCGACCGGGACCATGGCCATATCGGCCTTGCCGGTTTTAACCGCAGCGATCGTGTCCTCGAAGGTCTGACAGGGCAGCGGGTCCATATGCGGTGCCGCCTTGAGGCACGCCTCATGCCCGTAAGCGCCCAGATCGCCTTGAAAAGAAATGCGGTTCGTCATTGCGAGTCGTCCTTTTTCGCCACCCTGACGCTGCGTCCATCTTGCAGGGCGTTTGGTCGCGGTAGGTATACCTTGCCACGCCCGAGGGGAAGCAATAGATACCCCGCGACACGGGAACACAACGGATATTTGGGCTAACCATGGATACGATGACTTTCACGAAGGTTGCGGGCTCGCTCTGCGGCGCGCTCTTGATTTTCCTCCTCGGTCAGTGGGCCGCGCAAGAGCTTTATGATGTGGGCAGCCACGGCGAGCAGGCATACGTGATCGAAACTGACGATGGCAGCGCTGAGGAAGAAGAAGTCGTCGAAGTCAGCTTCGAGGAAATCTATGCATCGGCAGATGCCAGCAAGGGCGAGCGTCTGTTCCGCCAATGCAGCGCTTGCCACAAGCTTGAGCGAGGCGCGAACGGCACCGGCCCCTATCTCTACGGCGTCGTGGACCGGGAAAAAGGAGTCGCGGATGGCTTCGGCTATTCCGACACGCTGGCGGGCATGGATGGCAGCTGGACCCCGGCCAACCTGAACGGCTTTATCGCCAACCCGCGCGAATACGCGCCCGGCACGTCGATGGCCTATCGCGGCTTGTCCGATCCCGAGGACCGCGCGAACCTGATCGCCTATCTCGCGACATTCGGCAGCTAATCGGACCAAAGGTGAAATAACTCAGGCCTGCAAGCACCCGCTTGCGGGCCTTTTTGCTGTCTGGACCAAATGCTTACCGCGTGATCACGGATGCGTTGTTCCGGCTTCCGTTCACGCAATCTCAACTTGAATGTTGGAGTCCGGGCAAACTACCTTAAGTAATAGCAAAATCGGACTGACCAGAAGGACAGAGACATGATCCCCAAGCCGGGCCGCCGTCACATCCACCGCCACGAGGCGCAGGTCAAAACCCGCGCCGCCGCGCCGCGCCACAGCGGTGTATGGAAAATGGGACTTCTGGCGCTCGGGCTGGTTTCGGCACTTGCTTTGCAAGCCCGCGCCGAAAACCACGAAGAGATGATCGTCAGCCATGGGTATTCGTTCTACGGCGATCTCAAGTATCCTGCCGATTTCGAACATTTCGACCATGTGAACCCCGACGCGCCCAAGGGCGGCGAGATCAGTTTTTCCTCCGTGGGAACGTTCGATTCGATGAACCCCTATTCGCGCAAGGGTCGCCGCGCGACGCTGAGCTGGATGATGTATGAAAGCCTGCTCGGTGACATGCCGACCGCAGGCTGGTCCGCCGCCGCCGACACCTATGGCGAGGGCTATTGTCTGCTCTGCACGCATCTCGAATATCCCAAGGACAAGTCTTGGGTGATTTTCCACATGCGGCAGGACGTGACCTTCTCGGACGGGACCCCGCTCACCGCTCATGATGTGCTATTCAGTCACAATCTGCTTCTGGACCAAGGGCTTCCGTCCTATGCCGCTGCCGTCAGGAAGCGCATCCCCAACGCCGAAGTAATCGACGACTACACGATCAAGTTCGAATTCGCCGACGGCATCTCCCGCCGTTCGCTGATCGATCAGGTCGGCGGCGTGCCGGTCTGGTCCAAGACATGGTTCGAGGAAACCGGCGCGCGGCTCGACGAGGCCCGGCTCGAAACCTCGCCCGGCTCGGGGCCTTACGTGGTGGACGAGATCGAGGTGAACCGCCGCGTGGTCTACAAGCTCAACCCCGACTACTGGGGCAAGGACCTGCCGATCAATCGCGGTCGGCACAATTTCGAGACTATCCGCGTGGAGTATTTCGCCGACGACACTGCCGCGTTCGAGGCCTTCAAGGCGGGCGAATACACGTTCCGGGGCGAGGGCGATTCGCAGAAATGGGCGCGGGCCTATGAATTTCCCAAGGTCGATCAGGGCTATGTGGTGAAGGAAGAACTGCCTGACGGCACGCCGCCGACCCCGACGGGGATCGTGTTCAACCTGCAGAAAGACGTGCTGAAGGACGTGCGGGTGCGCGAGGCGCTGTCGCTGGCCTATAATTTCGAGTGGACGAACGAGAGCCTGCAATATGGGCTGTTCTCGCAGCGCACCTCCTACTCCGAAGGCACGGTGATGGATGCGCGCGCGCCTGCGAGTGGCGAAGAATTGGACTTGCTGCAATCGCTCGGCGATCTGGTCCCGCCGGAGATGCTCACCGAGCCGGGGCGGATGCCGCACGCGTCCAATGCAAACCGCCTGCTTGACCGCCGGAACCTGCGCAAAGCCATGCGGCTTCTGGACGAGGCCGGCTGGGGCGTGGACGATCAGGGCGTGCGCCGCAACGCCTCCGGGGAGCCGCTGAGCCTCACGTTCCTGTTCAACTCCGCCTCTTCGCCGACTTTGAGCGCGGTGATGGAGAATTACGTCAGCAACGTTGAGGCCATGGGCATCGACATCACGCTCGAAAAGGTCGATCCCTCGCAATACACGCTACGCGAGCGCGACAAGGATTATGACCTGATCTACGACAGCTACGTGGCCCTTCTCGGCACCGGGACCGGGCTGCACCAGCGCTACGGGTCGGAAGACGCGATCATCTCGCTCTTCAACCCCGCCTCGCTGCAATCGGAGCTTGTGGATACGATCATCGACGCCTCGCTCGCCGCCCAGAGCCGCGAGGAAGAAGAATACACGCTGCGGGCACTCGACCGGGCGCTGCGGCACGAGTTCATCATGATCCCGATGTGGTACAACCCGAGCACATGGGTCGCCTATTACGATCAGTACGAATATCCGACCCCGCTGCCGCCTTATGCGCTCGGGCAACTGGATTTCTGGTGGTTCAATGCCGAAAAGCATGAGGCGCTCGTCGAAGCCGGCGCGCTGAGGTAACACCGCTCCATGGGCGCCTATATTCTCCGAAGACTTTTGCTGATCATCCCCACGCTGATCGGGATCATGCTCGTAAACTTCACGCTGGCGCAATTCGTGCCGGGCGGGCCGGTCGAGCAGGCTATCGCGCGTGCACAGGGCGGCGGCGACGTGTTCGGCGGCTTTGCGGGTGGCGCGAATGACGCCGACATCCAGACCACTGGGGGCGACGAGGAATATATTGGCGCGCGTGGCTTGCCGCCGGAGTTCATCGAACAGCTCGAACGGGAGTTCGGCTTCGACAAGCCGCCTGTGCAGCGGTTTTTCCTGATGATGTGGGACTATGTGCGGTTCGATTTCGGCGACAGCTATTTTCAGTCGCAACCCGTGGTCGATCTGGTCATCGACAAGCTGCCCGTGTCGATTACGCTTGGGCTCTGGTCGACGCTCATCGCCTATCTGGTGTCGATCCCGCTGGGTATCCGCAAGGCCGTGCAGGACGGCTCGCGGTTCGATACTTGGACATCCGGCATCATCATCGCGGCCTACGCGATCCCGGGTTTCTTGTTCGGTATCATGCTGCTGGTGCTGCTCGCGGGCGGGTCCTACCTGCAAATCTTCCCGCTCCGGGGGCTCACCTCGGATAACTCGGTCTGGGTGAACCTGACGTGGTGGGAGAAAGTCGTGGACTACCTGTGGCACATCACGCTACCGGTGCTCGCCTCAACGATCTCGGCCTTCGCGACGCTCACCTTGCTGACGAAGAACAGCTTCCTCGATGAGATCAAGAAGCAATATGTCATCACTGCTCGCGCCAAGGGGCTCGACGAGCGGGGCGTGCTCTATGGGCATGTGTTCCGCAACGCGATGCTGATCGTGATTGCGGGCTTCCCGGCGGCGTTCATCTCGGTGTTCTTTGGCTCCTCGCTGATCATCGAGACGATTTTCTCGCTCGACGGTCTGGGCCGGCTGGGCTTCGAGGCGGCGGTGGCGCGCGACTACCCGATTGTCTTCGGCACGCTGTTCGTGTTCGGTCTCATCGGGCTGCTCGTCGGGATCATTTCTGACCTGATGTATGTGCTGGTCGATCCGCGCATTGACTTCGAGAAGAGGGAAGGCTGATGGCACTCTCTCCTCTGAACCAACGCCGCTGGCGCAATTTCAAGAAGAACCGCCGGGCCTATTGGTCGCTGTGGATTTTCGGGGTCCTGTTCGGGCTGTCGCTTTTTGCCGAGTTCCTCGCCTATGACAAGCCGATCCTCGTGCGCTATCAGGGCGCATTCTACACGCCGATCTGGAATTTCTACCCCGAGACCGCCTTCGGGGGCGATTTCCAGACCGAGGCTGTGTACCGCGATCCGGAGGTCAAATGCCTGATCGCGACCGGAGGGCTCGATCTGTGCTTCGACGATCCCGAGGGCTATATCGAGGATGCGCAGGACGGCATAGTAGAGGGTGAGCAGATCCAGCGTGGCTGGGCGATCTGGCCACTCATTCCCTATTCCTTCGATACCGCAGTCGAACGACCGGGCGCGGCCCCGCTGCCGCCCAATGGTGAGAACCTGCTGGGCACGGACGGCACCAAGCGCGACGTGCTCGCGCGGGTTATTCATGGCTTCCGCCTGTCGGTGCTGTTCACGCTGATTGTCACCGGGGCGAGCGCGCTCATCGGGATCATGGCGGGCGCGGTGCAGGGCTATTTCGGCGGCTGGCTCGACCTGATCTTCCAGCGGATCATCGAGATCTGGGGTGCGACCCCGCAGCTCTACGTCATCATTATCCTGTTCGCGATCCTTGGGCGAAGTTTCTGGCTGTTGATCCTGATCCTTGTGCTGTTCGGCTGGATTGCCCTCGTGGGCGTGGTGCGCGCCGAGTTCCTGCGCGCACGGAACCTGGAATATGTCCGGGCGGCCAAGGCGCTCGGGGTGAGCAATTTCACCATCATGTTCCGCCACATGCTGCCCAACGCGATGGTGGCGACGCTGACCGTGATGCCGTTCATCATCACCGGCACGATCGCGTCGCTCGCGTCGCTCGACTTTCTGGGCTTCGGTCTGCCAGCTGGCGCGCCGTCCCTCGGAGAGCTGAGCCTGCAGGCCAAGACCTACCTGACCGCGCCGTGGCTGGCCTTCACCGCGTTCTTCACCTTCGCCATCATGCTGTCGCTGCTGATCTTCGTCTTTGAAGGCATCCGCGACGCGTTCGACCCCAGAAAGACCTTCTCGTGACAGACGCGCCTCTTCTCGACGTGCAGGATCTGCGCGTGTCGTTCCGGCAGGACGGCCAAGTGACCCATGCGGTCAAGGGCGTCTCGTTCTCAGTGGCGCGCGGTGAGACCGTGGCGCTGGTGGGTGAAAGTGGCTCGGGCAAGTCAGTGTCGGCCCTGAGCACGGTGTCGCTTCTGGGTGACAGCGCGGAGGTCTCGGGCTCGGTCACATATGCCGGCCAGCAGATGATCGGCGCGAGCAAGCAGCTTTTGCGGCAGGTGCGCGGCAACGATATCAGCTTCATCTTTCAGGAGCCGATGACCTCGCTCAACCCGCTTCACACGATCGAAAAGCAGGTCGCCGAAAGCCTTGCCTTGCATCAGGGCGTGATGGGCGATGCCGCGCGGGGGCGGATCCTCGATCTGCTCGACAAGGTCGGGATTCAGGACGCCGAAAGCCGTCTCAAGGCCTACCCGCATGAGCTCTCCGGCGGGCAGCGGCAGCGGATCATGATCGCCATGGCGCTTGCCAACAAGCCCGATGTGCTGATTGCCGACGAGCCCACAACCGCGCTCGACGTCACAATTCAGGCGCAAATCCTCGAATTGCTCGCGGAGCTCAAGAGAACCGAGGATATGGGGCTTTTGTTCATCACTCACGATCTGGGGATCGTGCGGCGCATTGCCGACAAGGTCTGCGTGATGGAGAAGGGCGAGATCGTCGAGAGCGGATCCACCGCCGACATCTTCGCCAGCCCCAAGCATCCCTACACCAAGAAACTGCTGGGCGCCGAGCCCAAGGGACGCCCCGCGCCGGTCGCGCCGGATGCGGAGGTCATCGCCGAGACCAACGAGCTGCGCATCTGGTTCCCGATCACGCAGGGCTTTCTGCGCAAGACCGTGGGGTATGTGAAAGCCGTCAACGAGGCAACGCTGAGCGTGCGCGCGGGCGAGACACTTGGGATCGTGGGAGAGAGCGGGTCGGGCAAGACGACCCTCGCGCTCGCGATCATGCGCCTGATCGCCTCCGAAGGACGGATCGCCTATCTGGGGCAGGACATTCAGGCGTGGAAAACCAAACAATTGCGGCGGCTCCGCAAGGACATGCAGATCGTCTTTCAGGATCCGTTCGGGAGCTTGTCGCCCCGGATGACCTGCGCTGAAATCATTTCAGAGGGGCTCGGCGTGCACAAGGTGGACCCCGGGCGTGGCAAGCGTGAGTTGGTGACGGAGATCATGGGCGAGGTGGGGCTCGATCCCGCGACGATGGACCGCTATCCGCACGAGTTCTCCGGCGGCCAGCGCCAGCGCATCGCGATTGCGCGGGCGATGGTCCTGCGGCCGCGGCTGGTGGTGCTCGACGAGCCGACCTCGGCGCTCGACATGACCGTGCAGGTTCAGATCGTCGATCTGTTGCGCGATTTGCAGAAAAAGCACGGGCTGGCCTATCTCTTCATCAGCCACGACCTGAACGTGGTACGGGCCATGTCGCACAAGGTCATGGTGATGAAGCGCGGCGATGTGGTCGAGTATGGCGAGGCCGATGCGCTGTTCGAGCGCCCGCAATCTGAGTATACGCGCACGCTGTTGCAGGCTGTGCAGTGACCTCAAAACTCCCGTCCCGGATTTGATCCGGGACCTCGCTGGAGTTGCGCTCCACGTGAGATAGCGAGGCCCCGGCTCAGGGCCGGGGCGTCTTCTGGCTTAACCGGGATTGATCGTCGAACAGGCCATGTTGCGGGCCTTGAGGCGTTGACAGGCCCGTGCGGCGGTCTCTTCGGTCATGCCGAGAAAGTTTGCGTCGAACCCTTGGGGGCGGCGTACGACCTTGCGCAGCGAGCCATCGAGCGTCGCCATCTCCATCAGCGCCGTCTGAAGCAGAACTTTCTGGGCTTCGTAGCGACTTGGATAGCGCCCGACATGGATGCCCCAGTGACGGCCCTGAGACGTCGAAGCACGGGTCACGACTTCCTGAACCGGCACCTGTTTCTCGGCGCGCGGCAGCAGGATGGAGCGCAGCCCGGGGCGCGGGACCGGAGCGAGCGCCTCGTCCGGTGCGGCGGCGCTCGCAAGCGCGATGGTTTCTTGCGACAGCGGCTCGGAGGCCACCTGCGCAGCCACGAGGGCGGCGGCGATATCCGTTTCAGATACCGCAGCATCGGGCGCCGCTGGCGTTTCGGCTTCGGCCAGCAGCACCGGGGCGGCGGCCGGGCCAGGGCGCAGCTTTGGGCGCAAGCTGCGCGTCACGGCGCCACTCACGCGGATCGTTTTACCGGCGCTGCCGTTGTCTGTGTCATTGCCGGTATAGACCGGTGGTGTGGGCTTGCGAAGCGGCGCGCGGGACGGGGCCCGGCGAAAGCCCATGTCGAGCAACTCGGCCACGCGGGCGTTGCGGGAGGTCGTGGACTTGCCGCCGAACACGGTGGCGATGATCCGCTCCTGACCGCGCTCGGCCGAGGCCACGAGGTTGAAGCCCGCCGCGCGCGTGTAGCCGGTCTTGATCCCGTCCGCCCCGCGGTAATTGGCCAGAAGCCGGCGATTGGTGTTGTTCACCGACTTTATGCCCGCATGGGTCGAGGTGCGGGAGAACAGGTTGTAGTATTGTGGGTAATCGTAGAGCACATGGCGTCCGAGCGTGGTCATGTCGCGGGCGGTGGACATGTGTCCGTTCTCGGTGAGACCATGCGCGTTCTTGAAGGTCGTGCGGGTCATGCCAAGCGCCTTGGCGGTGCGGTTCATACGACGGGCGAACGCCGCCTCCGAGCCGGAGATGGCTTCTGCGATGGCTGTTGCGGCGTCATTTGCGGATTTCACCGCGGAGGCGCGGATCAGGTAACGCAGGGCGATCTTCTGACCGGCGCGCAGTCCGAGTTTCGAGGGCGGCTCGCTGGCTGCGTGCTTTGAGATGCGCACCTTGGTGTCGAGGGAAATCTCGCCCCGCTCCACGGCCTGAAAGGCGACATAGAGCGTCATCATCTTTGTGAGCGAGGCAGGATGAAGCCGCGTGTCCGCGTTTCGGGAGTGCAGCACCTCGCCGGTGCGCGCATCAATGACCATGGCCGCGTAGGGTGCCGCCATCGCGCTGATGGGTACGACCACGAAGAGCCAAATGAACGCAAGAATAAACAGCCCTGCCCGGGCTGACGATATACGTGCCGCCTTCACGATGAACCTGCCTTTTTCTGCCTCGAGCCGCCGATTTTTCGGTCTAGCTTTTATGTAGGAGTGTTTTAGCACAAATGCTGGAGCCAATAAACCCTTGAGTTGTAAAGAACTCCTTAATGCTTGTGTCGCAAGAGGGCCTTCCAAATGTAGTGGCTGGAACGCGCCACCCCTCTACATCCGGACCAGAGCGCGGCGTCAGCCGATCTCCGCCACCAGATCCGGCAACGCACCCAGGTCCGAAATCGCGCGATAGCGCGCGGCACCCGTCGGCGGGTCGGCCTTTTCCACCTCCCATTCGAGCCCATGTGGCACGAACACCCCCCAAGCCCCCACTTCGACCGCCGGAAGCACATCCGAGCGCATGGAATTGCCGATCATCATCGCCTTTTCCGCCCCCTGACCATGGCGGTCGAAGATGCGCCGGTACACGTCCGGCGTCTTGCCTGACACAATTTCCACGCCGTCGAACATCTCGCCAAGCCCCGACTGCGCCAGTTTGCGCTCCTGATGCAGTAGATCGCCCTTGGTGATCAGCAGAACCCGGTGACTGTCCGCGACGGCCTCCACCGCCTCGCGTGCATGCGGCAAAAGCTCGATCGGATGGTTGAGCATCTCCTGCCCGGCGCGCAGAAGCTCTCCGATCACCGAGGCGGGTACGCGCTCCTCGGTCACCTCCAGCGCGGTCTCGATCATCGACAAAACGAATCCCTTGATGCCAAATCCATAATGGCCAAGGTTGCGTTTCTCGGCGGCGAGCAATCGGGCCATTAATGTTTCGCGGTCCGTGTGCTCAGCGAGCAGATCAGCGAAAGTCGCTTGAGTTAAATGGAAAAAACGCTCGTTATGCCACAATGTATCATCCGCATCGAACGCCACTGTGGTTAACACTTTTCCGCCTGATCGCGGCATCTGCCCAGCCCCTCTTTTCACAACGCCCAGACAGGTTATATAGTGCGCCACGCGGGCGAAACTCTAACCGGTATGGATAGTAATGGCTTTGACACCTTGGACGATGGCTTCGAAGAAGGACGACGACGGCGATGCCTCCGTCATTCTAGAAACGCGCCCGAAGACAAAGCGCCCGCCAATGTACAAGGTGCTTTTGCTCAACGACGATTACACACCGATGGAATTCGTCGTGCATGTGCTGGAGCGGTTCTTTGGCATGAATCACGCGCAGGCCTTCGAGATCATGCTCACCGTGCACAAGAAAGGCCTTGCCGTCGTGGGGGTGTTCAGCCACGAGATCGCGGAGACCAAGGTCGCGCAGGTGATGGACTTCTCGCGGCGTCACCAACACCCGCTGCAATGCACCATGGAAAAAGAAGACTAGGCGCGGACCGTGTCAGCACGATTGCGATTGGCCGCCGAGGCGGGGGCCGTCCCGTTCGGGGTGGACGCCGCGGTGCTGGTCATCGGGGCTCCTTTTGGCATGGATCTGGTCGCCTTTGGGAGCGCTGATATCACTCTCGTTCAGGACAGGATGCCCGATGCCGCGCAGTGGCAAGGCGCGGGGCTGCGGGTGGTGCAGCAGGTGCCCGAGGTGCCGTTCGACGCCGTGCTGGTCTGCGTGCCGCGCGCCAAGGATGCCGCGCGCGCCCGGATCGCTGACGCCATGTCGGCAACGCGCGGGCCAGTTCTGATCGACGGGCAGAAAACCGACGGGATCGAGGCGCTGCTGAAGGATATGCGGCGCCGGACCGACGTGCAGGGCGTCATATCAAAGGCGCATGGCAAGCTCTTCTGGCTCGCGGGCGGCGCTGGCTTTGAGGACTGGACGGCACACCCACACCGGATCGATGGGCGCTGGATCACCGTGCCGGGTGTCTTTTCCGCCGGCCAGATCGATCCCGGCTCGGCTCTTCTGGCGGCGGAAGTGCCCACCAACCTGTCGGGGATCGTGGCCGATCTGGGCGCAGGTTGGGGGTATCTTGCCGGCGAGGTGCTCGCGCGCTGCCCGGGGATTGCGCAGCTGCATCTGGTCGAAGCGCAGGGCGCGGCATTGGACTGTGCGCGGCAGAACGTGACGGATCCGCGCGCGGGGTTTCACTGGGCCGATGCGACCACGTGGGCCGGGGCATCCGGGCTCGATGCGGTGATCATGAACCCGCCCTTCCATAGCGGGCGCGCCGCCGAACCCGATCTGGGCCGGGCCTTCATCGCCTCCGCCGCGCGGCTGCTGCGGCCCGGGGGACGGCTGTTCATGGTTGCCAACCGGCACCTGCCCTATGAGACAACGCTGCACGCGCAGTTCTCGGAGGTTGCTGAAATCGGCGGCACGTCGAAATTCAAACTGCTTTGCGCAAAATTGAAGGCTCGCCCCAAGCGCTGAGCCGCGTTAAGCTCGCCGGACCGGCTGAAGACAGGAACACACCCGCACATGTCCTTCTCGATTGCAGGCAAGACCGCCATTGTCACCGGCTCGGCCAACGGGATCGGGCTGGCCATTGCCCGGCATTTCCTCGAAGCCGGCGCCAATGTCATGTGTGCCGATCTGGACGAGGCGGCGTTGGAGGACAACTTCAAGTCCCGTGACGACGAGGCTGGAGCCGTGCGTTATTTTGCGGGTGATTTGCGGCAAAAGCTGACGGTGGCCAACCTGATCTCGGCCACGATTGACGCGTTTGACGGGGTCGATATCCTCGTCAATGCCGCGCGCGCCTTCAAGCCGACGGACCCGATGGACCCCGAAGACACCTCTCTGGGCGAGCTGCTCGATCAGAACATGATGACCGCGCTCAAACTCAGTCAGGCGGTGGCTAAGCGCATGATAAAAGAGGGAGAAGGCCGGGACGGCGGGGCGCGTGGGGCAATCGTCAATCTCAGTTCGATTGCGGCCAAGAGCACCCAGCCGGACCTGATGGGCTATTCAATTTCGGCGGCGGCGGTGAACCAGATGACCCGGTCGCTGGCGCTGGCACTTGCGCCGCATCGCATCCGGGTGAACGCGGTGGCGCTGGGGTCTGTGATGTCGGCCTCGATGCAGCGCTCGCTCAAGGAAAACCGCGAGTGGCGCGATGAGATCGAGGGCAACACGCCAATTGGCCGGATCGCGTCGCCCTCGGAACTGTCTGATGTTGTTCAGTTTTTGGCGAGCGATGCGTCCGGGTTCATCACCGGCGAGGTGCTGGCTGTGGATGGCGGGCGCTCGCTGCTTGATCCGGTTCACGCGCCCGCGCACTGAGGTTGGTGCTTGGCACAGGGCGCGGAATCGCGTTAGAAAAGTGTCAACCAAACAGGACAGTGCGATATGACCGAACATTTTGACGCCCGCAAAGCCCAGGCCGCCGCGTGGTTTCGGACCTTGCGGGACGAAATTGTGGCTTCTTTTGAAGGGCTTGAGGATAGTCACCACGACACTTCCACCCCTGCGGGCCGGTTCGAGGTGACCGAAACCAAGCGGACCGCCGAAGACGGAAGCGACGCGGGCGGCGGGCTGATGAGTGTCATGCGCGGGGGCCGGGTCTTCGAGAAAATCGGTGTCAATGTCTCCACGGTCTACGGCACGCTCGGTGAGCGCGCGCAGGCGGCGATGATGGCCCGCAAGGGCCTGCCGGGCATGAAGGACGATCCGCGCTTCTGGGCCTCTGGGATCAGCCTCGTGGCGCATATGCAGAACCCCCATGTGCCTGCCGTGCACATGAACACCCGCATGTTCTGGACCCCCCATGCGTGGTGGTTCGGGGGCGGCTCGGATCTCAACCCGTGCATCGAATATGACGAGGACACAGCGCATTTCCACGCCACCCAGAAGGCCCATCTCGACCCCCACGGGGAAGACCACTACCCCAAGCTAAAGGCTTGGGCGGACGAGTATTTTTTCATTCCGCACCGGGGCCGGGCGCGCGGTGTCGGGGGCATCTTCATGGATGATCACAACACCGGCGATTGGGACACGGATTTCGCGCTCACGCAAGATATCGGACGGGCCTTCCTGCCGGCCTTCGTGCCGCTGGTCGAAAAGCGCCGGGTGCAGGAGTGGAGCGACGCGGACAAGGACACGCAGCTTGTGCACCGGGGGCTCTATGCAGAGTATAACCTTGTTTATGACCGGGGCACCAAGTTCGGGCTGGAAACCGGGCATGATGCCAATGCGGTTCTGATGAGCTTGCCGCCGATGGCGAAATGGGTGTGAGCGGTCCGAAAGGTTAACGCATCGACCGGGCGCAACAGCCTGAGACCTGAAAATCCGCGAAATCCGGGTTAACGCCCGTAAATTAAGGGCCATACCGCGTATGGCGCGGCGTATGGCTGCGCGTATGGCACCTGTATGGCTCGGTTTCGATTCGTTCTCGGGTTAACGGGGCGTACGGTGCTCGGGCGTTAACCTTTCGCCATGGTGGCCCACCCGGCAGCTTTTCAGCGAAAAGCGCCTGCCGGGCCGCGCCCGTCGCCCTTGTTTTCCTTTGGCCAAAAATATCCACGGGGGTGTGGGGGCAGTCAGCCCCCACATGCGCCAAAGGCGCATTCTGCTTTATTCAGCGGCCCAACCGGACACAGCCTTCACTTCGAGGAAATCCTCGATGCCCCAGACGCCGCCTTCGCGCCCGTTGCCGGACTGCTTCATGCCGCCGAAGGGCGCGCCCGCACCGCGGGATT
Organism: uncultured Aliishimia sp.; assembly: GCA_965656085.1. Taxonomy (GTDB): domain Bacteria; phylum Pseudomonadota; class Alphaproteobacteria; order Rhodobacterales; family Rhodobacteraceae; genus Aliishimia. The sequence continues at coordinate 20,914 of CBFHJA010000003.1, read as the reverse complement.
GGCCGTTCATCTCGACCATGCCGGAGCGCAATTGCTGCGCCAGACGGTTGGCCTTCGCGCCATCTTGGGTCTGCACGTAGTTGGTCAGCCCATAGACCGTATCATTGGCGATCTCGACGGCCTCTTCCTCGGTCTCGAAGGGGATCATCGACAGGACCGGGCCAAAGATTTCCTCGCGGGCGATGGTCATGTCGTTGGTCACATCCGCGAACACGGTCGGCTTGACGAAGAAGCCGCGATTGAGCCCTTCGGGCCGCCCGGTGCCGCCGGTCACGAGGGTCGCGCCCTCGTCGATGCCCTTCTGGATGAGGTCCTGAATCTTGGTCCACTGCACCTCGTTCACCACCGGGCCGATATGGCGGCCTTCCTCGTTCGAGGGGCCTACGGTGACCTTCTCAGCCACGGCTTTCGCCTCGGCGACCGCCTGATCGTAGACGCCGCGCTGCACCAGCATCCGGGAGGGCGCGTTGCAGGACTGGCCGGTGTTGTTCATCATGTGCAGCACGCCGCGTTTCACGGCCTTCTCGTCGGCATCGTCGAAGACGATATTCGCGCCCTTGCCGCCAAGCTCCAGATGCACGCGCTTGAGCGTGTCGGCGGCGTTCTTGGAGATCAGGATGCCCGCGCGGGTGGAGCCGGTGAACGACACCATGTCCACGTCCTTGTGCCCCGACAGCACCGTGCCCACACCCGGGCCGTCGCCGTTCACGAGGTTGAACACGCCCGGCGGGAAGCCCGCCTCGTGCATCATTTCGGCAAAGAGCATCGCGTCGAGCGGGCTTTCCTCGGAGGGTTTGAGGATCATCGTGCAGCCCGCGACCGCCGCCGCGCCGACTTTCAGCGTGACCTGATTCATCGGCCAGTTCCACGGGGTGATCAGCGCCGCGACGCCAATCGGCTCGTGGATGATCCGGTCATTGGGCGCATGGTCTCCGAGCGGGCGGATGAATTCGAAGTTTTTCGCGGCGCGGATGAAGTTCTTGAGGTGGAAGACGCCCGCGCCAACCTGCTGGGTGCGCGCCATGTCGATCGGCGCGCCCATCTCAAGGCTGATCGCCTGCGCCATCTCCTCGCCCTTGGACTGGTACACCTCGACCAGTTTCTCCACGAGCGCGATGCGCTCCTCCACGGGCGTGTTCATCCATGCCGGGAACGCCGCCTTGGCCGCTGCGATGGCCGCCTCGGCATCGGCGTTCGAGCCCAGCGAGATCGTCGCGCAGGGCTCTTCGGTCGTGGGGTTGATCACGGGGTGGGCGGTGCCGCCTTGGCTGTCCACCCAAGCGCCTTTGATATAGTGCTGCTTTTTCTCGAGCATCTGTCGTCTTCCTCCTCGAATGACGTGTTTGAGCGCAATGTGGCACCGCCGCCCGCAGCCCGCAAGGTGGGGGCGGCATAGAGACCCGGTTGCGCCGCGATGCGTCCCGACGTCATGTTGCGACTACGGGGGCGCCGGAGCGTCGGAACCGGTTGGGGCCTTGTCGCCAAGGATTGCAATCAGGTCTTCGGTCACCCGCTTCCAACTGCGCAACCCGTCCCGGCCCGCCGCGACTTTCGCCGCCACCCCGGCCCGGTAGGCCGCGTCGGTGGCGAAGCGCTCCATGAGCCCAGCAAGAGCCTCGACGTCATCGGGATCGAAATAGACCGCCAGATCGCCGCAGCATTCCTTGAGCGCCTCCGCTGTCGCGCAGATCACCGGGCAGCCCAGATGCAGCGCTTCGCCAGCCGGCAGGCCCCAGCCCTCCATGCGCGACGGGATGATCGTCGCCAGAGCCTTCCGGTAGAGCCGGTTCAGGTCGGTCTGGTTGGGATGCACGATGAAGCGCACCTGCGCGCGGATCGGGCTCAGCTCGGGCAGTTTGAGGTGGTGCACGATGGAATGGCGTTTCTGCCCGGCAAGCACCAGCATCGGCACCTCGCGCCCGGTCTGGTGCAGATGCAGCATCGCGGCCAGCACCGCGTCGAGGTTCTTGCGCCCAAGCTGCGCGCCGACCATCAGGAAATAGGGGCGGTCGGGCAGGAAAATCTCCTCCAACTCGCCGCTCTCGATGCTCTCTTGGGCCAAGGGCAGAACCGCGATTTTCTTGGGTTTGTGCAATACACCCGCCTCGGCGAATTGGCGCAGGTCGCCGGCGGTGAACTGCGAGTTCGGCACGATCACGTCGGCCCGGGCAATCAGGTAATTGTTGTCATGCAGGAAGCTGCGCGCGAATTTCGTCTCGTAGCGTTCGTCGACCGCGTGGAAGGGGAAGAAATCATGCACGAGCGCGAAAATCTCGGTGTCCCAGCCATTTTTGCGGATGGTGTGGGCCATGTCGATCATGATCTTGGGCCGCCCGGCGGAGAAGAACTTGAAGCCATCGAGATTGGCCTCGGGCAAGCGGATCCCGGCCTTCTCCCAGCGGCTGCGGTTCTTGGCACGGACCAGCGCGCCGACCGCCGGGGCCAGCAGGTCGCGCAGCAGATTGCCGCGCGGGTAGATGTCCCGGAACTTCAGCGGCTTGGCCGTGGTCGGGATGTTCAGGTCGACCCCCGCATAGCAGGTCTCGTCATATTCGGGCGTGATCTCGAAAAACTTGCGGTGGCCTTGCGAGTAGAGCACGAATGTCACGTCCGCGTCGGACTTGAAGAGCTGGTAGGCGATTTCTGCGACGACCCGCGCGATGCCGTAATACACGTCGCGCCCGAAGGACTGGGTGAAGATTTCGGTTACATCATACGCGATCTTGGTCATGGGCGGTTGTCCGGGCTCCCGGGCCGCACGCGCACCGTGCAGCCAGCCGATCGAAACGGCGTCGCACCGGCACTAGAGCCTCCGCCGCGCTTTGTCCACGCGTCTGTGCCTATGATGAGGCCCTACCGGTCTCACCGTGCTGCTTTGCTGGAGGTCGGCAGGTGTTGGACTCAGCAGCCGTGGTCGCGCAAGACCTGTGTCGCGCAGGTGCTCGTCCCAAACCTGGAATCAGGCATCGTCGCCATCCTCCCCTCTCATCGCTTTGCTGCGCAAAACGACCGTAGGGCAATGGACAATCACTTCACCCACAAAGGTCCACGCGCGGCGCTCGCCCTGCAGCCATTGCAAGAGCCGTCGCCCGGCCAACGATGTGGTTCGTCTAGGTTCGGTCAGAGGCCCAAGTTGATCTGCAGGCCCTGCAACGTATCCGCAACCGGTTGATCCGCAACCGAGCCGGCCTGATGAGCCAAGCGCGTGCTTTTGCATCGAATATGGCGTGGCAATGTGCACAGGCGCTGGTGACTTCCGTGCAAACATTCGCCGCCATTTGGGCAACGACCAGAACGACCGGACCAGCGCCATGCGGACCCCACTCACTGATCGGCTGGACGATCTCGGACACATCGAGAAGTGGATTGTCGAGCTGATAAAAGAAATCGAGGGGTTTGCGCATGGTGACGAGACCTTGCGGCGGCGGCTCACGATTCCGCGGATTGGTGCGCGCGTCGCTGCTGCAGGCGACGGTCGCCAATTCCTCAAAGCACGCGTCATTGCAGCGTGGCTGGGTCTTGTTTCGGTGGTCGTTTCAACCGCAGACCGATTTCAGGGGACGTGATGACCAAAAGGCTGATCGACCATGGGTAAGCCACGCAAAAAACCTAACTTGACCCCGGAGTAAGAAAACTGAAACGCGTGCTTGCGACACAGCTCCTTGGCGCCAAGCCTTGCCTGATGCTCCTTCAGAATGCCAATGATCTGTTCTTCGCTGCGGCAGCGTCTCTCCATCGTTTGTCTTCTCGGCTGGAGAACAGGCTAAGCTCAAATCGACGACTTTTTACAGAAGCAGGTCAAGCTTCACACAGTAGAGCGCCGTCCGGAAAGTCTGAATCGCTTAACTTTTCCTTTGTCCCGGTCGGCGAAGCAGACAAGCCCCCGCTCCTCCCGTTTTGCCGAAGGCAAGCCTTTCGTTTGACGGGAGGGGCGTCATCCCACCCAAGATCGGGGGTTGGTCTCCGTTCTGAAACTCACGCCGTGCAGGTTTTTCGGATGAAGCTTTGGAAATTCAAGGGTAAAATTCGCAAGTTGTGCGCAAGCAAATTTGTTGCCGCCTCATAAGTGGATTTTTGCACGGTCGTGTGGCCCCGCTTCGAACTACGCGCATTTCTTCTGGGTTTTCCGCACTCAGATCGTCTTGGCGTCAGGCTGAGATATGCGCCTGCGCTTGATCACCTTATCAAACGTTGTATGAGCACCAAGCCTCAAAAAACCAACAGATTGATGATTACTCCCACATCGAACTTGACCATCGACAGCTGGTTGTTCGGATTGGCAATGGTGATTGGCGCAAGTCGTGTTTCCACAACTAGAGCTGTCCATAGAGAGCCTCTCGCGCCTGTTTCAAGGGTTGACGACGGGTCCAATTCGCCACAACAGCTGCCCGACGGTCTTCCTGCCAGCATGTGCCTTGGCCTCAGTAGACATATTCCGGTTATGCGTCTTGACGCGAAGCCTCGCACAAGCGCGGCGCAGCATTTCGCCCAAACCTAAAAAGTTGTAAATGGGGCTAGGACATTGGCTCTTTTTACAGTACAGGCGTCACTTAGCAAAAACCAAGACCGGCGGAGACAACCGCATGGCCGGAAACACCATCTAAAGCAAACCGAAGCGACATCGCCGGTAAAATAGAGGCAGGCAGATGCGATCGAAAAAAGAGACATCGTCACTCAGCTTGAGCGGTCGTTTTTTTTGGGCAATGCTTATTTTGTCCGCTAGCAAGATAAGACTTTTTTCCAGAAGACGCCGAGAAAGATTTACCCGTTCTGCCTTAAAGCGGCTTACGGCTATTGAGGTGAGTTTGAGCCACATGCGCGGAGACCCCTCTGGCGAAATGGAAAGCCAAACTGATAAATTGCCCGCATACGCCTACCGAAGCGGAAAGCCGTGTCATTTAAAAATGGGTGGATTAAGGCCTGCCTATTCTATTCTGATTATCTGCACACACGCGCCGACCACCAATCACGCGGGTGGGCTGCGCATTCTGGACATGGTCCAAATGATCAAGAAGAAAGTTCCAAATGCCTATGTTGAGATTTTTTCATCCGCTAATCCAGAGCTTTATGGCTCCATCGATAAGGCTGTTCAAATCTGTGACAGATTCACTATTGCACGAAATTATGACTTCTCTCTTGATGAATATTTACGCTTGAGTTCTGTTGAATCCCCCTATTTTGACGTGATCGATTTTCAATTCCCCCAATCAATTGAAATTATTGAGAGCTACCGCGCCATTGGAAAAAAGATAATTTTCACTCCGATGGAAAGCCAAATCCGAAATGAAGAGTTAGAGTTTTCCAGCACCAATAATCCAAAAAATGAATTGTCCACTGATTTGGCAAGGGAAGAAGCAGAGATTATCAGAACGGTTGATCAGACAATTACTGTTTCTGAAATGGATCGAAAGTCGATCGCTACCTATGTCGACGCGCCCGTGGAGGCAATTGAGACGGGCATCTCCGAGATAGAGTTTTTTGGAGAGATCGAAGCTGCGGAGGCGCATTCCAAAAATGTATGCTATATTGCTTACTTTGGTTCTGAAACAAACCGAAATGCGTTGAAATGGTATCTTGATCACGTACATCCCATCATTCTTAACGCTGTCCCCGAGTATAAGTTCTCGATCATTGGGAGAGGAAATGTTGAAGATATCCTTAGGCCCATGCCAAGGGGTGTGAACTATGTCGGCGAAGTTGATCGCATTGGTCCCTATATCAAAGGAGCAGCCGTCGGTATCGCACCAGCGCTTTCAGGTTCCGGGTTCAGAGGTAAAATAAACCAATATGCATTCTTCTCCGTGCCAACGGTGGCCAGCCCTATCTCAGCAGAAGGGTTAGCATACACCGATGGCGACTCAATATTTGTGGCAGAGCAACCCGAAGACTTTGCAAAAGCAATTGTACAGCTTTTGGAGAATGTCGACTGTCGTGATAAAATGGCGCAGCGCGCGTGGTCTGTTGCGCAACAAAATTATACTTGGGACTCCAAGTGGCCTGCGGTAGCACGAACCTACGATCTGCCAGAGCATACTAGACTCTTTGCAGACCTCAGCGTCCATGCTGTCGTTCCATCCTATCAGCATGGCGCTTATATCGAAGAGCGTATTCGCTCTATTTTTGCGCAAGAATACTCAAATATCAGAGTGACAGTCATAGATGACAATTCATCTGACACATCGGATGAGATCATCCAGAGACTGCAGAAAGAATTCACATTTGATTATATCAGACGCGAAAAAAACAGTGGTAGCCCGTTTTCAGCATGGGAATACGCTGCAGAAAATACCACTGAAGACTTTATCTGGATTTGTGAAAGTGATGACGCTGCGGATCCAATGTTTGTGGCGAAGCTTGTAAAACTTTTGATCGCGAAGCGCAGTGCAAAAATTGCTTATTGTGCATCTTGGATTGTTGACGAAAGTGGTGAGAAGATCGGCACTACTCAGGGTTATCATCAAGCACATTTTCATCCCAGTCGTTGGGGAGAATCTTTTTCTGCAATAGGCAGACATGAATTGGCAAAATATGTTCGGTTTGGCATGGCAATCCCCAATATGAGTAGTGCATTGATAGATCGGGAAGTATTCCGAACCGCTCTTACTCCTCAAATCAGAAGATATAGACTTGCTGGAGACTGGTTGTTTCTGGGGCGAGCGCTGATGAATGGCGACATTGTGTTTACGCCTGAATTGCTTAATCGATTTAGACAGCATGAGAATACGTCTCGCGCAATTACAAAGAAAGTACGTGAGATCGCTGAACACGCCTCCGTACGTTTGACCTTGTGCGATTTGGTAGATGCGGTAGACTGCGAACGAATGAATGCCGTACGGCATGAATTGATGGAGTTGATACACGCCCCTGAACTGGTCGAATCTGTGCTGGGCGAGCTTAAAACTCTTGATCCAGACAGTGCGGAAATATTCACACATTTACTAGACGCTCACGGACAAGACAACATACCCAGCGAAGCATTGGTGAAGGCAATGGCGCTCAAAGCGCCTTTGCCAATTCCAACTCAAGAACACGAAGGACAGGGCAATTGATCAATTCTGCAGAGTACATCCGAACCGTCGAAGAGAATTTTGTTAAGCTACAGGCTCTTGCAGACACAATTGACCACGCAGCAAAGGTGTGCGCAGATGCCTTGAAGTCGGGTGGGAAGGTCATTTTTTGCGGGAATGGCGGATCGGCAGCGGACAGCCAGCACCTTGCCGCTGAACTGATGGGCCGGTTCCTAATGGACCGTGACCCTTTGCCGGCTTTAGCGCTTACCGTGGATACCTCAGCCTTGACGGCGATTGGAAATGACTACGGCTATGAACAGGTTTTCGCACGGCAACTGCGCGGGATCGGCCAGCGTGGAGATGTTCTTGTTGGGCTTTCGACCAGCGGGACAAGCAAAAATGTCGTGAAAGCCTTCGAGGTGGCATCTGAGTTGCGTATTTCCTGCATCGCGTTGACCGGCGCAGCGCCCAGCCCGATGAGCGAGAATGCCACAGTGGCACTGATGGTGCCTTCAGGGGCGACCAATCATATTCAGGAAATGCACATTGCCATCGGCCATATGATATGCGGAATCGTGGAGGCGGAATTATGCTCCGCCAAGTAGTCGTTCTTGTCGGGGGGCTGGGAACACGACTTGGCGCCTTGACGGTCGAGACACCCAAGCCAATGCTCCCGGTAGGTTCAGAGCCATTCCTAGATATTTTGCTGCGCAATCTTGTGCGGCACGGGTTTCGGGATGTGCTCTTGCTCGCTCAGCACAACGCGCAGAAAATTCGGGATCACTATGCAGCCCATAGCTTCCCCGGTGTTTCGATCACTGTTTTGGAAGAAGGTGCTCCGGCGGGCACAGGCGGTGCCTTGCGCGAAGCGGAGTCCTATCTTGACGAGGTTTTTCTGCTCACCAACGGAGATTCTCTTTTCGATTTCAACTATCTTGCACTCTACCAACAGTTTTTGAAGGCGTCGTGTCAATGTGCGCTGGCGTTGTGTGAAGTGTCAGATATTTCGCGCTATGGACAGGTCGTACTGGACGGCTCGGGCAGAGTTGTCACATACGCCGAAAAATCAGGCGCTAAAAACGCGCGGGGCGTGATAAGCGGCGGCGTTTACATAATGTCGCGAAGCGTCGTTGATGGCATTGGCGAGGGTCTTGTGTCTTTGGAAACCGACGTATTGCCGGGTTTGGTCGCAGACGGCCAGGTCTATGGAGTTGTCTTTGAAGGCTATTTCTTGGACATCGGACTGCCAGAAAGTTACGCTCAGGCGCAGGATGAGATCCCGCAATGGGAAAAACGCAAAGTCGTTTTTTTCGATCGCGACGGGACGCTCAACCGCGATGAAGGCTATACGCACAAGCCTGAAGACCTGCACTTCCTGCCGGACGTTCCGGACGCTATTCGGAAGTGCAACGATGCAGGTCGATTTGTCATCGTTATTTCCAATCAGGCTGGTATTGCGCGAGGTTTCTACACGGTCGAGCAGGTCGATCTGTTTCATGATGAGATTAACCGCCAATTGCAGCCCTACGGCGCACATATTGACGCTTTTTACTATTGTCCTCACCACCCCGACGGTGCCGTCCCTGACCTCTCAATAGAGTGTGCGTGCCGCAAACCCGGCACTCTCTTGTTTCAACGGGCCATTGAGGAATGGCCCCTCGATCTGGACGAAGCGGTTATGATCGGTGATAAAAGCATTGATCTTGCTGCAGCCAAGGCCGCTGGCATGCGGGCGCTGCAGACGGATGGTGAAAACATAAAGGACCTCATAGAGGCCGTGGGACTGTAGATGCCAATCTTCGTAAAGACACCTCTTCGCATCAGCCTGTTCGGGGGTGGATCGGACTACAAGGAATACTTTGAACGCAACGGTGGTGCAGTGCTGGGCGGGACCATCGACAAGTTCATTTATACTGTACGCTTGCCGATGTCGCCCGTCGCGGATACGCGGTACCGGTTGACCTACAGCAAAGTCGAAGCCATTAACTATCCCGAAGAAATCCAGCATCCAGTCATTCGCGAAGTGTTGCGTGACGAGAATTACGACACGCCGTTCAATCTGGCTGTTATTTCTGATATTCCCGGAGGTAGCGGATTGGGCAGCTCGTCGGCGTTTACGGTTGGCTTCTTGAACCTTATTCACCATCTCAAGGGTCTCAACCCTACGAAGTCCGACCTTGCGCGGGCGGCCGTGCGGGTAGAGTCGGAGTTGTTGAACGAGCGTGTTGGTGTGCAGGATCAGTATCACGCAGCGTTTGGCGGCTTTAATCTGTACGAATTTGAATCTGATAACACTGCCATATCACCGATCCAGATGACGACTGATTTCCGCGACGGACTAAATGCTTCGCTCGTTCTGGTTCACACAAAACGGTATCGGTCTGCATCACAGCTGCTCGAAGAGCAAGTGCGCATCACCAAAGAAGGGCGTGTTGATAATGATCTGGGATCTATAAAAGAGTTGGCGTACACAGCGCGGTCCCTTTTTCAAAGTCACGAAAAAGAAAAGGCGTTGAAAGAGATTGGCCGGATGCTCAGCGAAGCATGGCGAATAAAGAGATCGATCTCGTCGTCTATTTCCAGTGCTGAACTTGATGAGATTTATCAAAAGGGAATGAAGCTTGGTGCATACGGTGGAAAACTGGCAGGCGCTGGGGGCGGAGGGTTTTTTATCTTTTTGGCGCCACCAGATGTGATTCCCAAAATGCGTGAGGAATTCGGGGAGAATTCTGTTGTAAAAGCCGCCTTTCAAGAAGAAGGATCACGGCTGGCAAAAATGCTCTGACCTCTGGAAGATAAGCAAAGACAAAACAGACTAACACAGCAGGAATTGACATGGCTCCAAAACGCGCACTCATAACAGGGATCACCGGGATGGTGGGCTCGCACCTATTGGATTTCCTGATTGAAAACACCGATTGGGAAATCTGGGGTCTGTTGCGTTGGCGCAGTCCGCTCATTAACATCAACGCTCATATTTCAACGATCAATCGTAAAGGCCGGATCAAACTGGTCTATGGCGATTTGCGCGATACGATGTCGATTGATGCGGCTGTGACGCAAAGCAAACCTGATTTCGTGTTTCATCTTGCGGCGCAGAGTTATCCAAAAACGTCGTTCGACAGTCCTCTCGATACGATGGACACAAATGTGCAGGGAACAGAGCGATTGCTGGGTGCGCTACGCCAGCACTGCCCCAAGGCGGTCGTACATGTCTGTGCCTCGTCAGAAGTCTTTGGCAGGGTGCCACAAGATAAGCTGCCAATCGATGAGGAGTGCACATTCCACCCCGCCTCACCTTATGCGATTTCCAAAGTCGGAACGGACTTGATCGGAAGGTATTATGCCGAGGCCTATGACATGACAGTCATGACCACGCGTATGTTTACACATACGGGACCTAGGCGCGGCGATGTGTTTGCCGAATCCACGTTTGCCAAACAGATCGCAATGATCGAAGAGGGTCAAAGTGATCCGGTTGTCTATGTCGGCAACCTCGAGTCTTTGCGCACATGGGCAGACGTACGTGATGCCGTGCGCGCGTATTACATGTTGGTCACCCACGATCCTGTGCCGGGAGCCTATTACAATATCGGGGGGACATATACCTGCTCCGTACGGGAAATGTTGGACAAGCTTATCGATCTGTCGACGCGCGATGATATCACAGTCGAAATCGATCCAAATCGTTTGCGCCCGATTGATGCTGATTTGCAGGTGCCAGATACACGCAAGTTTGAGGCACATACAGGTTGGAAGCCGGTTATTACCTTTGAACAGACGATGCAGGATTTGTTGGACTACTGGCGCGAGCGCATTCGTGGCGACAGTGATTTCTTGATACGCTGAAATAGCCACCCTCACAATCTTGCATTTGAATTGGACGTCACATGAAAAAGACAGACACAATCCTTGTTACCGGCGCACGGGGCCTCGTTGGCTCGGCAGTCGTAGACGACCTCGTAGCGCAAGGTTACGAAAACGTTCTGGGTATTGGACGAGAGGACTGTGACTTGATGCTTCGAGGAGACACCGAAGCTTATTTCATGGAACATAAGCCAGAGCATGTGTTCCACGCCGCCGCCCGCGTCTATGGGATTATGGGCAACATGAAGAATCGTGCACTATCTTTCTTCGAAAATGTTTCTATCAATACGAATGTGATACACGCAGCGCATCTGGCCGGAACGCGAAAAATAACTGTTATGGGCACGGGTGCAGTTTATCCTTATCCGTCCCCACAGTTGCCGCTGGTTGAAGATGATATATTCCTCGGGCGCCCGCATCATGCTGAAGAATCTTATGCCCATGCAAAACGCGCGGCACTAGCAATGCTGGAGGCATATGAGGAAGACCACGGGCTCGAATGGGCCTATGTTATTTCCTGTAATCTGTTTGGTCCTCGCGACAAGTTTGACATCAACTTTGGCCATGTGGTGCCCTCGTTGATCGCCAAGTTTTATGATGCCAAAAAAAACGGTGGCCAAGTGTCTATTTGGGGGGATGGTTCTGCGCAACGTGATTTCCTCTATATCAAAGACTGCGCCGTCACGGTTCGTCACATCATGGAGGGGGGAAAAGGGCCGGTTAATATTGGAAGTGGCACGGTCTACCGGATTGGTGAAATTGTAGAAACGCTTGCACGTATCACCGGCATGGAGGATCGACTGGAGTGGGATCCAAGCAAACCGAACGGTCAGGATTACCGAGCGTATGACCTAACAAAGCTCACGAAATTGGGGTTTGAGCCTGCCTATACTCTTGAACAGGGATTGCGCGAAACTTGGGCCTGGTATTGTGACAAGGTGGAATCAGGAGATGTGAACCGTGGCTGAAATGAGATGGCTTACATCGCTCGATGATTACCGATCCTACACGAGCCAAACAGATGAGTTGAAACTCTACAAAGCGCGCTTGGTGGATTTGTTGCTCAGCGGATGGCAGCGAAAGCGCACTCTGCCCGGTTACAGTGTAACTGCTGGCCGGATGGTTGACTTCAAAATCAACTCAAGCCTGCGGCTGCCAAACGGCAGCTACAATTTGCGTGAAACTGTGAACTGCCCTGATACCGGGTTCAACATGCGGATGCGTGCGGCGATACATGCTGTCAGGCACTACGAAGCGGATACACAAGGTCCTGTTTATCTAAACGAACAAAAAACCCCGATGTTTCAGTATTACAAAGGTATCTATCCGGAGTTGATCGGCAGCGAATATCTAGGAGACAAAGTGCCGTTGGGTGCGTCGGACGAAGACGGGTTGCGCAACGAAGACGCGACCCAACTGACCTTTGAAGATGATAGCTTCAACATCGCAATGTCCTATGAAGTGCTGGAGCATATCCCCGAATACATGAAGGCGCTCTCAGAAACGCATCGTGTGTTAACACCCGGTGGAAGATTCTACTTCACGGCTCCTTTCAACCCGCACGTTCAAGAGCATCTCATTCGTGCAAAGATTGCCGACGGAAAAATCGTCCACATTCTCGAACCGGAAATTCACGGCGATCCGGTCAACAACGAAGGTATTCTATGCTTTCAGCACTTCGGGTGGGATATCGTCGAAGAATTGCACGAAGCGGGCTTTAAATCTGTTGAGGCGCTCATATTCGACCATGTGGAATTTGGGTATTATACTCAAGACCCCATTATTGTTTTCAGAGCGGTAGCGTAGTGATGGGCCTTGTCGGTTGTTGACGTGAAGTCGAGATGGAAAGGAGCATAGCATGAGTGATCCAAGCACTAGCGAGTCGTCTGCAACGTCAATTTGGAACAGTAGGTACCAAGACGGCGAGATATCCGTGACTCGAGTGTCTGACGATACGGATCCAATTGATTACACGCAGCACGCCTTCCTGAACCGTAATTTGGTGAACAAAGCATTGACTGGCGTCGCTTCAAATGAAAGCCGCCAGTTTTTGATGAAATCAATTTTTAGTCTAGTCACGCCTGAAAAGGTGCTCGCTGTAGGCAGTGGTCTCGGGATAGAAGAGCAGTCCTTGATCGAAGATGATACCGTACAAAAGATCGAAGCTTACGAGCTTTCGGATGTGGCCGTCGAAAAAGCAAAAGCCCGAATACACAAACTGGGTCTTTCCGACAGGTTGGTCATGCACGCAGGTGATGTGACAAAAGCAGGATTGGCTAAGGACTCGTTCGATGCGATCTACGTTAGCGCAGCCATCCATCATTTCTTCAACATTGAAGAAATGATGGACTTTTTCTATTCAGTTTTGAAGCCTGGCGGCATCTTGGTTTATAACGAGTATGTTGGTCCTGACCATCACATGTATCATGACGACGTTATGGCGGTCTGCGATAGGATCAACCGCTGTTTGGACGAAAGCCTGCGATTTGATGTTCTCCGCAATGAAATTAGGTCTTTTGTCCCGCGCGCTACATTGGAATGGATGCTCGAAATGGATCCTTCCGAAGGAGTTCATTCTTCGAAAATCCTGCCCCTGACTTACCAAAAGTTCGATGTCGTGCAGCGGTTTGACTATGGTGGGACATTAATGCGTCCGTTTTGGGTTGGGATACTGAGAAATTTTGACTTTAGTGACTACAAAGATCAGACAATTGCGCGGCTGATCGGATTGATCGAGGAGCTGCTGATCGAAACCGGCCAGATTCCAAACTATCATACTATTGTAGCTGCCCGTAAAGGCGTACAGGACCCAGAAAAACCCCTGATCGACAACGAGATGCTGACCTACCAAACACACGGGCAGGACCTTGAGACACTGATCGGCAGTATTTTCAAAAAGGAAAACGTTATTTCTTGCCTGAACTTCACAGACGAAAATTGGCAGGCAGGAGTGATCCGCAGCGGGCCGATCAGGTTGCTGTTGCCGGGATCGCCTGCTGTTCGAAAAGCATTGGAAAATGCGAAGCGTATAGTAGTCGATTTTGAAAAAACCGCAAAAGTTGAAAGCGTTGAACCAGCTGGGGAAAAGCTTGTTCTAAACTGCATAGAAGAAAACTTTGACCGATCAGCCTTGCACGCACCGGCGCAATTCTGGGTGACTTAGTTTTGAGCGACGCATTGGACAGACCGTCAGACCTAAGAACAGTACTGTCAGTGCTTAATACTAATTCGCAGTTTCACAGTTTCGACGATGTGGTTTTATTTCGCGAAATGTCAGATGAGGTGGCTGTCCATGCTGCAGGCTTGGTAGGGCTGTCACACGGACAACTGCGCCAAGACATTTTTGCAGCGGCGGCCAATGGTTTCAAGAGGGGCGGTTTTTTTGTGGAAATCGGCGCGACCGACGGGATCTACTTGAGCAATACAAACCTTTTGGAAAAGTCGTTCGAGTGGTCCGGTATTCTCGCGGAACCTGCTACGTATTGGCATGATGCATTGTTCAAAAACCGGGATGCAATTATAGATACCCGATGTGTGCATTCCGAAAGCGGAGTAGACTTTCTTTTTCGGGAGGTATCCGAGGATCAGGGACTATCAACGCTGGTGAACTATGCAGCGGGAGACTTGCACAAGTCCACGCGAGAAACCGGCAAGGATTACGCAGTTGAAAGCATCAGCCTGACCGACTTACTCGCTTTGTACGGTGCACCGCGTGAAATCGAGTTTATGTCGCTTGACACGGAAGGCAGCGAATTTGACATCTTGCGCACCTTTGACTTTGAGGCCTTTCGTTTCAATGTGATCTGCTGCGAGCACAACTATGTTGGCGCGCGCGCGGACATCCTTGAACTTCTCAAAAAAAATGGATACATACGGGTGTTAAACAAGATTACAAAATTTGACGACTGGTTCATTCACGAAAGTTATATCGATAGCTTTTCGCAAGCGTTCCCGCGTTGGGACCAACAATCTACTCAATGCCCAGACGACAACAAACCTGTTTGGACCGAAAATGAGCAGCAGATTGGTGCGCTGAGGGACACTATTGAGATGTTGATTGCGGACCGGGATTCACACAAAAAACATGTGGATCTCCTATTGCACAGAATATCAGAAGTCGACGAAGCGCGCATTCAGCAACTCGTAGACACGATAAATAGTCTAATCGTTGATCGAGATGCTCACAAAGAACATGTTGAAATTCTATTGGGTCGTAAAGATAACAATAGCAAGTAAAATCATAGGGGAGCCAACGCTACACAAGGCCATTTTGATGATTTTTAAAGTATTTCGATCTAATCCGAAATCAGGTGCTCACTCCCGGGTTCCGGTGAATCAGGTCAACGATGTATCGATCCGGTTCTGAAGTCCGCTTTTTGCAGATATACGCGTACGGGGTCAGACAGCCGAATGTCTTGAGGCGTCGAGCAAGAACGCGAGGACCTTCCATACGGTTTTGCGATTGGTCTCCCCCAACAAATTGGGCCAGTGCAAACTTGCTGGTCCGGTCGACGGCCACAAAGAGACATAACTTTCCTCTTCGGTCCTGACCACCGCAATGTTGACGTGGGATTGACGGCTGCAACGCACAGAGACAGTCATCCAGTGCCAGCAATCTGTGCCGCCGGACCGCGACGACCATGGCGTCCTTGACTTTGCTGAGAGGCAGAGCGCGGCGCCCGCTGCCCGGTCTTCTGATCCTCAACAGATTGGCTTCCGCCATTTGGCCGACGTCTTGAGATGGATCCCCAACTTCTTGCTCAGCGCCGCATGTGCAGATTGTCCCTCTCATCACATTTCTCCGCAATACGATTTCCGGGCAGTGGATCGCTGTCTTGGAGTTCGGATGGAATCCGCCGCCTTTCGGCCTCTTTTCCAAGAAAGAGAGTCTGTCGGTTAACGGTGCTTGGCGCTGCCGTGACGAATATGTCCCGTAGCGCATCCTTCCATTCCAATGACAGGATCACACCATCGAAACGTAGGATCAAACACTTGGACGGTAATCCCCCCATTTTTACGGGGGGGTTGGTCGTAGAATTTACGCGGCCATCTTCAGTTTCTGGGCGGGTGTCATGCCACCGTTGCCCATGTTCGGGCGCTCGTGGTTGTAGGACCATAGCCACTCGGTGGCAATCTGCTGCACCTCCTCAATGCTTTCAAAGATGTAGAGGGCCAGCCATTCGTGCCGGACCGTCCGGTTGTAGCGCTCGACATAGGCATTTTGCTGCGGCCTATCCGGGTCGATGTAGTGCCACGGCACCTCGTTCTCATCGGCCCATTTCAGGATCGCCCGACTGGTGAACTCTGAGCCGTAGCACCTTCGGAATGGTGCTGGTTTAAAGGCTATGATTGCCTGCGCAGCCCCCAAATAGCGCAGCAGGTGATCATAGCCGGGTCTCAGGTCCCTACGGTGGTTTTGCACAAACCACACCGCAAGGGAGACCGACTATGACCGATACCGTTATTGCACAGGGCGAGCCTATTTTGGTGGCGATTGATATCGCAAAAGCCCGCCATGAAGTTTTGATCGCTGTTCCGGGTAAGAAGCGCCGCCGCCGTCTGACGGTGTTGAACCAGCTCGCCGACTTCAACAGATTGATGGCCACACTCGCGGATTACGGCCGTCCTGTGCGCGTGGCGTTTGAAGCCACAGGCAATTACCATCGTGCGCTGGCCTACCGCCTTGGGGTCGCTGGCTTCGACGTGAAGTTGGTGTCTTCGGTTGCCCTGGCCCGAACCCGGGAAGCCTTGAACAACAGTTGGGACAAAAACGACCCGAAGGATGCGCAGGTCATCCTGCACATGATGCAGATCGGGAATGAGCAATTCTACCATGACCCCATGCTCTGCGGCACGAATGACCTTCAAGAACTATCCAAGACGCACGACATTGTCTCGCGCTCGAAGACCGAACTTTGGCATCGGGTCCTGACCCAATATCTGCCCTTGTATTGGCCCGAGGCAGAACGCTTCCATCGCAGCTCCCGCAGTGACTGGTTCTTTGCCTTTCTCGAACGTTATCCTTCACCGCATTTTATCTCTGCCATGGAGCAAGAGGCATTCATTGCTGATGCATGGGAGGTGGTCGGCCGCAAAGTCTTAAAAGAACGTTTGCTTACAGATATTTATCAGACTGCCAAATCCTCTGTGGGCCTGCCAATTGCACAGGACTCCGACGCTGCCAGGATGTTTCGTCTGGTCTTGGGTGAAGGGCGCAGTCTGATTGCCCAACGCAATCAGATTGAGGATCGTGCTGTCGAACTGCTCAAGACCAACAACGACTATCAGCTTCTGACATCTATCCCGGGGATCGGGCCGATCAATGCGCTGACCATCCTGGCCGAGGCTGGCGATCTGCGCCGCTTTCAGCATCATCGCCAGTTTCTGAAGTTCTGCGGGATGGACCTCGCGACCATCCAGTCCGGTACGTTCCGCGGCCAAACAAAACTGTCAAAATACGGCAATGCCAGACTACGGCGCACTCTCTGGATGGCTGGTCAGGTCGCCATCATGCAAAGGACCAACAGCTTCCGTGACAAGTTCGAGCGTTACATCGCCAAAGATCGGCAAAACACCCATTTGCGCCGCAAGGCGTATACCGCAATCGCCGCCAAAATGGCCCGCACCGTACACGGGATAATCAACCGCGGCGAACCCTATCGTCCCTTCTTTGAGGGATGATCGACAGCAGAAGGACCTTTCTCTGTAAGGGCCGTAGAGGCGAGCACTCGACCTCGTAGATAATGTTCAGGCCTTCTGCTCAACGACCCGAAGATCTCGTCTTAAGGACGGTGAGAGCCGCAAAAGCGTACTCTGTGTTTGTTATGGGAGAGACATGTCGTTGACCAAAACGCCGAACTGACACACATTCAAACATGCTGGAGCGCTCCAGCATGACAATGACCTGATGCCAAATCAGCCAATCATTCCGCGCATAGGACGTTGTCGCTGACAATGCACGCGGGCTTGCCGTAGAGCTGGGGGGTAATCCTCCCCGATCTTAAGGGGATGCGGAAGTAGAATTTTCTCGGCAGGATGACTGAGGAGATTCCGATGAAGAAGACACGTTTTACCGGGGCCCAGATCATGGGCGTGCTGCGGCAGATGGAGGGGGGTGTGCCTGCTGCTGAACTGTGCCGCGAACACGGCATGAGCAGCGCGACGCTGTACAAGTGGCGGGCAAAGTACGGGGGCATGGACGCCAGCCTCATGAGCGAGATGAA
>CBFHJA010000003.1:0-2804 GCA_965656085.1 uncultured Aliishimia sp. | reverse complement strand
GCTGAAGAGCACCGCCGCCTGAAGCGCATGTATGCCGACGTCAGCATGCAGAATGACCTCCTGAAGGAGGCGCTCGGAAAAAAATGATCCGGCCAGCTCAACGCCTGGAGTTGGCCGTGAAAGCGGTGGCGATGAAGTGCGTCAGCATTGCGCTGGCGTGCCGGGCGTTCGACGTCAGTGAGCGAGCTATCGGTACAGCCCCAAGCCGGACGATGAGAACGAGCAGATCGCCGATCTGCTGCCCGGTCTGACGATGGCGAAGAAGACCTGGGGCTTCGGCCTGTGCTTTGTGTACCTGCGCAATGTCCAAGGCCATGGCTGGAACCACAAGCGCGTCTACAGGATCTACCGTGAACTGGAGCTGAACCTCAGGATCAAACCGCGCAAGCGTTTGAAGCGGGAAAAGCCGGACGAACTGGCCGTGCCAGAAGCCCCGAATAAGGTCTGGTCCATGGACTTCATGGCCGACAGGCTCGGGGATGGACGGCAATTCCGCCTGCTGAACGTTTTGGACGACTTCAGCCTGTTTTTGCCACGCGTAAAGGAGCCGCTCATTCGGACCGCAAGACATCTTGTCTGAAATCCCAATACCAGAGGGGGCTGAGGTGTTTTCTTCATCTCGGGGTGTTGTCCTAGTGCTGTGGTCCTGCGCTCCACCATCGGACCAGACGATCGCCGGCAAATCCAAGACCGGCACGAGCGATCTGCCGATGATGTTCCGGAAGCGTCACGGTGTCCGCGCATTGCCTGGCGTCGCGCGTAGTTCGGTTTGGCTGAACGGTTGCAGTCCTTGGCGTCAATTCTCGCATCTCGCAAGATAGCTCGCCGCAAGGCGGGGTGTCGATATTTCGGGATAGTCCATTTCGGGAATATCGATTCCGAGTCTCTCATGCAAAGCGGCGACAAGATTCAGGATATCCATTGAGTCCAGTTCCAGATCTTCTTGAATATGATCGTCATTGCCGACCGTTTCGGGATCGATGTCGGGGGCGATGCGGAAAAGTTCTTCAAGGAAAACCGTGCGATAGTCTGTTGCGTTCATAGAGTCTCCGGTCTTTGCACGAGGGTTTCGAATGCTGCGATGAAACGGGCGACTTGACGGCCGTCGCTGACGCGGTGATCGGCAGATATCGTAAGTGTCACAACATGGCGGGGCACCACGGCGTCATCCACCACCCAAGGTCGCAGATGCGGTGCGCCGATGCCGATGAGCGCGACCTGTGGCGGAAAGATGACGCCAGTCATCGCCTCCGCTCCGGTCTCGCCAAGGCTCGAGATGGTGATCGTGCCTTGCGTCATCTCTGAGGCGTGCAGCCGTCCGGCGCGGGCACGGCTGACAAGGTCGCGCATACCGGCCATGGTTTCCGGCAGTGTCATGGACCCGGCATCCATCAGGGCGGGTGCAACAAGTCCACCGCCGCGAAGTGCGATGGCGATGCCGGGGTTCACCACGTCCGATGGAACAAAGCCCCGATCCTCGAGGTAGTGGCCGTTGAGCACCTGCATCTTGGTGGCGGCCAGTGTCGCGGCACGGACAAAAAGCGCCCCAAGCAGGATGCGTTCATCCGGCGGCAGCCCTGCGTTTCTGGTTTCGAGGAAAGCCATGGCGGGATCAACATCGATGGTTTCTGAAAGATAGAAGTGCGGGATCGTGCGTTTGGCGCGCGTCATGGCGCCGGCAATGGCCTTGCGCATCTCCTCCATAGGCGACAGTTTGGTCTCGCCTGTGCCCGGGCCCGCGTGCTCCACATCGGCAATCAGAATTGCCCCGCCAGGTTCGGTTCCCTTTAGGGTGGACAGGTCGACGCCCAGCGTTTTGGCCAATTGTCGCGCGGCGGGTGAGGCGCGCTGTGTGCCCAAGGCTTCAGTGGACTTCAGGTCCGGCAGCGGGGCTTGCTCTCGAGCGGGGGCCAGTGTGGACCGCTCTGCTGCATCCGTGTCCGGAGCGGTCTGTGATGCTTGCGCGGGCTCTGGCACCATTCGTGTCGCGGGCGGGGCCTCTCCCTCAGCCAGAACAACGGCGAGCGGTGCGCCCACAGGCAGCTCGCAACCGAGCTCTGCCAAAAGTTCCCTCACCGTGCCGTCTTGAAAGCTCTCGATCTCGATCGCGCCCTTCTGGGTCTCAACGACAGCGGCCGCGTCGCCACGATGGACCTCATCTCCGGGCTGCACCAGCCATTCGACCAGCGTCCCGGCTTCCATGTCCGCACCAAGCGACGGCATGACGAACACACCCATGTCAGCGCCCCATCTGCGCGCGGGCGGCGGCGACGATCTTTTTCACCTGCGGAATCGCAGCCTGTTCGAGATGCGACGGATAGGGTATCGGCACCTCCTCGGAGCAGACGCGGGAAACCGGTCTGTTGATTTCCGCTGAGAAGTGACCCGGTAGACCCCCAAATTTTCACTGAGAATTGACCCATGTGAACACGTTGCCCTGACGGATTCGGTCAGGGAGATATGGAGTGATCGACATGGGATTTTTGAGTGTTATCCGACGCTGGGCATTGCGTGACAAAATGCCAATTCGCGAGATAGCCCGGCGGACGGGCCTGTCTCGCAACACCATCAGGAAGTACCTGCGCGAGGGCGTGGTCGAGCCGAAGTTCAAGGCACCGCCTCGGCCGAGCAAGCTGGACCCTTATGCGGACCGGCTGTCAGCCTGGCTGCTGGCGCAAACGGGGAAGTCGCGCAAGGGACGCCGCACTTTGAAGCAGATGCACGCCGATCTCGTGAAGCTGGGCTATGACGGGTCCTACGGGCGCGTTGCGGCCTTCGCCCGGGCCTGGCGCGCCGATCGGCAC
>CBFHJA010000002.1:0-159694 GCA_965656085.1 uncultured Aliishimia sp. | reverse complement strand
CCGCCGCGCCGCCCAGCGCCATCGCCGCCTCCAGCACGGCCTCGGCCCCCGCACCCGGAGGCATCCCTGCCCCGGCCCGCCGGTCCCATCCGGACGCCACCAGCGGCATCAGCCGGTCCAGCCCCACGCTCAGATCCGCGCCTATACGCTCGCGTATCCTGATGCGCCGCTCAGTCATCATGCACCACGATCCGCGTCACGCGGTCGTCCTCCCTCTCGGTAGCCGGAACCGGCCCCGGAGGCTGGCTCGCGCGGATCAGCCCTGCCGCCGCACCCAGACGCCGCGCGGTGGCGGCGGGCAGGTCCATCGCCTCTTGCGGCGTCATCCCGAAGGCGAGGCAAAGCTGCGCCAGTTCCAGATCGGGATGCGCCTGCCCGGCCTGCGCGAAGGCCGCGAGTTCGGCCTCCGGCGCACTGTCCGACAGCGCCCGCGCGGCGCTGACGAGCGCCTCGCCCAAAGGCAGCGGCAGCGCGTGCAGATCGGCGGTGCGTAGCCCCTCGGGCGCGGTGAGCGAGGCGGCCACGAGCGCGACCTCATAGGCGGAGGCGTCGAGCACGGGCTGCCCGCCGCGCAGCCCCAGATGGCGCGACAGGCAGGCATTGCGCTCCCCGAAGCTGAGCGGGCGCAGGTGATACGCACCCAGCGCAGAGTGCAGAACGATCCCCCCGTTGGCCGGATCGACCTGTCGCCGCACCTCCAGTGCCGCACCAAGGTCCTCCAGCGCGGCACTGCCCTCGGCAACGAGCGCATCGGCAAGCGCGGCGGGCAGGGCGTCGATGGCGCCAAGCGGACGGGTGGTCTCGCCCTCCAGCACCGCCACGGACTGCGCCAGCCACCCGGACAAAAGCGCGGTCACATCGGCTTGCCCGTCGCTGTCCATCCCCCGCGCGGAGCGGTCTAGAATGGCGAGCCACTGCCCCCAGCTTGGCAGGGTGATCTGGTAGGTCACGCCGTCACGGTCGAAACGCCGGGGCGCGGAGAGGGAGGCGGCCGCGGTCATCAGCCGTTGCTTTCCCGCGTCGCGGTGAAGTCATAGAGTGTCTCCGCCGCGCCCCCGATCCCCATCGCGAAGCGCTTGCCATGGGCAAAACATTCCTGCAGCGAGATGACGTTCTCGACCTCGCCATCCGGCCCGTCGTAATTCGTGGAAATGACGATCTGGAAGCTCTGACCGGTCTTGAATTTCTCCTCCACGGCATCGAGCGCCGATTTGGCCTTTATGACGCCGGTCACGCGGGTGGTGCCGAAGACGACGCCTATGCGCTCGGCCTCGCCGATGGCGGCGATGTCGGTGGTGGGCCGGTCGGTGACGAAACTGATGTCCTGAAGCCCTTCCATGGGCTCGCCGTCGATGAGCACCTTGGAGCGGTTGGCGCTGAGGATCTTGGGCATGGGCGGTCCTTTCCTGTGCACCGCAGAGCGGGTCTGCGGCGGTGGCTGTCCTGTGGTCTGAAACTGGTGCCGTGAGCGCCGCTAGAAGGCCTTCACGTTCAGGGTTGCGTAGATGTAATCAATGGCGCGCACGGGCCGCACCGCGATGCCGATCCGCACGATCCCGGCGGCGGCCTCGGCATTGGTGGCGGTGACCTCGACCTCGTAGGGCGGCGACAGACCGTCGGCGGAGGGCACCAGCGCGCCCGCGCGCGACATGGCGTTGAAGGCCTCGTCGATACGTTGCCGCAGGGCCGAGCGCTGCGCTTGCGTGTTCAGAAGCCCGACATAGTCGATGGCGATGTTCTGCACGGTGCGCACGGCGCGGTCGGCGGTGCGCTGCACGTTGATTTGTTCCTGGGAAGTGGTGATCCCCTTGATGACCGCCACCCCCTTGCGCGGCAGCGTGTCCACCGGCAGCAGGCCCGCCCGCAGCAGCGCGCGCAGGTCGCCATCGGTGAAGTCGAAATTCGGCGCCACGATCCCGCGCAGGGTCTTGTAGGTCGGGGAGCGGAAATATTGCTGGCCCGAGACCAGCCCCGCCACCGCCCCCACAGTGCCATGCGGCGCGCTGAGGACGAACCGGTCGGAGGTCAGCACGCCTGCCATGGTCTTGGCGGCCTCAATATCGGGCCGGGACGTGCCGTGCGGGACGATCTGCCCAAAGCCGATACGGTTCTGCGCCTTGCGGCTCATCGCCTCGCAATGGGAGATCACCGCCGAATAAAGCTCCGTCGCGGTGGTCACAGAGGTGAGATTGTTCGACGCGATCACCATGTCGATCTGCGGCTGTGTCTCCAGCCGCTCCAGCGCGTCACGGTAGTCGTCCACCGTCGCCTCGCGCCCGCCCGCCAGAGGCGTGACGGCAGCGGTCGGGTTGGTGTTTTCCGGCGCGGCGGTCCCGCCCCCGGCGATGAAGGCGGGCGCAGTGGGCGGCATCCGGATCAGCCCGCTTTCCGCATTGATGACCGACATGAAAAAGCGCGGATCGGTGCCGAGCGTCGAGAGGTTGCGGAAGGTCTCGCTGGGCTTGTCCTCCTGCACGCCCGTCGCGGATGTGTAGACGAAGACATCCACCGCCTGCGCCGCGCCGATCCCCTTGGTCACGAAACGCACGCTCAACGTGTTGCCCCATGTCCCGGCGGCGCGGGCGGTGACGGCGACCTGCGCGGTTTGCGTGGCCGCGCTCGTGCTGGTGAGCGACAGCCCCAAGGTCGCGCTGGCGGGCAGACCGGCGGTGCTGGGCAGCGCCGCAACGATCACCGCGCGCAGCCCGTTGGCGAAGGCAAGCTCGACTTCCGGCATGGACGTGAGCGAGCCGGCCCCGAAGACATCGCGGAATTCCGAGAGCGACGTCAACTCGCGCAGCGGCGCATCGGTGTTGGGGGTTTCGCAGAACCCGGCGATCCCAAGCGTGCCTGCGGCGGCGAGCCCGCGCGGGACCAGTTCTTTCACGACGGTGATTTCTACTCCGGGAATCGTCAGCATCCGCACGCCTTTCCAAATCAGCGGCCAGAACCCAGACGGCCTGGTCAAAAGTTAACGAAAATTAAGAAAAGCCTGTCCGAGCGCGGGGCCTTACGTAAAGTAAGGATTTCCCTACCCCTATAGGTTGAACAACCTGGGGTGGCGTCTAAATCTTTGAAAATTCTAGCATAAAGGGAGCCACGGCACGCCTGTCACGCGCCCTCCGCCAGCCTCCCGGAATCGCCGTTTTCAGATTTAGTTTCAGAGTCTTAATGGCATCGGCAAAACTCCGCTCACCGCGCCCTGTCGCGCCCGTCTAGGCGTCCAGCAAGGCCCCATGCACCAGCGCCTTGAACTGCGGGCGATTCGGATAGCTCGACGATGGCGAGAGCTGCGTGAAGAAAATGCAGGTCAGATCATGGACCGGATCGATCCAGAAATAGGTCGAGGCCATGCCGCCCCAGCCGAAATCTCCCACCGATCCGGGCGCCCGGGCGCGGGCCGCATCGAGCACCATCGCCCCGCCAAGCCCGAACCCCATCCCGTCCATCGGCAATTCCGCGAAACTCGCCGGCCCCATCGACGCGATATCACCCGGCAAATGGTTGCGCGTCATGAAATCCACCGTCCCCGGTGCCAGCAGCCGCACGCCGTCCAAGGCCCCGCCGCGCCGCAACATCTCGGCGAACCGCGCATAATCGTCGATCGTGCCGACCAGACCGCCGCCCCCCGAGAAGCATGTCGTGCTGTGGAACGGGCTGTCCTCCCAGTGATCCACGCGCCGCAGCGGGTCATCGCCCTGCGTGGCCGCGTTGAGATCAAAGCTGTTCCCGGCAAGCGGCGTGTAGAGCGACGCGAATCGGTCCCCGGTGCCCTCCGGCACTGTGAACCCGGTCTGCGTCATGCCCAAGGGACCGAAGATCTCCTCGGCAAAGACCTGATCCAGCGCCTTGCCAGTCACGACCTCGATCACCCGCCCGGCAATATCGATCCCCACCGAGTATTCCCAGCGGCTCCCCGGCACGAAAGCGAGCGGCAGGGCTGCCGTGGCGCGGGCGACCTCCTCCAGCGACGCCTCGGAGGCGGAAAACACGATGTCCCGCTTGCTCATCTCTTCGCCCAACACGCCGGGATTGAACGGGTAGCTCAGCCCCGACGTATGGGTGAGAAGCTGGTGCAGCGTCGGCACCGCGCAGGGCGTGGTCTGATCGATATGCGTGGCGCCCTCCACGAGCGCGCGGGTCTCCGCGAACTCCGGAATGAACTCCGACACCGGCGCGTCGAGATGGAACAGGCCGCGCTCGGCGAGCATCATCAGCATCGCCGAGGTGACGGGCTTGGTCATCGAATAGATCCGCACCACCGTGTCCCGCGTCCACGGGAGCCCGGCCTCGATATTGCGCTGCCCGGTCTGCCCGTAAAACACCTCCGCGCCGCCGCGCAGAATGAGCGCCCCGGAGCCGGGAAAGCGGCGGCGCGCCACGTAGCTCTCCATCCAGTCATTGATCCGGCCAAGCCGTCCTGTGTCGAACCCATGTGTCATGCGCGTATCTCCCTTGCGGTGCAGACTACCGCGATTGCCGCCGGGTGCAACGCGCCGATGCGTGGTTTCCCCGCTTGGTTTCCCCGCGCCGCCGTGCAAAGCTTGGCCAGCCGAGGGGAGCGCAGACCTGTGTTGAAACTCTATTACGCGCGTCACACACGCGCCATGCGAATCGCATGGCTGCTCGAAGAACTCAGCCTGCCCTATGAGACCGAGATTCTCAAACTCGGCGGCCCGGACATACGGGGCGAAGACTACCGCAGGGTCCACCCGATGGGCCGCGTCCCGGTGCTCGAAGATGGCGAGGTGCGGATTTTCGAGAGCGGCGCGATCGTCGAATACCTGCTGACCCGCTATGACCCCAAGGGGATGCGCCCGGCGGTGGAGAGCCCCGACTATCCCGACTACCTGCAATGGCTGCACTACTGCGAAGGCATGATCATGCCGCAGATCAACATCCTCACGGTCGAGACGATCTTCCTGCCACCCGAGAAGCGGAACGAGGTGAATGTCAGACGCGCCACCAAACTGCTCAGCCAAAGCCTTGTCCCCCTCGAAGCCCGGCTGCAAGGGCGGGACTATCTCGCGGGCGATTTCTCAGGCGCGGATATCATGTGCGGCAGCGCGGTGATCTCCGCCCGCCGCAGCGGCATTGACTTCGACGCCCTGCCGAACCTGCGCGCCTATGCCGAACGGCTGTCCAAACGCCCGGCCTTTCAACAGGCCACGACCCTGTGAGCGGCACGGTCCTGATCGTCGGGGCCGGCGACTATATCGGCGCGGCCATCGCACGGCGCTTCGCGGCGGGGGGCTTCACGGTGTGCATGGGCCGCCGGGGCGGCGAGAAACTGGCCCCTCTGGTTGACGAGATCACCGCGTCGGGCGGCACCGCGCATGGCTACACACTCGATGCGCGCGACGAAGAGCAGGTCGCGGCGGTGTTCGCGCAGATCGAATCCGAGATCGGCCCGCTCGATCTGGTGATCTTCAATGTCGGCGGCAATGTCCGTTTCGACATCCGCGAAACGACCGCCCGCGTGTTCCGCAAGGTCTGGGAGATGGCCTGTTTCGGCGGCTTCCTGACAGGCCGCGAGGCGGCACGCTACATGATCCCGCGCGGGCGCGGCGCGATTTTCTTCACCGGGGCATCGGCCTCCCTGCGCGGCAATGCGGGCTATGCGGCCTTCGGCGCGGGCAAGGCGGGTCTGCGTTC
Organism: uncultured Aliishimia sp.; assembly: GCA_965656085.1. Taxonomy (GTDB): domain Bacteria; phylum Pseudomonadota; class Alphaproteobacteria; order Rhodobacterales; family Rhodobacteraceae; genus Aliishimia. The sequence continues at coordinate 154,039 of CBFHJA010000002.1, read as the reverse complement.
GCTGGCTCAAAGCATGGCCCGCGAGCTTGGCCCCGAAGGCATCCACGTGGCCCATCTGGTGATCGACGCCGGGGTGGACACCGCCTTTGTCCGCGAGCGCATCGCTGCGGCGGGGCGCGACCCGGACGCGCTGCCCCCCGACAGCCTGATGCGCCCCGAAAGCGTGGCCGACGCCTATTGGCACCTCTATCACCAACGCCGCGATGGCTGGAGTTTCGAGATGGATATCAGACCCTATGCAGAGAGTTTCTGAAGATGGACATTGAATTTTACTACGATTTCGGTAGCCCCAACGCCTATCTGGTGGACGCCGTGATTCATCGCATCGCCGCCCGTCATGGCGCGCGCGTGGTGCTCAAGCCGATGCTGCTCGGCGGGGTGTTCAAGGCAACGAACAACCAGCCCCCGATGGCAGCCTTCGCCGCCGTGCCGCCCAAGCTCGACTACATGCGCGCCGAGATCGCCCGCTTCGTGCAGCGCTACGAAGTGTCGTTCCTCTTCAACCCGCATTTCCCGGTGATGACCGTCGCGGTGATGCGCGGCGCCGTGGCGAGCCTCGGCACAGACTATGAGCGCGATTACTACGACACGGTGATGCGGGCGCTCTGGCATGACGGCGAGAAGATGGACGACCCCGAGGTGATCTCTGCCGTGCTGGAGGCGGCGGGGCTTCCGGCGGCGGAGATCATGGCGGCGGCCCAGACGCAGGAGGTCAAAGACCGCCTGCGCGAGCAGACCGAGGCGGCGGTGGCGCGGGGTGTGTTCGGTGCCCCGACGCTGTTCGTGGGCGACGAGATGTTCTTCGGCAAGGACAGCCTCGACGATCTCGACTGGTATCTCGGAACTCTCAACTGACCGGGCCCTTCGTAGGGTGGGCAATCTGCCCACCTTCAGCGAGCTCACTCGCAAAACCGCTCCCGCAACTCGAAATCCCGCTCCGGCGGCTCCATCCTCTGTTCGCGCAGCGCGTCCGGGTCGAAATCCTCCGCCTGCAGGAGCGCGCGCGGCTCGAACTCGATCCTTTGGCATACCGCGTAACGCGTGACCCCCACCGGACCATCCCCGCGCAGATCCACGATATGCCCTTCGCGCCGCGCAACCGTCGCTTGGAACGTCAGGGGTGTGTCGAGCGCGAAAAGATCCGTCTCCGGCCCGAACAGCGCCTCCGGACCCTGCCATTCGGCGCCGCTGGCGAAGGTGAGCGCGAAGGTTCCCGGCGGCACCAGAACGCGGAAGAACACGCCGCCGCGAAGATAGGCCGCGAGCACCTCCCTGTCCGTGTCGGTGTCGCGCAGTGTCATCAGGTAATCCTGACCGGAATCGGTCTTCACCAACAGCGGCAGCGTCGCCGCCTGCCCCGACCGGTTCCACAGCAGCCCCTCGGGCCGCTCGGCAGCAACGCGCTGCGGCATGCCCACGGCGCAGGCGAGGATCAGAAAGATCGCCATTCGTTTCATGGTCTCAAGATAGGAGGTGCGTGCCGCGTCACCAACTCTTGGGGGGTGGGTGCCCGCTGGACCGACGCGGGCCGCTGTAGCGTCAAGCCCGCCAAAAGGTTAACGCGGACGACCGAACGCCCCGTTAACCACCGCCTTAACGCACCGTGCGTATGTACAGGTGCCATACGCTTTGCCATACGCCGAGCCATACGGCGTATGTACCTTGTTTTTATGGCGTTAACCCGTGTTGACGCGGTTTTGCGCAATTTGCCCCGCCGCGCAACGTTCGCACCGTTAACCTTTCGCGGCGCGCCTCACACTTCCAGCCACTCCTTGCGCACATCCTCGCGCGCCTTCAGTTCCTCCGGCGTGCCCTCGAAAACGATCTGCCCGTGGCCCATCACGTAAACCCGGTGCGCGATATCCAGCGCGATGGATAGCTTTTGCTCCACCAAAAGCGTTGAAATTCCACGGTTTGCGATCTCTTTCAAGACCGCAGCAACCTTCTGCACCATCTGCGGCGACAGGCCCTCCGTGGGCTCGTCGATCATCACGAAATCCGGGTCTCCCATCAGCGTCCGGCACATCGTCAGCATCTGCTGCTCGCCGCCCGAGAGCACCGACGCCTCCACATCCGCGCGCCGGTCGAGGTTCTCAAACATCTCGAACATCGCCTGCATCGACCAGCGTCCCGCACCGTCTTTCTGGCCCGGCTTGAGGCCAAGAATGAGGTTCTGCCGCGTGGTGAGACCGGGGAAAATGTCACGGTTTTCAGGGACATAGCCAATGCCCATATTGGCGATCTCGAAGGCTTTCTTGCCCGCGATCTGCTGGCCCTTGAACATAACGGAGCCGTGCGGTTCCACCTCACCCATGATCGCCTTGCAGGTCGTCGAGCGCCCCACGCCATTGCGCCCCAGAAGCGCGACGATCTCGCCCTCCTGAATGTTCATGTTCACCCCCTGAAGGATGTGCGACTTGCCATAATAGGCGTGCATGTTCTCAACAGCGATCAATGTTCTGCCTCCAATGCGGCGCCCAGATAGGCTTCCTGCACCTTGGGATTTGCCCGCACCAATTCGGGGGTGTCGGTCGCGATGATCTCGCCATAGACCAGCACCGAAATGCGGTCCGCAAGGCCGAACACGACGCCCATGTCATGCTCCACCATCACCAGCGTCTTGCCTTCGGTGACTTTTCGAATGAGATCAACGATATAGTCGGTTTCCGAGTGGCTCATCCCAGCGGTCGGCTCGTCGAGCATGATAACATCCGCGCCACCGGCAATGGTAATCCCGATCTCCAGCGCGCGCTGTTCGGCATAGCTCAAAACGCCCGCAGGAAGGTCCCGCCGGGCGCTCAGATTGATCTGTTCGAGGATCGCTTCAGCCCCTTCCGTCAACGCCCGCGAGCGGCCCACAAGGTTCCAGAAACTGTACTTGTAGCCCTGCGACCAGAGCAGCGCACACCGCACGTTCTCGAAGACGGTCATCTTCGGAAAAATGTTTGTTATCTGAAAGCTACGGGATAGCCCGAGGCGGTTGATCTGGTAAGGCGCGAGCCCGGCAAGGTTCTGGCCGTGCAGCGCAACCTTGCCCGAGGTGGGCGCGAACCGCGCGGTGATCAGGTTGAACAGCGTGGACTTGCCCGCCCCGTTCGGCCCGATGATCGCATGGCGCTCGCTCTTGCCGATGCTGAGGTCGATCCCGCGGATGATCTCCGCCTTGCCAAAGCTCTTGTGCAGCCCTTCGATATGCAGGGCCGGCACCGAGGTGTCTGTCATCGCATTCATGATTGACCTCCCTTAACACCATTGGCCGCATGCCACGTTGACGCCAGTTCCGGCGCATTGCGTTTTGCAAGCCAAAGCCCCCCGAGGAACAACGCGCCTGCAATCGCCCATGGCACGACCGAATGGCTGTTGAAGGTCGTCCAGAACAGGGTCATTTCGTTATCTCCCACATAGGCGTGACGGACATGGAAGATCATCTCGACCAGCGCCGCCCCCCCAAGGATCGCGAGACCTGCTGGGAGCAGCGTTTTGACATAGGGCACGATCAACATGCGCCCGTTTCCGAGTTTGAAAACAGGCACATGCATCATCAAGACGCCCGCGAGACCGCCGGGGAAATACATCACCGTGGCGATGAACAGGGCCCCCGCGTAGAGCGCCCAGAGATCGGTCTCCAGTGACAAAACGGTCTGCACCAGCGTGAAGACGATAGCACCGATGATCGGGCCGAAGAAGAAACCCACACCCCCGAGGAAGGTGACCAGAAGGATCACGCCCGAGGAGGCCGTATTGAGGTTTTCTTCGGTCAGGATCTCGTAGTTGATCGCGAAGAGCGCGCCTGCAATCCCTGCGAAGAAGCCCGAGGCGACGAAGCTGTAGAACCGCACCCAGCGCGCCGAATAACCAAGGAATTCCGCGCGTTCCGGGTTGTCCCGCACCGCGTTGGCCATGCGGCCGATGGGTGTGCGCGAGAACAGGTACATCAGCGCAGCCGAGAGCAGAAGCCAGAAGGAAATCAGGTAGTAGACTTCGATCTGCTTGAGGAACTCGACCCCGAAGAAAGGCAGGCCGTAGGTGCGGTCGCCCGAGATACCCTCTTCGCCGCCGAAGAACGCCACGATGATCACCGAGGATGCTGCGATCAACTCGCCCACGCCGAGCGAGATCATCGCGAAAACGGTCCCGGCCTTGCGGGTCGAAAAACTGCCCACGATAAGTGCCAGCCCCATGCCGAACAGACCGCCAATGACCGGCAGGAGCGGGAGAGGCAGGTATTCGAACATGTCGGAGTTGACGAAATGCATCGCGGCGAACCCGCCCACGCCCATGTAGACCGCGTGGCCGAAGGACAGCATCCCGCCCTGCCCGAGAAGCATGTTGTAGGCCAGCGCGAAGATCACCGTGATCCACATCTGGTTCATGATGGTGATCGCCGAGTTGGCCTGGAAGAGCATCGGCAGGATCAGCAGGAGCACCGCCGCGACGATCCAAGGCGTGAGGCTCAGCGTCATCGATCCAGCGCGCATCCGCTGCGCGGGTTTGGCTGGATCTGTGGTGAGGTCTTGGTTTGTATCGGTCATGCGTCACGGTTCCCGAACAGGCCATGGGGACGGAAGATCAGGATCAACACCATGAGGATATAAGGAAGAATATCTGCGATCTGGGGGCTGGTAAGGGTCCAGAAATCCCGGAACAGGTTCTCGTTGAGGTTCTCCGGCGTGGCAAGGCCGATCCCGTTGAGAATGTCCTCCATCCGTACATTGTAGGATTTGGCGAAGGTGGTGATCCAGCCGATGAGGAGCGAGGCAACCAACGCGCCCCAGAGCGAGCCGAGCCCGCCGATCACGATGGTCACGAAGACGATGGAGCCGAGCACGAAGGCCATGCCGGGGAAGGTCCCGAGCACCGGGCCTGCGATCACACCGGCCACGCCCGCAAGCGCAGTTCCGACACCGAAGACGCCCATGAAGATCAGCGGGACGTTATGTCCGAGCGCTTCGACGGTGCGCGGATAGGAGAGCGCGGCCTGGATAATCATCCCCACCCGGGTCCGCGTCAGGATGTAGAGCAGGCCGATGAAGATCCCCACAGAGATGAAGATCATGAAAATCTTGTAGGCCGGAATGGAATTGCCCGCGATAGCGAAGGCCGTGAAATTCAGCACCTCGGGAATGTCGTAGGGCATCTGGTTCTTGCCCCAGAGGAACTGCACGACCTCTTCGATCAGCAGAGCGAGGCCGAATGTGAAGATGAGTTCCGGAACGTGACCATATTGGTGCACGCGTCTGAGCCCGTATCGCTCGACCCCCGCCCCCATCACGCCGACGATCAGCGGAGCAATCAGGAGACCCATCCAGAACCCCAGCGCGAGGCTGATCTGGTAGGCGAAATAGGCGCCAAGCATGTAGAAGCTGGCATGGGCGAAGTTCAAAACGCCCATCATGGAAAAAATCAGTGTCAGACCCGCGGACAGCATGAACAGAAGAAGTCCGGTGACGAGCCCATCAATGATATTGACGAGTACGAGGTCCATCAGGCCCCCCTTATTTTAGTCCAGATGATGCCGCGTGCAGGGTCGGCGAAGCGCGCCCGACCAAGCCGTTCTGGCCTGCCTCAGGCAAGAGAAACGACCTGCCCCCGCGTGAGGGGCAGGCCATGATGCGATGCCTTACGGGCGACGCATTTCGCAGGTGGTCGGGCTGTCCATAGACGCCATCTCGATGGTGGATTCGGTGTAGATGCCGAAGTCCGAGCCATCATACGGGAACTCGATGTTCTCATCGGTATGCACCCCGATATGCATGTTCTGGATCAGCTGGTGATCCTGCGGACGCATAAACAGCGTCCCGCCCCACATGCTTTCGTACTCCATGCCTTCAAGCTGCTTGGCCACGGCGACCACGTCATCAGCTGTGCCGGCTTGCTCGATGGCTTGTGCGAGCATCCCGATCACGTTGAAGATACGGCTTTGGTCGATGTTGCCGTCCGGGTACTTTTCGAGGAAGCCATTGTAGATCTGACGCGCCTCTTCGGTGCCGATCGGGTTGATCTCGCCTTGCGAAATCAGCCGGATGCGGTCCTTGCCCGCCTCGCCGAAGGCTGCCGTGATGCCGGAGCCGCCCGCGTAGTAGGTGTAGATCGGTCCGTCGAAGCCGTTCTCGATGATCGACTTGCCAAGGCCGAGCATGTCCGCGCCCCAGTTGCCGGTGATCACGGCGTCAGCCTCGGAAGCGATGACCTTGCGGCTGTAGGGGGTGAAGTCCTTCACCTTGCCGATCGGGTGCAGCTCGTCCCCGACGATCTCGATATCCGGGCGCTTTTCCGCAAGGAAGCGGTTGGCGGCGGCGGATACGGCCTTGCCGAAGGAGTAGTCCTGACCGATCACGTAGACTTTCTTGATGCTGTCGTCCTGAGCGATCACGTCGGTCAGCGCATCCATCTTGATGTCCGCATTGGCATCGAAACGGAAGTGCCAGAAGTTGCACTTGTCGTTGGTCAGCGCCGGATCGACCGCGGCATAGTTGAGGAACAATACGCGGCTTTCAGGATTGCGGCGGTTGTGTTTGTTGATCGCTTCGGTGAGCGCATTGGCGACGCCCGAGGAGTTGCCTTGCGCGACATAGCGGATGCCTTGGTCGATCGCGACCTGCAGTTGGATCAGCGATTCCTTGGGGCTGATCTTGTTGTCGAAGGCAACGATTTCGAAGTTGCGTCCATCCAGAACACCGCCCTTGTCATTGACCATGGCTTCAGCGGCATATTCGAACTGATGCAGACCATTGGTTCCGGTGGCCGCAAAGGGCCCGGAGAGCGGGTCGATGAAGGCGATTTTGATATTCTCGGCGAAAGCAGCGGTTGCTGACAGCGCCACAGCAAGCGCGGCTGACAAGCCGAGAGCCCGTTTAGTGATCATGAGATCCTCCCTAGGATTATGTACAAGTCCCGGTTGTTCTTCTTTTGCTCCGGGTCTCGTGAAAAGACTTCCACAACTGCGAAATATGTCAAGGCTCGCTGCGTCAGCCCGTCGCGGGTTTCAGCGCACTTGGCGCGGGAAAAGTCAGGCCCGTATTGAAAAGGCGGCTACGGAAAGCACGCATAACGTTGATAATGAAGTATTTTAACATCCCCGACAGGACTTTGCGCTTGCAGCGGTCACAGGCACGGCAGGGGAGAAAAAATTCGTGCTCACAACGGGATGGCGGGACGCTCCGAGGCATTAGGTCAGCGTCGTTGCCGCATTTGCCCGGTAGGTTCCGCTCTGCGGAATTACAGACGCGTCTTGTCCGGACGTCGTCCAATGCTCAGACGTTGCGCCGCGTCGATCAGAAGCGGGGCATATATCCGTTCCAACTCTTTCTTTTTGACATGAAAAGTCGGCCCGCCCGCGTTCAGACCATAGACCCGCGGCCCCTCGACGGAGAAGACCGGCACCGCGATGGCGTTCACATCCCTGCGCCAGTCTCCATAGCCGGTACAAAAACCGTTCGTGTGGTATTCTTCAACGGCGCGGTCCACTGAATTCAGCCGGAGGTCGTGCCCGTCAGGGTCCTGGTCGCGCGCAAAGGCGATGATCTCGGCGCGGACCTCCTCGCTCATTCCTGCGAGGATCGCGCGTCCGACCGACGAGTGGAACAGGGGCAGACGGGAGCCGATCCGCATCGTCAGGGCGATCTCCTCGTGGGAGCGCTGGACTGCGATATAGACCGCTTCCAGCGCGTGACGCTCCCCGATTGCGGCCGTGATATAGCGGTTCGGCCCGTCGCGCAGGGAGCGCAGTTCCGCCTCGGCGCGCTGGTCGATATCGGTAGAAGAGAGCACTCCAAACCCAAGCTCCAGCACGCCCGCCCCCAGCCTGTAGGAGCCCTTCCGGGGGTCAAGCACCAGATAGCCGAGCTTCACCAGAGTGTATGTGAGCCGCGAAACAGTCGCTTTCGGCAATCCTGTCCGCTCAGCAAAATCGGTATTTGTCAGTTCGGTGTCGCCGGTCCGAAAGCAGCGCAGAACCTCGAGTCCACGCGCCAGCGCAGTTACGAAATTGCGGTCTTTCGGGTCGCCCGCGTCCATCCGTCAGCCCTTGTTCAGAGCGTCCAGCCCCGCCCCGGCGAAGACCGGCACGTATTGCCCCAGCTTCATGGCGCGCTCCGGGTTCGAGGCGTTGCCGTCCAGTCCCCGCTTGAGCACACCCTGCACGATCCCGGCCATGCGGAAGAAGCAAAAGGCGAGATAAAAGTTGAAATTCTCGATCTCCGGCAGACCACGCCGTTCGCAGTATCTAGCGATGAAGTCTTCATCGGAGGGCAAGCCATGCGCCGCACGATCGACGCCGCCGAGCCCACGCCCCTCGGTTCCTGCCGGCATTTGCCACTGCATGATGACACTGGCCAGATCGGCGAAGGGATGCCCGATGGTGGACAGCTCCCAGTCCAGCACGGCAAGGCACTTCGTCCCCTCAACCTCGAAAATCATATTGTCGATGCGGTAGTCGCCATGCACCAGCGTGCGCTGCCCGTCATCGTCGGGCATCTTTGCAACGAGATCCTCCATCAACTGGTCCATGGCGGGCACAGTCACGGTCTCCGATGCGCGATATTGTTTGGACCACCGCCCGAGTTGCCGCTCGAAATAATTGCCCGGGGGGCCGTAATCGCTCAGTCCGACCGCATCGATATCGACCATGTGCAACTCGGCGAGGACGCGGTTCATGTCGTCGATCACCGCACCGCGCTCTTCGGGCGTCAGATCACCCGCCAGCGGATCGTTGAAGTTGCGCCCGGCCACATGGTCCATCACGTAGAAGGCCGATCCGATCACCTCATCGTCCTCGCAGAGCAGGTGCATTTTTGCGACCGGCACCTTGGAGCCTTCCAACGCCTTTTGCACCCGAAACTCCCGGTCCACCGCATGAGCGGATTTCAGCAACACCCCCGGCGGCTTGCGGCGCAGCACATAGTTGTGCCCCGGCGTTTTCAGCAGGAAGGTCGGGTTGGACTGCCCGGTCTGGAACTTGCTGACCTCGAGCGGGCCTTCGAAGCCCGGCAGATGCGCGGTGAGATAGGCGTCAATGGCGGGGACATCGAGGGTTTGGGTGTCTTCGGACATGGGTCTTCCTTAGGAGTAGCTCAGCAGGTCGGGCTGCGCATCGAAATGCGGCGTTGCGTTGAACTCGGTGAGCATGATGCGCCCCTTTGAAAAAATAAAGCGCGTAACCGAGCTGTTTTTGACCTGCAGGTTGAGGTCCATCATCATAGGGGCAGGTGCTGACAAGGTCGTGGCGACAAGCTGCCCGATCACGCCGCCCGAGGACACCACCAGCACGCGCCGCGCCCCGTCTTCTGTTGCGACCTGACGCGCGGCATGCACACGGGCTTCGAACGCGGACCAGCTTTCATAAGGGCTCTCGATCCCGTTTTCCTGCCACATCAAGATCGTCTCGCGCAGGGTGCGGAAATGGGTCTTGCGGTCCTGCAACACTTCGGTCGGGGTCTGCCCGTTGAAACGTTTGTGCAGAAGATCATGAAAATCGTACTCGTTGAAACCTTCATGTTCAGTATCGGCGGACCCCAACCCCATCGCCCGCAGCGTGTCTCGTTGCCGATCCAGCGTCCCGGTCACGACCCGGTCCGGCTTCCAGCGGATCTGCCGCAAATATGCGCCAACGGCCCGGGATTGCGCCGCGCCAAGCTCTGACAAACGGTCGTAGTTGTCCGTCCCAAAAGAGGCCTGCCCATGCCGTATGACGATCAGTTCCGCCATTCACATTGCTCGAATACGACAGGAGCACATGTGGACTCGGTTCGACACCAGCCACGTCATCATTGGAATTCCGCCGCCAGCTTGCGCCCCGCCGCCTCGTATTCCGTCGCCATCCGGTCCACGATTGCCGAAGCCGGTCCGACCTCCTTGACGGCGCCAATGCCCTGTCCGGAGCCCCAGATCGTCTTCCACGCTTTGGGCTTGGAGGAACCATCGGAGAAATTCATCGCTGTGGCATCGCTTTGGGGCAGGTTATCGGGGTCCATCCCGGCCTTGCGCACCGAATCCTTGAGGTAATTCCCCCAAACCCCGGTGAAGAGCGACGAGTAGACGATATCCTCGGCACCGCTGCCGACGATCATGTCCTTGTAGTCTTGTTGCGCATTGGCCTCCGTGGTCGCGATGAAGGGCGAGCCAGTATAGCCGAAATCCGCGCCCATAGCCCGCGCCGCGAGCAGCGACTCGCCCGTTGCAATCGCACCCGACAAGGCCACCGGACCGTCGAACCACTCCCGGATCTCCCGCATCAGCGCGAAGGGCGATTGCTGGCCCGCATGACCGCCTGCGCCCGCAGCAACCGCGACCAGCCCGTCCGCACCCTTTGAAATGGCCTTCTTGGCAAAAGTGTTGTTGATGATGTCGTGCAGCACGATGCCACCGCAGGAATGCGCCGCATCGTTGACCTCTTCCCGCGCCCCGAGCGACGTGATCCAGATCGGCACCTCGTGCTTCACGCAAATCTCCAGATCCCGCTCAAGCCGCCCGTTGGAGCGGTGTACGATCTGGTTCACCGCGTAAGGCGCTGCAGGGCTGTCCGGATTGGCCTGATTGTGCCGGTCCAGTTCTTCCTTGATCTGTGTCAGCCACGTATCAAGCAGCGGAGGCTCACCCTCCGCCTCGCGCGCGTTCAGCGCCGGAAAACTGCCGACAATCCCCGCCTTGCATTGCGCAATGACCAGTTCGGGCACCGAAATGATGAACAAGGGAGAGCCGATCAACGGGATGCGCAACCCTTGGAGCGCTTTCGGCAAATGGCTGTCGTCGCGAGGCATATGGTCCCCTTTCGGAAGAGAAATGTGGAGCGGGCGTGTGAACCCGCCCCGCTTGTTAGAGAACCTCAAAGAGGCCCGCGCCGCCCATGCCGCCGCCGATGCACATGGTGCAGACGACGTATTTCGCGCCGCGCCGCTTACCCTCAATGAGCGCGTGCCCCACCATGCGAGCGCCCGACATGCCATAGGGGTGCCCGATGGAGATCGCGCCGCCATTGACATTCATGATCTCGTTCGGAATTCCGAGCCGGCCCTGCGACGCGAGCACTTGGCTTGCGAAGGCTTCGTTGAACTCCCACAGGCCGATATCGTCCATCTTGAGCCCGTGGGCTTCGAGCAGTTTCGGCACCGCGTAGATCGGGCCGATTCCCATCTCGTCCGGCTCGCAGCCCGCAGCCATGACGCCGACATAGCGCCCAAGTGGCTCAAGGCCCTTTTTCTCGGCCACGGAGGCTTCCATGATCACCGAGGCTGACGCCCCGTCGGAGAGTTGCGAGGCGTTGCCCGCCGTGATGAACTTTCCTTCCTTCACTTGCATCCCGTCCTTGAAGACCGGTTGCAGTCCGGCAAGGCTCTCTGCTGTGGTCCCCGGACGGTTGCCCTCGTCCTTATCGAGCGTGACCTCGTGGCTGGAGATCTCCTTGGTCTCCTTGTTCTGGATCATCATGGTCGTGGTCATCGGCACGATCTCTTCATCGAACTTGCCCGCTTGCTGACCCTGATGCACCCGCTCCTGGCTTTGCGCGGCATAGGCGTCCTGCGCTTCACGGCTGATCCCGAACCGCTCGGCCACGTTCTCGGCGGTCTCCAGCATCGTCATGTAGATCTCGGGCTTGTGCTCCTTAAGCCACGGATCGGCGCCAACCCGCATCTCGGGCGTTTGCACCATGGAAATGCTCTCGACACCGCCACCGATGACGATGTCCATTCCGTCCATCACAACCTGCTTGGCGGCAGTTGCGATAGCCATCATGCCGGAGGCGCATTGGCGGTCGAGCGACATGCCCGCGACGCTGACCGGCATCCCCGCCCGGATCGCTGCTTGCCGGGCAATGTTACCGCCAGAGTGGCCTTGCTGTAGCGCGGCACCAAGCACCACATCGCTGACCTCGCCCGGTTCGATCCCGGCCCGGCTGACCGCGTTCCCGATGGCATGGGCGGCGAGCGCCTGCGGTGTGGTAGCATTGAACGCCCCGCGATAGGCCTTGCCGATCGGGGTACGGGCAGTTGAGACGATTACGGCGTCACGCATGGGGCTTCTCCTTTTTAGAGCCGGATATCAGTGCAGGGCTTTTTCGAAAATATTCGGGCCGGACATCACGTTGATGCCGCCAGAGACAGGGATGATCGCACCGGTCACATAGGCGCCGCCTTGACCGCAGAGAAAGAGCATGGAGCCGGCGATATCGGTGTCGGTGCCGACCCGGCCCAAAGGGACCTGGCCTCCGACTTTCTCGCGTGTATCCGCATCGGCCGTTGCAAAGGCGGTCATCCGGGACACGAACGGCCCCGGCGCGAGCGCGTTGACGGTGACGTGCTGTTCGGCGAGTTCCTTGGCGAGGATTTGCGTCAGGTGATGCACAGCCGCCTTGGAGGCCGAATAACTGTACGCCCCATCGCCCATTGCCCGTTCGCCCATAACAGAGCCGACATTCACCACCCGCGCCGGATCTTCAGGCGTGGAGGACGCGATCAGCGTCGGCAAAAGCTGCTGGGTCAACTCGAACAGGCCCGCGACGTTGATATTCATGATCTTGGCCCAGGCATCATGCGGAAACTCGCCCAAGGGAGCACCCCATGTCAGGCCCGCATTGTTCATCACGATGTGCAGCTTGTCCGAACGCGCCTTGACCTCGGCCACAAGCGCGTCGATGCCCGCCTTGGAACCGACATCGCCTACGAACCCCTCGGCGGTACCCTCGGCGCCGAGCGCGTTGAGTTCTGCCGCGACCGCTTCGCAAGCCCCCTCCTTGCGCGAGGCAAGCAGAACATGCGCCCCGGCCCGGACCAGTGCCTCGGCGGCCATCCGCCCGATCCCCGTGGCCCCGCCCGTGACCAGCGCAACCTTGCCAGAAAGACCAAATAGAGACTGTATATCCATCGCTCAGAACCCCCGCAGTGCGGCGACTTTGGCGGCATGATAGCCGTAATCGCCCAGCCATTCGGCGCTGACCCGAGCACGCTTCATGTAGAACCCCATATCGAAGGCATCGGTCATCCCGATCCCGCCATGCATCTGCACACCCTCCTGCACCGCGAGTTGCGCGGTCCCGGTGGCCCGTGCCTTGGCGAGCGAAACCGCCAATTCCGCTTTGTCAGGCTCTGCATCCAGCATCCGCCCCGCGTTCAGGATCGCGGAGGCGGTCACCTCGATATCGCACCAAAGATGCGCCGCGCGGTGCTGGAGTGCCTGAAAACTCCCGATGGGCACACCGAATTGCTTGCGCTCCTTGAGGTAACCAACGGTCATCCCGAACGCACCAGAGGCCAGCCCCGTCATCTCCGCTGCGAGCGCAGCTTGCCCGGCTTGCAAGGCGGGGCGCAGGACGTCCATCGCGTGATCCACTTGGCCCAGCACATCCTCGCCGGTCGCCTCGACATTCTCGAACGTAATCCGGGTGGAATCGCGGCTGTCGATCATGTTCTGCGGCGCGCGCTCGATACCATCCCGATCCGCCGGCAGATCGAATACCGTCAGCCCATCCTCGGACTTGGCCAGCACCATCAACCGATCCGCGTTGCCGCCATCCACGACGAACGTCTTCTTACCATCCAGCCGGAAGCCATTCCCCTCGCGTGTTGCCTTCATTTCAACTGTGTCAGGGTCGAATTTGATGCCTTCGTCGATTGCCAGCGCATAGGTGAGGTCGCCCGCCGCGATAGCTTGTAGCGCCTCGACGCTCCGCGCACCCGAAACCTGCCGCAAGGCTGTCGCCGCGATCACAGCGGTGGAGAGGAAGGGCGAGGTCACCAGCGTCTTGCCCAGTTCCGCCGCCAGAACGCCCGCAGCGGCATGCCCCATATCGGCCCCGCCCTGCGCTTCGGGCACCAGAATCCCGGCCCAGCCCATCCGTGCCATCTCGCGCCAGAGCGCATCGTCATGTGTTTTGCCCGCGTCGCGCAGGCCGCGCAGATGGCTGACCGGTGCGGCCTCGTTGAGAAAGCCTCGCGCGGCGTCGGCGAGCATGGTTTCCTCTTCGGAATGTACAAGCTTTGCCATGTCGTTACCCCGGAAGCCCCAGAACGCGCCGGGAGACTATGGAAAGCATCACTTCGGACGTGCCGCCTTCGATTGAGTTCGCCTTGGTCCGCAGCCAGTCGGCAGGACGTTTGCCAAGCGGCCCGTCCCACTCCAACGCATCCGAGCCGCCCACATTCATCAATACCTCGAAGCGGCGCTTATTGAGTTCCGTGCCCATGTATTTCAGCATCGCAGAGGCGTCACCGACCTCGCCGCCGCCCTCGGCTTTGTCCTTGTAGCGCTCGATTGTGAGACCGACCGCCAGCCCATCGACCTCACACCGCATTGCGTCAGCGCGCAGGACAGGCTCTAACAAAGCGCCCTCACCCTGACTGTCCGCAATGATCGCTCCGAGCGCCCGGCCCCCTGTCAGACCGCCGCCTCCTGCGGAAATCATCTCGCGCTCATGGGTGAGCAGGTATTTCGCCACATCCCAGCCGCGGTTTTCCGCGCCGACGATCTGATGCTTGGGCACCGTCACATCGTCAAAAAACGTCTCGCAGAACGGTGACGCGCCAGAGATCAGCTTGATCGGGCGGGTCGAAACACCTTCGGAGGCCATGTCGATCAGAAGAAAGGAAATGCCTTTATGCTTCGGCGCTTCACGGTCGGTCCGGACGAGCGCGAAAATCCAGTCTGCCTTGTTGGCGTAGGAGGTCCAGACCTTCTGGCCATTGACCACCCAGTGATCGCCCTTGTCCTCGCCCTTGGTCTGCACGGAGGCAAGATCGGACCCGGCACCGGGCTCGGAATAGCCCTGACACCAGCGCACTTCACCGCGCGCGATCGGCGGCAAATAATGCAGCTTTTGCTCATGCGTGCCGAAATGCAGCAGAGCGGGCCCAAGCATCCAGATGCCAAAGCTCTGCAGCGGGAAGCGCGCGTTGATCCGCGCCATTTCTGCGTGGAAGACTTTTTCCTGATCCCGCGACATGCCGGCGCCACCGTATTCGGCGGGCCATGTGGGCACTGTGTAGCCCTTGGAGGCGCAGCGCTCGAGCCAGACACGTTGCGCGTCGCTGGTGAACTCCCAGCTTTTGCCGCCCCAACAGATGGTCTCTTCGGTGTTTTGCCCGTCCCGCATCTCTTCGGGGCAGTTCTCCTCAAGCCAGTCGCGCAACTCGGCGCGAAAGGCGTCCAGATCGGCTGTCATTTGCGTAGGCCTCCCAACCTTCCGACATGACTTTGCGTCAGATGTTCCGCTGTGCAGAATTGCATTCTGTTATCTGGTTGACAACCTGTCGCGCCCTGCGCCCCTATGACAACGCCGCGTCATTTCGGGAAAGGGAGGCCTGACCATGATGAAAGCCATGTTGAGCAAAGCGCCGGGGGGACCCGAAACGCTGGAACTGACAGAGCTACCGATACCAGAGCCACAGAAGGGCGAAATCCGCGTGCGTGTCCACGCAGCGGGCTTGAATTTCCCCGACACACTGATGATCCAGGACCTTTACCAGATCAAGCCGCCGCGCCCCTTCGCGCCCGGCGGCGAGATCGCTGGACAGATCGAAGCCTTGGGCGAAGGCGTCGAGGGATTGCAGGTCGGGGACCGGATTCTGGCCCTGACCGGACATGGCGGCTTTGCCACGCATATCTGCATCGAGGCCGGGCGCGCGGTGAAAATTCCGGACGCGATGCCCTATGAGGACGCCGCCTGTTTCATCTTCACCTATGGCACATCGCACCACGCGCTGAAGGACCGGGCCGAGCTCAAGGCTGGCGACTCCGTTCTGGTTCTCGGGGCTGCCGGCGGCGTCGGCGTTGCCGCGATTGAACTGGCGAAAGCGGCCGGCGCGAAGGTGATCGCCGCCGTGTCCTCTCAGGAGAAGGCCGATTTCTGCAAAGCGTGCGGCGCGGACGAGACAATCGTCTATCCCCGCGAGATGGACCGCGATGCGCAGAAAGCTTTCTCCAGCGAGATCAAGACACTGTCCGGAGGCGAGGGCGTGGATGTGGTCTATGACGCTGTGGGCGGCGACTATGCCGAACCCGCGATCCGCGCGCTGGCATGGAAGGGACGTTTCCTCGTGGTGGGCTTCCCGGCGGGCATTCCCAAGGTCCCGCTGAACCTCGCGCTGCTCAAAGGGTGTCAGATCGTGGGCGTCTTCTGGGGTGCATCGGTTTTCCGGGACCCAAAGGGCCATATGGAAAACATGGGCGAGCTTTTCCAGATGTATGCGGCGGGGAAAATAAAACCCCGTATCAGTGCCTCATTTCCGCTGGAACAGGCGGCGGAGGCCCTGACGCTGATGCAGGATCGCAAAGTGTTGGGCAAGGTTGTCCTGACCTTGGATTAAGCGTCCGACAGATGGCTGCAATCATTGAACCCGCGCACGATCATCTGATCGTCCTGCACGACCAGACGCGAGATCGAGCCGTTCGCCGCGCCGTTGAATGCGAACCCGCGCGCGCCGGTGGCATAGCTGAGCGCCGCCCCGACCACGCCGCCATGCACGACGACGGCCACAAGCCCGTTCGGATGAGCAGACGCGATACGCCGCAACCCGCGTGCAACGCGGGCTTGAAGCTGCGCGGTGGTCTCTGCGCCGGGCACCTCGCCCCATTCATGGGCGGCCCGGGCCCGCTCGAAGGCCGGATCGTTCGTCGCGGCCATCTTGCGGTACAGTCCGCCGTCCCAATCGCCAAGATGCACCTCATGCAAATCGGGATCTTCGCGCGGCGTCAGGCCGAGATGCTGCGCGAGCGGTGCGGCGGTCTGGTGCGTGCGGCGCAGTTTGGTGACATAAATCGCCTTGATGGGCTCTGTTTTCAGCCTCTGCGCAACCTCATGTGCCTGCCGCTCTCCCTCCGGACGCAAGGCTGGGTCTCCGTGACCGTCGCGCAGCGGAAAGCTCTCTACCTCGCGCGCCGCTTCGGTTTCTCCGTGCCGGATCAGGAGCAGGTCCGCCGCGCCGTCGGGCAGGGTAAAACGATGTTGTCGGTATTCCGTCATGATGTGGCTCTAAACTTCAAATTTAGGGTCTGAACTCTCGAAGACATAGGAAAGGCATCCACCATGTCGAACATGCAAATTGTGATCCGGGAACTGCCAAAAGGCAATCTTGAACCGGCTCATTTCGAAAAGACAGACGCCCCGATGCCTGAAGCCGGACCCGGCGAGGTTTTGCTGAAGGTTATCCTGATGAGCATCGACGCCGCCAACCGGTCATGGATGCAAGGGGCGACCTATCGCGCCCCGGTGCTCGCGGGAGACGCCATGCCCACCTATGCGATCTGCGAAGTGGTCGAAAGCCACTCGGACCGGGTTGCCGCCGGGGATATCGTGGCCTGCGAGGCGACGTGGTCGGAATATGTCGTCCAACCGGCCCACAAGGTGCAGAAGATGCCGCGCGTGCCGCAACTGTCCAACCTGATCTCCGCTTTCGGGATCGCCGGAAAGACCGCGTTTCACGGGCTGATCAGCGTCGGCCAACCTGTGACCGGGGAGACCGTGCTTGTCTCGGCGGCCGCCGGGTCGGTTGGTGGGTATGTGGGGCAAATGGCCAAGGCGCTCGGATGCCATGTGGTGGGGATCGCCGGAGGGCCGGAGAAATGCGACTGGGTCGTGAAGGAACTCGGGTTCGATGCCTGTCTCGACTATCGCCAGCCCGGTTTGGCGAAAGCGATCAAGGCCGCCTGCCCGAATGGCGTGGACATTTACTTCGACAATGTTGGTGGGGAAATCCTTGAAACGGCTCTGTTTTTCATGAACGAGCGGGGCCGGGTGGTGTGCTGCGGAGCGATCAGTCAGTATGACACCACCGCGCCCAGCGGGCCGCGCAATTTGCCGGGGCTCGTCGTCGTTAAGCGGTTGAGAATGGAGGGTTTTATCGTCACCGATTTCGTCAAGGACGACGCCAAGGCGAACCGCGCCATTCAGCATTGGATCGCCGCCGGGCAGATCAAGATTTTCGAAGATATCGTCGAGGGTCTGGAGAACGCGCCGCAGGCGCTGATCGGGCTGCTGAACGGCGACAACAAGGGCAAGCGCATGGTGCGTGTCGCGCCCGATCCGAGTTGAGGGGGACTGGTCATGTCGCATTTGCAAGATGCTGTGGACAAGCTGACGCCGCTGATCGGCACCGAGGTCGGTGTGTCCTCTTGGGTGACTGTGGATCAGAAGATGATCGACGAATTCGCGGTCACAACGCGGGACGAGCAATGGATCCATGTGGACCCGGAGCGGGCGGCGCGCGAGACGCCCTTTGGCGGGACGATTGCGCATGGATTTCTGACACTTAGCCTAGCGTCGAGCTTCGTCTATGAGTGTTTCCCGACCCTGCCGGGGCAGGTGATGGGAATCAATTACGGGCTGAACAAGCTGCGCTTCCTGTCGCCTGTAAAGGCGGGCGCGGAGATACGCGGTCGCTTCACGTTGCAGGGGGCGAAGGCCCGTTCGGAGACCGAGTTGATGCGGGAAAACCTCATGACAATCGAGATCAAGGGGCAGGACACCCCGGCCCTTGTCGCGGAGTGGTTGGGGTTGGCGATCTTCGAGAACTAGCGCGGGTGAGGGCGCCAAAGTTTAACGCAGCGAGCGCCCGCGCGCCCTCAAATTCGCGAAAAACGGGCTTTCGCGCGTTAACGCCATAAAAACAAGGGATGGCAGCGGTATGGCCCGGCGTATGGCAAAGCGTATGGCACCTGTATGGCTCGGTTTCGATTCGTTCCGGGGTTAAGGCACCGTGCGGTGCCCCGGCGTTAACCTTTCGCCATGGTGGGCAGCATTGCACACCCTTCGGAACGCGTGCGTCGAGACCCGAGACGCTTCAGATAGGGACTTCGATCGCTTTGCCCTTCTCCACGGCCAGATCGACAACGCGGGCGGCGACGGCGAGGTCTTGCAGGCCAACGCCGGTGCCGTCGAAGATCGTGATCTCGTCTGCAGAGGTCCGGCCCGGATGCGTGCCGTTGATGACGGCCCCAATCTGATGCACGTCGTTTTCCGAGATCAGACCAGCGCCAACAGCATGTTGCGCCTCGCCAATACTCACCGACTGGGCCACTTCGTCCGTAAAAACTGTGGCTCTAACAAGCAGGTTAGGGTCTAATTCCTGCTTGCCCTTCGTATCGGTGCCCATGCAGGCGATATGGGTGCCGGGGCTGACGTGACCCGCCATCAGGCTCGCCTCGAAGGACGAGGTGATGGTGATGATCACATCGGCCTCGGTCATGGCCTCGCGCTCAACCGCTTCGAAGGGCAGACCTGCCTCGGTGGCAACTTTCTCGATATTCGGCAGCATCTCGGGATGCAGGTTCCAGCCGATCACCTTCTCAAAATCGCGCTGCTCCAACGCGGCGCGGAGTTGGAATGTGGCTTGGTGGCCCGCGCCGATCATGCCAATCACCTTCGCGTCCGGGCGCGCAAGGTGTTTGATCGACACCGAGGACGCCGCTGCCGTGCGCAAGGCGGTGAGCAGGTTGCCGCCGACCATTGCACGCACCATGCCAGTATCCGGGTCGAACAGGAACACGGTGGATTGGTGATTGATCACGCCGCGCCGTTCGAGATTGTGGGGCCAGTAGCCGCCTGCCTTGAGGCCCAGTGTGAGCCCGGCTTGGTCGAACCCGCCCTTGAAGCCGTAGAGCGCGTCTTCATGGCCGATGGCTTCGCGCACCACGGGGAAGTTATAGGCGTCCTCGGCGGCCATCGCGGCGAAGACCTTTTCAACGGCATCAAACGCGGCAGGGCGCGTCATGAGATCGGCAATCTCACGTTCAGGTACGATGATCATCTTGGGGCAGTCCTTGTCGTTCATGCACAACGCGTCCCGGGCAGGGCCCGGGACTTCTGGTGTTGGTCCGGTCTGTGACATCCGGCGCGGCCCCGGACCCTGCCCGGGGCGCGTTTTTTCTCAGTAGGCCTTTCCGCGCGCCGAGACCGGCCAGACGGTTTCCACCTTGCCGCCGCGCACGCCGACATACCAGTCATGCACGTTGCAGGTCGGGTCGCAGTGGCCCGGTACGAGCCTCAGCTTGTCGTTGACCTTCAGCACGCCTTCGGGGTCGGCCACGACGCCGTGCTCGTCGGAGCATTTGACGTATTCCACGTCCTTGCGCCCAAAGATGAACGGCAGGCCGCTATCCACCGATTGCGCCTTGAGACCGGCATCGACGATGGCTTTGTCGGCCTTGGCGTGGCTCATCACCGAGGTCAGCAGGAACAATGCGTTTTCCCACTCGCCCTCGTCGATGCGCTTGCCGTCCTTGTCGAGGATGCGGCCATAATCGGCGTCCATGAACGCGTAAGAGCCGCATTGAAGCTCGTTATAGACGTTGGAATTCGATTCGAAATAGTAGCTGCCCGTGCCGCCACCACCGACGATGTCGCAGTCCAGACCTTCGGCCTTCAGGCCGTCCACTGCATCCTGCACCATGTCGATGGCGATCTGCGTCTTGCCCTTGCGCTCTTCGTAGGAATCAAGGTGCTGCATCGCGCCCTGATAGGCTTGGATACCCGCAAATTTCAGACCCTCAGCCGCGTCGATCGCCTTTGCAAGCTCGATCACCGCAGGCGTGGTGGTCACGCCGCAACGGCCCGCGCCGCAGTCGATCTCCACAAGACATTCGATCTCAGTGCCGTGCTTGACGGCAGCAGCGGACAGGTCGGCCACATTGTCGAGCATGTCCACACAGCAGATCGTGCGCGCGCCGAGTTTCGGCATCCGTGCAAGACGGTCGATCTTGGCGGGATCCCGCACTTGGTTCGACACCAACACGTCCTTGATGCCGCCGCGGGCAAACACTTCGGCCTCGGAGACCTTCTGGCAGCAGACACCGCACGCGCCGCCGAGCTCGACCTGTAGCAGGGCCACGTCGACGGATTTGTGCATCTTGCCGTGGACGCGGTGGCGCATCCCGTGGGCCTTGGCATAATCGCCCATTTTCTTGATGTTGCGCTCAAGTGCATCGAGGTCGAGCACGAGGCAGGGGGTTTGAATCTCGGCCTCATCCATGCCCGGCAGTGCGGGGATGTCGTAGCCGACCTCGAGGGATTGGATGTTTACAGGTGCGTTCATCTTGGGTCTCCTCAGATTGCAGTTCGGATCATTTGATCCAGGGCAGCGTGTCGAGATCGACATTGCCGCCCGTGACGACGATCCCGACGCGCTTGCCTTTGAAGGCGTCGGGGTTTTTCAGAACGATGGCCAGCGGCACGGCGCAGGACGGCTCCATCACGATTCGCAGGTGCTTCCATGTCAGCTTCATCGCGTCGATGATCTCCTGCTCGGAGGCGGTGTAGATCTCAGTGACGTGGTTCGACACGAAATGCCATGTCAGTTCTTTGAGCGGGACCAAGAGGCCATCGGCGATGGTTTTCGGTGCATCATCGGCGATGATATGGCCCGCCTTGAAGCTGCGATAGGCGTCGTCGGCCTGCTCGGGCTCGGCAGCGATGATCTGGGTCTCGGGCGCGAGGGTCGAAAGCGTGAGGCAGGTGCCGGAGATCATGCCGCCGCCGCCGATGGGGGCGACGACAATGTCGAGACCGTCGGTTTGCTCCATGAATTCCTTCGAGCAGGTGCCCTGCCCGGCGATCACGCGCGGGTCGTTGTAGGGGTGGACGAAATCGCCACCGGTCGCGGCCTGCACTTCGGCGAAGGTCGCCTCGCGGGAGGTGGTGGAGGGCGCGCATTCGGTGATCTTGCCGCCGTAGCGGCGCACCGTGTCCTTCTTGGCCTGCGGCGCGGTGCGGGGCATCACGACGTTGCAGGGGATGCCGCGGCGCATGGCGGCGTAGCTGAGGCAGGAGGCGTGGTTGCCCGAGCTATGGGTCGCGACGCCCTTGGCGGCCTGCGCCTCGTCCAAGCCGAAGACCGCGTTGGTCGCCCCGCGCACCTTGAAGGCGCCCGGGACTTGGAAATTCTCGCATTTGAAGAACAGCTGCGCGCCGGACAGCTCGTCGAGAAACGGCGAGGTCAGGACCTCCGTGCGGCGGATATGGGGTTTGATCCGCTCATGGGCCGCGAGCATGTCCTCGTAGGTCGGGATGGTTTGATCGAGCGCGTCTTTCATTATTCCGCCGCCGTCTGATGCAGGTGCAGGGCCGGTTTGCGGTAGGATTGCTGGGCCGCGGCGACGCCGGAGCCGAGCGTGATGTCGAGGCCGAGATCGACCATGCACATCTCCGCCGTGGCGATGCCGCTCAGGGCCATGCTTTCGGTCAGCATCCCCAGATGGCCGATGCGGAAGACCTTGCCGGCCACTTCACCAAGCCCGGTGCCGAAGGCCATGCCGTAGGTGTTCGCGGCGTGGCTGACGACGTCGGACGCGTTGAAGCCCTCCGGCGTGCGGATCGCGGTGACGGTGTCGGAATAGACGTCCGGTGTCGCGGCGCACATCTCAAGCCCCCAACCCCGCACGGCGGCCCGCACACCTTCGGCGATGCGGTGGTGGCGGGCGAAGACGTTGTCGAGCCCTTCGTCCAGCAGCATCTTGCAGGCTTCGTTGAGCCCGTTGATCATGCCGACGGAGGGTGTGTAGGGATAGGCATTGGCCGCGTAGCCGTTTGCCATGTCATGCACGTCGAAATAGACGCGCGGCAGGGTCGCAGTCTTGGTCGCCGCCATCGCCTTTTCGCTGAAGCCGATGATCGCGAGCCCTGCGGCCAGCATGAAGCCCTTTTGCGAGCCGGTCACGGCGACGTCGACGCCCCATTCGTCCATACGGAAATCCATCGAGCCGATGGAGGATACACCGTCGACGAAGAGCATGGCCGGGTGGTTTGCGGCGTCCATCGCGTCGCGGATGGCTTTGATGTCGGAGGTCACGCCGGTGGCGGTTTCGTTATGCGTCACCAGCACGGCTTTGATCTCGTGCGCCGTGTCGGCTTCGAGAATTGCGCCGTATTCGGCGGCGTTGAGGCCGTGGCCCCAAGGCGTCTCGATCACCTGGGTCTCAAGCCCGAGGCGCTGACACATGTCGATCCATTTGTGGGAAAACATGCCGTTGCGGCCTGCGATCACCTTGTCGCCGGGGCTCAGGGTGTTGGAGAGGCCAACTTCCCAGCCGCCGGTGCCAGAGGCGGGGAAGATGAAAACCTCGCCGGTCTCGGTTTTCAGAACCTCTTTCACACCGGCGCGCGCCGGGTGCAGGATCGCGCCGAACAGGGGCGACCGGTGGTCGATGGTGGGCATGTCGCAGGCTTTGCGAAGTGCCTCGGGAATGTTGGTCGGGCCGGGAATAAAGACCGGGTTTTGAAAGCTCATCACATCACTCCTCCGCGATTTGGGGCACACTAGGGGGTTCCCGCCTCGGATGAAACTTTTTTGAAATCGTTTTTCATTTTTGGAAGGGCTTGGAATTACCAATCAAACCAGCTACTTGTATTTTTCACCATATGAAATGGTTTTTCGTACACAAAGGGCGACAGAGATGAGTGACGCAGAGTCCCCCGAATCGACCCCCCGCAGATCGCGCGGGCGGCCCCGTGACTGGGACGACAAGACCGCCCAGAACACCATCAAGTCCCTCGACCGCGCGATGGCCGTCTTCGAGCATCTGAGCGAAAGTCAGGGCAAGGCGCTCTCGACCATCGCCGCCGATACCGGGCAATCCCCTGCCACAGTCTACCGCATTCTTGTCACGCTAGAAGGGCGCGGGCTGGTGGAGTTCGATCCCGAGGAGCAAATCTGGCAGATCGGCCCGCGCGCCTTCGTGATCGGCGCGCGCTTCTTGCGCCGGACCTCGCTTGTCGAGCGCGCCCGGCCCATCCTGCGGCGGCTGATGCAGCAAACCGGGGAGACCGCCAATCTGGGCGTGGCGCAGGGCGGCAACGTGCTGTTCGTCAGTCAGGTCGAGACCCATGAAAGCATCCGCGCCTTCTTTCCCCCCGGCACGCTCTCGGCGATGCACGCGTCGGGGATCGGCAAGGCGCTGCTCGCGCATATGGACGCGAGCCAGCTCGGCGAGATCCTGCGGGCACCGCTGGAGCGGTTCACGGAGCATACCATGACAGACCCCGAGACCCTGCGCGCCAATCTCGACCTGATCCGGTCACGCGGCTACGCGGTGGATGGCGAAGAAAAGAACCTCGGGATGCGCTGCATCGCCGCCCCGGTCTTCGATCTGAACAATGAGGCCATCGCCGGGGTCTCGGTCTCCGGTCCGACCAGCCGCGTGAGCCGGGAGGGTCTCGATACCTTCGCCGGGCCGGTGATGGAGGCCGCAAAGGCCCTGACCGCCGCGATCGGCGGACGGGCGAGCTAGCTGACTTCGAGGATGCGGCTATGCTTGCGCATCTCGTCCTTGACCTGCCCATAGGTCTTGAGCCCGCGCGCTTCGAGGAGCGGCAAGAGGGCCACGAAAACTTCGGCGGTGGCCTGTGCGTCCCCGAGCGCGGTGTGACGCAAATGGTCCGGGATATGGATGTCGAGGCGTTGGCATAGCGCATCCAACGTATGCTCCGCCGCACCGCCGAACACGACCGCCGACAGATGCACCGTATCCAGCACCGGATGATCGAAACGCTGCCCGGTCTGTTTGCTGACCCGGTGCAGGAAAGCCATGTCGAAGGGCGCGTTGTGAGCGATCATCACCGCGCCCTTGGCAAAGCCGTGAAAGCGGCGGCTGACATCGGTGAAAGGTGGCGCGTCCCGGACCATCTCGTCGAAGATGCCGTGCACCTTGCTTGAGGCCGGGGGGATCGGACGGCTTGGTTTCACCAGCGCGTCAAAGCGTTCGGTCTCAACGATCTTGCCATTCACCACCCGCACCGCGCCAAGCTGGATCACCTCGTCCTTGACCGGGCTCAGCCCCGTGGTTTCGCTGTCGAACACCACGAAGGACAGATCGCGCAGCGCGGTCTCATCGGGGTCGGTGTCGCGGCGCTTGGTCATCAGGTCGAGATCATGCACCAGCGGGCGGGAGGCCTCGGGCGAGAGCGGCTCCAGCATCAGCGTGTAGCCCGCCGCGTCGTCGAAAAGACGGATATGGCCCGTATAGGTCGCGCCAGACTTGCCCACGAGCGCGATGGCCTGCCGCTTGGTGCCCGTCGCGGCGAGGTCCGCGAGGACCGATCGGATCGCGCCTTCGTCGAGGTAGTCGAACACCGAGCCATCGAGCCGCGCCGGGGCCTCGCGCTCCATCAGGTCGGCGGCCTGCCCGTCATAGAGAACGATCTGGTGGTCCTGCCGCGCCACGATGGTGGCCACGGGCAGGTCCGAGAGGATGCGCAAGAGTTGGTTGCGCTGTCGGCGCAGGCGGGCGGTTTCCTGTTCGACGGTTTCCTGAACAGCCGTCGAGGCCTCGCTCAGCTTGTCGTGGAGCGCCAGCGCCGCCGGGCCGAGATCGCCGAGATATTTGCCCATCTCCGGGTCGATCAGGCTGTTGACGTTGGAATAGGTGCGCACACGGATCTGGGAGGAGATGTTCTCGATGGCTTTGGCCACGTTCTCGTCGAACAGCAGCCACACGAAGACCGTCAGACCCGTCGTGCCGAGCGCGGCAACGATGCCCACCGTGACGAAGGGCGAGATATCGCCGCCCGCCTGACGGTAGCCGAGGAACAGGGCCGCACCGAGGATGGCCATCGCGCCGACGGCGATGAGGCAGAAGAAGAGGAAGATCCGGAGCCGGAGAGACAGGTCTTTCATCGCATCAGGCCTCCGAACAGGCTGCGACGAGCACCGGGTCGGAACGCGTGAGGCTGCGCCAGTCGGCATTCGCGATCCCGCCATCCTCGGCAAACTCGACACCGTCCATCAGGTCCGCCCGGCGGGACGCCGCGCAGTCGAACATGACCGGGACCTGCGTGACCCGGGCCCAGCGACCATAGAACACCAGATTGACGATCCGTTGATTGGGGTGATCGGGGTGCTGCCGGATCGACGCCTGATCCACCGCGACATAGCGGCTGACATAGGGCACCAGATAAGTCCATGGACGGTAAAAGTTGCGCTCTTCAACGGTGTCTGCGACCACAAGGCCCTCGGGCATGGACGCAACCGTGCGGTCATACCAGCCATATTCGCTGGAAATGGCCGCGAGCAGCATCGCCACGCCCGCCGCAACGGGCGACAGCCAGCTTGGCAGGCGGCCCTTGAGCAGGCGGTTCAGCGCCCAGACACCGATCCCGGCGACAACGCCTGCGAGGATCGTTCCGATCAGTTCCAGAAACATGGGCCTCCCTTCCCTTGTTTGTTCCGCCTATCCCATCACACCCCGGCCCGACATCAGGGCCGATTGCATGGTCTTGATGACCACGAACGCATCGCGCAGATGGCTGCGCTCGAAGCTCGATAGATGTGAGGGGGGCAGGAAATTGTCCGGCGCTTTGCCCAGCTTGATCTGGGCAGCCTGATGTTCGAGCCGGGTTTCGGCCACCAGATCATAGGCGTCGAGCAGGTCCATTCCACCCGATTGGCTCACCGCCCCGGCGGCCACAGCCGCTTCCAGCCGGGCGCGGGTGTTCACTTCGGTCAGTTGCTGTTGCAGCGCATACATGCGGCCCAGATCGACCACCGGCACGACACCGTTATGCTTGAGGTCAATCGTGTCGCGGTGCTCGCCCGACCGGATTGTGGCGAGCCCTTTCAGAAGCCCGAGCGGGGTTTGATGAGTCAGCGCGTTGCTGGCCATATGGGCGGTGAAGATCGAGTTGGCCGCGGCGGCCTTGAGCGTACTGGCTTGGAGCCCGTCAAACAGGCTCTCATCGCCGCCGATGGCACGCAGATCGAACATCACCGAGGCCAGCATCTGCGCCTCCTTGCTGGGGGATTTGATCCAGCCTTTGAAATAGCCCTGCCAGACCGACAGCGGCTGGCACCAGCGCGGGTTCGTCGCCATCATGTCGCCGGGGCAATAGACATAGCCGCACGCATTAAGCCCATCGCTGACAAATTGCGCGAAGGGTTTGAAATAGGCCTGTGCGGTCTCCTCATCGCCATCCTCGAAGATGATGCAATTGTCCTGATCGGATACGCCGGTCTGCTCTTGCCGTCCTTGCGAGCCGCACGCCAGCCAGACATAGCGGCAAGGCGGCGGGCCGAATCTTTCCTCGGCCAGACGCAGCAGGCGGCGGGTGACCACATCGGCAATGTCGGTGATCATCCGGGTCACCACGTCATGCCGGTTCCCGGCAGCCACGAGTTGCACCAGAAGGTTGGGAATCCGCGCCGTGATCGCCGCAAGCGCATCCACATCCGCAGCGCGGGCCGCCTCGGAGACGAAACTCGCCGCGCTGGAGGCCTGTGCCCGCGTCAGGTCGGTCTGCGTGACGATCCCGACGAGTTTGCCCGCCGACACGATGGGCAGATGGCCGAGGCGGTACTCCATCATCATGTGCAGCACGTCCGAGCCGATGGCGGAGGGCGGCAGCACGCGCGGGTTCGGGGTCATGATCTCGCGCACCGGGGTGCTGTAGGGCAGTTCCGCCGCCAGCGCCCGTCCCGACAGATCGCGGATTGTCAGGATGCCCGCGAGCGCGCCGTCTTCGATCACGCAAAGGCAGGAAATCCGCGCGGCGTGCATTGTCTTGGCGGCGTCGATCACGGTCGTGTCCGGCGTGCAGGTCTTCGGGTCCGCCGCCATCAGGGTCTCGACGCGGATGCGCGTGAGATCGAACTTGCTGACCTCAACACCGCGGCGCCGGTCGAAGAACCGGTGGACGGGCTCGTGGTCCTTGAAGAGCATGTCAAAGAGCGTGCGCGGGATCACCAGCAGCCGGGTGGCGGTTTCAGCCTTGGCGGAGGTGACGGCAAGTCCGTCTTTCAGCAATCCGCGCTCGCCGAAACTGTTGCCGGTTTCAAGCAGCGAGATCTGTGTGCCGCTGTCATCGGTGATACAGACCTGCCCGGAGGCGATCACGTAAAGCCCATCGAGCGGCTGTCCGGCTGTGTAAATCTGGTCGCCAGCCTCGGCATCGAGCCAAGTGGCGGTGTCGGCGATCTGCGCCAGAACGGGTTTGGGCAGGTCGTCATAGGGGTGCAGGTGAGACAGGAAATTCAGTCTTTCAGCGTACATTCAAAGGTCCCGTCTTTGCACATCTTGCCATGCACGAAAGGGCCCGAAGGCCCTGAAGCAAAAAGGGCCGGCAGCGCGTGCCGCCGGCCCTGATGGTGTCTTAGTGGTCAACCGCTGTCCCGGCCCCTGCGGGGATCCGCACGCTTTCCACCAGATCTTCGATCTCTTGCGGGATCGGAGCGGTGGCACGGGAGACCGTGAAGGCAACCGCGAAGTTGATCATCGCACCGATAGCCCCGAAGGAGGTGGACTTGATCGTGCCGAGCAGCGGATCAGCGTCGGAGAAGCTGTTCGTGTCGGGGATGAAGAACCAGCCCTTGTGCAGGAAGATGTAGACCAGCGTCACGATCAGACCTGCGAGCATCCCTGCCACGGCGCCTTTGTTGTTCACCTTCGTGAAGATGCCCATCATCAGTGCCGGGAAGATCGACGCTGCCGCGAGGCCAAAGGCCAGAGCCACGGTTTGCGCTGCGAAGCCCGGAGGATTGAGCCCCAGATAGGTCGCAACCGCGATGGCAACCGCCATGGCAATCCGCGCCGACAAAAGCTCGCCTTTTTCCGAGATACCCGGGTTCAGCTGGCCTTTGATGAGGTCGTGGGACACAGCCGAGGAGATCGCGAGCAGCAGACCGGCAGCCGTGGAGAGCGCAGCGGCGAGACCGCCAGCAGCTACGAGGCCAATCACCCAAGAGGGCAGGTTCGCGATTTCCGGGTTGGCCAGAACGAGGATGTCACGGTTGAAGTTGGTCAGCTCGTTCTCAGAGCCCCAGCCAGCCGCTTCCATCTTCGCAACGGTGTCTGCATCCTTGTCGTTGAAGTATGCAATCTTGCCGTCGCCGTTCTTGTCTTCCCAGCCCAGCAGACCGGTTTTCTCCCAAGTTTTCATCCAGTCGTAGCGTGCATCGTTCTCGATCTGCTCGACCGAAACAGCCGCACCGCTCGTGCCTTCAGGCCACATCATTTCCGTGATGTTCATCCGCGCCATCGCACCAACAGCCGGGGCTGTGAGGTACAGCAGAGCGATGAAGACCAGCGTCCACCCTGCGGACCAACGTGCGTCAGACACTTTGGGCACGGTGAAGAAGCGCATGATGACGTGGGGCAGACCCGCGGTCCCGATCATCAGGGACAGGGTGAACAGAACCATGTTCAGCGTGTCCGCGTGGTGGGCGGTGTACTCGTTGAAGCCCAGCTCAGAGACGATCTGGTCCAGCTTCTGGAGCAGCGGCTCACCGGAGGCCACGTGATCACCGAACAGACCCAGCGCCGGAACCGGCGTGCCCGTCAGTTGCAGCGAGATGAAGATCGCCGGGATGGTGTAGGCCATGATCAGCACGCAGTATTGCGCAACCTGGGTGTAGGTCACACCTTTCATGCCGCCGAACACCGCGTAGGCGAACACCACACAGGCGCCGATCAGCAGACCAGCCGTGTTGCTGACTTCGAGGAAGCGGCCGAACGCCACGCCAACGCCTGTCATCTGACCGATCACGTAGGTGGTCGAGGCCACGATCAGACAGATCACAGCCACCATACGGGCTGTCGGAGAGTAGAAGCGGTCGCCGATGAACTCGGAGACAGTGAACTTGCCGAACTTGCGCAGGTAAGGCGCGAGCAGCAGGGCGAGCAGAACGTAGCCGCCGGTCCAACCCATCAGAAAGGAGGAGTTGTCATAGCCGGTGAAGGCGATGAGGCCCGCCATCGAGATGAACGAGGCCGCAGACATCCAGTCCGCCGCCGTGGCCATGCCGTTGGTAACAGGGTGAACGCCCCGGCCAGCGGCGTAGAATTCAGATGTGGAGCCCGCACGGGCCCACACGGCGATGCCGATGTAGAGCGCAAAGGACGCGCCCACAAAGAGCAGGTTGATTGTAAACTGATCCACGGTTTAGTCCTCCTCGACGCCAAATTCTTTGTCGAGCTTGTTCATCCGCCATGCGTAGAAGAAGATCAGGCCCAGAAAGACAAGGATCGAGCCTTGCTGTGCGAACCAGAAGCCGAGGTCTGTGCCGCCGACTTCGATGCCCGAGAGCAGAGGCCGTAGCAGAATGCCGAAGCCGAAGGACACGGTGGCCCAAATCACAAGGCTGATCAGGATGATGCGAATATTGGCGGCCCAATACCCGGCGCCATCTTCTTTCGCCTTGCTCGATGTTTTGTTGATGGTTTGATCCGCCATATCGGCGCTCCTCCTTTTCAGGTTTTGTTGTGCGGTGGTTCTTTCTTGCCTTTAACCGCCGCGTTCGGGTGTGCGTCAGGCCGTGACGTCGGTCACGATCTGCGCAAGCTCGTCGGAAATCGCCGTGATATCTCCCATCGCATCGAGCCGCTTCAAAGCTGCCTTCTGCGCGTAGTAATCAATCAGCGGGGCGGTCTGTTTATGATATGCATCAAGGCGCGACATGACGGTGGCCGCGTTATCGTCGGCGCGGCGAACCATGTCGGTGCCGCCGCATTGGTCGCAGACGCCTTCGGCCTTCGGCAACTTGAAGCTGTCGTGGTATCCTTCGCCGCAACCCTTGCAGGTATAGCGCCCGGCGATCCGCGCGACCATGCGCGCATCGTCCACTTCCAGCGAGATCGCCGCGTTGATCCGCTGACCGCTCGCCCCAAGCATGCCGTCAAGCGCTTCGGCTTGCGCGGTCGTGCGCGGAAATCCATCCAGAACAACACCTTGCTCGCAATCGGGTTGCATCAAGCGATCCTTGAGGATGGCCAGAACGATCTCGTCACTGACCAGCCCCCCGGCGTCCATGACCTCTTTGGCGGCCATCCCGGCTGGTGTCCCCGCCGCAACGGCGGCGCGTAGCAGATCGCCGGTGGACAACTGAACGAGACCGAATTTCGTCTCCAGAACACGGGCCTGCGTGCCCTTCCCGGCACCCGGAGGCCCAAGAAGAATCAGCACCGGCGCGCCCTGCGGCATTTTGCTCCCATCCATCGTTCAAGCCTCCTGACGGTTCATGCGGTTTGCGATCAGGTCCTCGACCACGGACGGATCGGCGAGCGTCGAGGTGTCGCCCAGAGCGGCGAAGTCGTCCTCGGCGATCTTGCGCAGGATGCGGCGCATAATCTTGCCAGACCGGGTCTTCGGCAGGCCGGGCGCCCATTGGATGAGGTCCGGCGAGGCGATCGGGCCGATCTCGGTGCGCACCCAATTGCGCAACTCCTTGGTCAGCTCATCCGACGGCTCTTCGCCATTCATCAGCGTGACATAGCAATAGATGCCCTGCCCTTTCACGGGGTGCGGGTAGCCGACCACGGCGGCCTCCGCGACCTTGGCATGGGCGACCAGCGCGCTTTCCACCTCCGCGGTGCCCATCCGGTGCCCGGACACGTTGATCACGTCATCGACGCGGCCCGTGATCCAGTAGTCGCCATCTTCGTCGCGGCGGCAGCCGTCGCCGGAGAAGTAAAAGCCCTTGTAGTCGGAGAAGTAGGTCTTCTCGAACCGCGCGTGATCTCCCCAGACCGTGCGCATCTGCCCCGGCCAGCTATCGGCGATGACCAGCACGCCCTCGACGCCATTGCCCTCGATCACTTCGCCCGACGCGGGCTCCAGAACCAAAGGCTTGATGCCGAAGAACGGTTGCTGTGCAGAGCCGGGCTTGAGTTCGGTCGCACCCGGCAGCGGTGTCAGCAGGTGGCCGCCGGTTTCGGTCTGCCACCACGTGTCTACGATGGGGCAGTTCCCTTTGCCGACGATCTCGTTGTACCAGTTCCACGCCTCGGGGTTGATCGGCTCGCCCACGGTGCCGAGCACGCGCAGGCTGCTCAGATCATGCGCCAGCACCGGCTCGGGGCCTTTCGCCATCAGCGCGCGGATCGCGGTCGGGGCGGTGTAGAACTGCGTGACTTTGTGCTTCTCGCACACGTCCCAGAACCGGCCCGCATCGGGATAGGTCGGCACGCCCTCGAACATGATCGTGGTCGCGCCATTGGCGAGCGGGCCATAGACGATGTAGCTGTGCCCTGTAACCCAGCCCACATCGGCGGTGCACCAGAAGATATCGCCGTCGTGATAGTCGAAGACCAGCTCGTGGGTCATCGACGCGTAAACCAGATAGCCGCCCGAAGAGTGCACGACGCCTTTCGGCTGTCCGGTGGACCCGGAGGTGTAGAGGATGAAGAGCGGGTCTTCCGCGTTGATCGTCGCCGGATGGCTGACCTCGGAGGCTTCCAGCGCCATCTCGTTGTAATCGTAGTCGCGGTCCGTCCATGTGGTCTGGCCGCCGGTGCGCTTGACGACGAGGCATTTCACGCTGTCTTTGCAATGCAGGAGCGCTTGGTCGGTGTTGGACTTCAGAGCCGTGACGCGGCCACCGCGCGGGGCCTCATCGGCGGTGATGACGACTTTGGCGTCGCAGCCGTTGATCCGAGCCGCCAGCGCGTCCGGCGAGAAGCCCGCGAAGACGATGGAGTGGATCGCACCGATGCGGGCACAGGCGAGCATCGCGTAGGCCGCTTCGGGGATCATGGGCAGATAGATGATTACCCGGTCACCTTTGCGCACGCCAAGCTCTTCGAGAACGTTGGCCATTTTGCAGACGGAGCGGTGCAGGTCCTTGTAGGTGATGTGCTGCGCGCCGTCCTTGGGATCGTCGGGCTCGAAAATGATCGCGGTCTGCTCGCCGCGCGCTGCGAGGTGACGGTCGATGCAGTTGACAGCGACGTTCAGCGCGCCATCGGCGTACCAGTTGATCTTGACGTTGCCGAGGGTGAAATCGACGTCTTTGACTTGGGTGTAGGGCGTGATCCAGTCCAGCCGCTTGCCGTGCTCTGCCCAGAAGGCTTCTGGGTCGGCGATCGAAGCGGCGTACATCTCGGCATATTGCTCTGCGGAGATATGCGGTGCGCGCGGATCGGTATGTGTGATGCTGGGATTGCTGTCTGCGGCGGCTTTTATGACGTCCATTACGCCCTCCTGAATACATGTCAGCGAGGGCGTTCATGCCGGTTGTCAGCTGTCCCCCTCTGTAAATGCTTTTAAGAGGGAGGTGTAAATCAGGCCATTATCTATCTGTTAACACTGGTATATTCTGTGAAATATTTTTCGATTGACGGAATTGTGATGTAAACTTCCGCTGCGTCAAGTTGCCAAAAGCGAATAAACTCATTGGCTTGTGTGTCAAGCGCGGCTGTTACCCGGTGTCAAGTTCGTCCGACGGCTGCCAAGCCTCCCCGCGTCTGTCCGCACGCATAGTGTCGCATGTCCTGTCAGACTCCGGTCCGACCCCTGAGGCAAGGGCGCGTCAGGGGGCGCGACTCACCTTGCGCGGGACGCCCGGCGCGGGATCACTCGGACTTCACCGCCTCGTCCAGCGCCTCGTAGTGATCGGCACAGTCGTCCTCCCGGCCCCGCACGACCCGCCGCCCGCTCAAGGGCCCGCGCGTTTCGGTCACGACCGTGGACTGCGCCTCGGGGTCCAGCCCGTGGTGAAAATACACCACCACCCAATCGCGCACCCTGCCAAGCTCATGCGCCCGCGCCGAGTTGGAATAGAGCAATGTCAGATGCCAGTCGCCACGCCGCAAATGCAGGATCGGCAGCCACGCGGTGCCGTCCGGGTTGAACCGGCGCGGCGCGATCTGGCGCAACGCACCGGCATCCGCCTTGCGCCGGTAGATCGCATCGGCTTCGAGCAACAGCGAGACCGGCGGTTTGCGCCCCGGAGCAGCGCCGGCGCGGGCGGCGCGGCGCATCGGAGCGAGCCGTTGCTCCAGCGCTGCGAGGATCGCCTGCCTGCGGCCCGCGCCCACGCCCGGCACGGACATCTGCGGATTGCGCAGCAGCGTTTCGAGCTCCTCCAGCGTCTGCGCGTCGAGCAGAGTGGCAAAGCGGTCCGCCAGCGTCGGCCCGACCCCGGGCAGCGTCTGGAACAGCGCCTCGGCGGTCGTATCGCCGCGAAGCCGCTCCAGTTGCGCCCAGCGCCCGGTCGACAGCATCTCGACAATCGCGGCAGCAATGCCCTCCCCGATGGTCGGAAGCGCGATCAACGCAGCAGAGCCGCCCTCCTGATGGATCGCCCGCAGCGGCTGGTCCAGCGTGTCGATCCGGTCCGCTGCCGCACGGTAGGCACGCACACGGAAGCCGTCCTCGCCCTGCGCGGCGAGCAACTCGGCGAAACTGCGCAAACGCGTCGCGATCTGGTGGTTCTGCGCACGGGGCGGCTTGGCCTGATCCATGGCAGGCTCCTCTTGGCACCTGAGGTGTCCCATGCGGGCAGGGTGCCCCGGCCAAGCCGCGCCCGCATTGACGAATATCAACGGACCCGCCGCTTGCGGCGCAAGCCGAAAAGGTCCCGCACATACGAAAACCCCGCCACCCGGGTGGGGCGGCGGGGCCTTCCTGTCGGTCACTCGGACCGTTTGCGAGATGCGTGCTTAGAACGTGATCTCTACACGGCCGTCAGGGTGACGTCCGGCGTCGGTGCTTGCGGCGGTGCGCAGTTCACCCAGGGACGTTTCCAGCAAGAGGGCGTCATTTACCATGGACACCTTGCCTTGCTCGACTTCCACAACCAGCACGTCGGCTTCAATCGTGGCGTCGTCGGCGATGTCAACGATAAGTTCCGCGTTGCCTTGGTTGTCAACGGTCACGTTCTCAATGACGCCGATCGTGTCACCATCCACAGTTGCGAATGTGCTGCCACTCGCATCGAGAACTGCGCTGTAAACGTCTTTGTTCATGCCCGAGTTCTCGATCATTGGCGTGCCGCTGTCGGCCCCGTCGTAGCTCGCCGTGTTTTCTTCCACGCGGACGTCGTCTGCGGGGTTCGGCGAGGATTCGGCTGCGGCCGGTGCCGGAATGTCAGCGACCAGAAGGGTCGGTGCGGCGATCAGAGCGGCTGCAGTTGTTGTCATCAATGTCTTGCGTTCCATAACGATAACTCCTTTCGTTGTCGTTCAGGGACTCAACGGGTGCCTGTCTGCATCGTTCCATAGAAATCCGGCGCAG
Source organism: uncultured Aliishimia sp. (assembly GCA_965656085.1). Classification (GTDB taxonomy): domain Bacteria; phylum Pseudomonadota; class Alphaproteobacteria; order Rhodobacterales; family Rhodobacteraceae; genus Aliishimia. The sequence continues at coordinate 119,121 of CBFHJA010000002.1, read as the reverse complement.
AGGGGGAAATTTTCTGATAGGTTTTTGATTTTTCTGATGATTTAGTTCCGGTCAATTGGGACAAACGACTTTGAAGGAAGGAGTGCGATGATCTCCGAAAGCACCAACCGCACGCTGGAACTGGCGATTTCACCGGACGGCACCGCCGCGCCGGGACAGCTTTACACCATCGCGGCACGCTGCGGGCGCGCCGTGCGCCTGCGCAAGGGGCAGGTGCTGCGCATCGTCAACCCGAGCGGACATCAGGTCTGCGATTTCTGGGCCTTCGCGGCGGGCGATCTCTCCGAATACCTGTCCATGGCCCATCTGCACACCACGCTGGGCTCGATCTTCCCAAAGGTCGGCGATCCGCTGGTCACGACCCGGCGGCGGGCGCTTTTCACGCTCACCGAAGACACCTCGCCGGGCGTGCATGATACGGTCATCGCCTCCTGCGACGCGGCGCGCTATCGCGAGCTTGGCTGCACCGAATACCACGACAACTGCGCCGACAATCTCTGCATGGCGCTCACGGCCATCGGGCTCGAAGCGCCGCTTGTCCCCGCGCCCTTCAACATCTGGATGAATGTGCCCATCGGCGCGGATGGCAGCACCCGCTTCGCGCCGCCGGTGTCGAAACCCGGCGACCGGGTGTGCTTGCGCGCCGAGGCAGACGTGATTGCCGTGATGTCCGCCTGCCCGCAGGATCTCACGCCGGTCAATGGCGAGAACACCGCGCCGGACATCCTGCAGTTTGACGTGACGGATCAGGTCGCGCAGGCCAGTGCGGGGCAGTAGCACGCGACGCGTGGCGGGATCGCGGACCGTATGGACACACGGGTGGCGCCCGGTGCATGCTCGCCGCGTATCGGGCCCCTTTCCTGTTCGATGCGCCGTGCCCAACGCTGAGGTGTCCGCGTGATGACAGAGGACGACACACGCCTGCTCCGCATCGCCTATGAAGAGGCCAAGGCGGGCTTCGACGAGGGCGGCTGCCCCATCGGCTCGGTGCTCGCGCGCGGCGGCGCGGTGGTGAGCCAAGGCCGCAATCAACGCGTGCAGGGCGGCGACCCGATTGCCCATGGCGAGATGGACGCGCTGCGCAAGGCCGGGCGGCAGAAGACCTATCGCGACACCACGCTCTACACCTCGCTCAGCCCCTGCATGATGTGCTCCGGCACCATCGTGCAATTCGGCATCCCGCGCGTGGTGATCGGCGATGCAACGAATTTCGGCGGCAACGAGGCATTCCTGCGTTCGCGCGGCGTCGAAGTGGTGATCGCCGAGGACCCGGACTGCGTCGCACTGATGAAGCGCTTCATCGACGAGAAGCCGGAGCTTTGGGCCGAGGACATCGCCGAATGAGTGATCCGTTCTTTCACCCGGTCTCCGGCTTCGATCTGCCGCGCTTTGCCGGAGTGCCGACCTTCATGCGCTTGCCGCATGTGGACCTTGACCATCCGCGCCTGTCGGAGGTCGATATCGGCCTCATCGGCGTGCCATGGGACAGCGGCACCACCAACCGCCCCGGCCCGCGCCACGGCCCCCGCCAGTTGCGCGACGCCTCCACGATGATCCGCGCGCAGAACGGCGCGACCGGCGTGCGGCCCTTCGAAGCGGTGAATTGCGCCGATCTGGGCGATGTGCCGCCGAACCCTGCCGATATCCTCGATTCGATGGCCCGGATCACCACGTTCTACGAGCGCGTCATGGCCGCCGGGATACGGCCGCTCACCGCCGGGGGCGATCACCTGTCCTCCTTGCCGATCCTGCGCGCGCTCGCGACGGACGCCCCCCTCGGCATGATCCATTTCGACAGCCACACCGACCTCTTCGACAGCTATTTCGGCGGCACTCTCTACACCCACGGCACCCCGTTCCGCCGCGCCGTGGAGGAAGGCCTTCTGGACCCCAAACGCGTGATCCAGATCGGCATCCGCGGCACGACCTACGACATGGAAGACCGCGATTTCGCGGCCTCGGTGGGCATCCGCATCATTCCCATCGAGGAATTCTTCGCGCGCGGCCCCGAGGATGTGATGGCAGAGGCCCGGGAGATCGTGGGCATCGCGCCGACCTATGTGTCCTACGATATCGACTTCGTCGACCCGGCCTATGCGCCGGGAACCGGCACCCCGGAAGTGGGCGGGCCGACGGCGTTTCAGGCCCTCCAAGTCGCCCGGCTCCTACAGGGCGTGCAGATCGCCGGCGCCGATCTGGTGGAGGTCTCCCCGCCCTTCGATGCGTCCGGCAACACCGCGTTTCTCGGCGTGTCGATCCTCTTCGAGATGCTCTGCGTGATGAGCAGAGCCTAGAGCATGTCGCTGAAAAGTGGTCTGCAGTTTTCAGCTCTTCGACATGCGAAATCAATAAATTAGAGGGTGTTGCGTGAATGCGAATGAACGCGACGCGCTCTAGCGCACCAGATAGTAGGCCAGCAGGCTCGACACGAACACCGCGAGCACGAGCACTGAATCGAGCCCGAACCGCCCCAGCCGGGGCTTGCGGCGCACGATGAGCCCGGTCAGGAAGATCGCCGTCACCGCGATCCCGAAGGCCAGCGACAAAGAGACAGTGCGCGAGGTGTCTTGCAGGATCGGCCCGGCGCGATAGAGCAGATCGGCCGGGAAGACGAGCACGATCATGATGAGATTACTCCCGAAAATGTTCGAGATCGCCATCGTATAGGCCCCGATCCGCACCGCCATGATGCTCGTGGTGAGTTCCGGCAGCGAGGTGGCGCCCGCGAGCAGGGTCACGCCGATGAAGCTCGACCCGAGCCCGGTTTGCACCGCGATGCGCTCCGCAAAGAGGACCAGAAGCAACCCGAAGACGAGAATCGCCGCACAGGCCAGAGCGATCTGGCTCTTCATGGCGCCGGAACTCAGACCCGACAGCCCGGTGGGGGCGGGAAAGGGCAGCGGGTCGGGATTGGGCAGATCAATGGGAATCCAGTCGTTCGAGCCGTCATAGCGGCGCAGCAGCCAGACCGCGCCGACATAGGACAGCGCGATCAGAACGGTCCCGGCGCCGACGCCAAAGATCACCACGGTCTGCCCCAGATCGACAAGGATGAGCGTCATGGAGAGCAGCAGGACCAGAAGCGTGGCCTCAAGCGCGTGATTGGCCTTGCGCGGGTAGTTGGTGATCGCGCCCCGGGCCCAGAAATCGGACATCGCGAGGATCGCTGTCTGAAGCGCGATGCCGCCGAAGAGGTTGTTGAGGACCAGATCGCGCGCTTGGCTGACGGCGGCGGACAGCGTTGTGGCGATCTCCGGGAGCGATGTGGCGACCGACAGGAGCAGCAGCCCGACAAGGGATTTCGCGAGCGAAAAGCGCTCGGCGAAGGCGTCGGCAAGATAGGCGAGCCGTGCGCCCGCGACCCAGACCAGCGCCGCGCTGACTCCAAAGAGGGTCAGGCTGATCGGCAGAGATGTGGCGGGCAAATCCATGCCTGCCCTTACCACCCGCGCCCTGTAGAGATTTGATCTCCCTCAATTTGCCCCTCTTGCAACGGGCTATGGTATTCGGAAACGCCTTGCGTTCGGGCTGTATCGCACCCCGCTGCCGCACGGCACGAACGCGGTCCGCGATGACTTGCCTGAGATGAACCGCCCAGCGCCGAAAAATGGAGGGGGTGTTAGAATGTTCGCAAATTCCGTGAAGATCTTTTCCCTGTGGGGGTTCGACGTCAAACTCGATCCAAGCTGGGCCTTGATCGCGGCCCTGATCACGTGGGGGCTGTCGCGCGAGTATTTCCCCCAGACCGTGGCGGGCCTGACCCCGCAGACATATTTGCTGATGGCGCTGGTGGCGATGCTGTGCTTTTTCGGCTCCTTGCTGCTGCATGAGATGGCCCACTCGGTCGTCGCCCGGCGCTATGGGATCACGATCAAGGGGATCACCTTGTTCATCTTCGGCGGCGTTGCGGAGCTGGAACGCGAGCCGGAGTCGGCGGCTGTCGAGTTCTGGGTCGCACTGGCGGGCCCGGCGATGAGCTTTGCACTCGCGGCAGGCTTCTGGGTCGCGGCACAGGTCTCGCTGCTTTTGGCCGCGCCGCCGGTCACGGAGGTGCTGGCCTATCTGGCGCTGATCAATTTCATCCTCGCGGTGTTCAATCTGGTCCCGGCCTTTCCGCTGGACGGGGGCCGGGTGTTGCGGGCGTGGCTCTGGAGCCGGTCCGGCGATATCCTCGCGGCCACCGAGACGGCGGCGAAATCGGGATCGGTCTTCGCGGGCTTTTTGATCCTGATCGGCGTGATGTCCTTGTTTCAGGGCGGCGTGGTGGCTGGCATGTGGTACGTGATGATCGGCCTCTTCGTGCTGGCCTCGGCGCGGGCGTCCTATCAGAACCAACTCGCCCAGACCGTGTTCGACGGCCAGAGTGTTGCCAAGCTGATGACACGCGACCCAGTGACGGTGGGCCCGGACATGACCGTCGAGAGCTTCATCAACGACGTGCTGCTCAAGCGGCAGATCACCTTTGTCCCGGTGGTGGAGGACGGCGTGTTGCTCGGGCATATCGACCGCCACCTGATCGTGGGGATCGACAAGGAAAACTGGGCCACCACGCGGGTGGGCGATGTCTATGCGGGGCTGAAGGAGACGGAGACCATTTCTCCCGATCTGCCGATGCAGGACCTGATGACCCGCATCGGCAAGACCGGGCAGCGCAAATATCTCGTGGTGTCGGACCATGCGCTTATGGGCGTGATCACCTTGTCGGATCTGACCAGATATCTCCGCATGGCGGATATGTTGCGCCATGACCCGGCCGCGCGGTCGGCCTGACCCGGTCGCCGCACGTCCGGTGGGCAATCTGCCCATCTGGTGAGGGCGGCATTGGTGGGCAAATTGCCCACTCTACAAAACGCCAGCGCGTCAGATTTCGAGGATGCGCCCGACTTCGCTCTCGATCCGGTCGAGGGTCTCACCGGTCAGGTCCTTGGCGACCACGCCCGCCAGAACGCTGTGCAGGGCCGGATCGAGCGCGGCGCGCAGGTTGTGCAGCATCGACATGTTGGCGAAGATCACCAGACGGTCGAACAGGCCGCTGTCCAGATCGCGCCACAGGGAGGTGCAGATGCTCTGCGCGAACGTGGCGGCGGCGCGGATTTTCTCTGAGCGCGGGGAGCGGGTCATAACGTCGTCGAAATAGGAAGCTGCGTTCTGTGTCCCGGGCCCGGCGCTGCGCTTTGGCGCGCGCCACTGGCGCTGCCGGCTGAGCATCAACCCCTGCCCCGGCCCGGAGTTGAACAGGACCGAGGCGCGCGTGTCATTGGCGATCAGGATCAAGGTCGTCGGCGGCGAGGGGATCTGTGTCTGGCTGCTCATCGCGGGCCAGCTTATACGATTTGGCGCGACGGTTGTTGATGGAGATCAATTGCCGCCACGCGCAGACATGACAATCCTTGTCAGACAGGACCCCGGATCGACATGAATTCTCACCCCGAAGACAGCGCCGTTCTTCACAGCCTCTTCGAAGCCGCCGTGGACGCCATGATCGTGGCCGACAGCGCGGGCATCATCCGCCGCGTGAACCCGGCTGCCTGCGATCTGTTCCTTGCCGTGGCGGACGATCTCGTGGGCCAGAACGTCAAGACGCTCATGGTGCAGGACATGGCCGAGCAGCATGACGGGTTCATGCAGGCCTATATGGACACCGGCGAGAAGCGCATCATCGGTCAGGGGCGCGAGGTCGAGGGGCGGCGCAGCGATGGCAGCGTGTTTCCCCTGCACCTGTCGGTGGGCGATACCCATATCGACGGGGATCGCCTCTTTATCGCGATCCTGCACGATCTGACCCATCGCAAGGCCACGCAGGACGCGCTGGCCCGCTCGCAGCGGCTCGAAGCCGTCGGGCAGATGGTCGGCGGGATCGTGCATGATTTCAACAACATCCTGACGGTCGTGATCGGCAATCTCGAACTTCTGGGGATGCGCGACCCATCGGACCGGCAGGTGCACCTGATCCGCGACGCGCTGGAGACAGCGGAGCTTGGCGCGGACCTGACCTCCCGCCTGATGGTCTTCGCGCGCCGGTCGAACCTGAAACCCGTGACGGTGGACCTGCGCGATATCTGCGAAAAGACCCTCGCGATCCTGCGGCGCACGCTGGGCTCGAAATACACGATCAAGACCAGATATGCCGAGGACCGCCACCTCGTGGAGCTTGACCCCGTCCAGTTGCAATCGGCGCTGATGAACCTCGCCATCAACGCGCGCGACGCGATGCCCGAGGGGGGCAACCTGCTGCTCTCGGTCGCCAATGTCACGATCGACGATGACTACATGGCGCAAGAGATCGACATGGCTCTCGGCGACTATGTGCGCTTGTCGGTGTCCGACGATGGTGTCGGCATGTCGGCGGACGCGCAAAAGCGGGCATTCGAGCCGTTCTTCACGACCAAGACCGAGACCGGCGGCAGCGGTCTGGGCCTTGCGATGGTCTATGGCTTCGTGCGCCAGTCCGGAGGGCATGTCACGCTCTACAGCGAACTTGGCTTCGGCACGAGTTTCGGCCTGTATTTCCCGGCCCTGCCGGAACTGGCGGCGACTCACAGCCTGCCCAATCCCGTACCGGACGAAAAGCGCCCTCCGCGCGGGCGCGGGCAGACGGTGCTTGTGGTCGAGGACAATCCAAGGGTGTTGCGGCTCTCGGCGGAACGCATTCGCGATATCGGCTTCGAGACGGTCGAGGCGGACAGCGGAGATGCGGCCTACAAGATGCTGCTGGACGGTTTGCACGTGGATTTGCTGTTCTCGGACCTTGTGATGCCGGGCACGCTGAACGGGTACAAACTGGCATCCCGCGTGCAGGAGGAATTCCCGGATATCAAGATTTTGCTGACCTCGGGATATGCGAGCGACGTGGTGTCCCGCGCGCTGTCACAGGGCGCGACATGGGACGTGCTGCACAAGCCGTATCGCCAGCGCGACCTGGCCAAACGCCTCTATGCGCTGCTCGGCGATGGCTCGGGCGTGTCCGAGGGCTGAACCCGGTCGACCTCGCAGGCGAAGGTGTAGCCGACCCCGCGCACGGTCTTGATGAGTTGCGGATCGGAGGGCGTGCGCTCGATTTTCTTGCGCAGCCGCGCGATCTGGTTGTCGACGGTGCGGTCGAGCGGGTTCCAGCCGTGCCCGCCGATGAGATCCATCAGTTGCTCGCGGCTCAGGACCCGCTTGGGCCGTTCGAGCAGGATGGACAGGAGCTTGAAGTCGCCACTGGTGAGCGGGGTGTCCTGCCCGTCGCGATCGACGAGTTGCAGCTTGTCGGGTATCGCGGTCATGCCGTCGAAGCGATAGTGCGGCGTTGCCCCGGTCTGTGCGGGGGCCGGGGGGGCGGCGGTGGTTGCCTCGGCGCCCAGATCGGCGCGGCGCATGACGCTGCGCACCCGCGCGACGAGCTCGCGGACATGGAAGGGCTTGGTGATGTAGTCGTCGGCGCCGATCTCGAGCCCGACGACCCGGTCGATCACGTCGTCCTTGCCGGTGACCATGATGATGGGCACCGAGGATTGCTTGCGGATGTCGCGGGCGAGTTCGAGCCCGTTCTCGGAGCCGAGATTGATGTCGAGAGAAATGAGGCTGATGGGGTCGGAGGTGAGACTGGCCATGACCTCGTCACGGGTCTCGGCCTCCCGGACGGCGAATCCCTCACCTTCCAATACATCGCGCAGCAAGGCCCGAATTTTCGCATCGTCCTCGACCACGAGAACATATCGCTTCGTCATTTGCCCGCCCTTCGGACCATGCTTGGCCCAATTTGTCTTTCACCATCAACAAGATGCGCACTGTGAACACAAACCGGAACGGTCTGATACAAAATATTACAATCGGATACGTGAAAAGCATAACGGCGGATACGTGCATTGTCCAAAGTCTTTACAAGAAGTTAACGGGGGGAAATTTGATGTATGTCACGATACCTTTTGACCGAAAGAGCGTTCTTCCACTCGACGCGCTGCATGGCAGGTCGAACATTCCGCAAAAGACACGGGTGCAGGCGGGCACGAGCCTGTATTTCGAAGGCGATCCGGTCGATTGGCTCTATCGCATCGACACGGGCGTCCTTCGCCTCAGCCGGATGTTGCCCGATGGCCGCCGGCAAGTGATTTCCTTCGGATATCCGGGCGATATCGTGGGCTTTCCGTCCTTTGGCCTGCACCACACCGATTGCGACGTGCTGGTCGATGCCACGCTGCAACCCTACCGCGCCTCCGTTCTCGCGAATGGCAAGACAGATCCGCAATTGCATCAGGCGCTGATGGTGGCGGCGCTGCAGGAAATCAGCGAGATTCAGGATCACGTGATGATGCTCGGCCAGAAAACGGCAGCCGAAAAGGTCGCCTGTTTCCTCTGCACCGTCGGGATGCGGACCGGAACTGGGCCTTGCAAGGGGCGCCAGGTGCCCCTGCCGATGAGCCGCTCCGATATCGCCGATTTTCTCGGAATGACAACCGAGACCGTCAGCCGGACACTCACCCAGTTCCGCAAGGCGGGATATATTTCCATGCAGGGCGCGCACATGGTCATCATCGAGAACCCGGACATGATGCGCGCCTTGTGCCAGCGCACCGACTGAGCGCATACGGCCCTGCGGTTTGCGGCGCCGGAATTGACGCCGATCAAGCGCAGGGGCCGCCGGGCGCGTAGAGTCGTGGTATCGCTGATCTGCAAAGGACGAGCCCCATGCGCCCCAAGACGATACTGGTTTGCCTCACAACGTCGGAACATGCCGACACCCTGCTGAGTGTCGCCGTTCCGCTGGCCCGCAAATACAGCGCGCATCTGATCGGTCTGCATACGATCGAAGCGCTGGCGGTTTATCCCGGCATCGCCATGCACGTGCCCGGACCGGCCTTCGCGCATTTCAACGAAAGCCAGCAGCGGGAGGCGGATGCGATCCGCGCGCTCTTCGACCGGCATCTGGACCCGGAACTCTTTGCAAGCGAATTCCGTCTGCTCCGCGCCGAGGCGGTCACGTCCGATACGCGCATGATCGAAAGCGCGCGGGCCGCCGATCTGGTGATCATGGCGCAGGAGGATAGCGAGGCCGACCGGCCCGACCAGCGCTATGCGCAGGAGCGGGTGATCCGCGAGAGCGGGCGGCCGGTGATCGTCGTGCCGCCCGGCCATGACGGCGCGCAGATCGGCCGCAATTTCCTGATCGGCTGGAGCGACACCCGCGAGGCGGCCCGCGCTGTGCATGACATGGTGGCGCTCGCCGATGAGGGCGCTGCGGCCACGGTGCTCCGGGTCGGTCGCAGCGCTGGCGACGCGCTGCACGATTCGCGCGGGATCGACCTTGTGGAAACCTTGTCCCGGCACGGCCTGAAGCCCTCCCTCGCCCAGCGCGATCTGGACGGGGCCAGCGTCGCGGAGGTGCTCGAACAGGCCGCGTTCGAGACCGGCGCCAGTCTGATCGTGACCGGCGCGTTCGGCCATTCCAAGATCTACGACGCCGTGATCGGCGCCACCTCCCACGCGCTATTGCGGAGCGCCAAGCTCCCGGTCCTGTTCAGCAAGTAACCCGAGCCGTCGGCGCGCGGATGTCACGCGCCGGATTTGGGGTTTTTGTCAAACGGAAAACAGGGGCGACGGTCTTGTAGCGTGGGCAATATTGCCCACCATGGCACCAAGCCAAAAAGGTTAACGCGCCCCCACCGCACGCTGCCTTAACCATTCCAAATCCCGGAACGAATCGTGATTTGTATGTACAGGTGCCATACGCCGAGCCATACGCATAGCCATACACCTGCCAGACCTTGTTTTTATGGCGTTAAGCCTTGTCTTCACGTTTTGTACGGTGGTCGGCGTGACGCAACGTTCGCCCCGTTAACCTTTGGGCGCGCCCACCCTCCAAACACGAAAAAACCGGGCGGTGCGGCACCGCCCGGTTTTGGTGTTTCAAAACCCGCAGATCAGGCGACGAGGATATCGTCCACGAACATCTCGCCCCGCAGCAAGCCCGCGCTTTCGAACGCCATGCCGGAGATGTCCTCCGGAATATGGCCGATCTCATTATCCGCGCTGCGATCTTCCTGTGCGATGAAGGTCGCCGTTGCCGACGTGCCGTCATTGCTGACCGACTTGAGCCGCGTGGCGACAGCGTCCGCGCCGTTGAAGCTGGCAACCAAACCGGCCACGAGCGGATCGAGACCAAGTGCGGCATCCAGTGCGACATCGCCTGTGTAGTGATTGACGAGGTCCTCTTCGAAGAAGGCCTGCGCGGTCAGATCACCGAAGTCGAGCACGTCGGAGGTATCCGCCGCGTCAACCGCCATCCAGCCAACAATCTCAGCGGAGTCAAGCACTTGGTCGCTCGCTTCCTCTTCCTGAAGGATGAACTCGAAGCCGGTTGTGGTGACGTCGCTCAGACGGACAACGGCCCAGTCGGTGTCGTTGTTGGTCTGAACCTGCACCAGCACGGTCGGTGCCTCGTCGAAGGCATCGGCGAAGGTCACGGAGTGGAAGTCTTGAAGTGAGCCAGCCGCCACCTCAGTCGTTCCAACCTCGATCCGGCTGCCGTCAGCAAGCTCCCAACTGCCTTCTTCCATGGTGATCATGGTCGCGGTTTCGGGCCGGTGGTTCTGGTCCAGATAGTCGGCTTCCTGCACATAGACGCTCACGCCGCTATCCGTGACGCTCTCGACCGTGACATTCGCCACATCCCGCCCGAGATAGGACAGCGACGGCATGAACACCACCGGGTTGTCGAAGATCGCCCCGTCCTGGAAGGCGAATTGCTGTGCCGGCTGCGACTGAACGTCGATCTCCTGCACCGCCCCGATCACCGGCGATTCCCGCTCATATTCGATATTGAGCTGGATATCGTAGATGTTGGCTGAGTCTTGGCGATCCCCTTTAATGTAGACTGAGGTGTCGAAGACATCCGACTCAAGCACAACGCCATTTGGCGAGGTGGCGGTCAGGATCAGACCTGTAGGCAACGCGTCGCCATGACCAAGACTGCCATTCACATCGCTCCAGCCTTCGTCGATCAAGCCATCGCGGTTCTCATCGAGCCGATCCCTGTCGACAGCCATCCAGCCAACTGACGAAGCAAGCGGCGAGTCGCCATTCCAGTCAAGCAGGTTCAGCGTGGTGGTGGTGAATTCGCCAGTTGGATACTTGATGTTATCCCGCTGATAAGGCGGCGGAGAGTTTTCCACGATTGGGACTTCCAGACCCGGCAAGTCCTGACCGAATTTGTTCGGTGTCAGGCGCCAGCGCGGACCCGAGACCAGATCGGCGTTAGAGTAACCTTCCTGAGCAGCATCTTCAGGGCTGTGGAAGCTCTCGAAGATGTTGATGTAGGGATTGTCCGGGAACTTGTCATAGGACCACTCGAACGGCTCGCGATCAACCGTGGTATACCAGTTGGCAGTGAACCCTTCGGCCAGATCAGCTGATGCGAACTCCAAATCGGCCGCATCGGCCAGCGCGGCCAACGAGTCATCCTTCAGAACCGTGCCGATGAAGTTGCCATCCGCATCCTCGTTGCGATACCCGACAAAGTTGCCATCGGGATCGGTGACGGCCTGACCGCCCGCGAGCGCGTCGATGTTGCCGTTCGCATCCAGCTTAAAGTAGCTGTAGAGCGCTTCGCCTTCACCGTTGTAGCTGTCCACAGGCGACACCCAGAGCGTATTGCCGGGATTGTCCGGATCGTCGACGATGATGTGCGACGGCAGACGACCAATGGCCGCCTCGTTCTCGTAGTCTTCCGGACGGACCTGATCGTTGGGGTTGTTTGTGGTGTTGTGACGGATCACCAGTTCAGCCTTGGTGACGGCAAAGCCATCGCCTTCAAGCCCGTCTGCAACTCCGCTATTGTCCGCATCGGCGGTCCAGTCATCGGGCAGGTCCAGATTGACCTCCATGCGGATGTCATTGGGTCGCTTGACCGCTTCGCCAAAGCGATAGAGCAGTTTGCCGTCGTCTTTCACAGTGATCGAATAGTCCTGAGAATAGGCAATGTCGTAGGTGATGCTCGCCTCGTTCGGGTCGATAACGTCAGCAATATCTGCTGGCGCTCCGATTCCGTTCAGCGGTTTGTCCATCAGGTCGATCGTGCCGTCATTGCCCAGATCAACCGCGCCGACTTGCGTCAGTTCTGTCACGCCGTCGCCATCGCTGTCGTAATCGATGGTTTCCGTGGTGATGCGGTAGGTGTCGTTGCTCATATCGCGGTCGAAGTCGATATCGCTGAGCACCTGATCGGCGGTGCCGACATTGTCGATCGCGGTCTGAAGGGCCTGTGTGAGTTCTTCGAGCCATAATTGATGCAGCGCACCTGCGTCAAAGCCACCCAAGCCATCAGGACGTAGGTCCAGTATTCGCAGGTCATCATCGAGCGGACCAATCGCGTCGGGATCACCCGGGTAGGCTTGGTCAGACAGCACCTGCGACATCGTGCTGTAGTGTTCCGTAGAGGCTTTTACGGTCTGGCCGCCAAGGCCCAGCGACCATGTCCCAAGCGGTGCACCAGACTTGAAGAGGTCCGTCTTGGCGTTGCGGACAGCGAGGCCCGCCAGTCCATTGGGGTCATCTGCCGGGTCAACATTGCCCGCGAACCCTTCCGCATAGTCTCCATCGAAAACCTTGTCCTCCGCGCCGATGAAATCGGTTACATAGAAGCCAAGGGTGCTGTCGACCGCGTAGAGGACGTTGCCATCCTTGTCTGTAAAGGCCGGTACAACACTTTCGGTCAGGTCAATATCTGCCGGGGCGCCCGTGGTGCTGCCGGTCAGGTCGTCAAGACTGAAAGTATGTAACGCCGAGGTATGATTGATAATCATTTAACGTTCTCCTGCACATGAAGGTTCATCGAAGAACAGGGCCGAGATCCGGAGATTCCAGAGGCATCGGGCTGAACTCAGCCAGATTTTATCCGGGGTCCGGTGGGGCCAATTGACAAATCTCAAGTGTGACTGTGCGGCACGAGACGGTTTGTGCGAAGATCACCGCCAAGGCTGTGCACCGCACGCGATCCCGGTTATATTTCGGTACTCTGATGTGGTGTGAGCAGATCCATTCGCTTGGATGTCAGACCCCGCGCCAGTGTGCCCTTGGCCGCGACGCCCGCGAAAATGACACTGAAATCAGCATGGCCAAGACTATGCCGCGCGTGATGGCGACAGCCAAATCCCATTCTGATTCTGCCTTGCGCCGCCGGCACCCAGCGGTTAATTGAACGCCTGTCGCCTCAATAGCTCAGCTGGTAGAGCAGGTCCTTCGTAAGGACAAGGTCGGGGGTTCGAGTCCCTCTTGAGGCACCACTCCCCGTCGATTCACATTACTCAACGCGTGCAACGCGCTCCGTTTAGGTTTAGGTTGGCACACCTTGAGCGTTGCATGAGATTTCAGCGAGTTGGCTTATCTTCGCGCCGCCGAAGATGCACGCCTGCGTGTCGAAGCGATATCATCGCACCCGCAGCAGATAGCTGGCGCGGCTCATGTCACAGTGAGCCCGCGCCGAGCAAAGAGCTATTTTGTGGCGCTTTCCAAAGTCTCCTGCGCAGGTTTCTCCGCAGGCTCGGCCTCAATGATCTCCGCCGCGTCCACAGGGTCGGTCTCTTCAAGCGCACCAACGATCAGCGGGAGCATCTGAACACCTGTCGGAGCCGCCATGTCTTGGGTCGGCGGTGTCTTCCAACTCAGCGTGTCGAAGCTCTCACAATTCGAGCAGACCGGCCGCCATTCCGAGTGAATTTGCGAGCAATTGTCACAAACCCATTGAGGGCCACGCGAGACAGTCAGCGCCTTTGCCAGCCATCCTTTGACGATCGTGTCCGATGCACCCTCACCGCGTTCTATAGCTGCCATGATCGTCACAGAGCGGGCCGTCGGATCGCTTTCCACCAGATCTCCGAGGGCGCGGCGAGCCGCCGGGAAGTCTTCCGCCGCGATGTTGAGTTCGGCGAGCAGCATCTTGCTTTCCGGATGGTCGGGTTTGGTCCGTGTCAGCGCCATGAACCGTTTGATCCGCGCTGCCGGGGTTTCATCTGGTGCGATCTCGGCGAAAGCCGCCGCGAGATCCGGATGGGGTTCCGTCTCCCATGCTTTCTTGATCACGCGCGCCGCGTATTTCGGTTTGTTCTGTTCGATATAGGCCCGGGCCGCCATGACGGCTGCCGGGATGAGGTCGGGCGATTGACGGTTGGCCGCAATGGCTTTCTCGCCGGCCTCGATGACCCGTCCCGCAGCAAGCACTTCCTTCGCTTCGGTCAGCGCGAGCACGGCATCCCGGCGCTTATGCACATCGCGTGGCAGAGCCCCATGCTTAAGCTTGGCGCTCAGGGTGCTGCGCGCGCCCTTCCAGTCTTCCGTCTGCGCTTGCAGCTTCAGGAGCACATCTTGCGTGTCTTCATGACGTGGCTTCAAAGCGAAAGCTTTCTGCGCCAACTTCATGGCGGTGTCGGTATCTCCCTCGGCCAGTTTTTGTTTGAGAATACCCCGCACACCCACGAAGCGCGTTTTCTCGTTCTCGACCAGCTTGCGGTAGGTCTGTTCGGCCTTGCGCTTGTCCCCTGCCAGTTCGGCCGCCTGCGCGGTGAGCAGGTTGGTCAGCTCGGGCTTGTCCAGATACCGCCCGGCTTTCTCGGCCTTGACCATCGCCAGCCGTCCTTCGCCAGAGGCGAGTGCCATCATGCCCTGTGCCAGCGCATCGTAACCCTTGCGCTCACGGTTGCGGTCGAAATAGCGCGAAAGGGCGGTCTCGTCGCCATTCATGAAGTGCCACGTGGCGAGCAGAAGCGAGACCAGCTTGAGCACGAGCCAGACAGCGAAAACCAGAAAGATCAGGCCCAGCACGGAAAAGAAGGGTGTGAAGTTGTATTCCAGCCCTCCAACGGTGATTTGAATGCCGCCTTCGTAGCCGAGCAGGAATTCCACGCCCAAGGCCACCAGAGCGACGGCGGCCATGAAAAGGATGATTTTTACCAAAGACCAAAGCATGATGCGTGTATTCCTTAATTCGTGGCCAGAGCCGTCATCAGATCATCCGCTGCGACAAGGGCCGCGTGACGGGTTTCGGCCAGGGCGATCCAGTCGGCCATAGCGGCACGGGCTGGCTCCGGCAGTTCGGAAAGTTCCGCAAGCGCATCGCCGAGCCTGGCATCGCGCACGGCAGCTTCGGCCCGGCTGAGTACGGCATCGGGGTCATTGCCTTCCCGAGGCGCAACGGAGCGCACGCCGAGTTGCTTTTGCAAAAAGCCGGTCACGCTACCGCCGGAAGACCCGGCACGCACTGCGGCAAGGGCCGCCCGGGCATTTTCGGGGAATGTCTCGCGGAGGTTGGCGAGTGTAGGTACGCCGGCCTCGGCGGTCTCTGCTAGTATCGCAGGCACGTCTGCCTCGCCATTGGCCTGCAAATCGGCAAGCGCATCTGAGAAGGGCGCGCCGCTCTCGACTGCCGTGATAATCTGGCTCATAGCCGCCCGCGCAAGTGCGATACGAGCCTGTTCCTCAGCAGCATCTTCAGACATTCGGGCTTCATCGAGCAGGGCTTCGATCTCGCTGCGCTGCGTTTCCACGGAGGCCTGCAAACGCTGCAATTCCGCCTCATAGGCCGCGACCGCCTCCTCAGACAGACCTTCGGTCATCGGCCGTTTCTCGAGTTCGGAAAGACGTGCGGCCAGCGCTTCAATGGTAACGGTCTGGCCCTCGATCGCCGAGGTCACCGCGCTGAGGTCCACCTCAGGGATTTCAATTTCCTCAGCGGCTTCGAGCCGCGTGGTCAACGCCGCGATGTGTTCCGCCTGAGTGTCGAGCGCCTCGGCCTGAGAATCGACGCGCATGGCCAGTTCACTGTCCTCTCCCAATCCCAACCGCTGTTCGATCGCATCTATCTGACCAGCAAAGAAGCCAAGCGCGCAGGCAACCGCACCACCGAAAATAAGCGGCAGAAAGGTCTCGTTTTTCGCTGGGTGGGCTTGTGTCGTTGGTTGTGCGGCGGGCGCAGTGTCTTCGGACACTCGGTTTTCTTCTGCCAAAGTGAGGTTTCCTTCGATTCTGTCCGGCGGCTCGCCACCTGCGCAAACTTACAGCGGAGTGCCGCCCGCCTCAACCCGACGCAGCACCTCGAGGATGTGCTCCTTCACCGCACACGCTGTCGGCTGGGAAGCCGCACGTGCGTACATCGTCGAAATGCCCAAGATCGGTTGCAAGGCCGCCTGGCTGATAGCAACGACGTAAAGCGGCGCAGCGCCCTGATATTGCTCTGCAAAGACCTGTGCTGTTCGAGGCGAGAATAGTGGCGCGATTACCGGGTCAGAGCCTGTCAGGGCCGATATGGCGTCTGGCGTGAATGGCACGCGATACTGGTCGTATATCACGTGCTCATCCGTTCGCAGGCCAGCTGCCGTCAGCCGACACGCCAAGGCACCACGGCGGTGCTGCCCCGCCAAATGCAAGACAGGGGAGTCGATTTTCGCTCGAGTTAGAGCCAAACAGAGATCGTCTGCCGTCTCTTCGTGCTCAACAACGGTCCAGCCTGCCGCCTCCGCCCGGCGCCGTGTCTGCGCGCCGACGCAATAGGCAGGAACCGGAGCAGCGGAACCGGCGAACCCTACGGCGTTTCCAGAGGTAAAGATGACGCCCGCATAACCGGAAACATCGATAGGCTCACCTCTCGGAGCAATGTCAATAAGTGGTGAGATCACGATCTGGGTACCCGGTGACAGGTCGGGCGCAAGTTCACTTGCAAAGCGCTCGGCAGCCTCCTGAGGACGCGTTAAAAGCAGTGTTGCTGAAAAATTGGGCATATACCAAAGGGGCTCGAACCGGCATTGTGCGCTCTGCAGTGCAGTGTTACCTGCCGTCCACCCCTGATGCAACGTGGTGACCCCTGCGATGTCGCGCCCCCTCACCGTTCTCGGACTTGAAAGCAGTTGCGACGATACCGCTGCCGCGATCCTGCGCGGGGTGCCCGGTAAGCAGCCGCAAATCCTTGCCTCTGTCGTTTTCGGTCAAACGGACCTTCATGCGCCTTTTGGTGGTGTGGTTCCCGAAATCGCCGCCCGTGCCCATGCCGAGAAACTCGATCTGTCGATCCTGCAGGCTTTGGACGAGTCCGGTCTGACACTTTACGACCTTGACGCGATTGCGGTCACCGCCGGTCCTGGCCTGATCGGCGGCGTCATGTCCGGCGTGATGTGCGCCAAGGGGCTGAGCGCCGCAACGGGCCTGCCAATTTACGGGATCAACCATTTGGCCGGACATGCACTCACACCACGGCTGACCGATGACGCCGTCTACCCGTACCTGATGCTTTTGGTCTCCGGCGGACACTGCCAGTTCCTGATCGTGGATGGCCCGGACGCGTTCGAACGGCTCGGCGGGACGATTGACGATGCGCCCGGCGAGGCGTTTGACAAGGTGGCGCGGCTGCTGGGTTTGCCGCAACCCGGCGGTCCGTCCGTTGAAGCCTGCGCGCGGGATGGTGATCCGAAGCGGTTCAACCTGCCGCGTCCGCTGATCGGACAAGATACCTGCAACATGTCCTTTTCCGGTCTGAAAACTGCAGTCCGGCGCTGCCGAGACGGACTAGTCGCAGAGCAAGGCGGATTGACGCGGCAGGACCGCGCCGATCTCTGTGCCGGGTTTCAGGAAGCCGTAGGCGAGGTGTTCGCACGAAAGACCGCACGTGCGCTTGATATCTACACGGCTCGTACGCCGCGCGATGCGTTGCTATGCGTTGCAGGCGGCGTGGCTGCAAATAAGGCTCTAAACAGATTTTTGGCGGCGGCTTGTGCTAAGTCGGGCGCACGCTTCATAGCGCCTCCACTGCGTCTTTGCACGGATAATGCCGCGATGATCGCTGGAGCAGCGCTGGAGCAGATACCAGAGCGCCTGCCTGACGACCTGCGGCTATCACCGCGCCCGCGCTGGCCACTCGATACCGCACAACAAGCCTTGATAGGGAGCGGCAAGAAAGGGGCTAAGGCATGAGGATCGTCGTGGCCGGGGCCGGCGCTTTCGGAACAGCATTGGCCATCGTTCTCGCCCAAACGAAGGCAGTAACGCTCTGGGGCCGTGATGGCGTACAGATCGGCAAGATGATCGAGACAGGTCAAAACAGCGCACACCTTCCAGGGTGCAGCCTGCCGGATACTCTTTCCGTGACAGCAGATCCGGCCTGTTTCGGGGCGGCTGATATCCTCTTGATTTGTGTGCCAACACAGAGCCTGAGGTTGCTCATAGAAACACATCAGGACGAGATTGGCGCAGGTACCATCGTTGCTTGCTGCAAGGGGATCGATCTGGTGACAGGCAAAGGGCCCGCGGAGGTCATCGCCGCCCTTCTGCCGCGTGCCACTGTCGCCGTGCTCACGGGTCCGAGCTTCGCTATAGATATCGCGCAGGGACTGCCCACAGCCCTTACCCTCGCCTGCGCTGACCCCGAGCAGGCTGAAACGCTACAAACGGCGCTCACCCGGCCAACGCTCCGGCTCTATCGCACCACGGATGTCACCGGGGCACAGCTTGGCGGGGCGCTTAAGAACGTGATGGCCATCGCGGCAGGGGCAACGATTGGGGCCGGGCTTGGCGAAAGCGCTCGCGCAGCGGTGATCACGCGGGGTTATGCGGAGATGCAGTCCTTCGCGGCCGTGTGCGGTGCTGATCCTGAAACGCTCATGGGTCTTTCCGGGCTCGGGGATTTGCTGCTCACCTGCACGTCGGCGCAGTCGCGCAATTACAGCTTTGGCGTCGCGCTCAGCCAGAATGCAGCCCTTGACGCAAGTAAGACTGTAGAAGGGCTGCACACGGCAAAAGCTATCGCGAAGATCGCAGCGGACCGCGGGCTGGACATGCCAATCTGCACCATGGTTGATGACCTTGCGCAACGCCGCACCACTGTGGCAGAGGCCATGCAAACCCTACTCGCACGACCTTTGAAGGAAGAATGATGCCCATTGCCCTGATTGCCCGCGACGCCCCCGACAGTTTGCAGATACGGCTCGACACGCGCCCCGCGCATCTCGACTACCTGAATGCGACTGATGCGGTTTTACACGCGGGACCCTTGCTGGACGAAGATGAAAAGCCCTGTGGCTCGCTGATCGTTCTGGATATGGATATGGCCGAAGCACAGGTTTGGGCGGACGCCGATCCCTACGCAAAGGCAGAACTCTTCGCCTCGATTGAATTGATCCAGTGGAACAAGGTGATCGGCTGATGGCGTATTGGCTGTTCAAGTCCGAACCGTCCACATGGAGTTGGGACCAACAAAAAGCCAGAGGTGAATCTGGTGAGGAATGGGATGGGGTGCGAAACTATCAGGCGCGAAATTTCATGCGTCAAATGGTGGTTGGCGATCTTGGGTTCTTCTACCACTCACAATCGGAAAAGTCCGTCGTCGGTATCGTCGAGGTAATTGCGGAATCGCATCCGGATAGTACGACCTATGATGAGCGCTGGGACTGTGTCGACATCAAGGCGGTTCGCGACATGTCACAGCCAGTCACTCTTGAGCAGATTAAACAGGACCCGCGGCTCGCTGAGATGGTACTGGTGAAGAATTCCCGCCTGTCGGTACAGCCGGTGACCGAACAAGAATGGCGTCTCGTTCTGGAATTAGGCAACACGACGATTTAGTGTCGCTACGGTCTCCGACCATGTATTCGAAAAACAGAAGGGTTCCGCACAGCCATGAACGGAACCCTTCTTCACCCCACGTGCTCGTATCCACCACACGTGTCTCTATAAGGTTCCGGCCATCCTGGCCGCGTTTCATTCGTTCTAAGATGGGCGCTGCTGAATAGCAAAAAGTATGTCTTTAAACTTCTCTTCAAAAGAAAAACACCCGCCTCTAGAGGCGGGTGTTGAATTGGCCGAAGGTTTGATCAACCGTACACGGCTTCCTTGCCGAAATGCTTCGTCAGCATGTAGTAGACAACCGCGCGGTACTTGTTGCGCTCGGACTTTCCATAGGTCTCCACAACGGCATTGATCGCGTCCATCAGCTCGGGACCATCCGCCAAACCCAGCTTGCCCATCAGGAAGTTGTTCTTTACGGTCTCCAGCTCGCCCGGCTGGCTGGAGGCAACGGTGGAGGAATCCGCATTATAGATCGACGGCCCGCACCCTATCGTAACCTTGGTCAACAGATCCATATCAGGATCCATCCCGCATTTTTTCTTCAGATCATCCGCGTATTGCGCAATCAAGTCGTCGCGTTTGCCCATATCAAGTCTCCCACCTGTGGCTCGGGTCCGGCTCTGGACCCAATCAGAGGCTACCGGCCAATCCAGCCGGGACAAAGGAAAATTTTCAGACAGGACACGCCGTTTGTAATGGGTGGCACGCGCGGTACCTCATATTCATTCGCGCCGGAACGCGGAAGGAGAAATCTGACCCAGCGTAGATAGGCAAATCGCAGGGGAAGTCCCGGAGACGCGAACGCCGCCGGGCCAGTAGTTATCATTAGTAACGGTAATGTTCCGGCTTGAACGGGCCTTCCGGCTTCACGCCGATGTAAGACGCCTGGTCAGAGCTCAGCTCGGTCAGTCTCACACCAATCTTCTCAAGATGCAGTTTGGCCACTTTCTCGTCGAGATGCTTGGGAAGGATATAGACCTCGTTCTTGTACTCCTCACCCTTCGTCCAAAGCTCGATCTGAGCCAGAACCTGATTGGTGAAGGAGGCCGACATCACGAAAGACGGGTGACCGGTGGCGTTGCCAAGGTTCAGCAAACGGCCTTCGGAGAGCAGGATCAGACGATTGCCGTTCGGCATCTCGATCATGTCCACCTGTTCCTTGATGTTGGTCCATTTGTGGTTCTTGAGCGCGGCAACCTGAATCTCGTTGTCGAAATGGCCAATATTTCCGACGATCGCCATGTCCTTCATCTCGCGCATGTGCTCGATGCGGATCACGTCCTTGTTGCCGGTGGTGGTGATGAAGATGTCGGCATCGTGGATCACATCCTCGATGCGCACGACTTCGAACCCGTCCATCGCCGCCTGCAGGGCACAGATCGGATCGACCTCTGTCACCTTCACACGTGCACCCGCGCCTTGCAGGGACGCAGCGGAGCCTTTGCCCACGTCGCCATAGCCGAGCACGACCGCAACCTTGCCAGCCATCATCGTATCGGTCGCCCGGCGGATACCGTCCACGAGCGATTCCTTGCAGCCATACTTGTTGTCGAACTTCGACTTTGTGACGCTGTCGTTCACGTTGATCGCGGGGAAGGGAAGCTCGCCGTCACGCACCAATTGGTAAAGACGGTTCACGCCGGTGGTGGTTTCTTCTGAGACACCCTTGATCTGGTCGCGTACTTTCGTGAACCAGCCAGGGCTGGCGGCCATGCGCTTCTTGATCTGCGCTTTGATCACCTCTTCTTCTTCTGAGGTCGGCACCGGGATAATCTCCTCGCCAGCTTCGGCGCGGGCACCAAGGAGCACGTAGAGCGTAGCGTCGCCACCGTCATCGAGGATCATGTTCGGGCTGTCGTCGAACATGAAAGACTTGTCGAGGTAGTCCCAGTGCTCTTCAAGGGTCTGGCCCTTGATGGCAAAGACCGGCACACCGGCCTCTGCGATCGCCGCCGCAGCGTGGTCTTGCGTCGAGAAGATGTTACAGGAAGCCCAGCGAACATCCGCGCCAAGCTCGACCAGCGTTTCGATCAGCACGCCGGTCTGTATTGTCATGTGAAGCGAGCCGACGATACGCGCGCCTTTCAGGGGCTTGGCGTCACCATACTCCTCGCGGAGCGCCATCAGTCCGGGCATTTCCGTTTCTGCGATATTCAATTCCTTGCGGCCATAGCCGGCTAGGGAAATGTCCTTGACGATGTAGTCACTTGCCATCTGTGTGCGTCCTTTTTTGCGGAATCATGCGGCAGATAGCACCCGCGTCGCATTACGACAACGCCAAGAAGCGGAAAGATTGCTGGAATGGCAGGGCAGGCTCACTTTGCAGGCAAGGCTGAACCGGCTAACAGAGGCTATGAGGCCGCGAACAGGTGCAAGCATGGCAAAGCAAACACGCGCATGGCAACGGATGTTATCCGGGCGCAGGCTTGATCTGCTTGATCCGACACCGATGGATATCGAGATCGAGGACATCGCGCACGGGCTGTCTTTCGTGGCGCGCTGGAATGGTCAGACGCGGGGCGACTATGCATACTCGGTGACGGAGCACTCCTTGCTCGTAGAGACACTATATTGCCGTTTAGTGTCTAATCCGAAGCCTAAGTGGCAGCTTGCCGCACTGCTCCACGACGCGCCCGAATACGTGATCGGGGACATGATTTCGCCGGTGAAGGCCGCGGTGGGAGACGGCTACGAGGCACTCGACGAACGGCTTACGGCGGCGATTCATATGCGCTTCGGGCTGCCCGCGCAGCTTCCCAAGGACGTGAAACGCAAGATCAAGCAGGCGGACCAGGTTAGTGCGTGGATGGAAGCAACTGAAATCGCTGGGTTTTCCGAAGGCGAGGCCACGCGGTTCTTTGGGCGGCCCGACCCGGCGCTGGTCCATGGGCTGCATATCTCGCTGCGTCCACCGATGCAGGTCCGGGCCGATTTCGAGGCGCGTTTCGCAGAGGTTTTATCAAGGGTTTGAGGGGCTTATGAGTGAAATTACGGTGCGCCGGGCATTGCCTATCGACACACGGCAGATGGCGACTTTGCTGAACTCGATCATCGAAAGGGGCGGCACCACAGCAATCGAACGGGCGGTGACCGGGCAAGATATCGCGGACTGGATGGGCTTCATGCCGGAGCGCGCGGCTTGGCATGTGGCGGTGGACGAAGCTGGTGCGGTTCTGGGCTTTCAGTGGATCGAGCCGGCCGGTTATCTTCCTGAAAACGCTGCCGAAATCGCGAGCTTTGTGCAGCTTGGAAAATCTGGTTTGGGTATTGGCTCGAAACTTTTCGAGGCCACAAAAACGGCCTCCCGCAAGCTTGGATATGCATGGATCAACGCCAATATTCGAGCCGATAATGAGGGCGGGCTGATCTACTATCAAAGCCGCGGGTTTCGTGACTATGACCGGTGGGTGGACTACAAGCTACCTAACGGGAAGATCGTGGATAAGGTTCTGAAACGGTTCGATCTGGACTGAATACGGCGTATGGCTCGCGTACATACACCTGTACATACACTGTACATACGCACGCAGCGTTAACGCCTTGGTCATAGTGAATTCACTGTAGAACGCCCGTCAGCGCGGAGAGCGTTTGGCCAAAATGCGCTGCAAGGTCCGGCGGTGCATCGACAAGCGGCGGGCTGTTTCCGAGACGTTTCGGTCGCAAAGTTCGTAGACACGCTGGATATGTTCCCAGCGCACGCGGTCGGCGGACATCGGATTCTCGGGTGGCGGCGGCATGTCATCGCCGGTCGCCAGAAGCGCGTGAGTGATATCGGTCGCATCGGCGGGCTTGGAGAGGTAGTCGGTCGCGCCGATTTTCACCGCCGCCACGGCGGTGGCAATCGCGCCATAGCCGGTCAGTACGACGATGCGGGCATCCGGACGCTTTTCGCGCAGCACTTCGACCACGTCGAGCCCGTTGCCATCTTCAAGACGCAAATCAACAACTGCATAGGCTGGCGGGCGCGCGGTGGCTATGGCCTTGCCGGCGGCGACAGAGCCCGCAGTTTCAATCTCGAAGCCTCGCTTCTCCATGGCCTTGGCCAAACGCCTCAGGAACGGCTCGTCATCATCCACGAGCAACAATGACTTGTCTTCGCCTAATTCTAACGCAGACGTGTCAGCCATACGTTCCCCTCCGATAATTTCTTTGTGTTTCGCGGCACTATGGCAGGATGCGACAAAGTGTCAAACCTGTTTATGACCCCGCAGCGTAGCACGCCACGCTGTCCGCGATCTGCTCCGCAGTGGTCTCTCGGCGGAAGAACTCGACGAAGCCCTCTCCGGGCATCACCAGATAGGTGAAGGTCGAATGGTCGACAAGGTACTCGTCGGTGCCATCGTATTGCGCTTTGTAGTAGGTCTTGTACGCCTTGCTCGCGGCGGCCACCTGCTCGGGCGTGCCGGTGAGGGCGATCATGCGATCATGCATGTTGGCCGCATAGTCGGACAGGATGTCCACGGTGTCGCGTTCGGGGTCGATAGTGATGAACACCGGGGTCGCGCTCACGCCGCGTTTAAGAAGAATGTCGATTGCATCGGCATTGCGGGCCACGTCGAACGGGCAGACATCGGGACAGAACGTGTAGCCGAAATAGACCAGGGTAGGTTCCGTGATCACATCCGCATCGGTAACCGTCTCGCCGTTCTGGTTGACCAGCTCGAACGGACCGCCGATATCGCCCGCCACGGTGCTGCTGGCGCAGGAGGACATTTCCGGCTCGGAGACCGCGAAATAGTAAGTCACGCCGAGCCCGGCGATTACAATCACTGCCGCAGCGGCTGCCAGCCCTCGCACCATTTTGCATCACCTTCAATTGATTGCACACCTTGCACCAGCTACCTATGCAAAATGAACGGGATTGCAACCGGATCGGGGTCGCCGTGGCGCTATCTGACATGACGGAAAACAATGCGGGCAGTTTCAGCCTGTTCGCGGGCACGTCCCGCAGCAACTGGTTACGGCTCAGGACCCTGATTTTCCTGCGTTGGGTGGCGATAGTCGGGCAAATCGCCGCTCTGACCGTGGCGCAGCGCGTCTACGGGCTGCAACTGGAAATGGGGCTGTGCTACCTCGCCATCGGCGTGTCGGTCATCGGCAATCTCATCGCGATTTTCGTGTTCCCCGAAAACGCACGCCTGTCCGAGACGCAGAATTTCCTGATGATCATTTTCGATCTGCTGCAGCTGGGGTTCCTGCTGTTTCTCACCGGTGGGCTCCACAACCCGTTCTCTCTGCTGCTTTTGGGTCCGGTCTCGGTGAGCGCCTCTGTGCTCACGCTGCGCAGTTTCGTTATCTGTGCCACGACAGCAATTGTCATCGCGACCATCCTCTCGACCTGGCACCTTCCCCTGCGCACCGAAAACGGTTTCATCCTTTCGGTTCCAGACTTGTTTGTCTTCGGGAACTGGTGCGCTCTGATCATCGCGGTTGTGTTCTTTGGCGCTTATTCGCGGCGGATCAGCGGTGAGATGCTGTCCATGGCCAACGCGCTCTCGGCCACGCAGATGGCGCTTGCACGCGAGCAAAAGCTCACCGATCTCGGCGGGGTCGTGGCCGCCGCCGCGCATGAACTCGGCACGCCCCTCGCCACGATCAAACTCACCAGCGCGGAATTAATGGAAGAGTTGGACGACCGGCCCGATCTACGCGAAGACGCAGCGCTCATCCGAGAGCAGGCCGATCGCTGCCGGGACATCCTGCGCGATATGGGGCGGGCCGGAAAGGACGATCTGCACCTGCGCAAGGCGCCGCTCAGCGCGCTGATCACGGAAGCCGCAGAGCCGCATGAAGACCGAGGAAAGGCCTTGCTCTACAGTTTCGGGGCCATCGGGCTCAACGACCCGTTGCAACCCTCTGTTCTACGCAAGCCGGAGATCATCCACGGGGTGCGCAACCTCGTTCAGAATGCAGTGGACTTCGCGCAAACCTCGGTTTGGATCGAGGCGCAGTGGAACGACAGCGAGATCGCGATTCGCATCGCCGATGACGGGCCCGGCTACCCTGCGCATCTGATCGGGCGGCTGGGCGATCCATTCATGCGGCGGGGGCGGCGATCCGGGGCGGGGGGAAAGAAGCAACGGCCGGGTTATGAGGGGATGGGGCTGGGGCTGTTCATCGCCAAGACCCTGCTGGAGCGGACCGGAGCCGAGCTGACCTTCGCCAACGGGCGCGAACAGCGCGACGGACATGGGCTCGAACATGCAGAGATCGGCGCGATCGTCGAGGTCTCGTGGCCGCGCGAAAAGATAGATGCCAGCCGTGGCGGGTCCGGGGGTGCAATCGGGGCGAACCAGCGGATCGAGGGATAATACGCAAAGTGTTAAAGTGATGTTAACCTTTCTGCACCAAGTTGCATCTGCAAAACAAAAAAGCGGTGGGACATCATGATGTGGCAGCACATCGCCTTGGCAATCCTGGTCAGTGCCAGCACATCCCTGCTCGTGCTCTTGTGGATCGCGCGCAAGTCTCAACCCGCCTCAGGCCACGGGTTCGGCAACGACACCAGCCTCAGTTTCCTGTTCGAGGACGGCAAGCTCATCGACGCCTCCGGCGATGGCGAAGCCATGCTCGACGCCGCCGGAGAACCACAAGACTGGCGCGGCGTAACCAATCTCTTCCGCGGGCGCTTCGCCTTCCCGCAAGGCCGCCTGCGTTTCCCAAAGCAGGATGGGATAGAATTCTTCCGCGCCCGCGATGCAAGCGATGCCGGACTTCTGGAAGTGAGCAAGACCGGGCCAAGGGTGCGGCTCGACCTAGGGCAAACTGACAAGACCGGAGCCGCAAGCGGGCAGAAGCTCCATATGGTCACCCAGGAACTGAGCCTGTTGCGCAGCGCCAACGACGCAGCGCCCTTCCCTATCTGGCAGGCCAAGCGCGACGGCACAATCACATGGCACAATCCCGCCTATGCCGATCTCTATCGAAGCATCTTCAAATCCAACCCCTCCGAGGACCGGCCTCTCTTCCGGCTGCCTGAAGCCACGCTCGAAATTGGCGCCTCACAGCGGGTGCCGATCACTCCGCCCAACACGCGCAAGACCGTCTGGTATGATGTCCGGCGCGCGGACACGCCAAGCGGGGATTTTTACTCCGCGGTAGACGCCAACGCAATCGTCCATGCTGAGGCTGCCCAACGCAACTTCGTGCAAACACTCGCAAAGACCTTCGCCCACCTGACCATCGGGCTGGCGATCTTCGACGACAACCGCCAGTTGGTGCTTTTTAACCCAGCCGTCATCGACCTCACCGGGTTGGGCGCCGACTTCCTCAGCTCACGTCCGAACCTGCTCTCCTTCTTCGACGAACTACGCAACCGGCGTTTGATGCCAGAGCCGAAGAACTACAATTCGTGGCGCCAGCAAATCGCCGATCTCGTGGCCGCCGCCGCCGACGGGCGCTATAGCGAGACATGGACGCTCGATTCGGGCCGGACTTATCGCGTCACCGGGCGGCCGCATCCTGATGGGGCCATTGCCTTCCTGATCGAGGACATCAGCGCCGAGGTCTCCCTGACCCGCCGTTTTCGGGCTGAGCTTGAGCTTGGCAAATCTGTTCTCGACAACATCGAGTCCGCTGTCGCCGTTTTCTCCCCCGACGGTGTTCTGGCCCTGTCCAACCAAGCCTATCGCGACCTCTGGCAAGTCGACCCGGAAAGCAGCTTCGCGGATGTGACCATCGCAGACTGCTTGCGCAACTGGACCGAGGATTGCAAGCCCGCGCCCGCCCTGCCGGACATCCGCGACTTCGTACTCAATCTCAGAGACCGGACTGGCTGGTCGATTCCTCTGGAGACAAAGGCCGGCGAGGCATTGGTGATGGACGCAGTGCCAATGTCCTCGAACGGCACGATGGTGCAATTCAAACGCCCGGCGCTGCGCCCGGCCCCCGCTGCCCCACAGCCGGGCGAAACCTGACCTGCATTTCCTCTTCTCCTCTTGATGCTGCAACACGGCGCGATACTGTGAGCCCGCTATGCAGCCCATTCTCTTGCGGTTTTCCTCGCGCTCCGCCGCGCACACAGCTGACTTCGC
This sequence comes from uncultured Aliishimia sp., assembly GCA_965656085.1. Lineage (GTDB taxonomy): Bacteria > Pseudomonadota > Alphaproteobacteria > Rhodobacterales > Rhodobacteraceae > Aliishimia. The sequence continues at coordinate 91,504 of CBFHJA010000002.1, read as the reverse complement.
ACAGTCCATCGGGCGGGTGCTCCGACCCGGCGATACGGTGCTGCTCGACGGCGATATCGGCACCGGAAAAACCCATTTTGCGCGCAGCCTCATCCAGTCTCTGCAAGACCCGCCCGAAGACGTGCCCTCGCCCACCTTCACTCTGGTGCAAACCTACGAGACCCGCCGCGGACCGATCTGGCATGCCGATCTCTACCGCCTCAGCGGCCCGGACGAGATCGTGGAGACCGGATTGCAGGATGCAATGGAAAGCGCGATCTGTCTGATCGAATGGCCGGATCGCCTCGGCCCCGATACTCCGGCGACCGCGCTCACGCTGCATTTCTCCATGGGCGAGACTGAAGAGACGCGCGAGATCTCCGCCACCAGTGCGGCGCACGATCACTGGGCCCGGCGACTGGAGTCGCTGCATGTCTGAGCAACGGAAAAACGGATCCGACAGGCGCCAGCGAGCCGCCCGCGCCTTCGCAGACACGCAGCCGGGCTGGCGAAACCGCCCAATGCGGCTCATCGCGGGCGACGCGTCGAACCGGAAGTACTACCGCCTGAGCGGCTCGAAGACCAGCGCGCTCGTTATGGACGCGCCGCCCGAGAAAGGCGAGGACATCGGCCCCTTTGCCCGCATCGCCCGCTACCTGTCGCAGAACGGTTTCAGCGCACCCCGGATCCTCGCGCAGAACGCGGAGGACGGCTTTCTGATGATCGAGGATTTCGGCGACGGGATCTTCGCACGACTGTTCGAGGCCGGGCAGGAGGAGGCCCCGCTCTATGCCGCAGCGACCGATCTGCTGGTCGCGCTGCATCGCTGCCCACCCCCCGCCGATCTGCCCGCCTATGACGCCGCAATGCTGGCGGAGATGGCGAGCCTTGCCGCCATCTGGTACCGCAAGGGGGTTACGGGAGAGCAAAGCACCGCCGAGGCCGCCGAAATCCGGGACCGGATGCGCGCACGTCTGGTCCCTCTGGACGCAGAACTGACCTGCCTCATCCAACGTGACTACCACGCCGAGAACCTGATCTGGCTACCGGAGCGGGAGGGCGTTGCGCGGGTCGGGCTGCTCGACTTTCAGGACGCAATGCGCGGTCATCCGGCCTATGATCTGGTCTCGATCCTGCAGGACGCGCGGCGCGACGTGTCCCCGGCGCTCGCGGAGGCCATGCTCTCGCGCTACATCGCCGCCACCGGGCGGGACGACGCGCCGTTCCGCGCCGCCTATCACGCGCTCGGGCTGCAACGGAACCTGCGCATCCTCGGGGTCTTCGCACGTCTCTGTCTGCGCGATGGCAAGCCACATTACCTATCGCTTCTTCCGCGGGTCTGGGGGCATGTGACCCATGATCTTGCGCAGCTCGGCGAAGCGGGGCTCACCGCCTTCCTATGCGCCGCCCTGCCCGCCCCGACTACGTCCAATATAGCAAGGATCGCAAACGCATGTCCGACACCCTCCCCGGCATGATCTTCGCAGCCGGGTTCGGCACGCGGATGCGGCCCCTGACCGACACGCTGCCCAAACCGCTGATCCCGGTCGCTGGGCGGCCGCTCATCGACCATGCGCGGGACCATCTGCGACAGGCTGGCGTGCGGCGGGTGGTGAGCAACCTGCACTACCTTCCCGAACCGCTCGAAACGCATCTGGCGGGGAGTGAAGTCCAGACCCTGCGCGAGAGCCCACGGATACGCGATACCGGGGGTGGGCTGCTCGGGGCGCTGCCACTGCTCGGGCACGGTCCCGTCGTCACGATCAACCCCGATGCGATCTGGCGCGGGCCGAACCCGGTCGCACTGGCGCTATCGCTTTGGGAGCCTGAGCAGATGGATGCCTTGCTGGTCTGCGTCGCGCCGGAGCAGGCGCTGGGCACCGCCAGCAAGGGCGATTTCGAGATCGGCGCCGAGGGCCGGGTGACGCGCGGGCCCGGCGCCATCTATGGCGGGGTGCAGATCGTAAAGACCGACCGTCTCGGCGAAATCGGGTCCGACGCCTTTTCGCTCAATCTGCTCTGGGACCTGCTGATCGACAGCGGGCGGTGTTTCGGCACGCTCTATCCAGGCCAGTGGTGCGATGTGGGCCATCCCGGCGGGATCGCGCTCGCCGAGGCGGTGTTGGAGGGGACGGCATGAGCAGTCAGGCGAACGTGTTGATGCAACCGCTCGGCACTGATTTTGCCGCAGCGCTCGTCGCAGGGCTGCGCGCACGCTATGCCGGGGCACCACCCGAGGCGCTGGCGCGGGTAACACTCATCGTCAATACCTCGCGGATGGCGCGGCGCATCGAGCGCCTGTTTCTGGACGGGCCCGCCCTTCTGCAACCGCGGATCGTGCTGCTCACCGGGATCGACAGCCTTCTGGAGCACCCGGTGCCGCCATCCCGGCCCAAGCAGGAGCGGCTCCTGCAACTCGCGGAACTCATCCGGCCGGTGCTCGACCGAAGGCCCGATCTGGGGCCGCGAGCCGCGCTCTATCCGCTCTGCGAGAGCCTTGCGGCGCTCATGGATGAGATGCAGGGCGAGGGGGTCAGTCCGGAGGACATCGCCGCGCTGGATGTGAGCGATCAGTCCGATCATTGGGCCTTTGCGAAGGAACTGATCCGCGTCGCGCATGGCTATGTGAGCAAGGTCAGCAGCGGAATGGATGCCGAGGCGCGGCAACGGGCCGTGGTCGAGGCGCTCATTGCGCAATGGGCCGTGCAGCCTCCAGCGCACCCGGTTCTGCTCGCGGGCTCGACCGGCTCGCGGGGAACCACGGCGCTTCTGATGGACACCATCGCACGGCTCGAGCAGGGCGCGGTCGTGCTGCCCGGCTTCGATCCGCACATGCCGGACGCCGTCTGGCAGCGGCTGCAAAACGCACTCACCGGGGAAGACCATCCGCAATTCCGCTACGCTCGGCTTCTGAACCGGCTGGAGCTATCACCGGGGGAGGTGCCGGTCTGGCACGCGGTGCCCAATGTGGCGGAGGACCGCGCAAAGGTGGTTTCGCTGGCCATGCGCCCGGCGCCGGTCACCGATGCGTGGCTGCGGGAAGCCGGAAGCCTGCCCGATCTGCCCGACGCATTGGCGGGAGTGACTCTGCTGGAGGCTGAACATCAACGCGAGGAGGCGCTTTGCATTGCGATGCGGCTGCGCGCGGCGATCGAGGCCGGTCAAACAGCCGCCCTCATCACGCCCGACCGGATGCTGAGCCGGCAGGTCGCGGCAACGCTCGATCAGTGGAACATCGAACCCGATGACAGCGCGGGCCGCCCGCTCCACCTCTCGCCGCCGGGACGACTTCTGCGGCATGTGGCGGAGATGTTCCTCCAGCGGCTGGATGCGGAACTTCTGCTGACGCTGCTCAAGCATCCGCTCACGCAGTCCGGCGACTCAGCGCCCAATCACGGGCTTTTCACGCAAATCCTCGAAGACCTTCTGCGCGCGGACAGCATTCCCTACCCTGATGCCACGCGGCTGCGCGAGATGGTCGCGAAAGCCGCTGGGCGCAAGGGAGTTCCGGACGGGATTGAGACGTGGGGCGCGTGGCTCTGCGACACGCTGCCTTTCGAGCCCGCAAGAGAAACGCGGACGCTGGGCGATTGGCTAGCACCGCTCCGGCGCATGGCCGAAGCGCTCTGCGCGGGCGGGCCTTTGGGCAGCGGCGAGCTCTGGGACAAAACCGCCGGAGAAAAGGCGCGCGCGGCGCTCGCCAAGCTGGAGGGCAGTGCCGAGCACGGCGGCGAGATGGAGGCGCGGGACTTCGCCGCCCTGCTGAACGGAGTCTTGCAGGATGACGTGATCCGAGACCGCGACTCGCCGCATCCCGGCGTGATGATCTGGGGCACGCTGGAGGCGCGCGTTCAGGGCGCCGATCTGGTCATTCTGGGCAGTCTCAATGATGGCATCTGGCCCGAGGCGATGCAGGCCGACCCATGGCTCAACAGGAAAATGCGCCATCAGGCCGGGCTGCTCCTGCCCGACCGCAAGATCGGGCTCGCCGCCCATGACTTCCAGCAGGCCGCCTGCGCGAGGGAGGTCTGGATCACCCGCGCCACGAAAATCGACGATGCCGAAACTGTCCCCTCGCGCTGGATCAACCGGCTGAAGAACCTTGTCCGCGGCACGCCCGGACGGGGAGGAGACGAAGCCTACAAGGCGATGGTCGCGCGCGGAAAAGCCTGGCGCGACCGGGCCACGCTTTTCGAGGCGGTCGAGCGGGTGGACCCTGCCCCCCGCGCCGCGCCGCGCCCGCCGGTCGTCGCACGCCCCCGGGATTTCTCGGTCACCGAGATCAAGCGGCTGATCCGCGACCCCTACGCCATCTATGCCAAGCACTGCCTGAAGCTGCGCCCGCTGAAAACGCTGGTGCAGGAACCCGATGCGCCGATCCGGGGGATCATCATCCATGACATCATGGAGCGATTCATCCGAGACACGGTTGCCGCTCCCGACCTGCTGACGCCTGAGCATCTTCTTAGCGTTGCCGACGCGGTGCTCATCGAGCGCGTGCCATGGCCCACTGCGCGCGCGCAATGGCGCGCGGGGCTGGCCCGTGTGACCGATTGGTTCCTTGCGCAGGAAACCCGACGCCGTGCCGACAGCATTCCAGCCTTCTTCGAGGCCGATGCGCGGGGCAAGATCGCGCTGGAGACGGTGGGTGGCAGCCTTACCGGCATCGCCGACCGAATCGACAGACTGGCGGACAGTAGCGGCGTACGGCTTTACGACTACAAGAGCGGGAGCCCGCCGAGCAAAGGTGAACAGACCCATTTCGACAAGCAATTACTGCTCGAAGCCGCGATCCTCGAGGAGGGTGGGATCAAAGCCCTCGGTCCGGTGCCGGTTCGAACGGCAACCTATATCGGGCTTGGATCGAACCCCAAGGAAGTATCTGCGCCGCTGGATGAGGAACCTGCCGCAGACGTGCTCGCAGGGCTCGTGACACTGATCACAGCCTATCTCGATCCCGCACAGCACTTTACCTCGCGGCGAATGCTGAAGACGGAAAAGGAAAGCGGCGACTACGACCATCTCGCTCGTTATGGAGAATGGGACGCCTCGGACCCGCCCAAACCGGAGGATGTGGGATGACCGCCGGGCCAGACAGGTTCACGCCGGACGAGGCCACCCGAGCGCAATTGGCCGCTGCGCGGCCCGATGTCTCCACATGGCTCGAAGCCAATGCCGGCTCGGGTAAGACGCGCGTGCTCACCGACCGGGTGGCGAGGCTCCTTCTCGATGGGATCGATCCGCAAAACATCCTGTGCCTGACCTACACAAAGGCCGCCGCGTCGGAGATGCAAAACCGGCTCTTTGCGCGGCTCGGGGAATGGGCGATGCTGGAGAATGGCGTATTGCGAACAGAGCTGGAAAAGCTCGGCGCGGGGCGCGATTTTGCGCCCGATTTCCTCGACCGTGCCCGCACGCTCTTCGCGCTCGCTATCGAAACGCCCGGTGGGCTGAAAATCCAGACCATCCACGCCTTCTGCGCCGGGCTCTTGCGGCGGTTTCCGCTGGAGGCCGGGGTCAATCCGCAGTTCACTGAGATTGAGGATCGCGCTGCCGAGTTGCTGCGCGCAGAGGTGATCGACACGCTGATCGAAGGGCCGGACGGGGCTGTCGTGGTCGATCTTCTGACCGAATATACCGGCGCATCGGTGGACGCGCTCGCTGCAAGTTTGCTCAAGCGGCGCGAGCTTTTCAGCGCTGCGCGGGACTGGGAGGACATCGCGGCGCAGTTCGATCTGGTCGACCCGACGTCCATTCTGTTCACTGGCGGCGAGGTTGAATTGCTGGAGCGCGCAGTGCCGATCTATCTGGCCGGTAGCTCCACCGATCAGAAGATCGGCGCAGCCCTTCAGTCGATCAAGACGCTCGATTACAACGTATTGAATATACTCGCGGAAGCCTTTTTGGTGCAGGGGCCGCCGCGCGCGGTGAAGAAATCCCTTGCGACAAAGAAAACCGCCGCTGCACTGGGAGCCGATCTGCCATTGATCGAAGCGCTCGCAGAGCGGTCACGCACAGCGCATGAGGCCCAGCTACGTGATCAGCTTGCCCGGCGCACATGGGTGCTGCATCGTTTTGCGCAGGTTTTTCTGCGCGACTACACCGCCGCCAAGCAAGCCCGCGGCTGGCTCGATTTCGACGATCTGATCCTACGCACCCGCGCGTTGCTCACCGATCCCAAGGTCGCCGACTGGGTGCTCTACCGACTCGATGGCGGGATCAGTCATGTGCTCGTGGACGAAGCGCAGGATACCAGCCCGGCGCAATGGGACGTGATCCGCAAGCTCACGCAGGAATTCACCGCCGGGCAGGGCGTGGAGACCGAGGCGCAGCGCACGCTCTTCGTGGTCGGCGACAAAAAGCAATCGATCTATTCGTTCCAAGGTGCCGATCCGCGCGCCTTCGACGAGATGCAAGCCGAGTTCGGAGCAAAGATCGCAGCGGTCGGCGCCGCGTTCCAGAACCGGACTCTGGCCCATTCGTTCCGGTCTGCACCTGCGATCCTGCAAGTGGTCGATCAGACCTTTGACGGGCAGGTCAGCGCGGGGTTCACCGGAGCAGATGGGCACAAGGCCTTTCATGGCGCTATGCCGGGACGCGTCGATCTTTGGCCAGTTGTGCCCAAAACACAGGACGAAACAGAAAGCCACTGGACCGATCCGGTGGATCGGCGCGGAGAGACTCATCAAAGTGTCATCCTCGCGCGGCAGATTGCCGAAGACATCGACGGGCTGCTGAAAAACGGCAGATTGCCGGAGCGCAACCCAGACACCAGCGCATTTTTTATGCGCAAAGTACGGCCCGGCGACATCATGATCCTCGTGCAGCGACGCTCGGATCTGTTTCATGAGATCATCCGGGCCTGCAAGGCGCTCCAGTTGCAAATCGCAGGTGCAGACCGGCTGCGGGTCGGGGCTGAGCTTGCCGTGCGCGATCTGCTCGCGCTGATATCCTTTCTGGCCACCGCCGATGACAGCCTGTCGCTCGCCGCCTGCCTGCGCTCGCCGCTTTTCGGCTGGAGCGAGCGGGATCTGTTCCAACTCGCCCATGGCCGCGCCGAACCACATCTTTGGCAAACCCTGCGCAAGGCGCCGGAGCGCTATCCCGATACGCTCGCGATGCTGCAGGATCTACGCAATCAGGCGGACTTCCTGCGACCCTACGACCTGCTCGAACGCATCCTCACGCGGCACAAAGGGCGCGCAAAGTTGCTCGCGCGGCTGGGGCCGGAAGCGCAAGACGGTATCGACGCGCTTCTTGGGCAAGCGCTGGCCTATGAGCGCAGTACAGTGCCAAGCCTGACCGGGTTCCTCGTCTGGGCGCAAGCGGACGAGTTGGAAATCAAACGGCAGATCAGCAGCACGGACGATCTGATTCGAGTGATGACAGTGCACGGTGCCAAGGGGCTCGAAGCGCCCATCGTCTATCTACCCGATTGCGGCAAGCGGGACATCAAGATCGGTGACGAGGTCCTTGAGGACAGCGGTGCCCCGGTCTGGCGGCCAAAGAGCGAGGCGCAGCCCGAGCACGTCCGCAACATGCTCGAGGCCGCCAAGGAGCACCAGAGACAGGAACGATTGCGGCTGCTCTACGTGGCGATGACCCGGGCCGAGAAATGGCTCGTCGTGGCAGCAGCCGGCGATCAAGGCCCGACCGGTGAGGACTGGCACCAACGTGTCGAGGCTGCGATGACCGCGCTTGGTGCGCGAAGCGAGAGCTTTGCGCAGGGGCCGGGGCTGCGCTTCGAGACCGGCGACTGGAGCCTGCCCGCAGCGGAGGAACGCGTCGAGCCTCCGGCGCCGCCACCCGACCTCGCGGCTTTCTTCGAACAGCCGGTGACCAACCCGCCGGAACGGCGCAAGCCGATCTCCCCCTCGGATCTCGGCGGCGCGAAGGCCCTGCCTGCACCGGGCGGACTGCCCGAGGCCTTGGCCGCGTCGCGGGGCAGCTATGTGCACACATTGCTCGAAACGCTCTCCGTCCTGCCGCAAGCGACATGGGCCACGCGCATCGCGGCCACCGAGCCACCGCCGGACCTGCCCGACATCCTCATCGCCGAGAGCCGGGACGAGGTAAAACGCGTTCTTAGCGCGCCTGACCTGCGCTGGATTTTCGCGCCGGACACATTGGCGGAGGTTGCGGTGAGTGGGTCCATCCACGGGCATGAGGTCATGGGCGTGATCGACCGGCTGATCGTGTCGGAGCGCCGCGTTACGGTCGTGGACTATAAGACGAACATGACTGTCCCGGACACACCCTATCAAACCCCGGAAGCAATTCTGCGTCAGATGGGCGCCTATGCGGCACTGTTGCAGGACATCTACCCCGGGCACGATATAGAGACCGGTGTTTTGTGGACCCGCACCGCAACATATATGACGCTACCACACAGTGTGGTGAACGACGCCCTCGCGCGCTGCTCAGCGCTTGACCTCGGAGGGCCGGGTTCATAGGTTTTGATCCTCAGACAACGCCTAGCAGGAGAGCCCCGATGGCCACTCATTCCGTGACAGACGCCACCTTCGACGCCGAGGTGCGCAATTCCGACATCCCCGTAGTGGTAGATTTCTGGGCCGAGTGGTGCGGGCCTTGCAAGCAAATCGGCCCGGCTCTGGAAGAGCTTTCCAGCGAAATGGAAGGCAAGGTCAAGATCGTCAAAGTGAATGTCGACGAAAACCCCAACTCGCCCGCCCAGATGGGCGTCCGCGGCATTCCGGCGCTGTTCGTGTTCAAGAATGGTGAAGTCGTGTCGAATATGGCTGGTGCAAAGCCGAAAGCGGCTCTGCAAAGCTGGATTGAAGACTCGATCTAAAGCTACCCGAAACGGGACAACCCGGTCGCGAATCTGCCTCCGGGCGACCTGAATTGATCGACATCCGTTGGTAAAACCAGTGCAAGTACTTGGCACACGGCTTTAGCTTGGAAGACTCCAAAGCGTCCGCCAATCCGGCGGGCGTTTTTCGTTGGGAGATATGGTGAAAGTCGATTTTTGCCAAAAGGAAGAACGGCTTGCCGGAAAAAGCCCGTTGAACACCGCCGCCGAGTTCATCGCTACCACCGCGTGGTACGCGGGCAGGGCGGTCTCCATCCAGCCCGTCTGGAGCGTCGCAGCGCCCGCGCCAAGACCCACTCTCAGCGCTCCTCGGTCTTTTCAATCTGCCAGAAGGGGTGCTGATAGACCAGGCGAAACACGAGGCCCTGCGGTGTGGCCGGAGCTTTCATGTGGATCTGGCTGCGCCCGTGCGCCGAAGCACGCAAACCCTTTTCAAGGAAAATCTGAGCGTGCCCGACTTCTGACGTGGGCATAGGCTTTCTTGGTTGCGGCTGATCTGAATCGAAAATGACTGTCTCACGCTTCACCCGGGGCCTCCCTGAACCTGAGATCCGAAGCGGGGTTTGTGAGATGCGTCGTGAGCCTATGCGCTTTGGGTGTCAGAAGACGCGCGATTGGGCGAGGCGGGGTCGTCCCTTGCGGGTCTGGGACACCGGGTCCATATAGCGGAGCAAGACAAGGAAGGACCGAACGATGGCAGAGACAGACTTCCCCGGCTGGCATGGGACAACCATCATTGGTGTGAAGAAAAGCGGCAAGGTGGTGATCGCGGGGGATGGACAGGTCTCACTGGGGCAGACCGTTATCAAGGGCAGCGCGCGCAAGGTTCGGAGGCTCTCACCCGGCGGCTATGACGTTGTTGCCGGGTTTGCCGGATCAACCGCAGATGCCTTCACGCTTCTGGAGCGGCTTGAAGCCAAGCTCGAAGCCACGCCGGGGCAACTGGCGCGGGCCTCCGTGGAACTTGCCAAGGATTGGCGCACCGACAAGTACCTGCAAAAGCTGGAAGCCATGCTGATCGTCTCGGACGGCAAGGACATGCTGGTGATCACCGGGGCCGGCGACGTTCTGGAACCGGAGCACGATGTGACCGCCATCGGCTCGGGCGGAAACTACGCTCTGGCAGCAGGGCGTGCGATGATGGAAACAGAAAAATCCGCCGAGGAGATCGCCCGCGCCGCGATGGCCATCGCTGCCGATATCTGTGTCTATACAAACGGAAACCTGACGGTTGAGGAGATCTCCGCATGACTGACCTGACACCGCGCGAGATCGTTTCGGAGCTCGACCGCTTTATCATCGGACAAAAGGATGCCAAGCGCGCCGTGGCGGTCGCGCTGCGGAATCGGTGGCGGCGCAAGCAACTCAGCGACGATCTGCGCGACGAGGTCTATCCTAAGAATATCCTGATGATCGGGCCGACCGGGGTCGGCAAGACCGAGATCAGCCGCCGCCTGGCCAAGCTCGCACGTGCGCCCTTCATCAAGGTAGAAGCCACCAAGTTCACCGAGGTCGGTTATGTGGGCCGTGACGTGGAGCAGATCGTGCGCGATCTGGTGGATGCGGCCATCGCGATGACCCGCGATCAGATGCGCGAGGACGTCAAGGCCAAGGCCCATGCCGCCGCTGAAGAACGGGTAATTGACGCCATCGCCGGAAGCGAGGCGCGTGAGGCCACACGGGAAATGTTCCGAAAGAAGCTCAAAGCCGGGGAGCTTGACGATACAGTGATCGATCTGGAACTCGCCGATACCTCAAGCCCCTTTTCGATGATGGAAATTCCCGGTCAGCCGGGGATGAACATGGGCGGAATGAACCTTGGCGATCTGTTCGGAAAAGCCTTCCAGGGACGGACCGTGAAGCGGCGTTTGAGCGTTGCGGACAGCTACGACATCCTGATCGGAGAGGAAGCCGATAAACTGCTCGACGATGAGCAGGTGAACCGCGCAGCGCTTGAGGCTGTCGAACAAAACGGAATCGTGTTTCTCGACGAGATCGACAAGGTCGCAACGCGGCAAGACGCGCGTGGCGGGGAAGTGAGTCGTGAAGGGGTGCAGCGCGACCTGCTGCCCCTCATTGAAGGCACGACAGTGAGCACAAAGCATGGGCCAGTGAAGACCGACCACATCTTGTTCATCGCCTCGGGCGCGTTCCATATCGCAAAGCCATCCGATCTGCTGCCGGAATTGCAGGGTCGCTTGCCGATTCGCGTCGAACTCCGGGCACTCACCGAAGAGGACTTCGTGCGAATCCTCACCGAGACCGACAACGCGCTGACCCGGCAATACACCGCCTTGATGGGCACCGAGGACGTGGCGGTGGCATTCACCGAGGACGGGATCGCGGCGCTCGCAAAGATCGCAGCGGATGTTAACCATTCGATCGAGAATATTGGTGCTCGGCGGCTTTACACGGTTATGGAACGCGTCTTCGAGGAATTGTCCTTCACCGCGCCCGACCGGGCCGGGGAGGTAGTCACCGTGGACGCCGCCTTTGTCGACACCCATCTGGGTGAATTGACCAAATCCGCCGATCTGTCGCGCTACGTGCTCTGATCTGGTATCGCTGCCGGAAGCCGTTTACGCTTGTAAGGTCTTGATCCCAGAGAACCACCCGCCAATGCGCGCCATCCTCCTTTCCGGCCTTGTTCTGCTCACCGCCTGCGCCGACCGGATCGAAGCACCTCTGGTGCCTGAGGCTCTCACCGTCGGCGAGGGCCGTAAGGTGTATGTGGGTACGACACGGGAGTTTCACGATGGTCACTATGGGATCGGGCGCTCTGACAGCCTTGATCTGCTGGACGTCACCGTCAGCCTGCCACCCAACCGGATACCAGGGCAAATCTCCGATGGCGGCGCAACTCCGAAGCCAGAGCGTGATTTTGCTCTCGCGCAAATGACGCGATACCCATCGCCTGCCGACTTTCAGGCCGCGCTGGCACGGGACATCCGCGCTGCCCAACGAAAAAATCGACGCGATGTGACCGTCTTCGTGCACGGATTTAACAATAGTTTCTCCGACACTGTCTTCAGGATCGCACAAATGGCCGTCGACACGGAGCGGGCGGGGCCCGTCGTCACCTATTCATGGCCAAGCCGTGGCAATCCACTGGGTTATGAGTACGATGCCGAAAGCGCGCTCTTTGCGCGGGATGGGCTGGCCGATCTGCTGCGGATATTGGAACGTGCTGTCGCTGGCGGGCGCATCACTCTGATCGGCCATTCCATGGGAGGCCGACTGGTCATGGAAGTCTTGCGGCAGATGGAGTTGACAGATCCGGGCTGGAGCGCGGAATCGCTCGAGGCGGTCGTGCTTATGTCGCCCGACGTGGGGATCGACGTATTCCGATCGCAAACCGCGCATTTCGAGGACTGGCCAGACCCCTTCATCATTTTCAAGTCCGAACGAGACCGCCTGCTTAACATCTCGGCACTGGCTCGGGGGGAAGAGGAACGTCTGGGAAATATCTCCGATCTCAGTCGCGTGGACGATCTGCCAATCCTCTTCATCGACGTGACCGCGTTCGAAGGCGGTGATCGCGCCAACCACTTCTTGCCGGGCACATCCCCTGACCTGCTCCGGCTCTTGCGCGGTATCCGTTCCATTGACAGTGACTTTCTCGCAGGAGACACCGCCGCAACTGCATCTTTACTTGGAAGCGCCCGCGTCATCGGGCGCGCCATGTCCGTTACCCCGGTCGCAGGCCGCAGGTGAACACGGTCGAATTCATCCGGGGCAACGCCCGCTGGCTGAGCGCGGGCGCGCTTCTCACCTTCCTGTCCTCGTTCGGGCAGACCTTCTTCATCTCACTCTTTTCCGAACCGATCCGCCATGATTTCAACCTTAGCCATGGCGAATGGAGCGGCATTTACGCGCTGGGCACGGGCGTATCGGCTGCAGTGATGGTTTGGGCGGGCGGGCTTGCCGACAGGTTCCGCACCCGCTCTCTTGGGCTTGCTGTGCTCATCGGGCTCTTTTGTGCGTGCCTGTTCATGGCGTTCAATGCCGCGCCTGCCCTTCTGGTTCTTTCGGTTTGCCTGCTGCGCTTCTTCGGGCAGGGCATGGCGAGCCATGTGGCTGTAGTCGCGATGTCGCGCTGGTTTGTCGCAACGCGCGGGCGCGCCCTTGCGGTGTGCACTCTGGGGTTCACAGTCGGCGAACTGGTTTTTCCGATACTCTTCGTGGCCCTTATGGCGGTGCTCGACTGGCGGCTGTTGTGGCTTGCTGCCGCGCTGATCACCTGCGCGGGCCTGCCCTATCTCTTCTGGGCATTGAAAGCCGAGCGAAACCCGCGGCATGACATCGAAAGTCGGGCCACACTCGGAATGCAGGATCGGCCTTGGAGCCGAGGACAGGTCCTTGCACATCCGCTGTTTTGGCTGATGATCCCCGCGCTTCTCGGACCCTCCGCGTTCAACACGGCGTTCTTTTTCCATCATGCGTATTTCGCAGAGACCAAGGGGATGAGTCAGCTTGCGCTGGTATCGATGTTCCCCCTTTACACTGCCGTGTCGGTCGCGGCGATGATCGCGTCGGGTTGGCTGGTGGATCGGTTTGGCAGCGCGCGGACCCTGCCTCTCTATCAATTGCCGATGGTCGCGGCTTTCTTGTGCTTCTCATTTTCTCAGGGCTCTGGTGTGATCGCCATCGGGTTTGCGTGCCTTGCTCTTACCGCAGGAGCGAATTCTACATTGCCGAATGTGTTTTGGGCTGAGTTCTATGGCACTCGGCATATGGGCGCGATCAAGGCGATGGCCGCCGCCGTGATGGTTCTGGGCTCAGCACTCGGGCCACTGCTGACCGGTGCGCTGATCGATCTGGGACTGGGCCTTGAGATGCAATATCTTGGCGTTGCGTCCTTTTTCCTTGTCGCAACCGCCTGCATGAGCCTTGGCATTCTGACATACCGCAGCGGCGTTCCTAGCTATCGGGACTTGCGCAAATACACGTAATAGGCACCGGCCCCGCCATGGCTGACATGGGCCGTCGTGACCTGCAACACCGCTGTCGACAGCGGCGGCAAGCGCAGCCATTCGGGCACCTGATGTCGCAGAACACCCTGGCGCACAGGGATCGGGCCGCCCGTGTCGCGATGTTTGCCCTTACCAGTAATCACCAGCAAGAGACGTTTCTCGGACACATGAGCGGACAGAATAAAACGGGTCAGCGCCGAGTGAGCGCGCTCGAGGGTCATCCCGTGGAGGTCAATGCGCGCGTCAGGCCGCATCTTGCCCCTTTGCAGGTTTCGAAACGTCTTGCGGTCCATGCGGACCGGTTGTCCGGACAGGCGTTCGGTGACTTCAGGCACAAGATCATGGGCCATTTGCCCTGCGCGTCCGGTGAGCTTGAAGCGTTTCTCGGAACCATGCGGCTCGGGAGCCGCTGTGGACGCCGCCCGGAGTTTTGGCGGCGGCGTATACTCCGGCGTACTCTGTGATTTCGGTATCGCCCGCGCCGTCTGTGCCACGCGCGACCAAAGCTCAAGTTCGTCCTTACGGGGCTTGCGGCCACTCATAGGCCGCTCCCCGGCAAGAGTGCATAGGCGCGCTGGATCGGCAGGAGTACGACCATGCGGCCGGTATCTTTCAGACGGCCCGCGAGCCGACCAGCTTCATCGCCAGTTCCGAAGAAGATATCCGCGCGCTGTGCGCCCTTGATCGCAGAGCCGGTATCCTGTGCAATCATCAGACGGCGCATCGGGTCCGAGCCATCCTTCTCGATCCAGACCGGGGCTCCAAGAGGGGTGTAGCGCGGATCGACGGCAATACTGCGTAGCTCGGTGATCGATCGATTCATCGCGCCAAGCGGTCCCAGATGGGCCGGTACCCGGTTCACTTCTCGAAAGAACACGAAGGAGGGGTTGTGAAACAGCAATTCCTTCCCTGCTGCGGGATTGCGGCGCACCCAATTCTGGATCGACCGGGCGCTCGCCTGATGGGATTGCAGGAGCCCGCGACGGACCATTTCGCGTCCGATAGAGCGGTACGCATGCCCGTTATTGCCGCCGTACCCCACCCGAATGACACCGCCATCGGTGAGCCGTATGCGCCCCGACCCTTGGATTTGAAGGAAAAACAACTCCACCGGGTCATCAACCCAAGCAATCTCCAAGCCCCGGCCCGCGAGGAAGTTTCCCTCAACGATCTGCCGCCGTGTCAACCAAGGCTTGTTCGCAGACTCGGGCGGGGCACGGTAGACAGCGTGTCGAAATCGGCTCGAACGTGTTCGTGAACCGCTCAGTTCCGGCTCGAAATAGCCCGTGAAGAGCATCTCCTGCCCGTCCTCAATCAGGACCGGGCGGAAAAACAACTCGAAGAATTGCCGCGCATCCGGTATGTCTTCAGCCGCGGCACAAAGCGCTTGCCAATCGGCTTCACGCCGATCACGGCAAGTAACCAAGAATACGTCGCGAGCAGAGGCATGGTCATCGCCTTGCCAACCATCAAGATCGGAGAAGGACAGGATCGTGTTCTGCACGTTGGGTTCTTCGGCAGCCGACGTGGAAGTCATGCCGAAGAACAAGGCTGCCGTACATAGGCCATAATACAGGCCATGAATCAGGCGTCTGTGGATACCAGTAACCAATTGGGATCGTCCGTGCCCATACGGCGCGCAAAGGCCCATGTGTCCTTCTGGCGCTTGATCTCGGTCGCGCTGCCCTCAATGATCTTGCCATCTGCGTCGCGCACAGCGGATGTCAGCTCGCCAAGGAACCGAATCGCGATCTCTGCCTCTTGGCTGTCCTCGTCATAGGTCGCACCGACGACCTTGACCTCGCGTACGCCAACAAACTCGGCGTCGATTGTCAGGCCCTGCTCTTCGCGCGCCTCAACGACGTCTTTGAAGGTTTCATAGATGTCATCGGCAAGAAACGGCTTGATCTCGTCAAGGGCACCACGTTCAAAGCCCATTACAATCATCTCGTAGGCTCCCCGGGCGCCGCCGACAAACTCGCTTACGGAGAAGCTCGGCTCCGCAGATTTCATTGCGTAGAGCGCATCGGCCTCTGGCGAGCCCTCATCCACGTGATCTATCACGTCATGGTCGGGGCCACCTTCAATCACTTCGAAATCATGACGACGGCTGGGCCCGACGGGTGGCTGCGCCGTTTCCGAGCGCTCGAACCCTTCCCGGGTGCCCAGAACGCTTTTCAGGCGCAGGATCAGGAAAACGGCAATCCCGGCCAGTACGAGCAGCTGCAAGAGCGGCGAATTTTGCATTGAGACCTCGTTTCAGGCACAAGTGGTAAGTTTCGCAGTTGATCCCTATGTAGGTGCGGGAAGCGGGCAAGTCCACCGGCTGTGCCCCGCAAGGAGACTTTACTATGTGGCTTTTATTGGCCTTCATCGGCGTTCCGCTCATCGAAATCGCCCTATTCATTCAAGTTGGCGGTGCGATCGGCTTGTGGTCTACCCTTGGGATCGTGGTTCTGACCGCACTCTTGGGGACATATCTTGTGCGTCAACAGGGACTGCTGGCAATAACACAGCTTCGCACCCAAATGTCCAATTTTCAGGACCCGACCGAAGCACTCGTGCACGGTGCCATGATCCTGTTTTCCGGGGCGCTGCTTCTTACGCCTGGCTTTTTCACAGACGCAGTGGGATTCGCGCTTCTGGTGCCAGCGGTGCGCACTGCTGTTTTCCAAGCCGTTCGCAAGCGGGTGAAAGTACAGAGCTTCGGCCACGGGCAGGGTCCCTACAACACCGGACATAGGTCACGCACAGATAACACCGTCATCGAAGGAGAGTTCGAAGAAGTCGATCCCGAACCCCGGCGCCACAAAGGCCCCTCAGGCTGGGCGAATGACGCTTCCAAGGATTGAGGGTCGCGAACGGGTCTGCTAGGGAATTCGCGACAGATTTAACGGAGTTTCCAAATGGCTGACGAACAAGCTGCCGCGGCGCAACAAGCGCAACAGGTACAAATGCGTGTTCTGGGACAATTCGTCCGGGACATGTCCTTCGAGAATATTATGGCACAAAAGGGCGCGGCTTCCGATGTCCAGCCGGACGTGCAGGTGCAGGTGAACCTCGACGCCAAGAAGCGCAGCGCTGAGAATCAGTATGAAAGTTCAATCAAGCTCAACGTCACATCGAAGGCCAAGGGCTCCGAGGATGTGCTGTTCGTGCTGGAAATCGACTATGTTGGCATTTTTCATGTCGAGCACGTTCCGGATGAGCAACTCCACCCGTTTCTGCTGATTGAATGTCCGCGCATGATCTTCCCGTTCCTGCGCCGTGTGGTCAGCGATATCACTCGTGATGGCGGCTTTCCGCCGCTGAATCTCGAGAACATCGACTTCCTGAATATGTACCGCAACGAGATCGCGCGTCGTCAGCAGGAACAGGGTGACACGGAAGCTGCTCCCGCCGCAGACGCGTAAACTCTACTGCATCATGAATACCAAAGCGCGCCGTGTCCTAGCTTTTTGACGAAAGCTTCGTGAGCGGCGCGCTCTTCTTCCGTGAGGCGCGTCGGCAAGGGCGACGGACGTGGAGGGACAGTCCAGACCTCCGTCACGGCATCCGACCGCACGTTGGTTTTCAAGCTCAAAGCGAAGTCAGGCTGGCGACCACCAATGAGTTCAAGATAAACTTCAGCAAGAATTTCGCTGTCCAGAAGGGCGCCGTGCAAGGTCCGGGCGCTGTTGTCGATTGCAAAGCGACGGCAGAGAGCGTCCAGTGACGCAGGAGAACCGGGAAATCTCTTGCGCGCGATCTCCAGCGTGTCGATGGCCTGGTCAAATGGAAGCAGTGGCAATCCCATCCAGCGCAATTCTGCATTTAGAAACTTCATGTCAAAGGCGGCGTTGTGGATCACCAGCTTCGCGTCTTGGACAAATTCGAGAAAAGACTGCCCAACCTCTGCGAATTTTGGCTTGTCCGCAAGAAACTCATCGCCCAGACCATGCACCTCGAAAGCCTCCTTCGGCATGGTACGTTCGGGGTTGATGTATTGGTGATACGTCCGCCCAGTAGGCACATGCTGGTAGAGTTCCACTGCGCCTATTTCGACGATCCGGTCGCCGCTCTCAGGCTCGAAACCCGTGGTTTCAGTATCGAGAACGATTTCACGCATTGAGTCTTTTCTCCCTTATATCCGCGAGAACCGCCGCAACCTGCGCGCGGGCATGGTCGATTGTATCGGTTTCTATTGTATAGTCCGCACGCGCTCGCTTTTCATCTGACGGCACCTGCTTGGCGAGTATCATCGCAAATTGCGCATCGCTCATAGTGCCGCGCTCCATTACTCTTGCGCGCTGCGTGACAGCGTCGACATAGACAACCACGGTGGCATCAACACGCGTCTCACCACCTGTTTCGAAGAGCAGCGGGATATCCAGAACCACAATATCGGACTTGGCCTGCGCCAGAAACGCGGCCCGGTCTTGTCCAACAAGCGGATGAACAATAGCTTCTATCGTTCTGAGCGCATCTGGGTCTTCCGATAAAATTTGCTTCAGCGCATCGCGGTTCACAGCGCCGTCACGGATTGCTTCAGGGTAGAGCCCTTGCAATGGCGCAACGGCGGCGCCCCCCGGCGCATAGAGGCGGTGAACGGCGGCATCTGCGTCCCACACCTCGCAACCTGCCTCAGTAAATAGCTTGGCTGTGGTAGATTTTCCCATACCAATGGATCCGGTAAGGCCAAGCGTGAAACTCATCGCAGCGCTGCAGCTCGGGCCGCACTATCTACGACCGGTCGTTGTCCGAACCAGCGCTCAAAGCCGGGAACGGCTTGATAAAGAAGCATCCCAAGACCATCCACCGTAACGCACCCGGCTTTCTCTGCTGCGGTAAGCAGGCCAGTTTTGAGTGGCGTATAGACTAGATCGGTCACCACCATGCCGTGTCGCAAGCCGTCGAGCGGAATACGCAAGTCCGGTTTGCCGATCATGCCAAGGGATGTTGTGTTCACCACTAACGCCGCATCGTCGATCATGTTGCCGGACTTAACCCAGTCATGCACAACTATACGGTGTCCGAAATCGCTTGCCAGCTTTTCTGCACGTACACGGGTGCGGTTCGCCAGCATGATTTCTGGCACACCTACATTGAGAAGCGACGCGATGACTGCTCGCGCGGCACCGCCCGCGCCGAGGATGGCGGCCGGGCCTACCTTCGGATCCCATCCCGGCGCGTTCTGGCGCAAGTTTTCTATGAAACCGTAACCGTCTGTGTTGTCAGCGTGAATCTTGCCATCCTTACGAAAAATCAGTGTGTTGGCTGCTCCAATCACGGTAGCCCTATCGGTCACCAAATCCGCAATACCAATGATCGCTTCCTTGTGCGGGATCGTCACGTTGGCGCCGACGAAGCCCATTTTTGGCATTATCCGCACCACACTCTCCAGATCCTGTGCAGCAACATCCATTGGAATATAGGATCCGGACAGGCCAAGTGTGGCGAGCCAATGTTGGTGCACCTTTGGCGATCTCGAATGCGCAACCGGATGTCCTATGACAGCCGCAAGAGGAATTTTGTCCGCCATCAGCTTTCCAAGTCTCCACGGAGGGTAAGGTAGTTCAAAAATTCCAGCAGCGGCAATCCCAGAACGTTGAAGTAGTCTCCTTCGATCCGCGTGAACAAACGCACGCCTTCCTCCTCCAGTTTATAAGCTCCGACCGCATGGCGGATGCTTTCCCAATTTCGAGCAACGTAGCTATCCAGAAAGCTTTGCGAAAGTGGGCGCATGTGCAAAGTCACCTTCCCAACGTGTCGCCAAAGTGGTTCGCCGTCGCGGTAAAGCACTGCGGCCGAGAGAAGGTTATGACGGCCGTTTTGCATGCCGGTCAACTGGGCGATGGCCTCCTCTTGTGTTCGAGGTTTAGAAAGCGTGTTGCCATCCAAATCAAGAACCTGATCGCAACCGAGAACCATCTCGTCTGGTTTCTTGTCACTGATCTTGCGCGCCTTTGTCTCTGCAAGACAGTCGGCGATATCACGCGGAGAGGCGCCGTCGACGCGTAACGAAGACTTAATCATTTCTTCATCGACACGCGGTGTCATAACGTCGAAACTCAGACCCGCATTTCTCAGCAGGGTCGCTCGGATCTCTGAGCCTGAAGCGAGTATCATGTGGAAGAACATGGGAAAAACCTGTGGCTACATTGCGCATGAGGTGGGAACAGCTCGGTTCATAATAGCCATTCTCACAAACGTTGGCTGTCAAGCCGTCTTCTCAACCAACTTCTTCGCCATTTCTACACATGGGACAAGGATAAAAGCCAGCTGTGGACAAGTGTATCAGCTTTTGCTTTGTCAATGCTTTGTCCACATCCTTTTTCGGTTTGCAGGACTCTTAACCTTATGTATGAGATACGTTTTCCAAGATATTCATGCTGTAAACACGGTCTCATCACGTCAACGTCTACAGGTGAACAACCTATTGCATAAGCAAATAATCCACCAACATCAGCCATCCTATTACATCATCATTTCTTTTCTTATCTTAAATTTATATAGAGGAGGCTGAACGATACGGAGCTATTCATGTCTCTCTGGGACACCGTCGCTTTCACGATCTATCCATGGGTGAAGTCGATCCATATCATGGCGGTCATGTCATGGATGGCAGGGCTGTTCTACCTGCCTCGCCTTTACGTGCATCATGCTGAACGCGCTGGCAACGCGGGTGAGACGCATGAAACATTCGTGATGATGGAGGAAAAGCTCCTGCGCCTTATCATGAACCCTGCGATGATCGCGACTTGGGTCTTGGGACTGATAATGGTCTTCACGCCCGGGATCGTTGATTGGAGCTACATATGGCCCTGGAGTAAGGCTGCAGGGGTACTGGCGATGACATGGTTTCATCACTGGCTTGGACTGCGGCGTAAGGAGTTTCTTGCCGGCGAAAATACCCGGACAGGACGCGCCTATCGGATCATGAATGAGGTACCAACGGTTCTTATGATCGTGATCGTTTTTTCGGTGATTCTGAAATTTTGAAGCCTTTTGTTGACTCGCCTGCCGCACCCGCTTAGCTAACAAGTGCGCCTCGTCCGAGGACAGCATCTTCATCTGAAAAAGAAAAAGGCGCCGACCGTGGTCGGTGATGTGCCATGTCGACCGAACGTCTGAACCTGTCCGACCTCAAGGCGAATAGCCCCAAGGACTTGCTGTCCATGGCTGAAGAGTTGGAGATCGAGAACGCTTCGACCATGCGCAAAGGCGAGATGATGTTCCAGATCCTGCGCGAGCGCGCGGATGAGGGTTGGGAAATTTCTGGAGACGGGGTTCTGGAAGTGTTGCAGGATGGATTCGGTTTCCTGCGCTCGCCGGAGGCCAATTACTTGCCAGGGCCGGACGATATCTACGTCTCACCGGACATGATCCGAAAATTTTCGTTGCGCACGGGTGACACGATTGAAGGTGAGATCAAGGCACCGGATGACACCGAGCGTTATTTCGCTCTTACCAGCGTTGCTGCGATCAATTTCGAAGAACCGGAGAAGGCCCGTCACAAAATTGCCTTCGATAATCTCACACCGCTATATCCTGACGAGCGGCTGAAAATGGAAACTGAGGAACCGGCAACAAAGGATCGCTCGGCACGAATAATTGATCTGGTAGCGCCGATTGGAAAAGGCCAACGTTCACTGATCGTAGCGCCTCCGCGAACGGGTAAGACCGTGCTACTCCAGAACATTGCCAATTCAATCGAGAAGAACCACCCTGAGTGCTATTTGATTGTTTTGCTGATCGACGAACGCCCCGAAGAGGTGACTGATATGCAGCGCTCGGTAAAGGGAGAGGTGATTTCCTCGACTTTTGACGAACCCGCCACACGACATGTCGCTGTCTCGGAGATGGTTATCGAGAAAGCAAAGCGCTTGGTTGAACATAAACGAGATGTTGTCATTCTACTTGACTCCATCACAAGACTTGGTAGAGCTTTCAACACCGTAGTGCCATCCTCAGGCAAGGTTCTGACAGGCGGCGTGGACGCTAATGCGCTGCAACGGCCTAAGCGTTTCTTCGGCGCAGCGCGGAATATCGAGGAAGGCGGGTCTCTGACGATCATCGCGACCGCGCTTATCGATACTGGTAGCCGGATGGATGAGGTTATTTTCGAAGAATTCAAGGGAACGGGCAACTCAGAGATTGTTCTCGATCGGAAGATTGCGGACAAGCGTGTCTTCCCAGCCATCGACATCCTGAAATCCGGCACAAGGAAAGAGGATCTTTTGGTGGACAAGGGCGATCTAGCAAAGACCTTTGTTTTGCGGCGCATCCTGAACCCGATGGGGACAACAGATGCGATCGAGTTCCTGATCTCAAAATTGAAGCAGACCAAGACCAATAGTGATTTTTTCGATTCTATGAATACCTAACCTGTACAAGGTTGCACGCCGTGGGGTGACATGGACACGATTTTTGCAGAAGCGACCGCGCCGGGACGTGCAGGGGTTGCGGTTGTACGGGTATCTGGTCCGGAAGCTGTAAAATCTCTTTACAGACTGACAGGACGTGGTGTTAAGGCGCGACAGGCAGAACTGCGTACTCTGACGTCGAAGGATGGCGATGTGCTGGATCAAGCGCTAGTTCTGCAATTCTTCGCGCCTGCCAGCTTTACGGGTGAGGATGTGGTTGAATACCACCTGCATGGGAGTGTTGCGGTCGTAGCCGCTGTGCAGGCCGAATTGGGGCGTATACCAGGGTATCGTCAAGCTGAACCCGGTGAATTCACTCGTCGGGCGTTGGCCAATGGCAAAATGGATTTGACGCAGGTAGAAGGTTTGGCTGACCTGATTGAGGCGCAAACAGAGCTGCAACGCCGTCAGGCGCAGCAGACCGTGTCAGGAGCATTCACACAGTTTGTCGAGATGACGCGTGCTGATTTGATTCGCGCCGCCGCCCTTCTGGAGGCGTCGATGGATTTCGCCGATGAAGAGATTCCTGATGATGTTTCTTTGGAGGTTTGTGACCTTCTCGCGCGTGTTGAGACACTTTTATCAGAACAGATTGGCGGGCATCGTTTCGCAGAGCGTCTCCGGGCAGGGTTTGAGGTCGCCATCATCGGGCCGCCCAACGCGGGAAAGTCCACGCTCCTCAACATGATGGCAGGACGGGAAGCCTCAATTACATCTCGACATGCTGGCACGACCCGAGATGTAATCGAAGTGCACATGGACATGGACGGAATCCCTGTAACGTTGCTTGACACGGCAGGTTTGCGCGAGACCGAAGATGAGGTAGAGGAGTTAGGTGTGGCGCGGGCGATTGCTCGTGCGAATGATGCGGATCTGCGCGTGTTGTTGACAGATGGGGATTTGTGTCCTGAGGTTGCGTTGAACGCCCATGATATCTCGGTGATGAGTAAGGCGGATCTCAGCAATGGTACTTCCAAACTTGCCGTCTCGGGGCTTACTGGAGCCGGGGTAGATCGACTGATCGGTGAAATCGGCGATAGGTTGAAGAATCGGGTTCAAAGGGCGTCTTTAGCAACGCGGCAGCGGCATGTCGATGAATTGAACCGCGCGCTGGATGCAGTACGGTCTGCGAAGTTGCTCGTTGAAAGTGGATCAGAATCATTTGACTTGGCGGCAGAAGACATGCGCAACGCTCGTCATGCGTTGGCGAGAATGCTGGGCCATGTAGATGTCGAGAGTTTACTAGATGTGATTTTTTCGAGCTTCTGTGTTGGAAAATGACGGGAGTGTTTCACGTGAAACAAAACGACTATGATGTGATTGTGATTGGAGGGGGCCACGCTGGTATTGAAGCTGCCCACATGTCCGCGCGGGTTGGTGCAAGAACCGCACTGATTACAATGGCACGTGCAGGTATCGGAATTATGTCCTGTAATCCGGCGATTGGCGGGTTGGGAAAAGGGCATCTTGTACGGGAAATCGACGCCTTCGGTGGCGTCATGGGGATCGCGGCAGATGCGGCGGGCATCCAATTTCGGTTACTAAACCGACGAAAGGGTCCCGCGGTACAGGGGCCTCGGGCGCAGTGTGACCGTTCATTGTACAGGGACACGGTGCTTGCTCTCACTGAAGTTCAGGAGTCGCTTGATGTAGTCGTAGGCGAGGTTACGGATTTTTTGATGCAGGGCGATTCCGTACGGGGGGTCGTGCTTGAGGACAGGTCCGAAATAAAAGCAACTTCAGTCGTGCTAACTACAGGTACGTTTCTGAGGGGTGTTATTCATATTGGAGATGTGTCAAAGCCAGGTGGGCGTATGGGGGACAAACCGTCAACCAAGTTGGCTACACGGCTCGACGGCTTTGAGCTACCGATGGGAAGGTTGAAGACAGGAACTCCCCCGCGGCTGGACGGGCGCACAATCCGCTGGGATGTGTTGGACGCGCAGCCTGGAGATGAGTCGCCCGCATTCTTCTCATTTCTCACCAAATCTACCTCTGTGAGGCAAGTGTCATGTGGAATCACCCACACCAACGCAAAGACCCATGAGATTATTGAGAAAAATCTGCACCGGTCGGCGATGTATGGCGGGCAAATCGATGGCATTGGTCCTAGATACTGCCCGTCGATCGAGGACAAGGTAGTGCGCTTTGCCCAGAAACCGTCTCATCAGATCTTCTTAGAACCTGAAGGATTGACGACAGATACGGTGTACCCAAATGGGATTTCGACTTCACTTCCGGCAGATGTGCAAGAAAGCTATGTTCATAGCATCGTCGGTCTCGAAGAAGCCAAGGTCTTACAGGTAGGCTATGCGATTGAGTACGACTATGTGGACCCACAGGCATTGGCGCCTACGCTGGCGGTTCGAGACGTGCGAGGGCTTTATTTGGCGGGGCAGATAAATGGGACCACCGGTTACGAAGAGGCCGCAGCACAGGGACTTGTTGCGGGCCTGAATGCTGCGCACGCTGCTCTGGACAAACCTAGCCAGGTCTTTTCAAGGACAACGAGCTATATCGGAGTAATGATTGATGATCTCACCACGCGTGGGGTATCTGAACCTTACCGCATGTTTACGTCGCGAGCGGAGTACCGTCTATCCCTACGAGCGGACAACGCTGACCAGCGCTTGACACCTTTGGGAATTCGGCTTGGGAGTGTTGGAGTAGACCGCGAAGTGGAATTTGTGGGTAAGATGGAAGCCTTGGAGAAAGGGAGGGCACTCATGAGGCGCAAGACCTTCTCTCCCCAGGATCTGATATCTGTCGGTATTTCTGTTAGCCAAGACGGTAGGCGTCGAACCGCCGAACAAGTCCTAGCCTTTCCAAATGTGAACTTTGGCGACATCCTCCCACTGGACAGTGCTTTATCGGGGCTTGATGAAAATACGAGAGATCAACTGGCGCGCGAAGCATTGTACGTTAATTATATTGAGCGGCAGAAGCGGGATATTGAAGCGCTCCAAAAGGACGAAAACCATGTAATTCCTCCAGAATTCGACTTCGAACAGATTGAAGGACTGTCTGGCGAACTTAAGGCGAAGTTTGGCGCTGTCCGGCCGCAAACTTTGGCACAAGCCGCGCGCGTTGACGGGGCAACGCCAGCAGCCCTGGCATTACTTTTGGCAAGACTGAAATCGGATAAAAGGCGGCGCGCGTGACGGGCAATGTTTCACGTGAAACACGGGAGCGACTAGAGGTCTATTGCGATCTTGTCCGGAAGTGGAATCCTAAAGTCAATCTGATTTCCCGTGCGACTATTCCCGATCTTTGGCAACGTCATATCGCGGATAGTTTGCAACTTCTAGATATCTGTTCCTGCCCGCGTAGATGGGCGGATCTTGGGTCAGGTGGCGGATTTCCCGCGATTGTGGTAGCATGTGCGCTTCAGGAAACACGTCCGGATGCATTTTTTACATTGGTGGAAAGCGACCAGAGAAAGGCCGCCTTTTTGCGTACTGCTATTCGGATATTGGACCTTAGTGCGACAGTTCATGCAAAGCGGTCAGAGGATATCCCGCCTTTAGGAGCAACAACTCTGTCTGCGCGGGCCCTGGCTCCCTTAAAAACTCTTTTGGGTTATGCCGCGCGGCACCTACATGACAGTGGGCAAGCGATCTTTCCCAAAGGCGCGTCATGGGAAAAGGAGGTAGAGGAAGCATTTCAAGAATGGTCTTTCATACCGCAGGCCATTAAAAGTCGAACGGACTCGGAAGCCTGTCTGCTCGTGATCAGCGACATAAAGAAGCGATAAACATGTTCCATAAGCAGCCCAAGATCCTTGCTGTTGCCAATCAAAAGGGTGGTGTTGGTAAGACTACAACATCAATCAATCTCGCAGCAGCTCTGGCATCTGAAGGGAAATCAGTTCTCCTAGTGGATCTTGATCCGCAAGGGAATGCGTCGACAGGGCTTGGGATCGAAGCGGACCAGCGCGTACATACTACCTACGACCTGCTCTTGTCTGATGTGGACCTGTCAGACCTTATTCTAAGCACCGGATACGCCGGGCTTAGCATAATTCCGGCCAATGTGGATCTAAGTTCAGCCGATATAGAGCTAGTATCTAACGAAAAACGGAGTTTCCTGCTCCATGATGCGCTGCGACAGCCAAAAATCGAAGAGTTCAGGCTCGATTATATTCTTATTGATTGCCCGCCTTCGCTCAATCTGCTCACCGTGAACGCGATGATGGCCGCCAATTCGGTCCTAGTCCCGCTACAAAGCGAGTTTTATGCGCTTGAAGGGCTTTCGCAGTTGATGTTGACCATTCGCGAGGTGCGGCAGATTGGAAATCCAGATCTTCGTATCGAGGGTGTGGTGTTGACCATGTATGATAACCGTAACAACCTGTCACAGCAGGTTGAACAAGATGCGCGGGAAACGCTCGGGGATCTGGTCTTCAAGACGATTGTCCCGAGGAATGTACGACTTAGCGAAGCGCCGTCTTTTGCAATGCCTGTGCAGGAATACGATCCCTCCTCGAAGGGGGCAGTCGCCTATCAATCACTTGCGCATGAAATACTCGCACGACCTTAATTGGGGGCTAGAATGGCGAAGCAAGAAAAGAAACGAGGCCTTGGACGTGGCTTGTCCGCGCTTATGTCGGATGTCTCGATTGAACATTCGCGGGATGAAGGTGGAGAAAAGGGGGCAGCAGTTGAGACTCTTCCTATCGAGTGGATACGGCCCAATCCAGATCAACCACGAAAACGGTTCGATGCGGAAGAGATGGACGAACTTGTGGCTTCGGTGCGGGAAAAAGGCATTATTCAGCCTTTGATCGTCCGCCAGCTTGCCGAGAATGATTTTCAGATCGTGGCGGGAGAGCGTCGTTGGCGAGCCGCGCAGGCGGCGAAACTACATGAAATCCCGGTTGTTTTGCGGGACTTCACAGACTTGGAAGTTCTCGAGATCGCAATCATTGAAAACATCCAACGTGCAAACTTGAATGTCATTGAAGAAGCGTTTGGATACAAGCAGTTGATGGAAGGCTTTGGCCATACTCAAGAGAAACTTGCCGAGGCGCTCGGCAAAAGCAGAAGCCATATAGCGAACATGTTGCGGCTACTGCACCTGCCGCAGCCAGTTTTGGCGCTCGTTGATGATGGGAAACTCACTGCTGGTCATGCAAGGGCGCTGATAACGTCGAACAATCCTGAAGATTTGGCCAGAAAGGTCATCGCGCAAGGTCTTTCAGTTCGCGAGACCGAAGCGTTGGTAAAAAAAGGGTCTGACACCGCAACGACTGAAAAGAGCGCAGGAAATTCATCGACTCGTGCGGACAAAGATGCAGATACACGCGCTTTGGAAGGGGATTTGTCCGCGGCACTTGGTATGAAAGTCACTCTGGCCCATGCGCCAGATGGCGAGAGTGGTTCTATGACTATTCGGTATGCCTCGCTAGATCAGCTTGACGACCTATGCCAGAAACTGAGTGGCTGAGCATTACTAATCGCGTGAGAGCTCTTGAAGGATCATGTTGGTCACCGCAACATGCGATCGGGTGATACGAATGCGTCCTTTAACTTCCTCAATCAAACCGTCCGCTAGCAAATTGGCCAGCCTATCCTCGGACATGCGGCGACCACGAAGCGACTCGTAACGTTTCAAATCCATGCCTTGGCGTAGCCGCATGTTCATCACCAGAAGTTCATCGGCTTGCTCTTGTCGAGTGAGACGTTGGAGCATCGCTTCTCCTGTACCCGCTCTAACTCTCGCGAGCCAAGTCTGGGGGTTGTTGTGTGTCTCTGCGGCGTACTTGTGCCCTTTTGGATCAGTTACGCGACCATGCGCGCCCGGCCCAATCCCGAGATAGTCGCCGTAGGTCCAATAGATCAGGTTGTGGCGGGATTCCTCGCCCAGCATGGCAAAATTAGACACTTCGTAATACGGCAGGCCAGCATCCTCGCAGAGAGAGTGGGTCAACTCGTACATATCCGCGGCGAGGTCGTCGTTTGGCAACCCCTCGAGCCGACCGCGCTTATAGAGATCACCGAACGCCGTGCCGTCTTCTATTGTCAGCTGGTAGAGCGAAAAATGAGAAAAACCCCTTCTTAGAGCCGCCTGTAACTCTGTTTCCCAGTCCGATAGCGTCTGATTCTGGCGCGCGTAAATGAGATCGAAGCTCGTACGGTCAAAGTTTTTCTGTGCAATTTCAAGTGCGGCATAGGCCTCGGCAGCGGAGTGCAGACGACCAAGACGCCGGAGATCTGTGTCGTTCAGCGCCTGAATTCCAACCGATACACGGTTGACGCCGGCACTCCGATACGCTGCAAACCGCGCGGCTTCCACAGAAGAAGGGTTGGCCTCCAATGTAACTTCCAGATCATTAGCGAGCGGCCAGAGACGGGCGATTTCATCGAGTACGGTTGAAACTGTATTTGGCTCCATCAGACTAGGCGTGCCACCCCCAAAAAAAACTGAATTCACCACGCGCCTGGGAGTCTGCTGTGCGTAACGCTGCAACTCGCTTACGTAGGCCGTACGCCAAGCATTATGGTCAATGCCGCGCGCCACGTAGCTGTTAAAGTCGCAATAGGGACACTTGGCCTCGCAAAACGGCCAGTGAAGGTAGATGGCAAATCCGCCATTGCGCCAATCATCAGTCACAAGAGGGCGGCCAAAAGTTTTTCGATGGCGCGAGCTCTATGGCTTATCTTGTTCTTTTGGTCCCAAGACATCTCAGCGAAAGTGATATCGTACCCGTCCGGCTTGAAGATTGGGTCGTAACCATGGCCTTCACGGCCACGTGGAGGCCAGACGAGCGATCCGTCAACATGACCCTCGAAAACATCCGTGCGGTCAATATTGGGCCACGCCATCACGAGTGTCGCACAAAAACGTGCTCGGCGCGGGTACGGAGCATTTTTTTCCTCCAGCAATCTGTGGGTTTTTTCCATCGCCATCATGAAATCTCTTCCATCGGGCGTCTCCGCCCAATCGGCGGTATAGACACCCGGCGCACCATTAAGCGCTTCTACCTCAATCCCGCTGTCATCAGCAAGCGCCGGCAGGCCAGTTGCTTGCATTGCTGCTCGAGCTTTGATCTTGGCATTGCCAACAAAGGTAGTTTCAGTTTCATCAGGTTCAGGCAGTCCGCATTCCGCTGCGCCTTTGACAGTGATCCCGAAGGGGGCAAGAATACCCTGCGTTTCGTGCAACTTGCCCGCATTGTGCGTGGCGACGAGCAGGGTGTCGCCGGTGAACTTGACGCTCATTTGGTCGCGGCTCTCTGAAGCTCGACAAGCTGTGACACGCCTTTTTCCGCAAGACCCATCAGGCTGTCCATCTGCATGCGAGAGAAGGTCGAGCCTTCCGCGGACATCTGAACTTCGATCAGTTTGCCGGAGTCGGTCATCACAAAATTGCCGTCAACGCCTGCTTCGCTGTCCTCAGGGTAGTCCAAATCAAGCACAGGCTGACCAGCGTAAATCCCACAACTCACCGCTGCAACAGGATCTAACAAAGGGTTAGAGATAACATCGCCCGATTTCATCAGGACATTCACCGCCAGCCTTAGCGCCACCCAACCACCGGTAATCGCAGCGCAGCGGGTTCCGCCATCGGCCTGCAGAACATCGCAATCGACGGTGATTTGGCGCTCACCGAGCGCGACGCGGTCCACACCTGCGCGCAAGCTGCGCCCGATAAGTCGCTGGATCTCGACCGTGCGACCACCTTGCTTGCCTGCTGCAGCCTCCCGGCGCATCCGGGTGTTCGTCGCCCTCGGCAACATGCCGTACTCTGCCGTGACCCAGCCAAGGCCTGAGCCCTTGATAAAGGGCGGCACGCGGTCTTCGACGGTAGCCGTGCACAGAACATGGGTCTCCCCAACCTTTATCAGGCAAGAACCTTCTGCGTGTTTCGTGAATCCCGTTTCGATTGAAACGGCCCGCATTTCGCTTACTTCTCGTCCAGATGGTCTCATCATAACCTCGTTTGTGCTCTCGCTTCGGATACCGCCAGAGAAGAGCGGGGCGCAACCCCGATTGACCTTTTCCCGTCACGGACTTTAATGGATGCTCGGAGACGCGCCCCAGATGACTGATACCTCAAACCTTCTTAGCGAAATGAACGAGCGGTCACGGGAGGTCTTCCGCCGGGTGGTGGAGGGCTATCTTGCCACAGGTGATCCCGTTGGATCACGGACACTAACGCGCGATTTCAACGAGAAAGTATCGGCTGCAACAATCCGCAACGTAATGCAAGATCTCGAGTTTCTTGGGCTGCTCGACAGTCCGCATGTCAGTGCGGGCCGCATTCCCACGCAAATGGGGCTACGAATGTTCGTTGACGGAATCCTTGAGATCGGTGTGCCGGACGACACTGACAGAGAAAAGATTGACGCAACGCTCGGTGAGAACACTTCCGATGTCGGTATGTTGCTCGACCGGGTCGGCTCGGCCCTGTCTGGCGTGACTAAAGGTGCATCTTTGGTATTGGCGCCGAAGCAAGAAGCACCGATCAAGCATATCGAGTTTGTACCGCTCGCACATGACAGGGCGCTTGTTGTGCTGGTCTTGGCAGACGGGCATGTGGAAAACAGGCTATTCACGCCGCCGCCGGGCCACACGGCCAGCTCGATGCGGGAAGCGGCCAATTTTCTCAATGCGGTAATCGAAGGGCATACCTTGGCCGATGCACAGCGCGTGGTGCGTGAGCAGATCGTGCAGCGACGGCAGGAACTTGACGCGCTCGCGCGATCCCTGGTTGAAGACGGGCTAGCGATCTGGAGCGAAGCCGGTGCGCAGCCGGAACGACTGATCGTGCGCGGGCGTTCCAATCTGCTCAATGACGACGAACGTGGAGAAGAACTCGAACGGGTGCGAGTGCTCTTCGATGATCTGGAGCGCAAACAGGACATTGCGGAATTCCTCCAACTCGCAGAAGCTGGCGACGGCGTGCGTATTTTTATAGGCTCCGAAAACAAACTTTTCTCACTTTCGGGTTCCTCTTTGGTGGTTTCTCCATATATGAACGCTGACCGTAAGGTGGTCGGCGCGGTCGGAGTGATTGGGCCGACCCGTTTGAATTATGGGCGCGTTGTGCCCATTGTGGATTACACGGCGCAGCTTGTTGGAAAGCTGTTGACCGATCGCAGCTAGAGGCAAACCATGGCGGAACCGAAAGAAAACGAGTTTCTCGACGATATCGCCGGCGCGGACAACGATGATGCGTTTTCGCTCGACGAATTGGCAGAAGGCGCCGATCAACAGACGACAGGGCGCGAAGAATTTGAAGCCCTGAAAGCCGAACGTGACGAGTTGAAAGACCGTTTCATGCGCGCGCTGGCCGAAGCCGAGAACGCACGTAAGCGGTCCGAGAAAGATCGCCGCGAGGCCGAGCAATATGGCGGCTCGAAGCTCGCGCGCGACATGCTTCCGGTCTATGATAACATGAAGCGTGCGCTGGAAGCGGCCGGTAAGCTCGAAGGCGAGGATCACTCGGCGCTGACCGAAGGCGTAGAATTGACCATGCGCGAGTTGCTGAACGTTTTTTCCAAGCACGGCATGACATTAATCTCGCCGCAAGTCGGAGACAGGTTCGATCCGCAACAACATCAGGCGATGTTTGAAGCGCCAGTTCCGGGGACCAAAGCTGGCGACATTATCGATGTCGCCGCGGAGGGCTTCATGCTGCACGACCGTTTGCTCCGACCGGCGCAAGTTGGTGTGTCCTCGATGCCAGCCAGCTAAGGTTTGGCCGCGTCTTTCAATTTGTAGAGCAAGTCCAGCGCTTCGCGCGGGGACAGCTCATCGGGATAAACTTCGTCCAGCATCTCAAGTGCGAGCGACGTTTTTTTTTGGACGGGCTCAGGGAATGGGACTGCAGAGAATAGCGGCAAGTCATCGATGATCGCTGCAGGTGCCGCGTGGCCTTGCCGGTTTCCCTCTTCGAGTGCGTAAAGGATGGTGCGCGCGCGATCGATCACCGTAGGCGGCAACCCGGCGAGTTTCGCAACCTGCACACCGTAGGACCGATCCGCCGACCCTTCACGGACTTCGTGGAGAAAGATCACCTCACCGTCATGTTCCTTGACCGCAACAGTTGCATTGCGGACACCGCTCAGCTTTCCGGCAAGCGCGGTCAATTCGTGATAATGGGTGGCGAACAGCGCGCGGCAGGTATTTACGCTGTGCAAGTGCTCCAGTGTTGCCCAGGCAATGGAGAGCCCGTCATAGGTCGAGGTTCCGCGTCCGATCTCGTCGAGGATCACCAACGCCCGGTCATCGGATTGGTTGAGGATTGCGGCGGTTTCGACCATCTCAACCATGAAGGTCGAGCGACCCCGCGCAAGATCGTCAGAGGCCCCGACGCGGCTGAATATCTGGCTGATACATCCGATCCGCGCGCTGTCAGCTGGGACATAGCTGCCCATCTGGGCCAAGATCGCGATCAACGCGTTCTGGCGCAAGAAGGTCGATTTACCAGCCATATTCGGCCCGGTCAGCAACCAGATATTCGCGCCATCGTCATCAATGCTCAGATCACAGGAATTGGAGATGAAGGCATCGCCGGATTGGCGCCGAAGGGCGTGCTCGACCACCGGGTGACGTCCTGCGACAATGTCGAAATGACGACTATCGTCAACCTGTGGACTCGCCCAAGTCTCGCGCTGGGCAAGTGTTGCCAGACCACAGGACAGATCAAGAACCGCGATGGCTCGGCAGAGTTGGTGCAAGGCAGCGGCACAGTCCAGAACTGCCGCCCGCATGGTCTCGAATGCAGTTTTCTCCAGTTCCAGTGCCTTCTGTCCTGCCGATTGGATGCGGGTTTCCATGTCTGAAAGCGCCACGGTGGTGAACCGCACTTGATTGGCAGTCGTTTGGCGGTGAATGAAGGTTTTGGAGAGTGGTTCCGACATCATTTTGCCCGAATGCGTTGCCGGGGTTTCGACGAAATAACCCAGCACGTTATTGTGCTTGATTTTCAGAGACGAAACGCCTGTTAGAGACTGATATTCGGATTGCATCCCGGCAATGACAGAGCGCCCTTCGTCGCGTAGGTGGCGTGCGTCGTCTAGTTCCGGGATCGCACCCGGAGCGATGAAGCCGCCATCGCGAACTTGCATTGGCAAGTCCTCAATGAGCATTTCATCCAACCGGTCCAACAGGTCTTCATGGCCCCGTAGATCGGCGAGCGCCCGCCTGATCTCGTCCGGCCAGTCCTCCTTCTGTGTGGCTTGTGTGGCGATAGCCGTTGCTTGCGCCAAAGCGGCGCGCACAGCGCCGAGATCGCGTGGACCGCCGCGATCAAGTGAGAGCCGCGAAAGGCTGCGTTCAACGTCAGGTATTTGCTGTAACGCCTTTGTTAGTGACTGTTTGTGATTTTCATCCGATAGGAGCGCGGAAATCGACTCGAGCCGCCTTCGGATCTCATCCACATCTCGTGTCGGGCTTGATAAACGCAATTCGAGAAGCCGCGCGCCAGCGGCGGTTTGGGTGTGATCGATCACAGAGAGCAGTGAGCCAGCCCGACCGCCGGACAAGCTATGCGTCAATTCGAGATTCCGCCGTGTCGCGGCGTCAATCTGCATGATCCGCTGCCCACTTTCCCGCTTGGGCGGGGTCAGCAGGGGTAGTTTGCCTTTCTGTGTCAGGCCGATATAGGCGATAAGACCGCCGAGCGCCGAAATGTCTTCGCGCTCAAATTGCCCATAGGCATCAAGACTCTGAACGCCGTAGACCTGTTTGAGACGGTCCTCTGCTGAAGTGCTATCGAAACTGGCGCGGGACAACTCAGTTACAGCGACGCCAAAATCGGTCTCTAAATAGCGGATATCGCCATAGACAGACTCCGAGACGACAATCTCGGCAGGTGCAAGCCGTGCGATTTCCGCGCCAAGGCGATGCGGTTCCACCGGCATAACTGAAACGGCCCCGGTCGACACATCCGCCCAAGCCAGCGCGGCGCGGTCGCGCAGCGTTGCGTAGGCCGCGAGATAGTTGTTGCGGCGGGCTTCGAGAAGCGTGTCTTCGGTCAACGTGCCCGGTGTGACGATCCGCACCACGCCGCGTTTGACCACGGATTTCGAGCCGCGCTTCTTGGCCTCCGCCGGGCTTTCGAGCTGCTCGCAGACCGCAACGCGGAAGCCTTTGCGGATCAGCGTCAGGAAATACCCTTCCGCAGAGTGAACCGGCACGCCGCACATGGGTATGTCGTTACCCTCGTGTTTGCCGCGTTTTGTGAGGGCGATATCGAGCGCTTCGGCCGCCGCAACCGCGTCGTCGAAGAACATCTCGTAGAAATCGCCCATTCTGTAGAACAGGAGCGCGTCTTTATGCGCCTCCTTGATCTCCAGATACTGCGCCATCATCGGCGTGATGGTCATGCTCGGCCCCCCTGCTTTGCGCGACCATACAAATCGTGAGGGCAGGGTAAAAGGTCGGAAATACCAAGGATTGAGGCCCGCTTGCCCAGTTGTTAAACGGGCAGGGTCGTCAAGAGGAACAGTGCCATGTCGAAGTCCCGCATCACCGATGAAGAGGCACTTGCCTTCCATCTCGAACCAAACCCCGGGAAGTGGGAGGTGCAGGCCACCGTTCCCATGACCACGCAACGCGATCTCAGCCTTGCCTATTCGCCCGGCGTTGCGGTGCCCTGCGTCGCCATCGCCGAGAATCCCGAGACCGCCTATGACTACACCAACAAGGGCAACCTCGTTGCGGTGATCTCGAACGGGACAGCGGTGCTCGGGCTCGGAAATCTTGGTGCGTTGGGCTCGAAGCCGGTGATGGAGGGCAAATCGGTGCTCTTCAAGCGGTTCGCGGACGTCAATTCCATTGATATCGAACTCGACACCGAAGACCCAGACGCCTTCATTCAGGCCGTGAAACTCATGGGGCCGACCTTTGGCGGGATCAATCTCGAAGACATTAAGGCGCCGGAGTGCTTTATCATCGAGCAAACGCTCAAGGAACACATGGATATCCCCGTCTTCCATGACGACCAGCACGGCACGGCAGTCATCTGCGCGGCGGGTCTGATCAACGCGCTGCACCTCAGCGGCAAGAAAATCGAAGACGTGAAGATCGTACTCAATGGGGCCGGGGCTGCGGGGATCGCTTGTCTGGAACTCCTCAAGGCAATGGGCGCGCGGCACGACAATTGCATCATGTGCGACACCAAGGGTGTGATCTACCAAGGCCGTTCCGAGGGGATGAACCAGTGGAAATCCGGCCATGCGGTCGCGACTGAGCTTCGGACGCTCGAAGATGCGATGAAGGGCGCCGACGTCTTTCTTGGCGTTAGCGTCAAGGGTGCGGTAACGCCGGAGATGGTCGCGTCAATGGCCGATAACCCTGTGATCTTTGCCATGGCAAATCCTGATCCGGAGATCACGCCGGAGGAGGCCCATGAAGTGCGCGTGGATGCTATCGTCGCAACCGGGCGCAGCGATTATCCTAATCAGGTCAATAATGTGCTGGGGTTCCCCTATCTGTTCCGCGGCGCGCTCGACATCAATGCCAGGGCGATCAATGACGAGATGAAGATCGCCTGCGCTCACGCGCTCGCACGGCTTGCGCGGGAAGATGTGCCGGATGAAGTAGCCCTCGCCTATGGGCGCCACCTGACCTTTGGGCGCGACTACATCATTCCGACGCCCTTCGACCCACGACTCATCCACCGCATTCCGCCCGCTGTTGCGAAGGCCGGGATGGACACCGGCGCGGCACGGCGTCCGATCATCGACATGGACGCCTATGAGCAGACCCTTAAATCACGGATGGACCCGACGGCGAACATTCTGCGGGGCATCAATGCGCGGGCACGGGCCAATCAGGCGCGGATGATTTTTGCCGAGGGCGACGACCCGCGCGTGCTCAGGGCGGCGGTGATGTATCAGCGAACGGGGCTTGGCAAAGCACTCGTAGTTGGGCGTGATGATGATGTGAAAGAGAAGCTCAACGCCGCCGGTCTGGCTGATGCGGTGCGCGAGATCGAAGTGGTCAACGCGGCCAAGACGCAGCATCTCGAAAGCTACAAGGACTTTCTCTACACACGGATGCAGCGCTCGGGATTTGATCGAAAGGACGTGCATCGCCTTGCCGCGCGGGACCGCCATGTGTTTGCCGCACTGATGCTCGCGCATGGCCATGGCGACGGGCTGGTGACCGGGGCGACGCGCAAGTCGGCGCATGTGCTCGACCGGATCAACCATGTCTTCGATGCCAACGTAGAAAATGGGGTAGCGGGGATCACGGCGCTCTTGCACAAGGGCCGGATCGTTCTCATCGCCGACACGCTGGTGCATGAATGGCCCGACGAGCAAGATTTGGCGAATATCTCTGAACGTGCCGCCACAGTCGCGCGCAATCTTGGGCTGGAGCCGCGCGTCGCGTTCGTGAGTTTCTCTACCTTTGGGTATCCAGTCTCCGAACGGGCGGAGAAGATGCACAAGGCACCGGTGGTTCTCGATCAGCGTGGCGTCGACTTTGAATATGAAGGCGAAATGACAGTGGATGTGGCGCTAAATCAGGCTCTACAAGGAGTTTACCCATTCCAGCGATTGACTGGGCCGGCAAACATTCTCGTCGTTCCTGCCCGCCACTCGGCGAGTATTTCGGTCAAGCTCATGCAGGAAATGGCCGGTGCGACCGTGATTGGTCCGATCCTGAGCGGGTTGGACCAATCGATCCAGATCTGCTCGTCCTCCTCTACTGCGAATGACATTCTCAACATGGCCATTCTCGCAGCCTGTAAGGTTGGCTGATGGCTATCTGGAATCTCGGCTCCATCAACTCGGACCTGTTCTATGCAGTACCGCACTTGCCGAAGCCCGGAGAAACGCTGGCGGCGACAGGATTTCAGCGCGGACTGGGTGGAAAGGGCACAAATATCTCCGTAGCTGCGGCACGTGCCGCAGCTCATGTGCATCATATCGGTGCGGTCGGCGCGGACGGAGTCTGGGCCGTGGAGCGGTTGCTGGAATACGGTGTGGACACGCGCTTCATCGTCAAGAGCGATGCGCCAACCGGCCATGCGATCATCCTGACAGATGCCGCCGGTGAAAACTTGATCGTGATTCATGGCGGCTCTAACAGGGAAATTCCGCTCGAATCCGTAAGACAGGCCCTGTCCAGTGCTGCGGCAGGCGATTGGTTTGTTTGCCAGAACGAGACCAATGCACAGTTCGAGGCCTGCCAGCTTGCCAAGGACCTGGGGCAGAAAGTGGCCTATATCGCGGCGCCTTTTGAAGCGGGCGCAGTGCAAGCGGTCCACCCAATGATTGATCTACTTATCCTGAACAGCGTGGAAGCGGAAGGACTCCGCTCCGCTACCGGTCAGGGACCGGACGATCTGGGGATTGCGGATGTGGTTGTGACCCAGGGCGCACAAGGCTGTACATGGTTTTCCGACGGCACTGAGACCAGTTTCGATGCCGTTCCAGTCGAGGCGGTGGATAGCACAGGGGCCGGGGACACATTCGCCGGCTACGTGCTCGCCTGTCTCGACCGGGGGCTGCAGATGACGCAGGCAATCCGAACCGCGCAGACCGCAGCAGCGATCATGGTGACGCGCTACGGGACTGCCGATGTGATCCCCGATCTCAAGGACATCGAGGATTTCAGGCTCTAAGAACTCACAAATGGGGCTGCATCGCCCCAAAGTTGGCGTACGCGCGTATCACGACCACAGGCGTCTCGGTAGCGCTTGTACGCATCTGCTTTAGTCCGGATGCCGAAGCGGGTGACGACGCGATCAGAACTTTTGCAGTAGTCCTGATGATAGGCCTCTGCGGGATAGAACTCAGTTTCCGGCAAAACCGGTGTCACAACATTCTGACCCAACGCAGACTGCGCTTGCGCGACCGCAGCCTCAGCTTCCCTCCGCTCGCCCGGCGTGCCAACGAAAATCGCGGTTGCGTAAGATTGCCCGCGGTCGCAGAATTGGCCGCCCGCATCAGTTGGGTCGACAGAGCGCAAGAACATCGACAGAAGTTGCGCACGGCTCACCTGAGCCGGGTCGAACATGATCTGCACTGCCTCATAGTGTCCGGTGCCACCCCGAACGACTTGCTTGTAGCTCGGGTTCTCGACCGTGCCACCAGTGAACCCCGAAACGACTTCCCGGACACCACGCACTTTCTCGAAATCTGCCTCTACGCACCAGAAACAGCCACCGGCCACCGTCAGTGTGTCCTCTGCGACGGCCGCAGTTCCAAAGAGCGTCAGTGCTGCAGCGAGTAGAAGTCGTTTCATGGCATCCTCCAATTTTATCTACACCTGCCGCATTGCCCGTTGCAGATCAAATCACGGCGGAGTTAGGTCACGCGGAGTTGAAACGGGTGTCATTGGGGAAGACTGATGCAAATCGCCATGTGGTCAGGGCCGCGCAACCTCTCAACGGCTTTGATGTATAGTTTCGGAGCCCGGACCGATTGCAGCGTGGTCGATGAGCCATTCTATGCGGCGTACCTGTCTTTAACAGGGCTGCATCATCCGATGCGCGAGGATATTCTCGCGACACTGGAGCGTGATCCGGAGCGTGTGGTCGCGGGGTTGCGGACGCGGACGGACGGGCTTTGCTACGTCAAACACATGACGCAACACATGGTGCCGGGCATTCCGCGGGACTGGTTCGGGCAAGTGCAGCACGCGTTTCTGATCCGGCACCCAGCGCGGGTGGTCGCCAGCTACCACGCAAAACGCGAAAAACCAGTGCTCGACGATATCGGGTTCACCCAGCAGGCAGAGATTTTCCATCAGGTTCGCACGCTTGGTCAGAAACCGGTCGTGGTGGATAGCTACGATATTCGCGCGGCGCCGGAGGCTACATTGCGAAAACTTTGCGCGGCGCTGGACATCGCCTTTGACCCTGCGATGCTCTCATGGCCCAAAGGGGGTCATGCAGCGGATGGGGTCTGGGCGCGCCATTGGTACGGTGCAGTGCACAATTCAACGCGGTTTTCCGAGCCGGAAGGCGATTTGCCCCAGTTAGAGCCTGATTTGCAAGCTATCGTGGACGCCGCCATGCCTCACTACGAAGCCTTGGCGGCGTATCGGATTTAACCGACGCGTTTATTTCGCGCAGCCAGAAGTTTCAGGCGCAGAGCGTTGAGTTGGATGAAACCTTGCGCGTCTGCCTGATCATAAGCCCCGGCATCTTCCTCGAAGGTCACGTGGGCCTCGGAATAAAGCGAGTGATCCGACCAGCGGCCCACGCACTGCGCGCTGCCCTTGTAGAGCTTCAGACGCACGTTTCCGGTCACATGCTCCTGACTTTTGTCGATCGCAGCTTGAAGCATCTCGCGCTCAGGCGAGAACCAGAAGCCGTTGTAGATCAACTCGGCATAGCGCGGCATCAACTCGTCTTTCAGATGCGCCGCGCCCCGGTCGAGCGTAATCGATTCGATCCCGCGATGCGCTTCAAGCAGGAGCGTCCCACCGGGTGTTTCGTAGATGCCGCGCGATTTCATCCCTACGAAGCGGCCTTCCACGAGATCTAAACGCCCACAGCCATGCTTGCCGCCGAGTTCGTTCAACTTGGTCAGAAGGGATGCCGGGGACAGCATTTCGCCATTGATAGAGACTGCATCACCTTTCTCGAACCCGATCTCGACATATTCCGGCGTGTCTGGCGCGACCTCGGGATGGACCGTGCGCTGATAGACGTAATCGGGGGCTTCGACAGCAGGATCTTCGAGCACTTTGCCCTCGGACGAGGTGTGCAGAAGATTGGCATCGACGCTAAAGGGCGCTTCGCCGCGTTTGTCCTTGGCGATCGGGATTTGGTTCTTCTCGGCAAAATCAATCAGCTTGGTCCGGCTGGACAGGTCCCATTCGCGCCACGGGGCGATGACTTTGATGTCGGGGTTTAGCGCGTAAGCGCTGAGTTCGAAGCGGACCTGATCGTTGCCCTTGCCGGTCGCACCATGAGAGACAGCATCGGCTCCCTCTGCCGCGGCGATTTCCACCAGACGCTTGGAGATAAGCGGGCGGGCGATGGACGTGCCCAAGAGGTAGAGCCCTTCATAAACAGCGTTGGCGCGAAACATCGGGAAGACGAAGTCGCGCACAAATTCCTCGCGGATATCTTCGATATAGATCGCGCTCGCGCCCATCATCTCGGCCTTCTTGCGGGCCGGCTCCAGCTCCTCACCCTGTCCGAGGTCAGCGGTGAAGGTAATGACTTCGCAACCATACTCGGTTTGCAGCCATTTCAGGATGATCGAGGTATCGAGGCCGCCGGAATAGGCCAGCACGACTTTTTTTGGCGCGGACATATGGAGTTCCTTTGTCGGGTTCGCGCGCGTCGGTATCGGGTTTTCCGCTTCTGGGCAAGCGGGACTGGACGGTTATGCATGACGGGTGTGTGCTAAGGGCCCGGAGCTTGGCAGACCATTGAATTTCTTCTTTCCCATAAAATAAGTTGCTACGCGCCGAAGAGACATCGGTACGCCACAACTGTGACACAAAAAAGATATGCTTGGAACGAAGCCCGATTCTTGGCATGGCTTGGGACAACTGAATTACCGGGCAGCCATGCATATCATCTTTGCTCATCATGCCTTCCCTGCTCAATTCGGAGCCTTTGGTCACTGGCTGTCCAAACAGGGCTGGCGTGTGACGTTCCTCACAGCCGATACGGGCGCTCAGCCCCCCGATGGTTGCGAAATGGTCCATACAGAAACCCCATTGATGCAACCACGTTCGCTGTCGATGTTCGCACGCGCCTTCGAGATTGCAACGCTCAACACGCAGAGTTTTGGCGCCTCGGCTATTTCCATGCGGCACGATCATGGAATGATGCCAAATGTAGTCATGGCACATTCTGGGCTCGGCGTCGGGACATTCTCAAAGTCGATCTGGCCTGAGGCGCACTACGTGCCCTATGTCGAGTGGTTCTATCGGCACCCGCATGTGGATCACACGCCGGATGTTCAGGACAACTCGCCAGAAGATGCGCGGGCACTCGCCTTGGCCCGGAACACGCCAACTCTGGTGGATCTCGCGATTGGGGACGCGGCGGTCTGCCCTACACAGTTTCAGGCAGAACAATTTCCTGCGCATTTGCGGGATCGGTTGACGATCCTGCACGATGGGGTGGATTGCTCGATGTTGCGGCCTGATCCGAAGGCGAGGATGGATATTGCTGGCCTAGATTTGCCTGAAGACGCGGAGATAGTTGCCTATGCCACGCGTGGTATGGAACTGCATCGGGGCTTTCCGCAGTTCATGCGGGCCCTGTACGCGCTGCAAAAGCAACGTCCAAAACTGCACGCGGTGATCGGGGGTGAGGATCGGGTAGCATATGGAGCACAATTGCCGGAAGGTGAGAGCT
Organism: uncultured Aliishimia sp.; assembly: GCA_965656085.1. Lineage (GTDB taxonomy): Bacteria > Pseudomonadota > Alphaproteobacteria > Rhodobacterales > Rhodobacteraceae > Aliishimia. The sequence continues at coordinate 50,027 of CBFHJA010000002.1, read as the reverse complement.
GGAAGCGACGTATGCTGGAGGAACTGGACCTTGATCTGAGCCGCATTCATTTCACCGGTCTTCTGGGCCGCGCGGAGTATCTTAGGCTCATGCAAGCGAGCGATGTGTTTGTATATTTCACCGTTCCGTTTGTGCTGTCCTGGTCGCTGGTTGAAGCAATGAGCACCGGGTGCACCTTGGTGGCCTCGGATGTGGCGCCTGTGCAGGAAGCGCTGACGGATGGTGTGAACGGACTTCTTGTTAACCATGACGACACCGCGGAAGTCGTTGATACGATTTGCAAGGCTTTGGACAACCGGGAGCTTGCCCAAATATTGGGCGATAGGGCACGCCGAGATGCTATGCGCCGGTATGATGCGCGCTGGATATGGCCCGCCCGGACCGCGATGCTGGAAACGCTGGTTCGGGACAAGACACCGATCTAACTTCACATTATTTTTCAAGTATCTGAGCCAACGAACGAGGCTGAGATTTTTTGAGCAACTGATTTTTTTGCGCGCAGACCTTGGCTGAGCGAAAAAATGCTTAACGAAGCGTAAATGACGCGCTAAAACCGTCAGCATTATATGCGGTACAATTCGAAGCATGGGTGTTTCCATGGCCAATTTTGACAACAACGATCGCGCGAACAATGCCGGCGTGGCTGAGATTATCGGTACGCCGACAGACGATGTCATTAGCATCAGCGGCACCTTTTTGCTTTCGGGTACCACCTCGGGGGTGATACACGGTGGTGGTGGAACAGACCGCCTCGAATTGACCAGCGCCAATCTCGAGAATGTCGATCTGTCGGGCATTGAAGAGACACAGATCCAGAACAACGGCACCATTTTCCTAGATGCCGACGAGTTGAACGACCTGGGCGCGCTTTCAATAACCAATACTTTCACCACCAGCCCGACAAACGATGCCAATCTGAGGCTGAACTTCTCTAACTCTGCATCTCCATTCGCTATTGCAATAGGGACGGGGTCGACGCTCGGCTCAGACGAGCGGTTGAGCATTTCTACGACGGGTCAAGCCTCTGGCGATCAGGTCACCATAGATTTCAGCGCGATGTCGATGGCAGTGGATTCGCGGTTACTCTATGCGGGGGCGATCGCCGATGAAACGATCACGGGAACCAGCGGTGATGACGATCTTCGGGGCAGCAGCGGAACGAACTCCATCTCCGGCGGTGCTGGCAACGACACTCTGACAGCCGGTTCGGGCTTTTCGACGCTTCTTGGTGGCAATGGAGACGACTCGATTTCGACCTCGTCTACCTCGGGTCTGTTCGATGGCGGTGCCGGCAACGATGCTCTGGATATCAGTATCGGTTTCTTCACAAGTGGTGCGCGGCAACCCTCCACGGTGCTGGGCGGCACTGGCGAGGACACCATCATTGTCAGGTCATCGCAAGGCGATGGCTCTCAGGTGGATGCCGGAGCGGACAATGACGCGATCACCCTGAGCAGTGCGACAATTCGGAACGCCACGGTTGATGGCGGTACCGGAACAAACGCACTGACGGTGAGCAGCACGACGGATGCGCGAGGAACGGATTTTGTGAATATCGCCAGCACCGTGCTGGCAAACAATGGCACGTTCACCGTGGATGCGGATGAAGTGGCCGATCTCGGTGCGCTCGACATTACCGATGTCTTCAGCAACACTAGCTTCGATGCGAACATAACGCTGAACTACAACGGTCTGGGCGCATCCACGACGACATCTTTTGCCGCACTGTCCGGTCTGGGGGCTGGCGAACGGCTCAGCATCAGCACCACCGGGCAGTCCAGTGGGCAACAGGCGATACTGGATTTCTCGGCCATTGGTCGCGCCGATCCCGACACTCTGTTGCGCTACACGGGTAGCACTGCCGATGAAACGATCACGGGAACCAGCGGCGATGACAATCTTCGGGGCAGCAGCGGAACGAACTTCATCTCCGGCGGTGTCGGCAACGACACTCTGACAGCCGGTTCGGGCTTTTCGACGCTTCTTGGCGGCAGTGGAGACGACTCGATTTCGACCTCGTCTACCTCGGGTCTGTTCGATGGCGGCGATGGCGATGACACCTTAGACATTAGCGTCGCGTTTTCCGACGGGACACGACAACCCTCGACCATCTTGGGCGGATTGGGACAGGACACGATCACCGTCACCTCTGTGCAAGGCGACGGTGCGCTTGTCGACGGTGGGGCCGATGATGATGCGATCACGTTAAACAGCGCGACGCTCAGAAATGGAACAATCGACGGTGGCGCGGGAACCAACACGCTGACCGTGACCAGTACAAACGCTTCTGGAACTGATTTTGTGAATATCGCCAGCACCTTGCTGGCAAATAGCGGCACGTTCACCGTGGATGCGGATGAAGTGGCCGATCTCGGTGCGCTCGACATTACCGATGTCTTCAGCAACACTAGCTTCGATGCGAACATAACGCTGAACTACAACGGTCTGGGCGCATCCACGACGACATCTTTTGCCGCACTGTCCGGTCTGGGGGCTGGCGAACGGCTCAGCATCAGCACCACCGGGCAGTCCAGTGGGCAACAGGCGATACTGGATTTCTCGGCCATTGGTCGCGCCGATCCCGACACTCTGTTGCGCTACACGGGTAGCACTGCCGATGAAACGATCACGGGAACCAGCGGCGATGACAATCTTCGGGGCAGCAGCGGAACGAACTTCATCTCCGGCGGTGTCGGCAACGACACTCTGACAGCCGGTTCGGGCTTTTCGACGCTTCTTGGCGGCAGTGGAGACGACTCGATTTCGACCTCGTCTACCTCGGGTCTGTTCGATGGCGGCGATGGCGATGACACCTTAGACATTAGCGTCGCGTTTTCCGACGGGACACGACAACCCTCGACCATCTTGGGCGGATTGGGACAGGACACGATCACCGTCACCTCTGTGCAAGGCGACGGTGCGCTTGTCGACGGTGGGGCCGATGATGATGCGATCACGTTAAACAGCGCGACGCTCAGAAATGGAACAATCGACGGTGGCGCGGGAACCAACACGCTGACCGTGACCAGTACAAACGCTTCTGGAACTGATTTTGAAAATATTGTCAGCACCTTATTGACGAGCAGTGGAACCTTCACCGTAGATGCCGATGAAGTCGCGGATCTCGGCGCGCTGTCGATCACAAACGTGTTCTCAAATACAAGCAACGATGCAAATATTACGCTCAGCTACGTGGGGCTTGGAACTGCGGCTCCGATTGTAACGGATTTCAGCACTCTCAGCGATCTTGGCGCGAATGAGCGCCTGCGTATCGCACAAACTGGCCAGGTCGCCGGACAAGACGCTGTGATCGACCTGTCCGGGATCGGGCGGTCTGGCGTGGACAGCTTTGTGACCTTCAGCGGCGGCAGTGCGAATGAAACCGTCACCGGCACGGATGGTGACGACGCAATCGACGTAAGGACCGGGACGAACAGCGCCTCGGGCGGCTTGGGAAATGATAGCCTGAATGCGTCCTCTGGGTACTCGACTTTGGAAGGCGGCGCAGGGAACGATACACTTGCGGGCTCGGGTACCGCGGGCTTGCTGGACGGCGGCGCAGATGATGACGTCATCACGCTGTCGGCCTCTCACTTCGATGGGACGCGGCAACCTGTGACCGTTCTTGGCGGCTCCGGGCTTGATGACATCACAGTCTCCAGCGTCGTGGGGGCAGGCTCGCGTATTGATGGTGGCACAGAAGATGATGCGCTGTCGCTTGTGAGTGCGACTTACACCGACAGCACGATTGATGGAGGGACAGGCACCGACGCCTTGACACTGCGCTCTAGCAATCTGAGCGGAACGGACGTCGAAGGGATCGAAAGCACATTCATCGAGAACAATGGCACGATTACAATCGATGCCGCGGAAGTGGATGATCTGGGCTCTCTGACCATCACCGATGTGTTCGATACCCAAAACACCTCGCGCGATAGCAATATCACTCTGCGAAATCATGTCGGTGAAACAGCGGACTTCTCCGGTCTCGAACTGACCGGGACGCAGCGCCTGTTCGTGAGCTCCGCATTTCAAACAAATGGCGTTTCGACCTTCGACTTTTCTGGCGTGACGGCAAGCGCAGGCACGGTGATCGAAGCACGGGGCATAAGTTCAAATGGACGCGACGAAATCATGATCGCGTCTGAGACCGTGGATCTCTTCAACGCGGGCAGTAGCGGAAGCGATACGATATCCTATCAGGGGTCTGACGCGGCAGTGACGGTCGATCTCGCGACGAACATAGTTTCCGGCGGTTTCGCCGATGGCGACGTTATCTCCAACTTCGAGAATGCCACAGGCTCGGCCTTCGACGACAACCTGTCCGGCACGACCGGCGTGAACATCATGACCGGCCTTGGCGGTGACGACACCTATACGACGCTGGCCGACGACGACATCGTCGTGGTCTCCGAAGACAATGGGGACGATCTCTGGGCAGACTTTGCCTCAGGCGGCGGGGTCAACAAGGTTGATCTGCGCGATCTGCCGAAAGACGCGGCCATTCTGGGCTTCCTCACCGCATCCGAAGTGAGCGGCAACACGGTGATGAATTTCATCACGGGCGGCTCGATCACGTTGCAAGGCGAGGCGCTTGCCGATTTTACCATTGATGACGTGATCCTCGAAGACGGCGTCTACGCCATCGACGAGGTGTTCTCCGGCAACGAAGATCAGACGATCACGGGCAACATCCTTGATCCGAACCCGCCGTTCAACTTCGCCGATCTGGAAATTCTCAACCAGATGCTCGAACCTGCGGGCGGGATCGAAGTGCAGGATTTCACCGTCGAGGGCCAGACTTCGGCGGCAGGCGGCACGCTCACCTTCGCTAGCGGCGCAACTCTGATGGTCGCCTCTACGGGGGACTTCACCTACGATCCGACCAATGGAGCGGGTGCGCAGGCGCTCAGCGAAACCTTGCTCGAAACGCTCGCGCAGGATTGGAGCTACACCGCCATCAGCACTGGCACGGGCGAGACCGACGTCGGTGACGTTGGCATGACGATCGACGCGCGCAACGACGCGCCGGTGATTGCTGGGGCCGTGACGGCGGCTGTGAACGAAGACGATGCAGTGATCTCTGTGGATATGCTCGCGCAATCCAGCGACGTGGACAATGGCGAGGTGCTGAACGTCACCAATGTCGGCGTGCTCCCGGCGGGTGTGATACACACGGGCAACACCTTCACCTTCGATCCGGCCAACGCAGCCTATCAACCTTTGAACCAAGGCGAAGACACTGTCGTGACCGTGACCTACGACGTGGTGGACCTGTTCGGCGCCGTCACGACAGGCGGCGCGTCCGTCATCACCGTCACCGGCACGAACGATACGCCTACCTTGGGCGCGGGAACGCTGACGGCGACCGAAGACGGTGGCACCTTCGCCCTGAACCTTGCCCCGCTCGGTGACGATATCGACGCTGAGAATGACGGCACAAACCTGACCTATGCGGAGAGCTACACGGGTACCGAAGGCAGCGCATCCGTGAGCGGCACGACGCTGACTTTCGATGTGGGCGGTGACTTCCAGTCGCTCGCAGGTGTAGAGGAGCAGCAGGTGCTGGTTGATATCAGCGCAACCGACCTGCGCGGCGCGACTGCCAATAACGTGGTGACTGTAACCGTCACCGGCGTGAACGACGACCCGACCCTTACGGCGGGCACGCTCACGGCGGATGAGGATGGCAGCGCGGTGACGTTGAACCTCGCGACGCTGGGCGATGACGTTGACAGCGACGACGACGGCAGCAGCCTGACCTACACCGTGATCGGCGCGCCTTCGGAAGGCACGGCCAGCATCCTCGGCACGACGCTGACCTTCAATCCGGGCGCGGATTTCCAAGACCTTGCGGTTGGCGAGATGCGGGACGTGACCATTGACGTCGAGGCTGATGATGGCAACGGCGGTACGGCGACCAACACCGTGACCGTGACCGTGACGGGCGTGAACGACGTGCCAGCGATCACCAATCCGACGCTCAGCTTCGCAATTGATGAGAACACAGCGACGGTTGCAACGATCACCTCCTCCGATCCGGACACCACCGACCCGGCCATCCACACGTTGGCGGGCGGTGCCGATGCCGCACTGTTCCAGATCGACAGCTCTACTGGTGTGCTCTCTTTCATCGCGCCGCCGGATTTCGAGACGCCGCTCGATCAGGGCGTGGACAATGTCTACGATGTGAATGTCTCGGTCTCTGATGGGACTGACACAGATGTCGAAGCGGTGCAGGTGACAGTCAACGATGTGACGGAAAATGCAGTTGCGACCGTGTCCATCGGTGTGGTCCCGACCTCAGGCGATGAGGGCGATATAGGCACAGCCAGCGTCACCTTCACGGTAAGCCGCACGGGCTCGACGGCTGCCGCTGTCACGGCCGCGCTGGTCGTTTCCGGTTCTGCTGATGCGAGCGATTTCACCGGAGCGATCCCGACCAATGTCACGCTGGGGGTTGGCGAAAGCACCGCGACGTTCACGGTAGACATCATTGGAGATATCACGCCGGAGCTCGATGAGACGATTAGTGTGGCAATCCAGTCGGTCGACCGGGCTGACCATGCCATCGGCGTGGCTGCCGCGACCCACACGATCCTCAACGACGACAACACCGCGCCTGTGGGGGTGGATGATGGGCCGTTCGCGATTGATGAGGATGCGGGCGGCACAACGGGCAACGTCCTGATCAACGATACCGATGTGGACCCCAATATCTTGCTTGTTTCGGGGGCAGATTCGATAACGGCGCTCGGGGCCCCCGTGACCGACAACGGCGACGGCACGTTCACGATTGCAGGCGGCGGCGTTTATGAGGCGCTCGATGCGGGCGATATGGTCTCTGACAGCTTCTCCTACACCGTCTCAGACGGAAATGGCGGGACCGACACGGCAACCGTGTCCCTGTCCGTATCGGGCCAGAACGACACGCCAACCGTGGTGGCAGGCACGCTCGATGCGACTGAAGACGGTGGTGCTGTTACCCTTGATCTCGCCACATTGGCTTCGGATGCGGATGCCGATGACACGGGCGCCACTCTGACCTATGCGCTGGTGGCTCCGGTTGCAGGTGTGTCGCTGAGCGGCTCTGTGCTGGAGTTCAACCCGGGCAGCGGGTTCCAATCACTCGCCGCAGGGGCGACAACGGATGTGACCGTTCAGGTCACAGCCACTGATGCGGTGCTTGCGACATCGGCCCCGGCAACGGTGACCATCACCATCACAGGTGTGGACGACGTGCCGATCTTCTCGTCGGCGTCCAGCTTCTCGTTAGGCGAGAACCAATCCGCTGTCGGTACAGTGCAAGCCACGGATGTAGATGCGTCTGGTCCGGTCACCTATTCGATCGTAGGCGGCGCGGATAGCGTTCTGTTCCAGATCGATAGCACCACGGGCGATCTGTCCTTTGCGGTTGCTCCAGACTTCGAGTCCCCGACCGATGATGATACGGACGGCGTTTATGAAGTGCTTGTTCGCGCCGATGGTGGAGCTGGAAGTGTTGCGGATCAGGCGATTTCTGTCACCGTAACGGATGTGGTCGAAGGCCCGGTCCTCAACCAGATCACGGGCACGAATGGATCCGACCGCCTGTTTGGGACCGCTGGTGCGGATCGGATCGATCCCCTCGGCGGACCGTTGGATGTGATCTTCGGCGGTGATGGTGCAGATGTCTTTGATTTTTCAACGTCTGCTACCAATGGTGCGCGCGAGGCAAACTACATCTTTGACTTCGATGCATCAGAGGGAGATCTGTTGGATATCGGGACTGCAAATGTTGCACTGTCTGCGACCTTGGGCGGGAACACGTTTGTCAACCTCGACGGGGAAGGCGAACAGATCGTCCTTGTGGGCGTTTCCGCCTTCGAGACAGACTTTTTGCTGTAAGGAGACTATCCGGACCATTCTGCGGTTGATAAACTCTCATCATTGGGTGACTAGCCGCAAAATAGCGTTGGAAGGGGTTAAAACTATGAATTTATTTAAGAAAACCTGCATTTCAGTAGCTGTAGCGCTGCTCCCGTTGTCAGCGCAAGCTGCACCCGCTGATCTGGCTGCAGAAGGCTATGAAGCGACGAGTGACGTATTCACCGTTGGATCGACAGACTACTCTGTCTTTAGCTCAGCATTTTCGGCAACAAACCTTGCGACTTTATCCGCAATCAATGGATCAACAGCTATTGATGTCTCGTCCTACAGTATGAACTTGGGTGACGGGGCATTGTCGGGGATCAATTTTTTGATAGCATCCTCCGGTCAGAATGCGAATTTTGGGCCGTCACCATTGGAGATTATCTTCACCAGTGTTTCGGCGGGCGGCACTTTTGCGGCTGCTGATGGAAATGCTGTTTTGCTGTCATTCAGCGATCCCGGGTTGAACTTTGGAGATGGCACCTTTGGGACGGCGTCGGGATTCAGTGTCACGGTTTTGAACGAGATCGCTCCGATCCCGATTCCCCCTGGCGCTGTGATGATCTTGTCGGCTTTGGGCGGTTTAGCCGTGATGCGCCGCAAGCGTGCCTGAAGCTCTCCCGCTGCGGCCTCCAACAGGAACATGCCATTACCTGCGTTCCTGGCTATCAGTTGAAGACGCTTCAGCGTGTGAGTTGATTTTCCCTTGCGCAGCCTGCCCCATGTCTTAGACGTGGTCACCTATCGGAAAGGGCCGATGTGATGGCGGACTTCAAGGTGGGAGCAGAAGCAGCGACAAAGCTGATGCGGGACGTTTTTCCGGCCACACCACTCCAGCGAAATGAACACCTCTCTGCGCGCTACAAGGCGGACATCTGGCTTAAGCGCGAAGACCTAAGTCCTGTCCGGTCTTATAAGCTGCGCGGTGCGTTTAACGCCATGCGCAAGTTACTCGCTACAGATCCCGCGCAGGACACCTTCGTGTGCGCCAGCGCGGGAAATCACGCGCAGGGCGTGGCCTACATGTGCCGACATTTTCGCAAGCATGGTGTGGTCTTCATGCCGGTAACAACGCCGCAGCAGAAAATCATGAAGACAAAGATGTTCGGATGTGAGTTTGTCGAAATCCAGCTTGTAGGTGACTATTTCGATGACACGCTAGCCAGCGCGAAGGCCTATTGTGCCGAGAGAGGCGCGCATTTCTTGTCGCCCTTTGACGATGAGGACGTGATCGAAGGGCAGGCGTCGGTTGCCGTTGAGGTGATCAGCCAACTTGGCCGGGTGCCCGATATGATCGTTCTTCCGGTCGGCGGGGGTGGGCTATCCTCAGGTGTCTACTCCTATCTTGGTGCCTCCTGCCGCTATTGCTTTGTCGAGCCGGCTGGTGCGCCGAGTTTGCAAAGTGCGCTGAGAACGGGCGCGCCGGTCGATGTGTCGCCGGTCAATTCCTTTGTAGACGGTGCTGCAGTTGCGCAAATTGGGGCTAAGACCTTTGCACGACTACAGACTGTTCCGGTAGGAGACGTGGTAACAATTTCAGAGGACAGGCTCTGCACGACGCTCATCGATTTGCTGAATGTTGAGGGGATCGTGCTCGAACCTGCCGGGGCGCTTGCTTTCGAAGCGCTCAACGATTGCAAGGCCACGATTGAGGGTAAGACCGTCGTCTGCGTTGCTTCTGGTGGGAATTTCGATTTCGAGCGATTGCCCGAGGTGAAGGAACGGGCGCAGCGCTATCAAGGAATAAAGAAGTACTTTATTTTGCGCCTGCCGCAGCGCCCCGGTGCACTCAAAGACTTTCTCAATCTGCTCGGTCCAGAGGACGACATCGCCCGCTTCGAATACCTCAAAAAATCAGCGCGTAATTTCGGGTCGGTTCTGATTGGGATCGAAACTACGCACCCTGAAAACTTCGACGCCTTTCTCTCTAGGCTGGATGCCGAAGGGTTTGTCTATACGGACATCACGCAGGATGAGACATTGGCGCAATTCGTCATCTGAGCCCAGATTTAAGCAATCCGCAGAACCTGATGGTTTAGCTTTCCATCTGATGTTGCGCGTCCGACAGGAAAGCCATCTTTGATGTGCGATAGCAAGCGATGATGCGACCGGTATCAACTTCTTGGTCAAGACCGCGGGCAGCTTGCGCCTCGCCGCAGCGGCAGAGTTCGGAAAACTCGGAAAATCCAAGGTTGAGCGCACTACCTTTCAGGAAATGAAGATCGTGTTCAAGGGAACGCCCAGGCGTGCCAAGATGCGTGATCGTGTCTTCTACCTCGTCGAGGAACAACTCTACGACCTCGTCGAAATCATCCGCGCCGACCTCGTCACGCAATTCCAGCACTTTCGCCCAATCAATCAATCTGGTCCCTCCGGCCTGCTCGCTGAGATACTGCGGGAATGTTGCGGCTCGGTTACTGATTAAAATCCAAGTCAGTCACATTTGAGAGTTCAGATAATGTTCATATTGCCAGCGCAACGTGCCGCTTAGACGACATGCGGGCAGGCAATGGCTAAACCTGAGATATCAACGCAAGACCCCTCTGAACAGGTCGCGGGACGAACCCGTTCCGTTCTGGTCGTTGATGACAGCCGTCTGATGCGCAAGATACTATCTTCGTCCCTGAAAAAATGGGGCTATGACGTGACCGCGGTGGAGAGCGCAGAAGCAGCGATGGAGCACTGCCGGACCCGGTTGCCGGAGATCGTCTTGAGCGACTGGATGATGCCTGGTATGAGCGGCCCTGAATTCTGCCGCGCCTTCCGGCAGGTCGCGACCACGGCCTACAGCTATTTCATCCTGCTCACGTCAAAATCTGATAAGGCCGAGATCGCGCTGGGGTTGGAGGCGGGCGCGGACGACTTTCTGACAAAACCTGTCGATTCGCATGAACTGCGCGCGCGAATTCGAGCAGGGGAGCGCATTCTCGACATGCAAGCGGACCTGCGTCAAAAAAACCGCGAACTCGGCGACGCGCTCCGGGAAGTGGAGAGGCTCAACGACGCGCTTGACAACGATCTGCGCGAAGCACGCCATTTGCAGCAATCACTTTTGCCAGAACGGCACCACGTCGGCGATGGGTACGAAATAGCGCTTATGCTACAATCAAGCGGTTATGTGGGTGGGGATCTGGTTGGTTTCTACCCAGCCGGACAAGAGCACATCGGTATGTATGCCATCGACGTATCCGGCCATGGTATTAGTGCGGCGTTGATGACAGCGCGGCTTGCAGGATACCTGTCTGGCGTGGCACCAGACCAGAACATCGCGTTGCGAAAAAATGAGAGTGGAGCCTATACACCGGTTCCGCCCGCTGCGGCGATCGAGCACCTCAACAGTCTCGTACTCGGCGAGATGGAAACAGAGCACTATTTCACCATGTTGCTGGGGCATTTGAACCTGCGGAGCGGATTGCTAACCCTTGGTCAGGCTGGGCATCCCCACCCGGTGGTTCAGCGCGCCAATGGCGAGATGGTTCAGGACTCGCCCGGTGGCTTTCCGGTCGGTCTGATGTATGGGGCCAGCTTCTCTCAATTCGAGGTTCAACTCATGCCCGGAGACCGTGTGCTCTTTCACTCGGACGGCTTTACTGAGTGCCCGGGCCCGAACGGTGCGATGCTTGGCGAAACGGGGCTTGAAGACATGCTGGAAAAGATCGGAGATCTTCGGGGCAAATCCTTTATGGAAGCACTGTTGTGGCACCTCACGGATTTTGCGGGAGGCGGAAAATTTCCTGACGACGTCTCTGCGGTACTCGTTCACTACACCGGGCGGTAATATCTTGAGAAACGTGCGAGCATCATCCGATCACCTGCGTTACCGAGTGCGTCGATCGCGTCGGGTATAGGTAGCCAGAGTGTGTCGTGGGCCAGCTCGGTTGGGTCTGAAAGACGCAAGGCCGGTCGTGCCAAGTAAACGGTGCAGAGCTTTTCTGCCCATAGGTCGTATTCGGGCATGAAAGTGAAACGACGGAATGCTCCAAACCTGCGCGGGCGCGCGATGCGCCAACCGGTCTCTTCGAACACTTCACGATGCAGCGCAGCACAGGGCGATTCGCCTGCGTCGAGCCCGCCGCCGGGCAGTTGGATGTCGGGAATGTCCCCGGTCTGTACCGTGAGCAAAACCGCGCTCCCGCGCGGCAGTATCACATAGGCTCCATGGCGCAGCGTGTAATTTTTTAGCGGATTGAGCGGTGCGCCTACTCTCGGAATCATTCCGCGTCCACTTTCATCACTGGGGTTTTTCTTTTGCGGTAGGTATCTATATAGCCCCCGTATGCCAACCACCGGCACGTAAGGAAACCCCATGAGTATTGGCGAAAAGCTCGCGTGGGACGACACAGTCCTGCCTTTCCAACTTGATGCAGCAGATATTCGTGGGCGCGTCGCCCGCCTGGATGGCGTGCTCGAAGGCATTCTGAAGCAACACGATTACCCGCCCGAGGTCGAGGCTCTTGTGGCCGAAATGGCCTTACTCACATCGCTCATCGGGCAGGCAATCAAACTGCGCTGGAAGCTCTCGCTGCAAGTACAAACCAAGGGGCCCGTGCGGATGATCGCTACGGACTATTTCGGACCAAGCGAGGAAGGTGCGCCTGCCAAGATACGAGCCTATGCCAGTTACGACCGTGACCGTCTCACGACGGGAGCACCGTTCTTGCAGCTTGGCGACGGATATTTCGCGGTGATGATAGATCAGGGTGAAGGGATGAGCCCCTATCAAGGCATCACTCCAATCGCCGGCGGCTCGCTGGCGTCCTGCGCGGAGGCCTATTTCGCGCAGTCCGAGCAATTGCCCACGAAATTCGCGCTTAGCTTCGGCAAATCCACAGAAGCCGGCCGCATCGAACGGTGGCGTGCCGGTGGTGTCATGCTGCAGCATCTGCCGAAAGCCTCGCCCTTTGTGGCGCAAGGTGAAGGGACAGGTAATGTACTATCGCCCGAGGACCTTGTGCAGGGCGATCAGGCCGAAAGCTGGTCGCGCGTGAACATTCTGCTAGACACCGTCGAGGATGTGGAGCTTGTCGGACCGACTGTCGCGCCAAACGATCTTCTGGTGCGTCTCTTTCACGAGGAACAGCCGCGCGTCTACACGGCACAGCCGGTGCGCTTTGGTTGTACCTGTTCCGAAGTTCGGGTCCGGCAGAGCCTGTCGATCTACTCGATGAAGGACATCGAAAAGATGACCACAGAAGATGGGCGCGTGACCGCAGATTGCCAGTTTTGCAGTGCTCACTATGTGCTTGATCCTGCTACGCTAGGCTTCGACAATGATGACAATCCCGATGTCTGATCTGATGGAAAAAGCCATATCGCGGATCGGTGCAGCCGAAGACCGGTCTTCAGACTTCGACCTGAACCCCGATATCGTTTTGCCAGCGCAGCGCAAATTACGGCCCGCTGGGGTTTTGATTCTCATGGAGGAAATTGCCGGCGAGTGGCGGATGTATCTCACCAAGCGCTCATCCGCGCTCAAACACCACCCGGGCCAGATTGCTTTTCCGGGCGGTAAGCAGGACGCGGGCGATCCCGACATCTCAGCTACTGCGCGGCGCGAGGCTTGGGAAGAGATCGGATTGCCCTATGACGCGGTTCGCGTGGTGGGCGCACTCCCATCCCACGAAACCGTGACCGGTTTTATCGTCACTCCGACCGTTGCTGCTATCAACCATCCCTTCGAGGTTGTACGGCAACCCTCCGAGGTGGACGAGGTGTTCACCGTGCCGCTTGAGCATGTACTCGAGCCGGCCAACTTTGTTGTGGAAGCGCGCCGCTGGCAAGGGCGTTGGCGGCACTATTACGCCGTCCCGTTCGGTCCCTACTATATTTGGGGCGCGACGGCGCGGATGCTGCGCGGCTGGGCGGACGCGGTGCACTCATGACACGCGTGGGCGGAGACTGGTTGACCTCTGCCGCGACGCAAGCGGTTTTTTCGCTCTTTGAAGCCCGTGAGCTTGAACTCTATTGCGTCGGCGGCTGCGTGCGCAATGCGCTTCTGGGGCTTCCGGTGGCAGATGTTGATATGTGCAGTGCTGTGTGCCCCGAACGCGTTATGGAGATCTGTAGGGCAGCCGGTATCAAGACCGTTCCGACCGGGATCGATCATGGCACAGTGACCGTAGTCGTCGACGGGGACGGGTTCGAAGTCACGACATTTCGCAAGGATATCGAAACCGATGGGCGTCGGGCGGTCGTGGCCTATTCGGACAAGCTCGAGGACGACGCCCACCGGCGCGACTTCACAATCAATGCACTGTATTGCGACCGGCACGGGAATGTGGTGGACCCCTTGGGCGGACTGCCCGATCTGGAAGCGCGGCGACTGCGTTTCATTGACGATGCAGATGAACGCATCCGCGAAGATTACCTGCGAATCCTGCGCTTCTTCCGTTTCTTTGCGCGCTTTGCAGAGGGCCCACCCGAGTCGGGAACGCTGGATGCCATTGCGCGCAATCTGGACGGATTGTCGCAACTCTCCTCCGAGCGCGTCACGAATGAGCTTTTGACCCTTCTCGCATTGCCGGATCCGTCCTTCTCAGTCGGTATCATGCAACAAACAGGCGTTCTGAGAGTGGTATTGCCCGGGGCCGACGGTCAGTTCCTTGCGCCACTTGTTCATGTAGAATCAGATTTGGGTCTTGCTCCCGATCCAATACCGCGTCTTGCAGCGCTAGGTGGACCCGAGGCGCTTGCTTCTTTGCGTCTGAGCAAGGCTCAAAGTCGTCAGGTGGGCCGACTCCATACCGAAGTGGCCTCGGCGCATTGCGCCGCCGCACTTGGTGCGGCATGGGGCGAGACATTTGCCTGTCAGGTTCTGGCCTTGCGCGCGGCGTTCTCTGGAAAGCCTCCGGACACCAATGCAAGGGTGCGTGCCGCTTGGGGGGCGGCGCAGAGCTTCCCGCTCAAGGCAGCGGACCTACAGTCTGACTATTCTGGGCCTGCCTTGGGCCGGCGTCTAGAGCAACTACGGACGGCGTGGCTGGCCTCGGGTTTGACGCTCTCGAAAGACGCGTTAGGTTCAATACCAGATGAATAGAGGACAGGTTTGCCGACTCCATTCCAATCCGGCTGCCGTCAGATCCCGAAACCTTGGTGCGACGTGTTCAGATTATTTGAAAATCTGGTAGATCCCTATGTGGGCTACCCGGAAACTAACACGCCGCCACAAACGCTATGGCTGTTCCTGAAGGACTATGCGCAGCCCTTCAAACGAGTTTTTCTCTTTACCGCCATCATGTCCGTCGTGGTTGCGGCAATTGAAATCTGGCTGATCTCCTATATGGGCCGCCTCGTCGATCTGCTCTCCGGGTCGCCGGCGGAATTCTGGGCGGAGTATGGCACCGAGGTCATCCTCGTTGCTCTTTTCCTCGTCTTCGTGCGTCCCGCCTTGCAAGCCCTCGACGTGCTCCTGCTCAACAATGCCATCATGCCGAATTTTGGCACGCTAATCCGTTGGCGCGCGCATAAACACGTGTTGCGGCAGTCCGTCGGTTGGTTTGAGAACGACTTCGCTGGGCGGATCGCCAACCGCATCATGCAAACCCCGCCCGCGGCTGGAGAGGTGGTGTTTCAAGTCTTCGACGCGATCGCCTTCTCACTGGCTTATTTGGTCGGGGCGGCGGTGCTGCTGTCTATGGCCGATACCCGGCTGATCGTGCCGCTTCTGGTTTGGTTCGGGCTCTATGCCGTGCTCGTACGATGGGTGATCCAGCGCATTGGCCCGGCGTCCAAAGCGGCTTCGGATGCGCGGTCGACTGTTACGGGGCGCGTGGTGGACAGCTATACGAATATCCATTCGGTGAAGATGTTTGCCCATCACGACCAGGAACTGGATTACGCCAAGGACGCCATCGAGAAGACCCGCGAGACCTTTAAGGTTGAAATGCGGCTTTATACGCTAATGGACGTGATGCTAGTGACGCTGAACGGGCTTTTGATCGTGGGCGTCGTGGGTTGGGCTCTACTGCTCTGGATACAAGGCACTGCGTCAGTCGGGCTTGTCGCCGCCGCAACCGCGCTGACATTGCGTCTTAATGCGATGACCGGCTGGATCATGTGGGCGCTGACCACATTCTTCCGGCAGCTTGGGGTTGTGGCGGAAGGCATGGAGACTATCGCGCAGCCCATCGACCTAGTCGACCCGCCGGACGCCCAACCGCTTGCGCTGACCAAGGGCGAAATCACCCTCGATGGGCTGTCGCATCATTACGGTCGGGAGAGCGGCGGGCTTGATCGGATTTCTCTTACCATCACGCCGGGCGAAAAGATCGGTCTCATAGGCCGCTCCGGCGCTGGCAAATCAACGCTCGTGAAGCTGCTGTTGCGGTTCTACGATGCGGAACAGGGCGACATTCTGATCGACGGGCAGGATATTTCCAAGGTCACCCAGGACAGCCTGCGCGCGCATATAGGCATGGTGCAGCAAGACAGCGCGCTCCTGCACCGCTCGGTGCGGGACAACATTGCCTATGGACGTCCTGAGGCCAGCGATGCGGAGATCGTCGCCGCTGCGCGGCAGGCGCAGGCGCATGAGTTCATTCTCGATCTGAGCGACCCGCGGGGACGCACCGGCTATGATGCCCATGTGGGAGAACGCGGTGTGAAACTCTCCGGTGGCCAGCGCCAACGGATCACACTGGCGCGGGTCATTCTGAAAGACGCGCCGATACTGCTGCTCGACGAGGCGACCTCGGCACTCGACAGCGAGGTGGAGGCAGCCATTCAGGACACGCTTTACGGCATGATGGAAGGCAAGACCGTGATCGCGATTGCGCACCGGCTGTCCACCATCGCGCAAATGGACAGGATTCTTGTGATGGATGCGGGCCGGATCGTTGAGGAAGGTTCGCATGAGGCACTTCTGGCGCAGGGCGGACTCTATGCCAGCTTCTGGGTACGGCAATCGGGTGGGTTCCTGAACGCGGAGGCGGCGGAATGATCCGGATCGAGACTTGGATTGACGCCTTCCGGCCCGCCGAGGGACCGCCGCCGCAGACGCTGGGCCAGTTTCTGCGCTGGTGCCTGTCGGGAAGCTGGCCCGCGCTGTGTCTCGCCACCTTCTGCTCCGCGCTGGCGGGTGCCATGGAGGCGGGGACTGCCTTCGTGCTGGGTGCGATCATAGACAGCACGGCATCAGGCGCGCCCGAGACGTACTTTAGCGGCGAGAATATGGCTCTACTGCTTGGCGCTTTGGCCTTTTTCGTCCTCGTTAGACCAGTTTTCTTCGGCCTGTCCTCGGCGGCCAACTCGATTATTGTCGGGCCGAACTTGAATCCGCTGGTTCTATCGCGCCTGCATCGCTGGACGCTGGGGCAGTCGATCGGCTTCTTCGATGACGATTTCGCCGGACGCTTGGCGCAAAAACAGATGCAAGCGGCGCGGGCAGTGACCGATGTGGTGACTGAAGCGATCAACGTGGTCGCCTTCGCTCTGGCCTCGCTCGTGGGCACCGTCGTTGTTCTGTTCGCCATCGATCTGCGGATCGTGGCGCTCTTCACGGTTTGGCTCGTTGCTTACTTCACGCTGATTCGCTGGTTCCTGCCGCGCATCCGGGTTCGGTCCGCCGAACGTGCCGCGTCACGGGCGATGGTGTCGGGGCAAGTCGTCGATACGATCACCAATATCAAGACCGTGAAGCTCTTCGCCTATGCCGCGCATGAGGACAAGGCAGCGCTCGGAGCGCTCGATGTCTTTCGTGAGCGCTCGGTGGATTTCGGCTATCTCGCAGCCGGCTTCCGGTTCTGTCTTATGACGCTGGCTGGTTTGCTGCCGGTTCTGCTGATCGGTGCGAGCCTGCTGCTCTGGCAACGCGGATTGGCCAGTGCTGGGGATATCGTCGCGGCGGGCACCGTGTCGATCCGAATTGCGCAGATGACGGGTTGGGTGAGTTTCACACTGATGCAGATCTATTCTAATATCGGGGAGGTCGAGGATGGCATGAAGACCCTAACCCCCCGTGTCAGGGTCGAAGATGCGCCGAATGCCCGGATGTTAACCGTGCCGGACGGCATGATCGCCTTTCACAATCTCAGCTTTGCCTATGGCCGTCAGGAGGGTGGCATTTCGGAGATCTCTCTGACAATCGCCCCCGGTGAGAAGGTCGGGATCGTGGGGGCCTCCGGTGCAGGCAAGACGACGCTCGTCTCGCTCCTGCTTGGGCTTTACCGTCCGGAAGGGGGTGACATCCGGATCGATGGGCAATCGATTGGCGAGGTCACGCAAGACAGTCTAAGACAGAGCATAGCGATGGTCACGCAGGACACCGCGATGTTCAATCGTTCGGCGCGGGATAATATCCGGTATGGTCGTCCTGATGCTACGGATGAGCAGATGATCGCTGCCGCCGAGAAAGCCGAAGCGCATGAGTTCATTCAGACTCTGAAGGACCACAAGGGGCGGCGTGGCTATGAGGCACATCTGGGTGAGCGTGGGGTGAAACTCTCAGGCGGACAGCGGCAACGCATCGCGCTCGCCCGCGCCATTTTAAAGGATGCACCTATCCTCGTGCTCGACGAAGCCACTTCGGCGCTCGATAGCGAAGTGGAAGCGCTGATCCAGCAAGCCTTGTCGCGGGTTATGGAGGGCAAGACCGTTTTGGCGATTGCGCACCGCCTGTCCACGCTGTCCGAAATGGATCGGATCGTCGTGATGGATGATGGACAGATCGCGGAGCAGGGGAGCCATGCCGAGTTGTTGGCCAAGGGCGGTCTTTACGCGCAGTATTGGCAGCGGCAGTCCGGCGGCTTCCTGCGTGCGGACGCTGCCGAGTAGAGGACCTGCGGCATTGGCGGAACTCACGATCACGCATTTAGGGCGGCAAGGTGACGGAGTTGCACCTGGCCCGATTTATGTGCCGCGCGCCCTGCCGGGAGAAGTTGTGTCGGGCCAGATTGCAGACGATGTGATGGTCACTCCTAAGATCGTCATGCCGTCTGAGCAGCGTGTCAAACCGCCCTGTGCGCATTTCAAATCCTGCGGTGGGTGCCAAATGCAGCACGCCTCCGACGCGCTGGTGGCGGAGTGGAAAACTGGCCTTGTTGCTGCCGCCCTCGCGCATCGTGGCCTCGAGACAGAGCTTCGTCCCATCCGGACCTCGCCAATCAGAAGTCGTCGCCGGGCAAAATTTGCTGCAAGGCGGATGAAATCCGGTCCTATTGCAGGGTTTAGAGCCAAATTGACCCTTGATGTGATCGACATTCACGACTGTCCGCTGACCAGCGAGGCGCTCCGCTCCGTCCCTGATCTTGCACGAGCGCTCGCAGCGGTCGGGGCCAGCCGTAAGGGCGAGATTGGCGTGCAGGTCGCCGAGACGCTCCATGGGCTGGATGTGGTTGTGACCGGCGGGAAACCCCTTGACCGGGAGCTGCAGCAAGCCCTGCCAGAGGTCACGCACCGGTTCGGTCTTGCACGGTTAATATGGGAGGACGAGTTGGTTGGGCAGACCGCCCCGCCCCGCCATCGGATCGGGCGCGCGGAGGTTGTCCTCCCCCCCGGCGCTTTCCTGCAAGCGACCGCACATGGTGAGGTCAGCCTGCAAGCTTTCGTGCAAGAGGCTTTGGGGCAAACTGGTGTCCTTGTTGATCTTTTCGCCGGTTGCGGCACCTTCGCGCTTGATCTCGCCGAGACCCGGCCGGTTCACGCTGTGGAAGGCGATCCGCAGATGACCAAGGCACTGCAAGAAGCCGCACAGCGAAGCGCATTGACCTATCCTGTGACCACTGAGCCGCGCAATCTGTTCTGTAACCCGCTTCTGCCTGATGAATTGACGCGCTTCGAGGCGGTGGTGCTCGACCCTCCGCGTGCCGGGGCCGCTGCCCAGATTGCCGAGATCGCGAAGGCCCGTACACCACTGGTCGCCTATGTATCCTGTGATCCGGGAAGTTTTGCCCGTGATGTCGCAGTGCTCGTTGAAAACGGATATCGCCTCGATTGGGTGCAACCCGTCGACCAATTCCGTTGGTCCCTTCATGTCGAGCTTGCAGCGCGCCTGTCGCTCCCGCATATGACGGGCTGATTAAAGAAACAGGGGCCTTGCTATGTCACTCCGCATTCAGATCACGTCGTTTATCGAGCGCCCCGGCTTTGGAAACTTCATTCTTGGGGTGATAATTGTCAACGCGGTCGTGCTTGGCATGGAAACCTCGGACGAATTGATGGCGCAGATCGGATGGCTGATCACGACGATCGACGACATCTGTCTCAGCATATTCGTAATCGAAATTCTGCTGAAATTCGTGGCCTACCGTTTCGGCTTTTTCAAGAGCGGCTGGAACGTATTCGATTTTTTTATTGTCGGCATTGCGCTGGTGCCTGCTGCACAAGGGCTGAGCGTTTTGCGGGCGCTGCGCATCCTACGGGTCCTGCGGGTCATCTCCGTCGCGCCGAGCTTGCGCCGGGTGGTGGAAGGTTTCGTACGGGCGCTTCCGGGGATGGGCTCGGTGTTCCTGCTGATGGCCATGCTGTTTTATATCGGCGCGGTGATGGCGACCAAGCTCTTTGGCGACAGCTTCCCCGACTGGTTCGGTGATCTGGGTCGTTCGGGCTATTCTCTGTTCCAGATCATGACCCTGGAGTCGTGGTCGATGGGGATTGTGCGTCCAGTCATGGAAATCTATCCCTACGCTTGGGCATTCTTCGTGCCGTTTATAATGGTGACGACTTTCGCGGTTGTTAACCTTCTCGTGGGTTTGATCGTGAATTCGATGCAGGATGCGCATCAGGCAGAAGATAGCGAGCGTACTGACGCCTATCGTGATCAGGTCCTGAGCCGGCTTGACGCCATCGAGACGCGGCTAAAGGAAAAGTAGCAACTTTCGCAGCCAATCCTGTTCGACGTTCGGTAATTCCTCTAGCGTGGTAAGGTGTTCGCCTGATAGGCATAAAAAAGAGCAGCTAGGCGACAAGAGCGGGCGAACATGCGCAAACGTCAGTTTTTATTTGCAACGGCGGCGGCGTTGGTGGTCAGCGGATGCTCCGGCAACAGCAAATTTCGACGGTATAACGGTCCAGAGGTGACCGGCATCGTCGTGAACAAGGCGGACCGCGAGATGTTCCTCCTGAATTACGGCAAGGTGCTCCGTGAATTTGATATGGAACTTGGGTTCGCCCCTGTCGGCGACAAGAAGTTCGAAGGGGACGGCAAGACGCCCGAAGGGACCTATCTGATCGACCGTCGCAACCCGAACAGCAGTTTCCACCTTTCGCTCGGCATCAGCTATCCGAACGCACAAGACGTTGCTGAAGCCCGCGCCTTGGGTAAAAGCCCCGGTGGCGATATTTTCATCCATGGTCAGAAAAACCCCTTCGTGCCTAACACCGGCGAAGACTGGACGTGGGGCTGCATTTCCGTGTCGAACCGGGACATGGAAGATATCTACGCGATGGTGAAGAACGGCACGCCGATCCAGATCAACCCGTGATTCGTCTAGTTTGTAGACTCAAGGCCGCAAGAGCCGAGAGCAGCAACATTGCGGCAGCTGGGAGTGGAACGGCAGCAACAGCTGAATAGGTCAGGTTAGATACTTCGATCTGAAAAATGCCCGATACAAGTGTTTCCGCAAATCTGGAGGGCAGGTTAATCTCCCCCTCAAATCCATAAGCGAGATCGAGCTGCGTAGCGTCGGCACGTGCGAAGTACAAAGCGACCGGCGTGTCCGAGATCGCGCCAGCCGCGAGGTAATTGATCAAGGCGTGCTCGTAGCTGTGAAACCCCGCCTTCCACTCCCAATGCTTGGGGTAGGGTTCGTCCGGATCTTCGGTCTCGATGTTTACAAAGCCCCAGATTCCCTTGTGATCCCGGTCGACGAAACTCTCCAGCCAATAGGCCTGTGTCCGGGCAACCATATCCCGCAGAGCCGGATCCTCGATGGCCAGCGAAACCGCGCATTGGTTGAGCTCGGCAAAACCCCACCAATGGGCATCCGGGTTGCGTGCCCCATCCGCTCCAATGCTGGTGATCCACGCGCCGGGGTCTTCCTCAAAGGCGTTCTTCAGGAGTGCCTTTGCCGCGTTCTGCGAAAAGGCCGCCAATGCGGTGTCGCCAGCCAGTTGTGCGATTTGGTCGATAAACCAGAAAGACTTGATCGAATGTCCGAAATCCACAGCCGGGCTGGTTGGCGGTGTCTCCAGCGTCGCACGCATGCTGCCAGTTGCGGGGTCGTAGAACGCCTCCTTGAGGTAGTAGGCGGTCTGCAAGGCTTCCTGTTGCAACCCCTCCCTGTCGGCAAGCGGTGCCTGCGCGGAGAGCAAAGTCTTGTAGCTGTTCAAATGATCGAGATGTTTTGCAATCGCATTCGCTGGTCCATCCTGCGTAGGTCGATGCTTGTAGGCGCCGGTATCCGACAGACGTAGCTGATCGGTGATCGCCTGCTCGATCGGTGCGATCTGGTCGTAAAGGGCCGAGTCTCCGGTCAGGTAGTAGAGAAAGCTCGGTCCCAGCAAACCATAGGCTTGCTTTTGCGAATCGAAGCCACCGCCCGTTGTGCCCGTAGTCACATCATGCACTTCGTGAAACAGGCCGCTGCCGGTGTCATAGAATGTGTTGAACTGATAGGCCGAACCGGCCTTGGCGAGGTCGAGATAGACCTGCTGACCTGTCATGTGGAACGCCACCGCATAGGAAAAGACTTGGCGGGATTGTCCGACAAGGGTCTGCTGTGGGTTGTCAGCGCGGAACTGCGACACGCCTGTGCAGACGCTTGTGGGTTCGGTGCCGTCATTGCATAGATTTCCGGCGAAACTTCCTTGTGGCGTCCCGGTGGCATATGGAGCGCTCCAAAAGGGCAGAAGATCGGAGGTGAGGTGGGAAACCCAAGCATTGGGCTGGTTCAAAGGCGGTTCGGCCACGGCTGTGCTTGCCGACATAAAAAGAAGAACAGCCCCAAAAACGTCTCATCTCATTAGTCTCTTGCTATGAAGGGGTTGGGACAATCGCCGTTCCAATGCCGCTGCCGACCACCAAGACCCACCAAATCTTGCCGTTGGACTCTTGATACCACGAAAAGCCCATGCGTGCAGCCTCTGGAGACAAGATCACGCGGCGGGTGTCCTCTTGCTCCATCCATGCGCCGAGGGTTTCAAGCTCGGATTCGTAGGTCTCGGAGATATTCTCGCCGATCAGTCGCCCGTCAAACCCAACGCGGTTCACGCGGTCAATGGGAGACGAGCCGTCTGAGCCGAAATGCCATGGGCGGTTCTGGATAGACATGTCGCGCGCATGAGTGGCGGCTGCAGCGTTCAGTTTTGCGTCAAAATTCAGTTGCGATTGGCCCGCCGCAGCGCGCAGCGCGTTGATCGAATCCAGCATCCGAAACTGGATGCGGTCTGTGTCGCGGTCCCGTATTTTGTAGAGTTGAGGGCGCGGTTTTCCATCGGCACCCAATTGCGACGGTGCCGGGGCGCAGGCGCCCATGAAAACCACTACAAAGGACAGCAAGGACAGAATGCGCAACATGGGGGGCAAGCTCGCTCTCGATTATCGGATCAGTGTGAATTAGCGCGCCCGCCGTTGTATTACAAACGCACAAGGGACGGGCATCGGGTCGTCACGGCGGTTTGATTTGCAACTGCGTCTTTCTCGCCATAATTTAGGCTCTGTTTCACGTACATGTGACCTCGGAGGCAACCATGACAAAGTTTCCACGTGCGGCCTCGACACGCCGCGTTTTTCTCACCGGTTGCGCCAGCCTTGTGGCCGCGCCAGCGCTTGCTCAGTCCAACGACGCGTTCGACAGCGCGTCGACGACTGAGGTTGAGCGGGATCTGAACGAGACTGTCAGACGCAATATTTCGAGCTTTCGGACGCTCGATTGGCAACCCTATTTCGACAGTCTCAGGAAAGGCGCGATCCTTGTTGATATCGACAGTCGCGCGGTGCATTTCTGGAACGAAGACCAGACGGTCTATAAGCTATACCCTTCATCCGTGCCTCTTAGTGAGGAATTGACGCGCCGCGGCAGAACGCAGGTCATCTTGAAAGATCCTGAGCCTGACTGGCGTCCGACGCCGTCAATGAAAGAGCGCAACCCCGATTGGCCGGATTACATTGGGCCTGGTCCCGAGAATCCGCTCGGCACTCGGTCCTTGCACCTGAGTTGGACCTACTACCGAATCCACGGCACACATGACACTCGCAAGATCGGGCGCCGATCGTCGAATGGCTGTATTGGTCTGTACAATCAGCATATCGAAGAACTGTATGAAATGGCGCAGGTGGGCACGCAAGTGTTGCTTATTTGACGACAAAGCCTCGAAACGCGCTCGGTTTGGGCGGGAACCCATTTGCATTTGCAAAGCATAGGTGGTTACACAAAGGTACGAGGTAAGTCTTGGGTGCGCCCGACTAATTCGGTGCGCTCTTACTGGAGGTTAACATGAAAAAACTCGTTCTCGCCGCAGCATTCGCAGGTGCAGCTTCCGCAGGTTACGCGGGCACCATTGCTGAACCGATCATCGAAGCTCCCGTTGTCGTGGAAGAAGCCGCTGGCTCCTCCGCGGGCATCGTTGTTCCGCTGATTCTGGTCGCTGTGCTGTTGGCTGCGCTGGACTAAGTCCACCCGCTTAAAAGATAAGGAAAAAGGCGGCGCTTTCATTGCGTCGCCTTTTTCGCGTTTGCCTTCTATTGCACGGTGCCCTTGTGCCTCTTGCCCAGAAAATTGGGCGCACGGAACTTTCCAGTCAGTCCAGCCAGCCTTTGAGGTTTTCTTCGATCACCGCAGATAAAGCGGTGATGTGGGCGTCGTCGTCATTGAGGCATGGGATATAGGTAAACTCCTCCCCGCCGGCCTCTTCGAAGCTTTCCTTGATCTCTTCATTGATCTCTTCGAGCGTCTCGATGCAGTCAGCCGAAAAAGCCGGCGCGCAAACGGCGATGTTTTTCTGACCGTTCTCCGCCAACGCTGCGACATGGTCGACAGTGTAGGGCTTGAGCCATTCCTCGGGACCGAAGCGTGACTGGAACGTGGTAGTAATATCTGTGTCTGCCCAGTCTAGCCGCTCTTTCAGAAGGCGAGTCGTCTTCTGACACTGGCAGTGATACGGGTCACCCTCCAAAAGATAGCGCTTCGGCACACCGTGATACGAGCATACAAGAATGTCGGGCCGCGTATCTAACTCGGCGTAGGTGCGTTCGATCGACTGTGCAAGAGCTTCTATGTAAAGCGGGTGCTGGTAATACGGCTCGACGGTGCGGGTCGTGGGCTGCCATTTTTCGTCCATTAGAGAGCGGAAGAACTGGTCATTCGCTGTTGCCGAGGTTGCACCGGCGTAGTGCGGGTAGAGTGGGAAGAACAGAATCTTCTGGCACCCTGCGTCGATCATCTCGCGAACTTTAGACTTGGTCGACGGATTGCCGTATCGCATACAGAAATCCACCATGACCTGATCGCCATAGCGGTCCTTCATGGTCTGGGTGATCTTTGCGGTCTGCTTTTTGGTGATCGTCATCAAAGGGCTTTCGCCGTCTTCTTCGTTCCAGATTGACTTGTAAGCCTCGCCGCTTGAAAATGGGCGCTTGCTCAAAATGATGAGTTGCAGCAATGGCTGCCAGATCCAAGGAGAGTAGTCGATCACACGCCTGTCGGACAGGAACTCGTTCAGATAGCGGCGCATTGACCAGTAGTCATAATTGTCCGGCGTGCCGAGATTGGCGAGCAAAATGCCCACGCGCGCTGGCGGGATCGCTGGGTGGTCAGGAGCAGCGTGAACGGGACGAGCGGCTTTTTTCGTTGCATCAAGCATTTCGGGCGGGCTTTCCATATGACGTTCCGGGTCAAATAAACGCTTTTGGCCTCAGGTCAATCAAGGCAGCTTGGTTTCGGAGGTTCTCAGCGCGTCTGCGAGCCGCGCGGTCGCGGAACCGGGGCGCAGGGGCTGCGGCTGCGAGGTACTCGGTGCCCAGCCGGTGAGCGTAATCAATTCGAAAGTGGCGCGCACTTGTTTGTGTGTGCCGGGGAAGTGTTCCCCATAGAGGGTGGCAGCACGCAGGAAGACATCGCGCCGCGCCATGTGCCGTGCCCGCCCGTCCAATGCGTTGCCCTCGCCCATGCCGCGCAAGTCGCGCATCAGCGCGAAGGCGTCCTCATATTCAGCGGTCAGAGTATAGGTGTCGGCCACTGGCAATGCATAGCCGGCCCGTTGCAGCAAGCCACCCAAATCGCGGATATCGCCCATGGGCAAAACGCGTGGCGAGAGCCCGCTCCGCAGTTCGGTCTCAGCCTGGCCAAGGACTGCGCGCAGTTCTTGAAGTGTTTGACCGCCAAGAAACACCGCGAGCATCAGACCGTCAGATTTCAGGGCTCGGCGCATCTGGATCAGTTGCCCGACAGGATCGCTCGCCCAGTGCAGGCTCATGGCGTGGATCAGCAGATCGTATTGCGCCTCGTCCAGTCCAAGCAGATCTTCATCGGAGATCACCTCGGCGCCCACCGGCAAGCTCCACAGGTCTGGATGGCCAGTGATCACGGCTGCGCGCGTAAAGCTCCTGTTAACCAGACTCAGCCGATCCTCGACATCGTCACGGGCGGCCTGATGCAGAAACATCGCGTCCGAGTGACTGCGCGTCCGATTGCGAGCGAGAGCCTTGCGGTCGGTAAGTTTCGGGGTCCGGGACATGGAAGAGTAGGTAATATGGTTGCGCGTCAGGTTCAAACGGCGATCCAAACACTTTTTCCGCCCAGCTGTCTCAGCTGCCGCGATCTAGTCACCTCCGATCACGGGCTGTGCGCCAAGTGCTGGAAAGAGCTGCGGCTCATCACGGGTCCGGCCTGCAGAGCCTGCGGGGCTCAGGTGCTTGCCGAGCAGCAGGACGACGCAGCTTTGTGTCAGTCCTGCATAGACACGCCCCGCCCCTGGGAGCAGGCCCGGGCCGCAATGTGCTTTGAAGGGCTTGCGAAGAAACTTGTGCTCGGTCTCAAGCACTATGACCGCTACGATTTCGCCCCTGCCATAGCGCAATGGATGGCACAGGTGGCCGGACCGCTCATAGGGCCAGATACGATCATTGCGCCGGTGCCTTTGCATTGGACGCGTCTAGTTAAGCGGCGATACAACCAGTCGGCCATGCTTGCCTTCGCCTTGGGGCAGCGCCTGCTCCGGCCAGCCGTCCTTGATCTGCTAGTTCGGACGAAGCGGACCGACACACTGTCAGGCCTCAACCATGAAGACCGCCTCGCGGCCCTGCGTCATGCTATCGTCCCCAATCCCAAACGGCAGGAACGGATCAGCGGCGCGCATGTCCTGCTAGTCGACGACGTATTAGTCAGCGGTGCAACCCTTGCAGCCTGCACAGAGGCCTGCCACACCGGTGGCGCAAGCCGGGTCGACGTTCTGGTACTGGCAAGGGCGGCTAAGGAGACCTAAATACAGAAGGTAACCAAGGCCGTGGAAGGACAACGCCCATGCAACCTGTCGAAGTCTACAGTTCGCCCCTGTGCGGGTTCTGTCACGCCGCTAAGCGGCTTCTGAACCAGAAGGGTGTCGATTTTTCAGAAGTGGATGTGCTGGCGGAGCCGTCGCGGCGCTCCGAGATGATGCAACGTGCCGATGGCCGCCACACCGTGCCGCAGATTTTCATCGGCGAGATCCATGTGGGTGGCTGCGATGAACTCTACGCGCTGGAGCGCGCAGGAAAACTCGACCCGTTGCTCGGCATTTAGGTGAAGGTCGCACTGCTGCAACTCAACTCGTCGGACGATCCGGCGGAGAACCTCGGAACGGTGCGCGGGTTATTGCGAGAGGCGGTTGCTCAGGGCGCAGGGCTCGTCGCAACGCCCGAAGTCACCAACTGTGTTTCAACCAGCCGGACGCATCAGAATGCAGTTCTGGAGCCTGAAGAAGGCAATAGTTTTCTTGCAGCCATGCAAGCGGAGGCTGCAGAACTCTGTGTGTGGCTCCTGCTCGGCTCTCTGGCAGTGAAGACCGCTGATCCCGATGGCCGTTTCGCAAACCGCAGTTTTCTGATCGATCCGGAAGGGCAGATCACTGCGCGCTATGATAAGATCCATATGTTCGATGTGGAGATCGACAGCGCCGAAACCTATCGCGAAAGCAGCGGCTATCGTCCGGGACGCCAGGCGGTGATCGCACAAACGCCATTCGCAGTACTTGGTCTGACGATTTGCTATGATATGCGCTTCCCGCAACTTTACCAGGCGCTTGTCCGGTCCGGGGCGCAACTGCTGACGGTGCCTGCGGCGTTCTCGCCGGTCACCGGGGCGGCGCACTGGCACAGTCTGTTGCGGGCGCGCGCCATAGAGACGGGTTGCTACTTGATTGCCCCGGCGCAAACCGGCGCGCACAAGTCCAGCCGGGGCAAGACGCGCCAGACCTATGGGCATTCGCTTGCGGTGTCGCCATGGGGAGAGGTCTTGCTCGATGCTGGAACGGAACCGGGGGTCTATTCATTTGATCTTTCACTGGAAACCGTGGAAGATGCGCGCCGCAGGGTCCCTGCCTTGCGCAACGCACAGGAGTTCAACCTGCCCTCATGAGCAACACCGCCGACACTTCTGTTGCCATTGCGCTGTTCAGCGAGGTGATTGCGGCGGATCAGATGATCCGAAACCGGCTCAGCAAGGTGTTGCCCAAGGGCATGGAACTGTCGCATTTCTCGGTGCTCAACCATCTGGCGCGCTACGAGGGTGAGCGCAGTCCGGCGCAACTTGCCCAAACCTTCGGTGTGACGCGTGGCGCGATGACTAACACGCTCTCCAAACTCGAATGGGCGGGCTATGTGCATATCCGCCCCGATTGGGACGATGCGCGGCGCAAGATGGTCGCGATCAGCCCGGCAGGGCGTGCGGCCCGCGAGCAGGCGCTGAGTGCAATTGAGCCGCTGATCACATCCGCGATGGAGAATATGGATCCCGGCGATGTGCGCGGTGCGGTTCCGGTCTTGCGGGCGTTGCGCACACGACTCGCCGGAGAGACTTAGGTACCCGCAACAGAGTTGAGTCGGGGTACCTTGACGGCTAGACTCGGCACATGCCTGCACCGAGCGGTCAAAACGCCGATCCTGATATGCACTTGTCCGCCCCGGTCCCTCTGCGGGTCCGGAAACTGTTCAACGCCCTGCTGCTGCAAGCGGTCGACAACCTGCCCGAGCGCACCAGCTACCGTCTTCCGCTGGACATCCTGTCGGCGCTCTCAGGACCGGATCAGGTTGCCTGTGACCTGCAGACCTTGTGTCGAACGGTTCTCGAATGGCGGGACCCCGAGGGCAACTGGGGCACAAGCCCGCTTCTCGCCTATGCCGGCTGCGAGGCGCGCGAGGTGAGCTATGCGGTCTCCCCGGTGCTTGGACATCTCTTGGCCAATCCACCCGGGCGCGCCCGGGTGCAAGATGCGATGCAGAGTGCGGTGACGGGCGGGCATGTGCTGGCGCTTTACAGACTCTGCGCGCCATGGACGGGAAAGGGGCGCACCCCGTGGTGGCCTGTGGATCAACTGCGCGCGGCGCTGGGATGCGAGACCAGCGCCTATTACGCGGAGTTCAAGCATTTCAACGCGAAACTGCTCAAACCGGCGATTGCGGATCTTGCCGAGGGCTCGGACCTGTCGATCTCGGTACGGTTTCGCCGAGATGGGCGCACGGTGTCGCATCTCCGATTCGACATTGTTCTCCGGTCAGAGATCACCGTGACGGATCAGTGCGCGCTCAAGGAGAGCAAGCAGCTGGAAGATCTGCGGCATCGCGGCGTGTCGCTCCATCTGGCGCAGCACCTGCTTTCCTTGGGCGGCCGGGTGGCGACAGCATCGCAGATGACCCGCGCCGAACGGCTTGCCGTGATCCACTGGCTGGTCTCCAACCGTCCGCAGGCCCAGCAAGACGCGGACAAGGCAGCGTTTCTGGCGCGTGTGTCAGACCCGCTTCAGAAACAGGATTTCGAGAGATTTAGCTGGATGTCGTCGCGCAATGCGGCGGCAATCGGGGAGTTTTGGGAAGATCGTGCGCCCGAGGCCTTTGCAGCGTTGCGCCAAAGCCGCTAACCCGCGCGTGAATGCGACGATCCCGTCACTTTTCCCGGGTTTCGCGAATTTTCCCTTGATGATTGGCAAAGTTCCGCTGAACGTAGGGTTAACTACGAATTTTATGACGTTACAGGGGTTCTCTCATGGGGGTCGAAATCATGGCACATCGCAAAAGCACGCGCGGCCGGCTGCATCAGACGACGGCATTGATCGCCGTAAGCATCGCTTTGAGCACCGCACCGGTGATGGCGGCCGATCTCCAATGGGACACCGCCGGTGCCAACGATGACTGGGACCTTGCCTCCAACAACTGGGATGACCTCGGAACAGTCCCGCTGACACTGGTCTCTTTCGGAAACGGGGACACTGTGCTCTTCGACGGCGCCGGCGAGCCCATCACCGTTGTGGGAACAGTGGAAAGCAACACGATTGTCGTCAACGAGTCCGGCTATTCTTTCAGCGGCGGCACTATCTCGACCTTCGGTGGCGGGCCTGCGACCTTCACGACGGGCGTCGGCGCGACCGTTGACGTGGAGTCGGCATTGCTGGGGGACTTCATCAAGGACGGCACCGGCACGCTCCGTTTCGTCACCGTGTCCCAGACAAGCCTGACCTCGCTGATTGTGAACACGGGGACACTGGATATCGCAGCTGATACGACGGCTGACCCGGTCGTCAACAGCGGCGCGAGCCTGCGCGTGTCATCAGGCGCGACACTCACCGGCGGAATTACGAACACCAATGGCGGGACAACGACTGTCAGCGGTACTGTCACGACCGGCATCGTCACCAACAACAATGGCGGGACGATGGTCTTGGATGGGGCCAATGTCGGACCAGTTACGAACAATGGTGATCTCGACATTGATGGACCAACAACGACCTCGGGTGTTATTCTGACCGGAAATCTCGGCGACACGGATATCAACGCTGCTCTCACCGGCGGCGCAAACGTGAACGCTGGCGGCACGCTCGACGTGAACGCGGGTGGCGGATCGGTTTCCGGGAATGTGAACAACTCGGGCGTCACGACGATCAATGGCATCGTGAGCGGCAGGGCCATCAACGAGGAAGGAACGCTGACGGTTGGCGCAACCGGGAGCGTCGAAGGCGTTAACCTCGAAAACCAAGTGGATGCCACGGCCATCATCGACGGCGACGTCACCGGGAATGTGATCAACGCGGCTGGCGCGGGCGCAGGCGGCGGCACCGGCAGTCTCACGCAGAACAGCGGGACAATCGGAGGCAACGTCATCGTCAACAGTGGCAGCACGACGACGCTTAATGGGACGGTCACGGGTGGCGTGGCAAATACCGGAGGAACGCTCACAATCGGTGGCAACACAGGCTCCGTGACCGCAACAGACGGGGCCGATACGAATGTGTCGGGAACGGTCACGGCGCTGACGAACAATATCGGCTCCGGCGGCACCACGGCGACCGTGACGGGCTCTGTGACCGGCAATACCAACAACCAGGCCTCCATGACTGCGACCGGGGCGACCTTCGGCGGCAATATCGAGAACTCCGACACGGTCACGCTCAATGGCCCCACAACTGTGGACGGTCTGATCACCAATCAGAGCGGAACACTGACAGTGAACGGCGTCGTCACGGGAGTGAACGCGTCGCTGACCAACGCGTCGGGAGCGACCGCGACGATCAACACGGGCGGCAGTATCGCGGGCGATCTGACGAACTCTGGTGCGGCGACGGTTGACGGATCTGTTGGCGGTGCGACCACGAACAATGCCGCGGCGACGATCACCTCTGACGGCGGCACCTTTACTGGTCTGGTCACCAATGACGGGACGTTTACGGTTGTGAACGCGGTCACGGCGAATGGCGGGTTCACCAATAATTTGCAGCTGAACGGTTCGGCCACGTCGACCCTGAACGTGACTGGGACGTTCACTAACGCCGCCACCGGGACCATTACCAACACCGACGGGACCGGCAGTGGCGACTTTGTGATCTCCGCGACGACCCTCGACAACCAGGGGGCGATCGTCGGGGATGTCGATGTTCAGGCGACGATCAACAACACTGGTACGATCACCTATGTCGGCGGGGAGACAATCAACGACACGGTCAACAACCTCGCGGCCGGCACGATCAATGCGAACGGCGCGGCGGATTATCAGGGCAATGATCTGAACAATGAAGGCGATGTGAACGTCAATGCGGGCGGCGCGCTGAACAATGTCGGCACGCTGGCCAATTCCGGCGCGGGCACGGTGGATGTGGCCGGGACCGGGGCGATCACGGCGACGACGCTGAGTAACACGGACACCGGCGCGGTCACCGTGGCCAGCGGCGGGTCGGTCACCGCGACGGACGTCACCAATGCCGGCACAGGCACGGTGACCAATGACGGCACGATCACCGCGACGGTGTCGAACTCCAGCACCGCAGGCTTCACCAACAATGCCGGGATCACCGGCAATGTGACCAACCAGACCGGCGGGAGCTTTACCAACGCCGCGACGGGCGTGATCACGGGTGATCTGACCAATGACGGCACGCTGGCGCTGTCTGGCAATGTGACCGGGGCGTTCGAGAACCAGGCGAACGGTGTGGCGACGGTGAGCGGCACGGCCGATATCGACGGTGCGATCACCAATGACGGCCAGATCGATGTGGCTGCAGGCGCGAGCCTTGAGAGCGATGCGAACACGCTGAACAACAACGCTGTGATCAACGTGGCCGATGGCGGCACGGTGACCGATGCGGGGGCGATCAACAACAACGCGGGCGGCACGATCACCTTCAACGGGAACGGCACGCTGGTCTCGGATGACGATGCGTCGGGCGGCGAGATCATCACCAACGAGGGCACGATCACGGTCAATGCCGGGGCGGGCAACACGGTGACGGTGACGACGCCGGATCTTGTGAACCAGGCGACCGGGCTCATCGAGGTAAACAGCGGCACGCTCTCGGGCGTGGGCTTGCTGACCAACAGCGCGACCGTGACCGTTGGCGCGACGGGTGCGTCGGCGATCACCAACCTCAACACCTCCGGCGGGACTGTGACCATCGCCGGGACAAACACCGGTGCGATCACCGGGTCGGGCACCGCAGCCATCACCATCGCGGGGACCGGCACGCAGACTGGTGACGTGGTGCAGGGCGGCTCTGGCGCGACGGATGTGTCGGGCACGCTGACCGGTAACTTCAGCAACACCGGCAGCGCGGCGGCGACTGTCACAGGCGCGGTGAGCGGCGATCTGGCGCAGTCGGGCGCGGGTTCGGTCGATCTTGACGGCACCGTTGGCGGCACCGCGACGGCGAGCGGCGGCACGATGACCATCGCGTCCACGAATTTGGGCGCGCTCGACGTGCAAAGCGGCACGGTGACCATCGACGGGGCGAGTACCATCGGCGGGGCCACGGTGGCCGCGGGCGGCACGCTTGATGTGAACGCGGCGCTGACCGGCGACGTGACCAACGCAGGGACCGCGACGATCGCGGCCGATATCAGCAACGTGACCACGCAGAGCGGCGGTACGACGACCTTCGATGGCGACAGCACGCTCGGCACGCTGACGACGGATGGGGGCGGGACGACGACCATCGCTTCGGGCACGACGACGGCGACCAGCGTGGTGCAGAACGGCACGCTGAACGTGGACGGAACGCTGACCACCGCCACAGTGACCAATGACGGCACCTACACCCAGACCGGAACGCTGAACGGCGATCTGACCAACAACGCGGGCGCGGCGGTAGCCGGGACGGTGAACGGCACGCTTGCGAACGGCGCGGCCGGGACGCTGGACATCAATGGGGCTCTGGGCGTGACAACGCTGTCCAACGCGGCGGGCGGCGCGACGACGATCAGCGCAGGCACGACGACTGCGACGAACGCATCGAACGCTGGCACGATGACGGTGGCCTTGGGTGCAGAGCTTGAATCGGCGAACCCGATCACCAGCACCGGGACGCTGACCATTGCGGGCACGGTGGACGCGGACCTGACCTCGGCGGCGACGACGCTGACCGGGACGGTGGACGGCAACCTGACGACCACGGGCACCTCCGCGCTGGAAGGCACGGTGACGGGCGCGCTGACAAGTGGCGCTGCGACAAACGTGACGGGCGCGCTTGCAGTGACGGGTCTGACGACGAACAACGGCGCGATGACGGTCGATGCGGGCCAGACACTGACGGCGACGGGTGGCGTGAGCAACGCGGGCACGCTTACGGTCGATGGTACCCTCGCGGGCAACACCACCAACACCGCAGCCAACACCCTCACCGTCAACACGGGCGGCAGCCTCTCCGGAGACCTCGCAAACGCAGGAACCGCCAATGTGGACGGTTCTGTCGGCGGTGCGGTGACGAACACGGCGACCGGGGCTCTCACGTCTGACGGCGGCACCTTTACTGGTCTGGTCACCAATGACGGGACGTTTACGGTTGTGAACGCGGTCACGGCGAATGGCGGGTTCACCAATAATTTGCAGCTGAACGGTTCGGCCACGTCGACCCTGAACGTGACTGGGACGTTCACTAACGCCGCCACCGGGACCATTACCAACACCGACGGGACCGGCAGTGGCGACTTTGTGATCTCCGCGACGACCCTCGACAACCAGGGGGCGATCGTCGGGGATGTCGATGTTCAGGCGACGATCAACAACACTGGTACGATCACCTATGTCGGCGGGGAGACAATCAACGACACGGTCAACAACCTCGCGGCCGGCACGATCAATGCGAACGGCGCGGCGGATTATCAGGGCAATGATCTGAACAATGAAGGCGATGTGAACGTCAATGCGGGCGGCGCGCTGAACAATGTCGGCACGCTGGCCAATTCCGGCGCGGGCACGGTGGATGTGGCCGGGACCGGGGCGATCACGGCGACGACGCTGAGTAACACGGACACCGGCGCGGTCACCGTGGCCAGCGGCGGGTCGGTCACCGCGACGGACGTCACCAATGCCGGCACCGGCACAGTGACCAATGACGGCACGATCACCGCGACGGTGTCGAACTCCAGCACCGCAGGCTTCACCAACAATGCCGGGATCACCGGCAATGTGACCAACCAGACCGGCGGGAGCTTTACCAATGCCGCGACGGGGGTGATCACGGGCGATCTGACCAATGACGGCACGCTGGCGCTGTCTGGCAATGTGACCGGGGCGTTCGAGAACCAGGCGAACGGTGTGGCGACGGTGAGCGGCACGGCCGATATCGACGGTGTGATCACCAATGACGGCCAGATCGATGTGGCTGCGGGCGCGAGCCTTGAGAGCGATGCGAACACGCTGAACAACAATGCTGTGATCAACGTGGCCGATGGCGGCACGGTGACCGATGCGGGGGCGATCAACAACAACGCGGGCGGCACGATCACCTTCAACGGGAACGGCACGCTGGTGTCGGATGACGATGCGTCGGGCGGCGAGATCATCACCAACGAAGGCACGATCACGGTCAATGCCGGGGCGGGCAACACGGTGACGGTGACGACGCCGGATCTTGTGAACCAGGCGGCCGGGTTGATCTCGGTGAACACGGGCACGCTTGCGGGCGTGGGCACGCTGACCAACAGCGCGGCCGTGACGGTTGACGCGACGGGCGCGTCGGCGATCACCAATCTCAACACCTCCGGCGGGACGGTGACCATTGCGGGCACCAACACAGGTGCGATCACCGGGTCGGGCACGGCGGCCATCACCATCGCGGGGACCGGCACGCAGACCGGCGATGTTGTGCAGGGCGGCTCGGGCGCGACGGATGTGTCGGGCACGCTGACCGGCAACTTCAGCAACACCGGCACTGCTGCGGCGTCCGTGACGGCGGCTGTGAGCGGCGATCTGGCGCAATCGGGCGCGGGTTCGGTCGATCTCGACGGCACGGTCGGCGGCACGGTGACCGCGAGCGGTGGCACGATGACCATCGCCTCGACGAATGTGGGCGCGCTCGACGTGCAATCGGGCGGTACCGTGACCATCGACGGGGCCAGCACCATCGGCGGGGCCACGGTGGCCTTGGGCGGCACGCTCGACTTGAACGCGGCGCTGACCAGCGACGTGACCAACGCGGGCACCGCAACGATTGCAGCGGATGTCACCAACGCCACCACGCAAAATGGCGGCACGACGACCTTCGACGGCGACAGCACGCTCGGCACGCTGACGACCGATGCAGGCGGCACCACCACCATCGCCTCGGGCACGACCACGGCGACCAGCGTGGTGCAGAACGGCACGCTGAACGTGGACGGAACGCTGACCACCGCCACAGTGACCAATGACGGCACCTACACCCAGACCGGAACGCTGAACGGCGATCTGACGAACAACGCGACTGCGACGGTGGCTGGGACAGTGAACGGCACGCTGGCGAACGCGGCCACGGGCACGCTGGATATCAACGGCCCGGTCACTGTTGCGACTCTATCGAACGCGGCGGGCGGCACCGCAACAATCAGCGCAGGCACGACGACTGCGACGAATGTTGTGCAGAATGGTACGCTGACCGTGAACGGTGCGCTGACCACAGCGAGCTTGATCAACGACGGGACCTACACGCAGACCGGAACGCTTACGGGCGATCTGACCAACAACAGCACGGCCGCAGTGGCTGGGACAGTGACCGGAACGCTCAGCAATGCGAGCACTGGAACACTCGGTATCAACGGCCCGCTGACAGTCACAACGCTGTCAAATGCGCTTGGCGGCACGACGACGATCAGCGCAGGCACGACAACTGCGACGACTGTGGTGCAAAATGGCGCGCTGACTGTGAACAGTGCACTTACGACGGCGACCTTGACCAACGATGGGATCTACGCTCAGACAGGGACGCTGACCGGCGATCTGACCAACAACGCCACTGCAACAGTTGCCGGTACGGTGACCGGGGCGATCACCAACGCCGGGACTGGCATGCTGGACGTGAACGGGCCGCTCACGGTGACCACGCTGACGAACCAAAGCGGGGGCACGCTCACGGCCACTGGTGCAATTACCGGCAACCTGACCGGCGATGCGGGCTCGACGACGACGTCGAGCGGCGGTGTGTCCGGGACGGTGACCTCCTCTGGTGCGCTTGATATCGCAGGCCCCATTGGCGGCGCGCTGGATATCAATGCTGGCGCGACCAATCTGACGGGTGCGACCGGTGTCACGGGCGCTGTGACCAACGCGGGCACGCTGCTCAGCGATGCGGGGGAGACGCTCACCGCGCCGACTGTGACCAATGAGAGCGGAGGCACGCTCACGGCGGCGGGTAACATCGTTGCGGATGTCACGAACCAAAGCGGGGGCACGCTCACGTCCACTGCCGCCATCACCGGCGGCCTGACCGGTGATGCGGGTTCGACAACGACGTCGAGCGGCGGTGTGTCCGGGACGGTGACCTCGTCTGGTTCGCTTGACATTGCAGGCGCCATTGGCGGTGCGCTGGATATAAATGGCGGGACGACCAACCTGACCGGGGCCACGACGGTGACCGGGGCTGTGACCAATGCCGGTGCATTGAACAGCGATGCGGGCGAAACCCTGACTGCGGCAACCGTGACAAACGAAAGCGGCGGCACGCTCACGGCGGCGGGTAACATCGTTGCGGATGTGACGAACCAAAGCGGCGGCACGCTTACGTCCACCGGCGCGATTACCGGCAACCTGACCGGTGATACGGGCTCGACAACGACGTCGAGCGGCGGTGTGTCCGGGACGGTGACCTCGTCTGGTTCGCTTGACATTGCAGGTGCCATTGGCGGCGCGCTGGATATCAATGCGGGCACGACCAATCTGACGGGTGCGACCGGTGTCACGGGCGCTGTGACCAACGCGGGCACGCTGCTCAGCGATGCGGGGGAGACGCTCACCGCGCCGACTGTGACCAATGAGAGCGGAGGCACGCTCACGGCGGCGGGTAACATCGTTGCGGATGTCACGAACCAAAGCGGGGGCACGCTCACGTCCACTGGCGCGATCACAGGCAACCTGACCGGTGATGCGGGCTCGACAACGACGTCGAGCGGCGGTGTGTCCGGGACGGTGACCTCGTCTGGTTCGCTTGACATTGCAGGCGCCATTGGCGGTGCGCTGGATATAAATGGCGGGACGACCAACCTGACCGGGGCCACGACGGTGACCGGGGCTGTGACCAATGCCGGTGCATTGAACAGCGATGCGGGCGAAACCCTGACTGCGGCAACCGTGACAAACGAAAGCGGCGGCACGATCATCGCAGCTGGGGACATTGTCTCGGATGTGACGAACCAGAGTGGTGCCACGCTCACTGCGACAGGGGCGATCACTGGAGCGCTGACCGGCGATGCTGGCGCGACAACCACGTCCAGCGGTGGTGTTTCAGGGCCTGTTTCTAACGCAGGGAACATGACCCTCTCTGGCACCACCGGTGCGGTAACGAACCAGACCGGCGGCACACTGACCACAGGGGGCAACGGCATCTTCGCGAGCCTGACCAACGCTGGCACAGCGACAATCGACTCTGGGCACAGCATCAGCGCGCCGACGACAAACCAGGCCGGTGCTGCGCTGAACGTGACTGGGGCGCTGAGTGGCGCGGTCACCAACGCGGCAACTGGCACAGTGTCTCTGAACGCCGGTGGGTCCGTCACTGGCGCGATCGGGAATTCCGGCGCGCTGACCTTCAATGGTGGCAACGCGACTGGAACCGTGACCAATGATGGAACCATCACAGGCGTTGCGCTCAGCACCATCACCGGTGATCTGAACAACAATTCAGGCAGCACCACGACCGTGACCGCCGGAACATTGACGGTTACGGGCCAGACGGTCAACGCGTCGGGCGCAACGCTCGATATCGACACGGTGTTTGCCGGCAATGTGCAGAATGCCGGGACGTTCCAACTCGATGGGACGCTTAACGGTGCGCTCGACTTCACCGGCGGTACATTCGCAGCATCGAATGGTGCGACGATCAATGGTCCTGTGACCTTCGGAGCTGACGCCGGTGTCACAGCGGGCAACCTGTTGACGATTACGGGCACCACGTTGATCAACAACGGCGCAACCTTCGATCTCGCCGGCACGCTTGCTTCCAATGCCGATGTGGCGGTTGGCAGCACATTGTCCTTCGGAGGCACTCTGAACGGTAGCCTGCTGGGTGGCGGCACCGTACGCGTCGGTGCAAATCCCGGTGCTGTGGGTGACAATCCGACGGTGACCGGCACAATGAACGGCAACAACTTGCGCCTCGGGTACGATGTCGATCTGTCTAGGGGTGCCGGTGGTCTTGCGTCGAGCGACAGCTTGACTGTTGGGGGAACCGTATCCGGTACATACCTGATTGATCTGAACGTGCTCGACACCAACGGTGCTGCCAGCGACTTCGGCGAGCAGGCCGCAGACATCGTACTAATCGATGGCGCGCCCGGTTCGACGTATGGGTTCAGCTTTGGCAATATCGTGACGGTGAACAACGGCGTCACCGGCGCCAACCCGACCTTTACGCAATCGGCAACCACGTTCACGCCGGCGGCGAGTCAGTTCATTTATGAGTTGCAGTTGAGCAATGGCGATTTGTTGTTGGTCGACACCCCGAACCCGGCGATTGCGGGTCTGGCGGGGAATATCTCGCTGACACAATCCTTGCTCGGCAGCATCGTCAACCGTCCGACCAGCCCCTTCGTGACCGGTCTGGCGTCGCCCACCGACGATAAATGCGGTCCGGGCATGTGGTCGCGCACGACAGTGGGTCAGGCCACTGCGGACGGGGAAACGACCTCCAGTGCCTTTGCGCCGACACCGTCTTCCATCGAAGCTGACTACTTCGGTGCGCAGGTGGGCGGTGACATTGGCTGCTATCAAGGTCACTTCAATGAGTGGGATCTGTCCTTCGGGGCCTTCGCGGGCTTCAATACCGGCAGCAGCTCGCAGCCGATCTTCTTCGATGTGGCCGGTGGCGGGCGGCAACTCCTGTCCACAACGGAGACCGATTTCGATCAGCGTTATGGCGGTTTTTACATGACCGCCGCGCGGGGCAGCTTCACTGCCGACCTTCAGATTCGGTCGGAAAACACTGAATTCAACTCGAACAACCCCGATCTCAATCTCAACAACGAGAGCTTCGATGTGAGTGGTCAGACGATTTCCGGCGCTGTATCTTACAGCATCGTGCCCGAGAATGCGAATGGCTGGCGTTTCGTGCCGACGGCCGGCTTCTCGATAACCGAGAACGAAACCGATGTGGTGAACTTCGGAAGCGGGGCCAGCGCGGCAACGCTGACCGTGGATGACCACACCGCGACAGTTGGCTTCCTTGGAGCGACAGCGGCCCGTGTGATCGTGGCAGAGAGTGGTCTTTCGGCGAACAGCTACTTCGTCACCGGAACGTTCTACAAGGATTACTCGGACAGCCTCACCTCAACCTACGTGTTCCCGGCGTCTCTTGGACAGCCCGATCTGGACTTGTCCTCGGATACACTTGGCGACTATGGCGAAATCAGTGCCGGTTGGAATTATATCCGTATCCTGGAACAGGGGTCCGGCCGGATCCCGGCGCGTCAGTTCAACGCCTCCATCCGGGCCGATGCCCGGCTGTCAAGCCAGATTGAGAGTTTCGGTATTACCGGACAGGTACGCTGGCAATTCTAAAGGGGCTGAACGAGGCCAGAGGAACGCGCCGAGCGGCAATGGGAGACACGCGCGGTGGCTGACAACGGCGACGAGGAGGAGAACGGCGATAAGACCGTGATCGGAACGCCCTTGCCGCGCCCGGCTCCCGGTTTGAGCGCGGCGAGGCGCGCGCCAGTTCCGCCTGCTGCCGCGAAAGATGCCCAGAAGGACGTCGAAAGAACGGTGTTTGGCCCGTTGCCGGGCCAGAACCCATCTCAGACTACACCTGAACCGTCTCAAAGCCTCGAAGGAGACAAGACGGTGATTGGCGGTCCGGCCAACACAGAACCAACCCCGTCTGGCGATGGCGAAAAGACGGTGATCGGAGGGCCGGTTCCGCAGCTGCAGACGCCGCCACGCGCGCCGCCTCCTGAAACGGGACAGACGGTCGTCGGCGGTGGCTTGCCGCCACCCCCGCTGCCGCGAAACGCGCCTGCTGCGGCGCCGCATCCCGGGCCTGGCCGCTCAGAACCCGTTCTCAAGGCCGCCGAACCAGCGCCGCGTTCTGCTCTCCCGGTCGCGCCAACACCCGTAACTGAGGCGAACACGTCCAATCCCTTTGTGCTGGCGAGCACCGATTTGCTTACGCTTCTCGGCCGTTTACGAATGGGCATGACCGACACGCCGACGCCGACTCTCTACGATC
Organism: uncultured Aliishimia sp.; assembly: GCA_965656085.1. Taxonomy (GTDB): domain Bacteria; phylum Pseudomonadota; class Alphaproteobacteria; order Rhodobacterales; family Rhodobacteraceae; genus Aliishimia. The sequence goes on along the minus strand of CBFHJA010000002.1, from coordinate 8,876 downwards.
ATGTGATGCAGGCGATCAGCAGGTTCGAGCAAACAGTGCAATCGCTTCCGGTTGACCAGCATGATGCGCTGGTGGCCAAATACGCACTGTGCGGTACAGTTGATGACATCGCCCAGAACCTGCCTGATATCGACCAGGCTTTCTGGCGCAGCCAACCGTTGGTTTCGCGGTTTTTTGCCAAGCGCGACTCGAATGTTGGGTTCTTCCAGGAGGCGCAGAAGGCGATTCAGTCGCCCGCGACGCGTTACAACCTTTTGGAATTCATGCTGATCTGTCTCAATCTCGGCTTCGAGGGTCAGTATCGCAACAGGCCGGGCGGGGCGGCGGATCTTGCCAGTATCCGCAATGCCATTCTCGAAACTCTGCGCCGGACGCGTCCGCAAGAGGGCAGACATTTGTCGGTGATGTGGGAGCCGGTGCGGCTTCGCGATCGCAGTCGCTTGCGGGTTCTGCCTTTGTGGGCAGTCACCGCGATGGCTACACTCGCTGTGGTGGCGTTCTTCGCCACGTTATCAAGTGTTCTGAACCGGGACGGCGCGGCCCTTGCCGAAAGCCTTTATGCCCTGCACCCGGTGCAAACGCCGATCACACTGGAGCGTGCGCCGGGTCCGGTGTTCGAGGCACCTGCGAGCCAGTTCGAGCGGCTTGGGGATAGCCTTGGCGACGACCTTGCCGCGGGGCGGATCGAACTGAGCCAGCTTGGCAATTTCATCATCATTCGTCTGGGCAACGCCGAAATGTTCGCCTCCGGCAGTGCAGAGGTGAACCCCGACTTCCGGCCTCTGGGCGCGCGCATCGCCGCCGCTCTCGACACTGAGCCGGGCCCGCTCACCGTGCTCGGTTACACCGACTCTCGGGGTGCGTTCAACACCAACATGACGCTGTCGGTCGCCCGCGCGGAGGCGGTGGCCGAGATTCTCAGGGAGGAGTTATCCGATCCATTGCGGGTCGAGGTCGAGGGACGCGGTCCGACCGATCCCATCGCGGACAACAGCACTGAGGAGGGTCGTGCCAAGAACCGGCGGGTGGAAATCAAACTCGCGCGGGAGGGCACGTTTTGAAACAGCTCATCGCCCTGCTGGGGCTGGCCAGCGCGCTGGCAGCGATATGGTTCGGCGGACCGCTCACCGGTGTTTTGCTGCTGGGCACGGAATGGGCGCGCTTTGCCCTTATGGGGAGCGTTCTGCTGCTGTTCGGTCTGGGCTGGTTGATCGGCCGTCTACGCCGCCGCTCCGCCGCGCGTGCAATCGAGCGCGCCCTGATGCGCGATGGATCCAGCGATGACAGTAAAGTGCTCGCTGACCGAATGACCGATGCGCTGTCACATCTCAAGAAAACCCAAGGCGGAAGCTATCTCTACGATTTGCCATGGTACGTGATTATTGGCCCACCGGGGGCGGGTAAGACGACCGCACTGGTCAATTCCGGGCTGCGCTTTCCTGTGGCTGGGGCGGCGAATGTTGGGCTCGAGGGATTTGGTGGCACACGCTATTGCGATTGGTGGTTTGCCGACGAGGCGGTTTTGATCGACACGGCAGGGCGCTACACGACGCAGGACAGCGACGCCGTCTCCGATGGGGCAAGCTGGCTGAGCTTTCTCTCCCTGCTCAAAAGATCGCGGCCGAAGCAACCGATCAATGGGGTTATACTCGCCTTCTCCGTCGAAGACATAATGCGCAGTACGCCCGAAATGCGCGCACGTCACGCCGAAACGGTTCGGGCACGGCTCGGGGAGATGCAGCAGACTTTGCGGGTCGATTTGCCAGTCTATGTGCTCTTCACCAAGGCCGATCTGATCACCGGTTTCCGTGAGTTCTTTGGCGATTTCAATCAAGAGAAGCGTGAAGAGGTATGGGGAGTCACGTTCCCGACCAAGGATCGCAAGGCGCGCGTGAGTGAGCACGTCGGAGCGGAGTTCGATAGGCTCGTGGCGCATCTTGGTTCAGGGCTGATAGATCGAATGACGGCTGAGAGTGATGACGCTGCGCGCATTGCGATGTTCCAACTCCCCGGACAACTGGCGCATCTGCGTGGGCCGGTCGTGGAGTTTCTCGAGGCAGTCTTTGCGCCGGGTACACAGCGGGCGCGGACTGCCTTGAGGGGCTTCTACTTCGCCTCTGGCACACAGGAGGGGACGCCCTTCGATCAAGCGCTCGGAGCCCTGCAGCGGATCGGCGACGGTGGATCGGGGGCCGGCATGGCTTTTTCGCCGGGGTTCATGTCCGGCAAAGGCAAGAGCTTTTTTCTGCATGACCTGCTGAAAACAGTCATCTTCGAAGAGCGTAACTGGGTCGGTTATAGCCGTCGCGCAGTTCTGCGCAGCGCCATTCTGCGTAGCCTTGCCCTGACCGTTATCATGGTTGTCACCGCCGGGGCTCTGGGTGCGCTCGGATATACCTATTGGCAGAACGCGAGCCTGATGGCGCAAACCCGTGCGCAGGTGCAGGCCTATCAGGCCGCTTCCGTGCAGCAGACCGGCCAGACTCTGGTGTCCGATCCCGACCTGCGCCCGGTGCTGCCGCTGCTGAATGACATGCGCGCGCTGGCGATGCAGGCTGCGCCCGATCTGACGCTTGAAACACCTTGGGGCGAAGTCGGTCTGGGTCAGCGTGAGCGCATCGCCGCTGCCGCCCAGCGGGCCTATTCCGATGCGCTCGAGCAAATGCTGCGCCCGCGGCTGGTTCTGGCACTGGAGAACAGTTTCCCGTTCTGGGACAAGGATATGGCGCTTGCGGAGACCTTTGAGGGGCTCAAGATATACATGCTACTCGGTGGTCAGGGCCCCCGGCCAGATGACGCGGCGATCCGGGCTTTTTTCGACCATGCATGGAGTGTGGAGTTCGGCGCAGGGAGCGACGCGCATCAAGCGCTCAACGATCATCTCGCAGCGATGCTAGATCTTGACGACAGCCGCGCGCTTTTGGTGGGCATCCGAGCGGAGACCGTCAGTCTCGCGCGCGCTGCGCTCTCGCGGGCGACCCTTGCGGAACTGGGTTATGCGCTGGTGCGCGACGATCCGGAGGTGGACAGCTTGCCGCCGTGGGACCCGGTAGCAGAAACCGGTGGCGGGCTTATGTGGCGGGGTGCGGCGGGGCTGACCGCTGTGCCGGGCGTGTTCACCGCGCAGGGCTTTCAGCGCCACGTGGTTCCCGAACTGAACGCGGTGGGTGACCGCATCCGGGCGGATCAATGGGTTCTTGGCCTCTCTGAGACCGGCGCACCGTTGCAGGTCGTGACCTTGCCGGCACGTGTGCAGGAGCTTTATGCGGCTGAGTTTGTCACTGTTTGGGAGCAGGTTCTCGATGGGGTTGTGCTGGCGCCCGTCACGATGGACGCACCAGCCTATGCTGCGCTTGCGCGTCTGGCGCGTCCTGCAACGTCTGCGCTTCTGGCGCTGATCACGGGTGTGGCTGAACAGACAACCCTGTTGCGGCCCTTGCCGGTGGTGGAGGAGGCTTTTGCTCCTTGGACTGGGTCGCTCGCCGGAGGTGTGGGGACCCGGCCCATCGACGAGGTGCTGGGTCACTTGGAGCGCAGCTATGCCGTTCTCACAACGACGCGGGACAATCCGGGCGCGGTCGCAGCGGCGCTCGATCCTCTGAACTCGCTGCGCAAACTGTTGCCCGCCACGGCGGAGCGGCTGGTCGGTTCTGCACAGGCCGAGATACGCCGTCACGCGATACCGCCCGATCTGGAGCGGATGCGGCTCGCGCTGGCCGAAGAGGTCGGCCCGGTTTGCACGGACCGCATCGCCGCGGTCTTCCCGTTCGCACCAAGTGACCAAAGCGTCTCCTTGGAGGATTTCACCGCCATTTTTGGTCCGGGCGGCACCATGGAGCGCTATTTCGAAACCTATTTGCGCCCGCATGTGACGCTCGGCGCGCCGCGGCTTCTGCCGCACCCGGACAGTCCGTTAAAAGACGTGCTCTCGCCCGATCTGCTGGCGCAGTTCGACCGGGCATCGCGGATCCGGGACGCGTTTTTTCCGTCCGGTCGTAGCCCCCGCGTCGATCTGGTGGTCCGCCATGTCGACAGCAGCGAGGACGTCGCCTCGGCGCGTCTGGTGGTCAACGATATGCTGATCGAAACTGTGAAGGGTGACGTGCCAGTGTTGGTACAGTGGCCCGGAGCGGCAAGTGGCGCGCGGCTCGACCTGCTTCCGGCGACTGCCGGGCAGACCTCGGAGCTGGCCTTCGCGGGAAGTCCGTGGGATGTGATGCGACTGTTGCAAAGTGCACGCAGTCGCGCGGTGCAGGGCGATCTGATCCGGGTGACCTTCGTGCTTGGTGGGCGGCAGATAACTTACGAAATGCGCAGCCGCACCGCTCCAAACCCGTTCGCTTTGCGCGATCTGATGCAGTTCGACTGCCCGACTGGACTTGAGTGACGCAATGGAGTCAGGCATCGCGATACTCGGCAAGCATCCCGGCTTTGGGGATTTTGTCTCCGCCGGGCTGACGCCGGAGCTTCGGGATGTGTTGCAGAACTGGATGACGAAAACCTATGCCGATGCGGCAACGCGGTACGGCGTGGGCTGGCAGACCCTGTTTGATGTAGCGCCGCCGGTGCGGGTCTGGATCGGGTCAGCGGTGCTCGGGATGTGTCTGCAGGGCGTTATCGTCCCATCGCGGGATAAGGTTGGCCGCCGCTTTCCCTTGCTGGCCGTGACCCACGACTCAGGACTGACCCCGCCACCGCTTTCCCCGGATCAGGCGGCCTATGACAGGCTGGAGGCGCATCTGCGCGGCTTGGGCGAAATGGGTGAGGTGTCCGATTCTTCGGACTTGGCGCAAGGCGCTTCGCTGGAGTCCGCGCCAGAAAACGTTCCGGAAACCACGCTCTGGGCGGTGAACCCGGACGCCGGCCCGGGTGATCTGTTGCAAGCTGTCGGCAGTGCGGATTATACGCGGGCGGCGGCGCAACGCAGCTATTGGTGGTGCGCGCCGGATGACATACGCTCTTCCATGCTGTGGTCCTGCACGGGCCTCGCTGGTGCGGATGCGTTGCTCTGGCTGATGTCGGGCGTTGCACGCGGCAGCGCGGAGGATCACGATGAGGTGTGCGGTGTGCGGGATTGAGTGGATGGCGGGAATCAGGTCTTGATTGAAAACAGTTATTTCAGCTTCGAAACCGGCCATGCGACCGACACGGGCTGTGTGAGAGAACATAACGAGGACAGTTTTCAAAGCCTGCCCGAGCTTGGTTTGTGGGTGGTCGCCGATGGCATGGGGGGCCATGCGGCGGGTGACTATGCGAGCCAGATGATTGCACAAGAAAGCACCTCTATCGGCGTTGCAACCTCGCTGGCGGACCTTGAAGGGCGATTTATGGAACGCTTGGTGCGCGCACATGATACGATCCGCGCGCATGCCGCATCGCTCGGCAGCGGTACAATCGGAGCGACTGTGGTGTCCTTGCTCACCTATGAGAACGCCTATGCTTGCATTTGGTCCGGAGATAGCCGAATTTACCTGTCGCGCGGCGGGCATCTGGTCCAGCAGACCCGGGACCACACCGAAGTGCAGCACCTGCTCGATACTGGTGCGATAAATGCCGAAGAGGCCGCCTCATGGCCGCGCAAGAACGTGATTACCCGGGCCGTCGGGGTTTCGGGGGCGCCGCAATGCGATGTGGTGGAGGGCACGCTCGAACATGGCGATGTGTTCCTTCTGTGTTCCGACGGGCTGACCGAGCACATTACGGATCCGGAAATATCGGATTTTCTAGATAAAATGCGGCATGGAGCACGGGTTCAGGATGTGTGCGACGATATGATAGACACGGTGCTGTCACGCGGTGCCAAGGACAACGTGACCTGTGTGCTGGTGCGCTGCTCTGCACCTGGGAAAGAGGGATAGACCATGGCTGACACGCCGGAGACCCCGAAAAAGCCGGAGGACGACGACGACAAGACGGTCATCCAGACCACGCCGCCTGAAGCTCCGCAAACGGCGTCCGACTCGTCGGTGAATACCGAGGAAACCGTCATCTCGACCTCCCCGCCTCAGACACCGCCCCCGGCGGCTGGCCCGGAACCCATCCCCGAGGGCGAGGACGATGGCCTGATCGGGGCGGTCATCAACAACAACTACAAAATCCTTGAGCTGATCAATGCTGGCGGGATGGGCGAGGTCTATCGCGGCGAGCAGGTCTTCACCTCTGATCCGGTTGCGATCAAGATTGTGCTGCCGGCATTGGCACAGGACGAGAAAGTTCTGACGCTGTTCAAGCGCGAGGCCCGTATTCTCAGCCAACTCGCTGATGAAGCCATCGTGCGCTACTACAATTTCGTGCATGACCCGACGCTAGATCGGTTCTGCCTGATCATGGATTTCATCGACGGCATTCCGCTCTCTGATCAGGTGGCCAAGCAGGGTCCGATTGATCTTGATGCTGCCAACCGGCTGATGGTCCGGCTCGCACGCGGGCTCGACAAGGCCCATATCCGTGAAGTGACCCACCGCGATTTGTCGCCCGACAACGTCATGTTGCCGAGTGGCGATGTGGACCGTGCGGTGCTGATCGACTTTGGCATCGCAAAGTCAACCGAGGTCACCGAAGGCACGCTCCATGGGCAGTTTGCAGGAAAATTCAAATACATAAGCCCCGAACAACTCGGGCATTTCGATGGGGTGATCTCGCCCCGCACGGATATCTACGGGCTCGGTCTGCTGATGGCGGCGGCGATGCGGGGGCGGCCTATCGACATGGGGTCTTCGGTCGTCGAGGCGGTCAATGCACGCCGTGCGATCCCCGATCTCACCGGTGTCTATCCCGAGATGCAGCCGCTCATTGCGCATATGCTCGAGCCCGATCCCAACCTGCGCCCGAACCGGATGTTGGAAGTTGCGGCGATGGTGGAAAATCCTTCCTTGATTCCACCGCGTTATACGGGCGGAACGCCTTTGCCCGGACCGCAGCCGGGGATGCAGAACACCTATCCGGGATATGGCACGACGCCGCCCACGGGCACGTATCCCGGCGGTGAACCGTCCGGCCTCGAAGGCTATACGGCGCCTCCGATGGCGCAGAACACCGGTATTCAAAGCCCTCCGGGGCTGTCGCCGGCGCGCCCTGCGCCGGTGCCGACCGGAGATATCTCGCAAAGCCCGTTCGGCACGCAGACGGGCGTGCCGTTCGGAACGCCGGATCCGACCTCCGCGCCCACGCCGCTGCCGGAAGAAAAATCCGGCGGTGCGGGCAAGTGGATCGCCATTCTTCTGCTGCTTGCCGCCATTGGGGGTGGTGGATATTACGCGTATGATCAAGGTCTTATCGGCGCGCCGCCGCCTGCCGAAGAGGTCGCCGAGGCGCCGCCTGCGGATGAGGGTGGGTTGAGTATGCCGCCGCCAGATGAAAGCACGCGGCAGGGGTTCTTGGCGGGGTATGAGGCAGGGACCGAGTGCACTTATGCAACGCGGGTGAGCGCGGGGTTCAATGCTGGAAAGCTGGAAGTCGTGGCCGCAGCGGATGCGCCCATGCCGAACCTGCCGCAGGATTACCGCGCGGCGTTTGGCTCGGAACCTGCTGTGATCGAACGCAAAATCACCGAGGCGCAATGCCCGGCGACCGATCTGGCGCGGGCCTTGCAGGGGCGCAATGACGTGGAGCCTGTGGTCACGCTCGACTCCGATACGGTCGAGAGCGGGGGCTTTATCGTGGGCCGGGTGCAGGACATCCGGGGCCGCTCGGTGTGGCTGGCGCTGATTACGGCGACCGGCGAAGTCTTTGATTTGTCTTCACGTTTGCAGGCCCAGACCGATGGCTCGGCGACGTTCGAGTTCGGGATCGGCCTTGGGGCCAACGCTGAGGCCGCGCCGCAGGTGTTGGTTGCGGTGGCAGCGTCTGATCCGATCCTGTCGCTCGCGGCGATCACCGATGGCGAGCCGGCGAGCAAGGTGATGCCGCTCATTCAAAACGAGATCGCCGCCAAACAGGGCGGCGCGGCGGCGGGGCTGGGCTGGGTTTTGTTAACGCCGCCCGGTGGCTGAGCAAAAATGTTAACGGGGCGTGCGCGCGCGGGCAGCCCGAACGGCCAAAATCCCGCAAATCCGGGTTAACGCCCTAAAAACAAGGGCCATACCGCGTATGGCCCGGCGTATGGCTGCGCGTATGGCACTTGTATGGCTCGGTTCCGATTCGTTCTGGGGTTAACGCACCGTGCGCTGCGGTCACGTTAACCAGAGCCCTGCGCCATGATCGGAGCCGCGTCAGCGCACCTCGAAGGGCAGGATGCCGATCACCGCCTGACCTTCGGTTTCCTCCCCCAGCAGCGGGAAGAAATCCTGCGCCAGCCACCCCGCGCGCTGGGTCACGGTCGTCGGCAGGCCGGGTGTGGCGATGGCGATCAGCAATTGGCTCGTGTCGCGCGCGGCGGCGTTGATATTCACCGGGGCGTCGAGCACCGCCGTGCCCTGCCGGAACTGGGTGAAGCGGCGTAAATCGGTCACGACGCCATTGCTGTCCACCGCCAGAAGCGACGTGTAGCGTCCGCCGAACCCGCTCAGACGTCCGACAAGGTTGTTTCCGGTGGCCACGATGCGGCTCTGCAAGGTCAGATCGACGCGGAAGGCCGGGTAGTTGCGATGCGCGCGGGCATAGTCGAGCGCAGGGCATTGGCGGTTGTCGATGAGGATGCGGCGGTCATCCACCGGCAAGTCCGGATCGCTCAGCACCTCCTCGACGAAACTGGCCATGTTGCGCTCTTCATCGGAGATCAGCGTCACCAGCGGATTCAGACCCGGCCCTTGGTTTTGCGGCAAGGCGATGAGGCATTCGTCGCCGAAGCGATTGCGAATCCGTTCGATGAGTTCCAGCACCGCAAGATCTTCGGGTGATGGTGGCGGCGCGGCGGCGGGCGTCGGCGCGGGCGGCGG
>CBFHJA010000001.1:0-179551 GCA_965656085.1 uncultured Aliishimia sp. | reverse complement strand
GTGATCGACGGCGCCATGAACCGCGAGCTGTTCGAGCTCTATGTCGAGACCCAACTCGTCCCAACCCTGCAAACCGGCGACGTGATCATTCTCGACAACCTGTCCTCCCACAAAAGCCCCACGGCCACAGATGCCATGCGTGCCGTTGGCGCATGGTTTCTCTTCCTGCCTCCCTACAGTCCCGATCTCAACCCCATAGAAATGGCCTTCGCCAAGCTCAAAGCCCTGATCCGAAAGGCCGCCGCCCGGACCTACGAAGACCTCTGGCAAGCCGTTGGCCATGTCTGTGATCTCTTCACTGACGAGGAGTGCTACAATTTCTTCAAGGCCGCTGGCTATGAAGCCAATTAAACGCAACACGCTCTAGCCGCAACGCCCAGAGACAACGTGCCCTACTGGTCGCCACCGAGCTGGCCGACACGCAGCGGATCAAGGATATACCAGCGGGTATTTCCCTCATTGAGGCACGGATTCGTGCCGATGATGCGGTGAACGAGCAGGTTAAGCGTCTGGAATCTATCGCCGAACGTGTAGGTTATGTGCCGAAAGTGACTGTTTCTGCCGTGGACTCGCCTGTTTTCGTCGCGGGGCAGGTGCCTGCTGCCGTGATGGCAGACGGTCTGCGAAGGCGGGGCTTCGAGGTCATGCTGGATTAAGAACGCCCGCGCCGCTGTGCGCAACGTCCTGCTCAGGTGCGGACTATGGTTTGAGCGGAAACGCTGCACCGAGTCCCACTTTCAGGACTCTGAGTATAACGGGTTTGAGAAAAGTGGGACTCGCATCACACGACCTTGGAAATGGGTATCGAAGTCCGATCACCTTGCTCAGATGCGTGACCGAACCTTAACGGTGACAAAAGAAAAACCCCCGCGATTATCACGCGAGGGCCTCAGTTCCCGTCGTGGGGGCTTCTGTTTGTCACGTCCGTTATGACTAAGACTGCATGCACAGAGCATACCACTGGCGACCAAACTCCTTTGCAACGCGTCGTTGATCTTCAAGGCTTTCTTCAATGTCATGACGCCAAGCGTGGCTCACCATTACATGGTCTTTCGTCTTTCTTCTGGCCTCTTCGTATTTGGCCCCTTCCTGACGCATTCTCATAATTTGATTAGCTTCGAGTGCTATGTATGAACATCCAGTATTTGTTTGTGCTTGCACGGGGTGTATCAGGACACAGAATAACGATGTGAGAAGGTAACGCTTAACCTTGATGCAACATCGTCTCATTCTTTTCCCTTTCCGATTTCTCTGTTTTTCGCCCGGTGGTAATTTCAGCGACTGTCGTCATGCTCCGGCGATCTCCTGAACGATACGATACACCGATGGCCTGCTTATGCCCATATCACGAGCGATATGCGTCGGCTTCTCACCTGCGGCATGACGACGGGCGATCTCATCGCGATCGATCGATGGCTTCCTACCCTTGAACGCACCACGCTCTTTGGCCTTGGCGATGCCTTCCTTCTGGCGCTTGCGGATGATCTTGCGCTCAAATTCGGCGAACGCTCCCATGAGTTGAAGTTGGAGTGCAGCGAACGGATCATCGGTCTCTGCGCTGAACACTAGGCGCTCCGATACAAACTCGACGGCCACGCGCTTCGCGTTCAGATCCGAGACCAGCGTTTGCAGGTCGATCAGAGACCGGGCGAACCGGTCAATGGACCAGACAACGATGACATCGCCCTCACGCGCGAAGTCGAGCATCTCCTGCAATGATGGCCGATTGGTCGATCCACCACTCGCCTTATCGGCAAACATCTTATCAATGTCGGGGAGATCCTGACGGTCGGTGTTCTGGTCGGCGGAGCTGACGCGGGTGTATCCGATACGCATGATGTCGCTTTCTGTTAAATTAGAGTTAAGACATCACCGATAAACGTAAAATAAAGCAATTCGCAAGTTAAATAAGACAGTTTTGAGGGTGTTTTTGTGTGTAACGCCAGAGTGTAGTCAAATGAGACAGTTATGCACGCCTTGTTACACCTCCCCTGTAACGCTGATATGTTAGTCGCTACCTGTTTTTTGCTCTCATGAACCCCCAGCAATGCGATGTAGCCAGAAAGCCCCACGAAAAGCAAAAAGGGGGCAGCCCTACCCCCTGTCACATTTTTTCTAGGAAATTTGCGTCAAAAGGTAATCAGCCCTTAACCGTTAGCGAGCTTCACGGCAGTGCCTGATGCGACAAGTAAGACCATGCTGCCAGCTGCCGCCAACTCGATATAGTCGAGGTCAACGCCGATGACTGCATCGGCCCCGACTTCATAGGCTTCGCGTTTCAATTCATAGAGCGCGACACGGCGTGAATCCCGCATGGTTTTTTGCACCGCTTCGGACCTGCCGCCGACAATATCCCGAACCCCTGCAAACAGGTCTTTGAAGATATTCATGCCGAAGGCGCACTCCGCGGTGACGACCTCGATGCGCTCAGTAATTTTCAGGCCTTCTGGATAGGCTTCTGTGGTTAGCATGATGGCTTCGATTGCAGCACTGCGTTGCTGTTTCTCTTGTTCTTTTACAGTGGCTTCTGGCGAACTTTTTAATCTCTTTATGTTGCAAGGTTTACAAAGCGACCCGTCGGGTCCGTAAGATTTAAATAGGCCGATTTCTGCCCCGCAACTGCTGCAAATAGCCATATTCTCATCCTTTCCCTAAGAGTTTCTGCCACCATGGCGCCTGCCCGCGCTCTACTTTCGCCTTGGCTATGTCTGCCAGTTGACTTTGCAATTTCTCAACCTGATCTTGCGTCTTCCGCAGATAGGACACCAAACGATCCTGTTTATCTTTTTGCTCGCTGATCCTCGACTGCGATGCATTCGACCTCTCATGCCGTTCGCAATCTTGCCCAACACTTTACTCGATTATGCCCAGCGTGCGACGCAGCAATTCGTTTCTCCGCTTGGCTATTGCCTCAAGGATGAGTCCTCGTCTTTTCAAACCCCAAAAGTAATCGCCAACATCGCCAACAATCTGCTCAACGGCGCGATTAGCTGTCTCATCTACTTGACACCCCTTCTCAGCCCTTGCCTTATATGAACGCTCGGATAGTCCTATATAAAACGTTTGGCCAGCCGGAACAAATGTCTGAAGCTCTCGTTCGAAAGTTACGACAAGGTCATTGTATTCTGAAAAGTACCACCCCTCACAAATGGCGTACGATGCTAAAAAGTTTAAAATGGCGCGCTCATCAGAGTTCCCAAACCGTACATTTTGAGGCAGTTTTGGCAAAATACTTCTGAGAAAATCGACTTCAGCCACAATGTCGCTGCTTGGAGTGCTCTTGATATCCGCCTCAGTCATCGCTGGAACAGAAATTGCGCACAAGATAGTCAGCAGCCATATTAGGAAATTATTTTTCATCGTCATCCTACCCCCTCAGCACCGAGCGTGCCATAAAATAGCGCCGATCGGCGAGGGTCAATGTGATCATCCGGGATGGAACACTTAGCAAATCACACAATACCACTTAATCAAATTATATTTTCAAAAGTTACTACTGCAAATGCGGGCGGCAGAAACTTTACATATCCATGGAGTTTTTCAACTATTGAATGCCACTGTTCTTGCCCGAATAGCTCACGAAATGAAATCTCGGCTTCCTCAAAATCATGGATGCGCTCAATTAGGCCATCGGCCAATGCAATCAAACTATCACTTTTTTCAAAATCGCTGGGTTGAAAGTCAAAAAACGAAATCTCTCCACTGAAGGCGTCCGAAAACTTAAGGAGAAGAGCGATGTCTTTCGCGGGTCCGGATATACGTCCGGCGCCCGTATCCGAGATTAGTCCTGCGTCAATACTAGTAAGTAAATCTTGGGATAGATAATCCGCAATTTCCTCACAATTTCCGACAGTAATTTTTATCAAATGGCCAATTACTCGCTCATTTTTATCAGAAAATGTAAGAGTAATCTGCTCAGTGTCACCAAAGCTTAATTCCATCACTTTCTCCTCAATTCACGTTTCGACGGGATTTTATCCACTAATCCCAATCAGCTTACCCGTTGAGATCATTCAACCATCCACCTATTGGGCTTCAATTTGTGCCACATCGCCTTCAGAACTTTCAAATTCTACACCAATGGATTTCCCTGTTTTGGCTCCTAGGGCTTTCAAGGTTTCCACTTGCGACAGCACATTGCCGCGCCCACGTGATAGCTGACCAAATGCATCTTGGTAGGCATCTTGCGCTTGCTCCAGACGCTTGCCCACATTTTCCATGTTATCAACGAAGCCGACTACTTTATCGTAAAGTCTGCCAGCCCTCTGGGCGATAGCTTCCGCATTCTGGTTGCGACGCTCAACAGCCCACACATTCGCAACAGTCTTGAGCGCCATCATTAAGGTCGTGGGGGTTGCTATGGTGACATTCTTGTCCAGTGCAAATTCTGTCAGTCCACCGTCCTCACGCAAGGCTTCTGAAAGCGCGCCCTCGATGGGAACAAACAGGATCACGTAGTCAACCGTGGAATCTTCAGCGTTCTGGTAATCCTTGGCCGCCAGTCCGTTGATGTGCCCTTTCAATGATGCCACATGCCGTTTGCGTGCTGATATTGCTTCATCATCGGTCTCGGCATTCACAGCATCTGTATACGCCACCAGCGACACTTTACTATCGACAACTAGGGTTTTACCTCCCGGGATGTTTACGACCACATCAGGACGCAAACGCTCACCGTTATCCCCTGTTCTGTGAACTTGAGCTTCATATTCTACGCCCTCCCGCAGCCCCGACCGGTCCAAGATACTTTCCAGGATCATTTCGCCCCATGCTCCCTGTTTCTGCTGGTCTGCTTTCAGGGCACGTGTCAGAGCAACAGCTTCTTGTGAAATGGCTTCTGAGCGCTGGCTCAATTGATTGATTTCAGCCTTGAGCGCTGCTCGGTCGTCAACAGTTGCCTTGTAGACTGCTTTTAGCTCTTTCTCAAAATGGCCAACATGTTCCTTCAGGGGTGTCAGGGTTGCCTGCAATTTCTCGATATTCGATTTGGAAAACTGTTCACCTTGGAGCTTCAAGGCTTCCGCTGCCAATTCCTTGAACTTTGCTTCCATGTCTTCGCGGACTTTGGAAAGCATCTTGACCTTTTCTTCAGACGCTTCTCGTTCAGCCTTCATCTCAGCTTCCATGCGCGAGATTGTGTTTGAAAGCTTTTGCTGTTCCTCTGCTTCGCCTTCGAGCTTTATCCGCAGCTTTGAAAGATCTCCATTCAATCGGTCGATCTCTTCTTTGCGCTCACCCGCCAGTGCTTCAAATTTGTCAGCATTTTTCCGTGCATCCCGCAGCTCGCCGTCTTTTTGCTCGATAGCTTTCTTTGACTCTGAAATTTCAGATTGAAGCGCTGCATCATTGGTCTCTGGCTTGCGAAATAGGGAAGCAAGAACCAGCAGCCCGACCACGGCTACCGCCACCAACGTTACCATCGATGTGTCTATGTTATTCACTTGAGTCCTTGTGTAGTATCCTAAAAGATCGAGCCGCTTACCTTACTCGTGTCTGCGCCATTTTTTCTGTGGGTGTCAACCAAGAACGTCCGAATAGATCGTTGGTGATGAAGTGGTTCCAGTTTTTCGGACAGGTTTGCAGCGTTTCTAAGGTGTATCCGGTTTAGGTTTCATGCTGCGTGTCGCTCTTCCAAGCCTGCCCAATATGCGTCGTCCGGCGTCTGCCGATCAAGTGCGGAATGGGGCCGTCTGGTGTTGTAGAAAGCCATCCAGTTCTTGACGACGCGCCGGGCCTGGAAGCCATCGGAGATTTCCTCAAGGTAGATGGCCAGGCATGCAGTTGAGGATTGGCCAAAAAACCGCGTTGGTTTTCTGCACGTAAAGCCTTGACGCCTTAGGGTAATTTAATTTTTCAGAAGTGTATTTTTGGGTAATATTGTTACGAGGCGACCTGCGTGCCGTGATATTGCTATTGACCTTCTGTCCGGTAACGATTCCACCAACAGATGCGTCGTCAGGTTTTTTTCTCTACAAGTAGAAGATTGAAAGGCGGGAAGGGCGCTTTTCACGTAGGCGGGTAGGATGACTAGCTACAGGTCAAGTTTTCGTGTAAGATTATGATATTAATGGTAAAAACATTTTTCAGTGGCGGAGACGAAGGGATTCGAACCCTCGAGACGGTTTCCCGCCTACTCCCTTAGCAGGGGAGCGCCTTCGACCACTCGGCCACGTCTCCGACACCTCGTTTAGAGGGGCATGGCTTGGGAAACAAGGCGAAAATGGTGCCTCATTGTTCCTTCATACCAGATGCTTGATATTTTTGTGTTCTCCAGGACCGCAGCCAAATGTCTCCCGAGCTTGGCACAGATATGGCCATGGAGATCGCCTTGAACTCAGGGGCTTTTCTGTCGGCAGATGAGGGAGGGTCTGATCCTATCGCACAGCACGCCACGGGGGCGATCAAGGCTCTCCTTACTTGCCAAGACCACAGCGCGCCGACGACGACTGGCGACGGCCTCCATGAGGGAGCACCGACAAGGGGCGTTCATCCTCCTTCGGGGCCGGGATGAGGCGATCCAGCACCCATTCCGATCCTGTCACCAAATTGAGGAACGGCGCTAATGGTCACCGGGCGGGCTGGGGCATTGTGGCCCATCTCTGGTCACAGCCAGAGTTGCAGCACCGTGCCCCGCCGGTCGCCATGCGCCCGCTCGAAGCGCAGCCCGTGTTTGGCGGCAAGCTCCGCGACGATCTGAAGGCCCAGCCCGGTGCCGGTCTCTGAGGGCACCGGACCGCGCCCGGACTTTGCGGCTTCGAAGACGGTCTGGGGCAAGCCCGGCCCGGTGTCATGCACTTCGATGCGCAGCCCGCCGGAGCCGTGGCGCACGCCGATGACCACCCCGCCTGTCTCCGTCGCCTTGATCGCATTCGAGACCAGATTGCTCACCATCCGCATCAGGTCCAGCGGCGGCAGCGCGACCTGCGTCGTGCTCGGCACCACGCGCAGGCGCAGGCCCTTGGCCGCGGCATCCGCTTCGAACATGTCGGCAGCCGAGATGAGTACGTCGCCGAGCGGGATCGGCGCAGCCCCCTCGGCGTCCGCACTGGGCGTGTCGTCCTGCGTGAGGGCGGTGGAGAGTTGCTGCGCCACCAGCGTTTCGAGATAGCCCAGCGTGTCTTCCACATCATGCATGGTCTGCGCGTCATTGCCGTCGCCCATGACGCTGCGCAGGTTGAGCCTGAGGGCGTTCAGCGGCTGGCGGATGTCATGGGCGGCTTGTGTGAAGCGTGTTTGCTGCTTCTCGGCAAGCCGCTCCGCAATGCCGATCTGGTGTTCGAGGTCCTGCATCCGCATGTTCAGCTCTACGGTCTTGCGGGCTTGGGCGAGCGAGGTCTCCAGCGCCTTGCGCTGGGACTGTTTGAGCCAATTGAACCGGTCGAGAATCGCAAGCCCCATCAGGACCGCATCGAGGATCAGGACGACACGCAGCGAGTCGTATTGCAAATCCTCCGAAATCTCGATCCCCAGCCAGTGGCGCATGGTCATCAGGCTCGCGGAGATCACCGCACCGACCCACGCGATCAGGTAAAACCGCACCTCCCGATAGCGCGTGCGGGCGGCGATCACGCCCGACAGCGCGAGCGTCGCGGTGCTGACCAGCGCCAGCAGGATGAGGAAACGCTTGACCGGTTGCGCGTCGATCAGGATCGTCGACGCCCCCGTGGCCAGTGCGAAGATCAACATGCCGAGCAGCACCTTGTCGAGCCACGGATGGAAGGCCCGGGTGTTGAGAAAGGTCCGGGCAAAATTCAGCCCGCCCGCGATCAGGAACACCCCGAGAGGGACCGAGGCGAAGGCGTTGAAGAGCGGCAGGTTGGGCCAGAGATACTGGAAGGTGTTGCCATCGGCGTGCATCACGAAAAGCAGCCCGGCCAGCGCGTAGAGCGCATAGGCCCCGAACTCGGCGCGGCGCGTGACGAG
The DNA here is from genome assembly GCA_965656085.1 of uncultured Aliishimia sp. GTDB lineage: Bacteria > Pseudomonadota > Alphaproteobacteria > Rhodobacterales > Rhodobacteraceae > Aliishimia. Next base: position 171,628 of record CBFHJA010000001.1, on the reverse strand, counting down.
ATAGGACACGGCGGCCGCCGAGGCCAGCAGGATGCCCATGCCATAGAAGATGAAGTTGCGCGCCGTGCGCTGCGCCGACCACCCCTCGAAGGCGGGCCGGGTCATGATGCGCCAGAGCAATTCCGAAGAGCCCCCCGACCAGAAGCGGATATACACCGTGGCGCTTTCGCCAGGTGCGAGGCTGAAGGGCGTTGTCAGTTCGGGATAGGGCACTTGCCGGTTTGAATAGACCGTGCGGTCGTTTTGGGCGTCGATGCGGCGGGCCTCGCCCGTCTCGGGCACGAGGAACACTTCGTAGAGCTGCAGGAAATTCTCCCGCACGGCGATCACGAAGTCATCGGTTTCCAGCCGGTTGGTGACAGCGAATTTCAGCCAGATCACGTCCTTCGTGTACCCGAAATCCGCCGTACTGCGGCCCAGCGGGACAAATTCCGTGCCTTGGGCCGCCTCAAGCGATAGATTGCGCGTGGGATCCCGCAGATAGGACAGGTTCGGGGTGATCGCCGCCCATCCTGTCTCCGGCGACAACAACTCAATGCGTGACATCTCTTGCGAAGCGGCGGAAATCGGGGTGCAATGCAGCAGCGCCAGAAGGACGACGCGCAGGACGGTCAGAAAAGGCGCATAGGAAGCCGGTGAAATTGGATCAAATCCCCTTGATCTTCGCAGAAGATCATGCATTCACCCGGACGGGTATGCAACAGGTGCTCATGGCCGATGGGCGTTTCGATCTGCGCGGGCAGGCCGGGACCGCCGTGGAAGCCATCACCTTGGCGCGCCGTGAGCGGCCACAGCTTCTTGTCACCGATTACATGCTGCCCGATGCAAGCGGACTGGAAGTGGTGATAGAAGTGCAGCGTTGGGTGCCGGAGTGCATTTGCGCGGTGTTGACAGGTCGGGACGATGCCGCGATCGTCCAGCCCCTGATAGATGCGGGGGTGCAGGGGCTTTTGAGCAAGGCGAGCGCGCCGGAACGCATCTGCAACGCGCTCGCAGAGATCGCGCGGGGCGCGCAGGTGATCGACACTGTCTTCCAAAACGCGATCGCGGCGGTCAAGCCGGGTGTAAGCCTGTCGCCGCGCGAGCTTGAAGTGCTCTTGCGGATCGCGCAGGGCATGTCCAACCCGGCGATTGCCGAGGACCTGTCGATCTCCGCCAAGACCGTCGAGACCCATCGCGGCAGCCTGATGCGGAAGATGGATGTGAGCACAACGGCGACGCTGATGGTCAAGGCGGCGCGTGCGGGGCTTATCGACCTGTGAAGAAGACGGGCAGGGCGCGCCCTTGCAGGTCGAGGCCCGGGCCCTGTTTTCCTTCAGGCAATAAAATCCCACGGAGCGCGCGCAGTGACCGGCAGGCTCTTCTCGTCACGCGGAAGGCGTGCCTTTGGGACGACGAACCGCTGCCGGGCGGGCCACCATCGCAAATGGTTAACGCACCCCCACCGTACGGTGCGTTAACCCCGGAACGAATCAAAAACGAGCCATACAGGTGCCATACGCCAAGCCATACGCGGTGCCATACCGCTGCCAGACCTTGTTTTTATGGCGTTAACGCCTGAAATCACGTTTTTCGTGAAGTGGGCGGCGCGCGGGCGGTCGCTACGTTAACCTTTGGCGGGTGCGGGACAGGGGGCGCAGTTTCGAGACCGCGTGTCACATCCGGCACAGCAGCGACCCCGGAAGATTATCTGGGAGCCGGTCGGCAGGGCCATGGGCACGTGCGGCAGGGCTCAAATCCTGCCCGGCGGTCTGCCCCTCTGGCCGCGCGACCGAAGCCCCGGACCCATGCCACAAACAAAGCACCCCAAACCCGGCAGGCTCTGCCAAGGCCGTTAAGACCCCGCTTCAAATCGTGGTAGTAGTAGGACGTGCGTGATTGCAGCCCGACCTCGTCAGGCGCAAGGCCCCTTTTGGCGCCGTAAACATGCGAAGGGCACCCGCCGCCCGCGCGTCAGTCAGCCGAGCTGGTAGCCGGGCAACTCGTCCATCGCCGCCTTCAGCGCATCGCCCCAATTGCGGGAGATTTCCTGATAGACCGGGTCATCTTGGGTGATGCGCGCGGTCGGGCCCATGTCGAGACTGTCGGCCTCGTAGCAATGCAGATCCAGCGGCAGACCGACCGAAAGGTTTGATTTTACTGTCGAATCGAAGGACACCATCAGCAGTTTGAGACAGTCTTCGAAATTCAGCTTCGGGTCATAGGCGCGCACGAGGATCGGCTTGCCGTATTTCGTCTCGCCGATTTGCAGGAAGGGCGTTTCCTCGGTCAGTTCGATGAAATTGCCCTCCGGGTAGACCATGAAAGCCGTCGTCGTGCCGCCCTTGACCTGCCCGCCGACGATCACCGAGGCGTTGAACGTGTCGGTGGATTCCGGTCCGTCGGGGCTGGAATAGGCGATCACTTCCTTCAAAGTCGTGCCCACGAGGCGGGCGACCTGAAACATCGATTTCTGGTGCAGAATGCCCGGGTCGCGGTCCATGGCCGCTTCGGAGCGCTCGTTGAGAAGCGAGATCATCGCCTGCGTTGTCGCAAGGTTGCCCGCCGTCATGATCGTGATGCAGCGCTCGCCCGGCACCGACCATGTGAACATCTTCTTGGTTGCGGCGAAATTGTCGACGCCCGCATTGGTGCGGGTGTCCGACATGAAGACCAGCCCCTTGTTCAGTCGCATGGCGACGCAATAGGTCATGTGATTGCCCGACTCGTTTTGTTCTTGTTCAGCGTGTCTGACTTACTGCTGGACTTGTAAAGAAACAATCAAGGAGGCAGCCCCGCTACCCCGGCGCATCCCGTAGATCGGCGTGGCGTCCTGCGCGTCACGCCCCGTGGCGAGGCGCGTATATTGCCCATCGGGGCTGATCCCGTTGGCTACATCAAAGCCGACCCAGCCCAAGCCCTCCACATGCGCTTCGGCCCATGCATGGGTGGCGTCCTGCTCTTCGGTGTCCGCCATGTGCAGATAGCCTGAGACATAGCGCGCGGGCACCCCCGCAGCGCGGGCGGCGGCGAGGAAGATATGGGTGTGATCCTGACACACCCCGCTGCCCTGCTCCAGCGCCTGTGCGGCGGTGGTGGCGGTGTCGGTGCTGCCCGGTATGTAGGTCACAGCTTGGAGGATCGCCGCAGACAGATCGTGCAGCCCGGCCAAACCGCCTTGCGCCTTGTATCCCTCGGCCAAAGCCTCAATGGCGTCATCGGGCTCGGTCAGGGGGGTCTGGGCGCAGAAATGCCACAGCGGCGCGCGGCCATAGACCATGCCAAGCACACCGCTTTTGTCGATGGTCTCCACCGTGCCATGGGCGGTGATGACGAGGCCGGGCGCGCTGTCCTCGGTGCGCACCAGATCGACATGGTTGCCATAATGGTCCGCATAGCTGACCTCGACCGCGCCGCCCTCAATCTCGACGGTCCAGTCCCGGACGGTCTGCAAGGGGCCGCTCTGCGGGCGCAGACGCACCTTCTGAAGCCCATAAAGGACGGGCGTGTCGAAGCTGTATTCGGTGCGGTGCGTGATCTTGTGCAGCATCTATGCGTCCGGTTTCGGCCCGTCTGTTGCCCCGGGGGGTTGCGCGCTCAGTGGTTAAACCTGTAGTCTTCTTCGATCTGCATCCCGATCGTGGCAAGCTGGTCCAGCGTCCCGGTTAGAAACTCGTGCAGACCCTCGTCGAAGATCGACTGAATATCGCGCCCTTTCAGCCCGAAATGCAAGGCTTCCGCCAATTCGAGGCTCTTGGTGCGGCTCTCATAGCCTTCCGCGAGATAGGTCAGGTTGTCGGCGATCTGCTTGGTGCAGAAGGCCAGCGAGCGCGGCATCCGCTCGTCGAGGATGAGGAAGGAAGCGATGTTGAGCGCGTTATAGTCGCCCTCCACGGCCCAACGGAAGGAGCGGTGCGCCGAGACCGAGCGCAGGATCATCTCCCATTGCTTGTTGTCCATGTTGGAGCCCACGAAGGACGCCGCCGGCAGCAGCGTGTGGTATTTCACATCGACGATCCGAGCGGTGCTGTCCGCGCGCTCGATATAGGTGCCGAGGCGGCAGAAATCGAAAATGTCGTTGCGCAGCATCGTGCCGAACATCACGCCGCGCACCAGCGCCGATTGCTGGCGGATGGTCTCCAGCACGTTCGGCAATTCAGCCTCGGTCACCGGCTCGCGCAGGAGTGTCTCGAAGGTCATCCACGCCTCGTTCACTGCCACCCAGACCTCGCGGGTCAGTGCCGTGCGCACCAGCTTGGCGTTGTCGCGGGCCTGCTTGATGATCGACCGTACCGAGCTTGGATTGCTCAGATCGCGGAGCAGGAAGTCGATCACCAACGCGGCGGTATAACTGTCATACTTGACCTCGAAGGAGATCCTCTGCGCGGCGGTGATGATGACCGATTGCCAATCGCCCTCCGGGTCGGTGGAGCGCGTGAGCGCAATGCGGAAGCCTGCGTCGATCAGGCGCGCGGTGTTCTCGGCGCGCTCCAGCCCGCGAAACATCCAGAACAGGCCCCCGGCGGTTTTCCCCAGCATTGCCTTACTCCTCCAGCACCCAAGTGTCTTTGGTGCCGCCGCCTTGGGACGAGTTTACCACCAGCGAGCCATCGGTCAGCGCAACCCGTGTCAGCCCGCCGGGCGCGATGCGGATATCGCCGGGCGAGACCAGTGCAAAGGGGCGCAGGTCCACATGGCGCGGCGCCAGTCCGGCCTCGGTGAAGATCGGCACCGTCGAGAGCGACAGCGTCGGCTGGGCGATATAGCCATTCGGCTTAGCCTTTAGCTTGGCGCGGAACGCGTCGATCTCATCCTTGCTCGCAGCAGGTCCCACGAGCATTCCGTAGCCGCCCGAGCCATGCACCTCCTTCACAACCAGATCGCCCAGATTGTCGAGAACGTATTTCAAGCTCTCCGCCTCTGAGCAGCGAAAGGTTTCGACGTTGTTCAGAAGCGGCTTCTCCCCCGTGTAGAACTTCACAATATCAGGCATGTAGGAATAGATCGCCTTGTCATCGGCCACCCCGGTGCCGGGCGCGTTGGCGATGGTGATATTGCCCGCGCGGTACACATCCATGATCCCCGGCACGCCGAGCATCGAGTCAGGATTGAAGGTCAGCGGATCGAGGAAATCGTCATCGACGCGGCGGTACAGCACGTCGATGGATTTGTAGCCGCGCGTGGTGCGCATCGCGATGCGCCCGTCGACAACGCGCAGGTCGCTGCCTTCGACAAGCTCAACACCCATCTGATCGGCAAGGAAGCTGTGCTCATAGTAGGCGGAGTTGTAGATGCCGGGCGTCAGCACCGCGACGCAGGGCCGCCCGGTGCAATGGGCCGGGGCACTGAGTTCCAGCGACCTGCGCAGGTTGCGCGGGTAATCGCTCACCCGCTTGACGCGGATCTGCGCGAAAAGCTCAGGGAACATCTGCAGCATCGTCTCGCGGTTTTCGAGCATATAGCTGACGCCCGAGGGTGTGCGGGCATTGTCCTCCAGCACAAAGAACTCGTCCTCCCCGGTGCGTACGATATCGGTGCCGACGATATGAGTGTAGACGCTGCCCGGCGGAGTGAAATCCATCATTTGTGGGATGAAGGCGTCGTTCTGCGAGATCAAACTGGTCGGGATCACCCCGGCGCGCAGGATTTCCTGTCGATTGTAGATATCGTGCAGGAAGGCGTTGATCGCACGCACGCGCTGGTCCACCCCGGCGGCGAGCTTGTCCCATTCGCGGGACGACAGGATGCGCGGCACCAGATCAAAGGGGATCAGTCGCTCCTCCGCGTCATCTTGTCCATAGACGTTGAAGGTGATCCCTGTCCGGCGAAAGAAGGCTTCGGCATCGCGCGATTTTTGGGCAAGTCGGGCGTGATCCTGACTCTCGAACCAGCCATGATAGCGGCTATAGGGTGGGCGCGTAGCGGCGTCCGATGACATCTCGTTGAAAAACATGCAGTCCCCCATGTTTCGTCTTGGATAGGCCACTGAACAGCGGGCGCAAGACGATCCAACCGGCTTGCCTGCAAATGCGGCAACGGCTCGCAGGATGTTGCATAAAAATGAGGCAACCGGCAAGTTCCGGCAGTCTGCTGGCTGCCGCGTGACTTCGCGGACCGGGCCTCTAGATCCACCTCATGCTTTACCCTCTGCACACTCTCATCACGCTCGTCCTTGGCCTTTTCTCGCCCCCGCCGGGCCGCGCGCGCATCGCCCTTGGCTGGGCCTATGGGCTGGTCTGCCACGTGATCTTTGCCTCCGCGGTGCTGGCAATGGTGTGCGCGATGTTTTTCGGAATGAGCCGATCACTCGGCAGCGTACCACAGCCTTGGTCTTGGCTTGCCAATCTGGGGCTCCTCCTGCAGTTTCCGCTCGTGCATTCGCTGCTGCTCTCACGCCATGGCCGCGCGGTGCTCTCCCGACTGGCCCCTGCGCCCCATGCCGGAACGCTGTCGACCACGACATACGCGATCATCGCCTCGCTGCAGCTTCTGGCGCTCTTTGCGCTCTGGACCCCGTCCGGGGTGATCTGGTGGCAGGCGGAAGGCGCTGCGTTCTGGGCGATCTGCACGTTCTATGCCGCCGCTTGGGGCCTGCTCGGCAAGGCCAGCATCGACGCCGGTGCCGAGGTGCAGTCCGGGGCGCTGGGGTGGATGTCGCTGGTGGCGAACAAGGCTCCCAAATTCCCTGACATGCCCGAAAGTGGTCTGTTCGCGCTGATCCGCCAGCCGATCTACTTGTCCTTCGCACTGACCACGTGGTTCGTGCCGGTCTGGACGCCGGACCAGCTGTTGATGGCGACAGTGCTCACCAGCTATTGCCTTGCCGCGCCAGTGCTCAAGGAACGCCGGTTCAAGGCTCGCTATGGAGCGCGCTTCGAGCGGTATAGGGCAGAGGTGCCGTATATGGTACCGGGCACGCGCGGGGCGCGCGAGCAGATCAGCAAGTAGAAAAGCACCGGTTTGTCCAGGGGCCGATCTGCGGTCAGATCATCGCCCAGTTACTGGTCGCCAAAGCCCAGCCTGCGATCAGCGCATTGGCAACTGCATGGGCGACGATGGCGTCCGTGACATTGCGGCTGCGCAACGTGAGCGCGGCAAAGACCACGCCCGCAACCGCCGCTGCGATCCAGCGGTCATGCAGAGCGGCGAAGACTGCGGTGGTCACCAGCAAGGCGAGAGCCGCCCGCGCTGGACCGGCGCCTACCGGCGCGAGACGGGACAGCAAATAGCCCCGAAAGAACAATTCCTCGATAATCGGCACGAAGACTGCAGTGCCCACGCAGCGCGCCAAGATCCACAAAGCCAGCGCTCCGGCACCGAGCTGGCTCAGGAATGCGGGGGTCTCGGCGGGCTCTGCGGTGACAATCCAGAGCGCTGCGATCGCGAGCCCTGCGGCCACCGCAAACGGGTCGAGGCGCCAAGGAAGATCCTCAAGATACGGCCAGAAGATTGCCAGCGCCATCCCCATTGCCGCCGCGCGTGCCGGGTAGGCCAGCGCGGGGGTCTCGGCGAAGGTCGAGGCCAGCAGCGCGGAGGCCATGAACACAACGAAGGGCAGGATCTGTGCGACAATGGGGTCGGACAGGAACGGCACGTGCCCGGGGGACTGCGTCCCGGGTGCGGGCAAATTTCGGCCTCTCTTGTGAAAGAACGGAATGGTCTGCGCGGCCAGCACGATCCCGAGCGACAGCAAAGTGAACATCAGCCAGCCTGCATGGCTGTGAAACCCGCCGACAGCGAGCCCCGGAAAGCCTATCACGCCAAGCTGTACGAGCACCGTGATGCGCACCGCGTTCAGGAGCCATGACGCGCAAAGGGCGACGGGCAGGATAAGAAGCGCGTGCGGGAAGCGCAGATCAGCGCGGAAAAGCGTCAGGTAGATCGTGGCGAAAAGCGTGGTCAAGGCGAGGCCCTCGATGCCCGAACAGCTCGGCGCGATATTGACGAAAAACCCTTCCGCCCCGATCACGCGGGTTTCGGGAAAGCTCTCGACCGGGGTGCCGATCAGCAAAAGGAGGCGTTCGACGAGGGCAAAGGTTGCAGAAGACAAGGTTTCTGCGTCCCAAAGCGGTTTGATGCGCTGCGCGAGAAAAGGCGCTGACGCGCCGGCAAGTGCCGCGAGGGGCGCGACCGGCCCAAGACGGCGGAAAAACGCCTTCCAACTGCGCCACGGCGCCAGCATGAGCGCTGCTCCTCCTGCGAGGGCCGGCACGCCGACCGCCCAAATGCCCGCAAGCGCCCAAGTCGCCGCTGGGCTCAGATCACTACGCAAAAATGGCAAGGTCGCGATCAGGGCTGTCAGACCGGCCGTGTTGACCAGAAGGGGGACCGGGTGGGTGTCGGTCCGGTTGAGCAGATGCACGAAGGCGCGGCGATCGAAAAGTCCCACAAGTATGAGCGTGGCGGCGAGGCTGTAACTGGCGAGCAGCGTGTTGCGGGCAATGGCGCAGAACGGCGTGCCGTCAAGATGGCACTCAAATCCAAAGCTATGCCGGGCAAAATGAATGATGGATAGTTCAGCCGCAATTAAAAACAGGAAACGAAATACGCCGGAGAACTGAAACAGTTTCATTTTTGGAAACGATAATTGCACTGTCTCGATCACCTGTTTCACACCGCCTACCCTTGGATCCTATCCTAAGCTCACAGATGACACAATTCATGACTGAAATATGGCGGCTTTAAGACATGTTGCCGGAGCTGAGGTTTCCCTTGCGTCGTTTTCGAGACGTGTGCAATCCGCCCAAAAGAAGGGGATTTCTGCGTAAAAACAAACACTCCCTGGGGCGAGCGATTCGGAATCACTGGGCAATCTGGCATTGGAAAAGGTGTTGGAATTGTGGCGCCTCAACTCTGGATTGTTAGCCGTGTTTGCCTCAATTGTGTCAAGAACGGGGCAATTCCTTTGTGAATCAGGGCGTTAATGAAGGTTGACCAAATTTCATAAAATTCTTCACAACGTGGGTGTTCTGCGAGACAATAGTGATCGAAGTGGATGGTAGGGATGCCAAGAGGGGTAGTGGCGATCTCAACTATAAGTTGCTGCCAGCAATAGCCGCAGTTTGTAATTGTGAAACAGATCGTTCCAGCGCCTGCGCGGCGTTGGCCGCTCCCCTTTTGTCAAGTGCCGCATGACGCAGCACGTCCCTGAGTTTGAACCGTCCCGCAGTGGTGCGGGCGTGTGAGTGGAGTGTACGATTGTGACCTATAAAACTTATGAACTTACTGCTTTCAGTGAAGAGTCTCTCCTTTCACAAGGAGGAAACGGACACTCGATAGGGTGTGGTGACGTGTTTACCATGCCCGGTGTGCCCGATACTTGCATCAGCGTGAGTGACAACGACTCTTATCTGTCGGGTGACAGTTGGTGCAATGAAAACGCCAACGACAGCTCCGGACAGCACGCCTCGATCACCACTGACGGAGCCGAGGCGGGCAATAGCGGGCAAATCTACGCTGAAGTCTACCACTGGGTCTATGATCAACACGGCAATTGGTACGTGATGATCGAAATCGAGCAGGAAGGCGCCGGTGACGATTACTTCACTTTCTACACAGGTGGCCATTACAAATTGCCGCCCGCAGGCGCAGAACTCACCGTGCACAGCACCTGCAATGTGACTTCCGACTGGATTAACTACGAAACGCTCGGAGCGGGCGAGAAGGAGGCCACGGGCACGATTTCCGGGACAGTCTTCTGCGACACTGATTGCGACGGTGTAAACGGCGAGATGACCATTGTTCCGGGCGAGTCCTACACGATCGAAGCTGAGCACATGCATGAATACGGGTTCCAAACCGTGCACGGCTCGCATGCTTCGGGCGGGCGGCTCGTCAAGCTCGACTGCGCGGGAGGCAGCGGCAAGCTCTACACGAATTTCAAGGGCGCGGACGGCAACTACGATCTTAAAATCCGGGTGCAGGACGAAAGCGACGGCCAGTCACTGATCAAGCTTCTGGTCGGCGGGCACTACGTGGACGCCGTGCGCCTCGACGGGGACAACAATGGTGGGGGCAGCAACAATGGCGGCTTTTCGACTTATGTGATCCAGGATGTCGAGATCGACCATGGCGAGCAAATCAAGCTGGTGGTGCACGGTGATGGCGGCGAGTTCGTGCGCATCGACAAGATCGACCTCCAAGGTGAAGACACAACCGCCTATGAGCCTGAACCGACGAAAGCTGGCGTGACAATCAACCTGCTTGATCTCGAAGGCAACGTCGTTGCCACGACGGTCACCGACCATGACGGAAACTATACCTTCGCAGATGTGCCGGTGGGCGATTACCGGATCGAAGGCGTCGCGCCGGATGGGACTAAGTTCACCATCCAGAACGCCGGATCGGATGACAGCATCGACAGCGACGTGAACGCCTCCGGCCTCTCGGACGTGATCACGGTATCCGATGGCGGAACCGTGGATGTTGATTTTGGCGTCTGCGAGATCAAGGAAGGGGCGATCTCCGGTACGGTCTTCTGCGATACCGATTGTGATGGGATCAATGGTGAGCTCAAAATCGTTCCGGGTCACTCCTACACGATCGAAGCCGAGGACATGCATGAATACGGGTTCCACACCGTGCACGGCTCGCATGCCTCGAACGGCCAACTTGTCAAGCTCGACTGCGCGGGCGGGGATGGCAAGCTCTTCACCTATTTCAACGGCAAGGACGGCTCCTACGATCTCAAGATCCGGGTGCAGGACGAAAGCGACGGCCAGTCACTGATCAAGCTTCTGGTCGGCGGTCACTACGTGGACGCCGTGCGCCTCGATGGAGACAACAATGGCGGGGGCAGCAACAATGGCGGCTTCTCGACTTATGTTATCGAAGATGTGCACATCGATCACGGCGAGAAGATCAAGCTCGTGGTGCATGGCGATGGCGGCGAGTTCGTGCGCATCGACAAGATCGACATCGAGGGCGAGGACACAACGATCTACGAGCCCGAGCCGGTCAAGGCAGGCGTGACGATCAACCTGCTGAATGCGGCGGGCGAGGTGGTCGACAGCACGGTCACCGATGCGGATGGCAATTACCGCTTCGACAGCGTGCCGGTCGGCGATTACCGGATCGAAGGCGTCGCACCGGACGGGCGCAAATTCTCGCCGCAGGATCAGGGCGGCGACGACTCGATTGACAGCGACGTGGACAACACGGGCCAGTCCGATCTGATCACGGTGACCGACGAGAGCGAGACCGATATCGACCTCGGCCTATGCGAGATCAAGGTGACGGACGATGCGGGCAAGGGCTGCGCGGACGAGCTGATCACGGTGGACCTGAGCAACAACATCAAAGCGGGCGCAACGATCACCGCGCTGGACGGGGTGGCGATCGTCGACGGCGAGACGAAGGTGATCAGCGGCGTGACTGTCACCCGCGATGGCGATGAGTTCGTGTTCGACGGCGAAGAGGCCTATGCCGCCCTCGATATCGGCGAGATGGCGACCCAAAACTTCACCGTTACGGTGGAAGAAGGCGGCGGGTCTGCAGAGGCGAATATCGAGGTGATGTTCTGCGGCGATGCTAATTCGGTAGATTCGTTCTTCGGAGCTTTGCCAACGGATCTTACATATCAGATTGATGATGCGCTGGACGCCCCGAATAGTCCGTTCGAAGATTATGGGCTTGATCTGATTGTTATCAACTCTGGCGATGCTCGTTTTGATGGGGTGACCTTTACGGCTGCGTATTGTCTCGACTTCAACGCGGCTGTGCGTACGATCGCCGAAAGTTCAGATCCGAACTCAGGTGTCGTTTTCGGGAGCCAGAGTTCGCAAGCAGCATCGGCTTATGACCAAAACTCTATTAGCAACGCCAATGGTGAGTTCGGTAAGGACAATGCGGATCTGGTCAACTGGGTGATTGCGCAGGACTTCGAAAGCAATGGGTTCAGCGGCTGGGAGGTTCAGTTCGCGATCTGGGAACTGGCGGACAACTTCGATGCGAGTTTGGTCAACTACTCGGTTTTTGAGAACACGGAGCTGTCTGATGTCGAAGCCATTGTAGCAGACGCTATTATGCAGGACGGATTCGTGGCGCAGGTCGGGGATACGGTTGGCATGATTGTCGACCCGGGTCTCTCCGATCCGGAGAATATCCAGCCATTTATAGTAGCACTAGACTGGGAAACTTACGACTGCCTGTGCTGATTTGTTAACTTGTGTTAATTTGTGGGTGACTGAGCGCAGTGTTTGGGTTAGACATAAAACTGGCGTACGGGTATGCCTGAAAGGTGATGGGAGTATATTATGAAGAGTGAAACGCGTCGGAAGCGTCGTTCGTCTGAATTCAACAAGATAGTTTCGGAGAAGAAGAAAGTGCGTAAGCGTCGTATGTCGATCGCTGCGGCTGCTGCTCTTTTCTTTGGTGTGTTGTCCGTGGTGACTTTCTCGACAACGACATCGGCGGTCGCAGATGAATGCAGCGATCCCTTAGGTCCGCAAACAGGTTGTGTCGTGCCTGAGATCTCGGCGCTGGAAGGAACAGCGGCACTTGCTTTGGTCGCAGCGATGCTTCTGCTTGCTTGGGAGCGTCGCCGCCGGAGCGTGTAGTTAGCTAAGTCCTCACGTTCAGAGATACTGAAAGGCCCCTCTTGGGGCCTTTTTGCATTTTGTTCAGCGGTGGAGCGGCGGTCTGTGATGCGCCCACGGGGCCGACTGTTCGAGTTGGGCCGACAAGGCCACCAACAGCGCGTCGTCGCCGAAGCTCGCGGCGAGGTGGATGCCGACTGGCAAACCGTCAGGCGTCCAGTGCAGCGGGACTGTGGCGGCGGGTTGGCCGGACGCGTTAAAGGCCGCGCAGAACGGGGAGTAGTCGAACACGCCGCCTGGGCCCGTGCGGTAGTTGGCGAAGTCCTCGCGCTCGTGGTGGAAGCGGCCCACCTCGGCGGGTGGTTCGGCCAGCGTGGCTGACACCAGCACGTCGATCCCGTCCAACGCGTGGGCCATTTCTCGGCCGTAAGCATGGACCTTTTCAATCGCCGCAAGATAGTCTGCGCCGCTGATCGTATCCGCATAGGCCAGCGCGCCACGCGCCACGCCCTGCACATCTCCCTGTTGCAAGTCGCGCCCCAGACGCGCGAGCCGGGAGCGGATCGAGAGCGCGGTGCCGCAGGCGACGATCTTGGTCCAGGCATGCATCATGCCTTGGTGGTCCGCCTCGGGGCGATAGGGCTCTACCGTATGGCCGAGGCTTTCGAGCACGCGGCCCGCTGCCTGCACAGCCTCCCGCACGTCCGGGTGCACCGCGCTTCCGTCGAACGTCGTCTCGCACAAGCCGATGCGCAGCTTGCCGGGGTCGTGGGTCAGGGCCTCGGTGAAGCTCATCGGCATTGGCGGCGCAGCATAGGGCGCGCCCAGATCGGTCCCTGCGCAGGCATCCATCATCACCGCGTTGTCGCGCACCGAGCGGGACAGAAATCCGTCAATTGCCATGCCGCCCCAGCCCTCGCCGGACATCGGCCCGTCCGGGAAGCGCGCGCGGGTGGCCTTCAGCCCAAAGAGGCCACAGGAGGCCGCCGGGATACGCACCGACCCGCCGCCATCGGAGCCGTGGGCCAGCGGTACGATCCCCCCAGCCACCGCCGCGCCAGAGCCGCCCGAGGAGCCCCCGGAGGTTCGGCCCAGATCCCACGGGTTGCGGGTCGGCCCGCCATAGACCGACGCCTCCGTGACCGGGCCGATCCCTGCCTCCGGCGAGGTCGTGCGCGCAAAAGGCACCACGCCGGTCGCCTTCATGCGGAGGTAAATCTCGCTGTCATAGGGCCAGTGGAAGTCCTTGAAGAGATTGGAGCCATTATTGGTCGGGAAGTCCTTCGCCTCGGCGCCGAGGTCTTTGAGCAGGAACGGCACGCCCTTGAACGGGCCGTCCGGCAGGCCCTCGCGGATCATCCGGCGCGCGGCCTCTTCGCGCATCATCACCACGGCGTTCAGATCGCCATTGACCGCCTCGGTCCGCGCGAGCGCCTCGTCGAGCAATTCATCCGGGCTCGCCTGCCCCGTCGCCACCAGTTCCGCCAACCCGGTCGCATCCAGCGCATCATAGTCAAAGCTCATCCCACATGCTCCGCAATCATCTGTCTGAGCGGCAGCTTGGCCCGAAGCCGCGCGGCAAGCAAGAACATCCCTGCGAGTTTGCGCTGCACATAGAGCACGTCCATCGGCACCGGCGGGGGCAGGAACCCATCCTCCGCCAGCGCAATCCCATCCGCCTGCATCTGCCGCGACAGGGTCATGTCGGCGAAATCGTAAGGCTCGGCGCTTGCGAGCGCGGCAAAGGCGCTGTGCATCATCTTGACCAGCCGGTCCCGGTGGTGCGATGCGCAATCTTCGGGCAATGCGCCCATGGCCGTCGCGACCTGTGCGACCGCTGCGATATCCATCTCCAGCCCAGCACGCAGCATGTCGCGGTACTGGTCGAGCACCTCGGGCGAAATCCAGCGCGTAGCGCCGAAATCCAAAAGCACGATCTTTCCGCGGGTCGGATCGTAGCGATAATTGGCGAAATTCGGGTCGGTCTGCATCACGCCATGGGTGAACAGTTCTGACAACGTGAGGTCGATCAGGTCATATGCGACCTTCGTGCGTGTCTGCTCATCGGCGGTCTCGACGGTTTCGATCGGCTGGGCCGCGACATATTCCATGGCGAGGATCTCGCCAGTGCTCCAATTGGCCTCGAAGCCGGGCACGACAAAGCGTGCGTCACCCGCAAGAATGTCTGCGAAGCTCTGCAAATGCCGGGCCTCGAGGGCATAATCGGTTTCCTCGTGGAGTTGCCGCCTTGCTTCGTCGAGATAGGGTCCAAGCGCAAACCCCTTGGGCAGCAAGCCTGACGCACGTATCAGCGCGCCGACATTGGCCACGTCGCTGTCGATACTGCGCGCGACGCCCGGATATTGTACCTTGATCGCCAGATCGCGCCCGTCACGGGTCTGGGCGCGGTGAACCTGTCCGATGGAGGCCGCCGCGATCGGGCGCACGTCGAAGCGCTTGAAGCGGCGCTGCCAATCGGCGGGCCATGCGGCGCCAAGAACGGTCTTGAGTTGGGCCGGCGGCATGAAATGCGCGTCGCTCCTGAGCCTAGCCATGATCTCGGCCAGTTCTGGCGGCAGCACGTCGCCGGTGTCCATCGACACAAGCTGGCCCAACTTCATCGCCGCGCCGCGCATCTTGGCAAGCTGGTCGGCCACGCGGCGCATGTTGCGCGGGGTGAGCAGAAGATCGCGCATCGCCGGGCGCTGGCCGCGTCCGAGTTGCGCCAGACTACCCACTGCCATGTTGCCCGCCACGCTCGCGGTCATGCCGCCAAGCTGGGCCATGCGGGTGAGACGCCCGGCAGGCACCGGGACCGGTCGCGCGTCGCTTTGAGACGTATCAGACATGAACCGCACTTAGCCGGGCTTGGGCGGTGTTCAACGATAAAGGCGCAAGCGCGTGATTGAGAGGTCGGCGTCGAAGGCCCGGCTGATGGCGAGAAAACCAATGCGGCGGAGGCGGGCAGGGTCGAGCGCCGCCTCGGTGCGGTGCGGTTTGAAGGCGGTGAAGGGGATGAGGTGCTCGGTCCAGTCAGGTGGTGCGGTGAAGTTCGCCCGGAAGGATTGCCAAGGCCGGGTCAGCGCGTCAGTGCGAAGCCGGACCTCATACTCCTCGCCATTGCCGTACGTGTCGAAGGCGATTCCCGTCCAGTCGCTGGCATCCAGCAGCGTGCCGGACGGGGCGAAATCGCCCGCGACCTGCACGAAACCGCCATTGTTGTCGAGCGAGACCGCGCCAGTCAGCCGCACCGCGTCGCGCCCCGCGACCGTTTCTTGGCGGACCTGCCCGGTGGACACGCCGCCCATCACCGTGTCCGCGACGAATTCCCAATCGGGGGTCAGGTCCATGTGGGTCTCCCTATATGAATTTTTCTTTCAGAGCCCGATAAAGAGCGGCGTGCTGCCCGCGATAGCCCAGGCGAGTATGACCGCGAGGCCTAAACTTGCCGCCTCGGGGCCGGCCCGGCGTGCCACCGCCCGGCCCATCGTGCCATAAACCAGATAGAACAGCACCATCACTGGAAGGACTGTGAACATCAGCCCGACCTGCGTCGGCGCTGCGATCATGACGCTCGACAGGGTCACTATTGGCAAGGCCCGCGCGGCGATCCGGCGCCAGACCGGGGCGCCCTGCACGAGCAGGCGGTCCGACAACAGGAAGGGCAGGGTGCCGATCAGCAGAACCGCCATCAGCCCGGCGCGTGGTCCAGCGGGCAGAAAGGCGGCGCCATAGCGGTCGAGCACCAGCGCGAAGACCAGCCCCCATAGCGTCAGCAGTGCCGCGCCGCCCAAGGCTGGCACACGGGGCCTGCGCCCGAAATGCCACAGCAGGGCGAGGGCGGCGAGGCCCCAGAACAGGCAAAAGCCAAGAAGGTGCCCCAGCGCAGCGGTGCCGAGCACCGTGCCGGGCAGAACGAAAACACCGACGATCCCCGCCAGTGCTGCGCCGCCCAGAACGGCCCCGAAGCCGCGCGCCCTGAGCGGCGTCGGAGCCGTGGCCGTCTGCGGCAAGAGCCGGGCCAGCGGGAAGATCAGCGCCACCATCCCCGCATACACGGCGAGCTTGATCCAGCCTTGAGTGTGCGGCGTGCCCTGCGGGGGGTGATCCAGTGCAGCGCCCAGCCAGTCACGGATTTCGCGTAGGGTGGTATGGCTGAAAAGGACCGCCACATGCTCGGTGCGCGGTGCAAAGATCGTGCGCCGCGCCACATCGCCCGCGCGCACGGTCTCGAACTCGCCTGCTTCTGGGTCGATCTGATGCACGGCGTTCAGTCCGACCTTGCGCAAACGGTCTTCCCACTCGCCGGAGACCACCAGAAGACGTTCGGGATAATCGGGTGTGATCGCGTCGGAATACATCGAGATCGCTACCACCGCGCCGATCTGCGACAAGTCCTGCCCGGCGCGGATCAGGATGTCGGTGGCCATGGAATGGCCGACAAGCGCGGCAGGTCCGTCAAGGCCGGTCGCCTCCCGCGCCGCCGCCATGATCTGCCGGGCCTGCCCGATCAACTGCGCCGTGGTGCCCTCCAGTGTGGTGATGTCCCGGCTCATTCGTTCCGGGTTGCGACCATGACCAATGAAATCGAAGGCCACGGCGGTGAAGCCAGCACGGGCCAGATCACGGGAGATCGTCTGCATCAGTTGGACCGAGCCGCCGAAGCCATGCGCCACGAGCACGAGCGGGCCGTCCGGCGCCTCTGGGCTGCGGTAGATATGCAGGTCGCCCGCCGGGCTCGGCACCACGCGCAGGTCGGTTTCGTTCCGCGCGGTCTCCAGCAGCCAGACACCCACACATACGACCAGCGCCACCGCCACCCATGCGGCTCGCGTGATCTGTCTCGTCATGGCGGTCTCCGCAGATGCCTTCCTATCTTTACGCAGACCTAGCCCCTTGCTCTGTGAAACCCAACACCCCGGAAAGCGGCGTGGCAAAAAACGGGTTGTTTGCCGCGCCGATGCGCTATTTTAGGGCCATGTTTGTTGTCACACCCTCGACCATGCTGAACCGCGCTGCGCTGGAGACGCGGCAAGTGCCCAAGCGGATGCTCGGGCGCATTGCGGTGTTGCCCCGCGCGGGGGCGTCAGGGCGGATTTGGCTGCGACTGATTTTCGAAATGCAGCTTTTGCGCTTCCTGATACCGCTGATTCCCTTCGTGCTTGCGATGGTGATATGGCCGCATCTGGCGCTGCCAATCTCTCAGGCGCCGGTGCCGATGATGCTTGCCATAGGTTTCGTCGAGATGCGGGTGCTGGCGATCTCGCCGGAGGCGCGGAAACGGCTGATCTCCGAGGACGCGGTGGCCCGCGGGCTCGATGCGCTGCGCTTCAATGCGCGGGGGGTGCTGACGCGGATCGCCGCGCGACGCGAGATGCAGGTCGGCGAGTTGTCGCTTGTGATCGAACAGTCGGAACTGGCGCGTGTGCCGCCGCTGACACTGGTCTCGGTGCAGCGGGCCGCGCCAGAGCCCGAAGTGCTGGACCTGTCCAGCGCGGACCGTGCCCTTATCGAGGCGGGGCTTTTCGACGACGACCTGACCGCGGCGCGTTTGCACCAGATCAGCCTCGCGACCAAGGAAAACCTGCACATGGTGACGCTGGATACCGCGGCGATTTCCGCCCATGCCCGCATGGCCGCTCTCATGGATACCGCCGCGCCACCGCAGGGTGTTGCGACATGAGTCTCAACGCACCGACCTTGCCCGCCGGGGCCGCGCTGGATGTGCTGCGTGCCGGCTGGGCGGCGCAGACGAAAGGCACGCTCACGGTATCATGGATGCTGCATGGCAAGCCGGGGATCGGCAAGACCGAGATCGTGCAACAACTGGCTGGAGAGATCGGTGCGAGGCTCTTCGACCTGCGCTTGACGACGATCGAGCCGCAGGATTTGCGTGGCCTGCCATATTACGATCACGACGCGCGCAAGACCGTCTGGTATCGGCCAGAGGATCTGCCGGACGACCCCGCGCAACCCGCGATCCTGTTTCTTGACGAACTCACGGCCGCCTCGCCCGATCTCCACCCCACTGTCTATGGGCTCTTGCAGGAACGGCGCGTGGGTCAGCATGTTTTGCCCAGTTCCGTCATGATCGTGGCGGCGGGCAATACGGTCGACGACGGGGCTGTTGCCTTCGAAATGGGCACCGCGCTGTCGGACCGTCTGGTTCACCTGCATGTGCAGGCCGAGGCCGCCGACTGGCTGGAGAACTACGCCATACCGAAAGGCCTGCACCCGGCGGTGACGAGCTTTTTGCGCGGACGCCCGGACCTTTTGGAGACCACTGAAGAGAGCCTGCGCGCGGGGCATTTATTGGCCTGCACGCCGCGTGCGTGGGAGCGGGCGAGCGCGATACTGAACGCGCTTTCGGACCGCATGACGTGCCGGGCGGCGCTGGCCGGGACGCTGGGCACCGCCGTGGCTGCCGAGTTCGCCGTCGTCGCCGATGACATTGCCGCTTCTGTGCATATCGATGCGCTTCTGGAGGCGACTCAAAAGCAGAGGGCGGAGCTGTTTCCGTCCACGCTGCACGGGCTGAACGCGGTGGTGTTCGGTCTCATTGGCGCGGCGGATGCTGACCGTTTACCCGCTGTGATCGAGACGCTGGAACAGGTGCGCCATCTTGCCGCGCAGCGTGACGAGCCTGAGTTCTCCGCACTGCCTTTGGCGGAATTGTGCGCCTTCGGTTTCGAGATCCTGCTGCAAAAGGCGCTCAAGGAGGGCCAGCACGCGGTGGTTGCGCAGTCCGAAGCCTACCGACGCTATGCCGCTGACCGCGCGGCGCTCGGGCTCGAATGAGGTCTGCCGCTCCGGGGCGCAGCGCGCGGGCGGCCACGGCGCTCGCACATCTGCCCGAGCATGACCCTGCGCTGGCCGCTCTGGCACTGTGGTGCCGGGTGGTGGACGGGGCCGGGCCGAGCGCAACGCGCGGCGAGACCATTGTGGTTGGACCGGACTTCGAGGCGCTGCCGCTGCGCGAGCAGATCGGGCTGCTGGGGCATCACATTCTGCACATCGCCCTGCGCCATTCGGCGCGGCAGGCGGGGATGTCCGAACGGCAGGGCGGGCTCTTCGATCCGGCGCGCTTCAATCTGGCCGCCGATGCGCTGGTGAACGCGGTGATCGAGGCGGGCGGACATGCGGTGCCGCGCCCGGCCGTCACCGTGCAGGGGCTGGCCGTGGAGGTGCTGCGACTGCCGCCGGAAGAGGTGTCCGTGTCACTATGGGATGTGGAACGGCTTTACATTGCGCTTCAGGGGCAGGACGCGCACGGGCGCGAGCGGGAAGCGGAGTTTGCGCGCGCACGGGCCTTCGATGTTGATCTGGAGCCTGAGGCAGGTGCACGGGAGCAAGCCGAAGAGGCGGAGTGGCAGGGCCATCTGGAGCGTGCGCTCACGGGGCAAAGCGCGGCGGGGCGCGGCATCGGGCCGGTGCTGGCGCGGCTGGGGGATTTGCCCAAGCCCCGGACCCCGTGGGAGCGCCGTCTGCGCCGGCTGCTGGGCAAGGCTCTGATGCGCGCGCCGCGCCTGTCCTATCGCCGCCCGCGCCGGCGCTGGATTGCCGCCGAGGCGGAGGCCATGGCCCATGGCAGCCCGAGCCCGGCGTTCGAACCCACACGGCTCCGCGACCGGCGGCAGCCGCGTATCGTCGTGGGCGTGGACAGTTCAGGCTCCATCCCCGATGCGCAATTGCGCCAGTTCGCCGGTGAGGTCTGTGGACTCGCGCGCCGTACCCGCGCGGAGGTCCATGTGCTGTGGTTTGACGAAGTGGTCTATGACGAATTGCGGATCAGCGCCGCCAATTTGCCTGCCTTGCACGACGCGCTTCAGACTAGGCGGGAGGGCGGGACATCCTTCGTGGATGTGCTGCACCGCGCCGCGGCGCTGGGTCCGTCTGCTGTGGTGATACTGACCGATCTGGACGGCCCGCTCGGTCGCGCTCCGCCTTGCCCGTTGATCTGGGCTTGTTTTTCCCCGCCCGCGACAGACCCCGAATTTGGCGAGGTCCTGACGCTGGACGCCTGAAATCGCTAAGCTTTCCCGCCATTTAGCTGAGATGCACAAACTGCGGCTCATCCTCACCACAGAAAGACATTTGAGTTTATTGCGTCAACGACTAAGGTCGGCCCGGGACGATGGGGACGCATAGTTTGACGATATCTGAACAGGAATTCGACCGCTTTCTGGAGGACATTTCGGAGAGTTTCATGACGCGGCAATTCGCGCCGTGGCGCAGACGTATTCGCCTGCCGTTTTCGCTTGTCACCCGGGCCGGGCCGGTGGTGCTGAACACGGATGAGGAGGTTTTTCGCAATTATGAGCTGTACTTATCGGCCTGCGACGTGATGCGGATCGACACGGTGGTGCGCGAGCCGATCTCGCTGGAGGATTGCGCGGATGGCACGTTTCTGGGCACCTACAAGACCCACCTGATCTCCCGGTCGGCGCTGGCCACCGAGCCCTATGTGTCGACCGCGTTGCTGCATGATGTCGACGGATTCGCGCAGATGTCCTCGGTGCTGGGCGCGCGCGGGCACCACGACTGGACCGGCACGCGGGGGTGACAAGGCGGCTAAAGGTTAACGCAGCGAACGCCCGCGCGGCGCGGCTTTCGCACAAAACGTGAATAGAGGCGTTAACGCCCTAAAAACAAGGTATGGCAGGTGTATGGCTCGGCGTATGGCTAAGCGTATGGCACCTGTACATACAAATCACGATTCGTTCCGCGATTTGAAGCCGTTAAGGCGGCGTGCGGTGGGGTGGCGTTAACCTTTGTGGCGCGCGGCGCGGTGGGAGTGCAATTCCCCCACGCGCCAAAGGCGCGGTCCTCCCAACAGTCAGACTCCGGCGCGGGGGTTACTCGCTGCCGCGTTGGCGCAGGGCCTGATCGCGGCGCGCGCCGGATGTGTCGAGCCGCCGTGTCGCGCGGGTGCCCGGCACCAGCAGTTCGGCCTTGCGGAAATAGGCGCGCAACTCTTCCTTGACGATGCCGAGATCGCGCCGGGCCTGACGGACGGTCTTGCTCTGCCACGGCTCGGTCTCCAGCGGAATCAGGTGCAGGTCGGCATTGCGCAGATTGTCTTGGCTAAACCCCACGCCGAGGTTGAAGGAGGCGATATGCGCCGCCTCGAACCGCCAGTGTTTGGGATAGTCCTGCGTTGACACCTTGATGAAGAAATCCAGCACCTCCTCGGTGATGTCGGAGGCCGCGCCCATGGTTGCGCCGATGATGAACGCCTCGTCCTGCACATGCAGGCCGCGCCCGAGCAAGACATGGATGCAATCATGCCGGGGCAGCGAGATCGCGCCGGGCAGGGCCTCGGGGCTTTCGGGGTTCTCGTAGCGGCGGATGATCTCGGGCACCTCGCCGGGGTCTGCCGCGGGCAAGGTGGCGAGCACCTCTGCGAGCGTCATGTCATCGGTGTCGAGCCCGGGGCTCCATTCGTCCCATTCCAGATCAATCCTGCGGCCCATCTCACTCGCTCCCCTGAAAGTCGGTGATTGCCTCGAAACGCGTGTTCTCGGCGACGGCGGCCTGAAGCGCCTCCTGCAGGCCGCTGATATTGCTGACATCCACGAAGCGGCCCAGATCGTCGCGGCGCAGCACGTGGCGCGGGCCGATGTCGATGCCGATCGTGGCGATCTGGATGGGCGTGCTGCGGGCCAGATCCTCGATCGCCATGGTGAGCGACACCCCGTCATCGGCGGCCCCGTCGGTGGTGATGATCATCTGGTAGGCGCCAAAGCCGCGCGCCTGTGCGGCCTCGGCCTCCAGCCCGCGCCGGGCGACGTCCACGGCGCGGGTGAGCGGGGTCGGCCCGTCGCTCAGCACCGGGCGCAGCGCGGCGGGCAATGTCTCGCGCGCCTCCGCCACGGGTGTGAACGCGAGGATCACGCCCCAGTTGAGGCCGATCACCGCCACGCGGTCCTGCGGCTGCATCGCGCCGAGCGCGTCGATCACCGCGCGTTTGGCGGGCTCCATGTCGCTGCCCATCGAGCCGCTGTCATCGAGGATGATCGCGGTATAGCGCCGCCCCGGGTCGGGCATGGCATCGGCCCGGCCAATATCGGCGGCAGGCCAGTTCGCAATCGCCGCCCAGTCCGGCACCAGCGGCGCGGTGCTTTCATAGGCGGTGTCCTCATCGCCCGGGCCGGTTTGCTCCAGAACCACGACGGCGACGAGCACGATCAGGCCAATCGTTATCAGGACAGATTTCTTCATCGCCCCGCGCCTCTATTGCAGCGGCGAGAAGGTGGTCGCCTCCGCCTGCACCGTCAGCACGCGGAACACCACGCGCATGTTCTCGCGCCATTCGGCCTCGGTGCGGGGCGGGTTGTGTTGCGGCGCGGTGATGCCGACGCCATCCACGGTGAACTGGTCGCGGTTCATGCGGATGCCAAGTTCCCCGGCATAGTCCGAGAGCGCATCGACCACCGCAATGGCGCGGTCGAGTGAGAGATTTTGCGTTGAGGTGCGGATCGCGCGCAGCTCGGCATTGTCGGCGCCCGCCTGTTCGCGGCGCAGGAAGTGCAGCGGGTCGGAATGGCCCTCGACGGTGATGATCGCGCCGGAATAGGTCGCGGCGAGGCGCAGGATTTCCTCGAAATCATCCGCATAGAGGGCGATGGGGAACTCTGTCGAATCGGGTTCGAAATAGACTTGGAAGTCGATCTTGGTGTTGGCGTCGAGTTGGCCCGTGCGGCGCAGTTTGCGCACCGCGGCTGCGGCGGCTTCGGGATCGAAGGCCGCGATCTCGCGTGTTTCGAGGTTGTTGAGCCCGTCCGTCAGGGCGGTGTAGTCCCAACCCGCCGTGCTCAGATTGGCGGGGGCGCTGAGCCTGCCCGCGCCGCGCAGCGCGATATTGACCTCTTCGAGCAAGACCTCGAAGCGGCGCGGCTCGCTCGGGTCCGCGAAGTGGCGCGCGTTGCCCGACCAGCCATCGGTGATCGCGTCCTGCCACAGGAACACACCCTCCTCCTGCGGTAGCCCGCCGAGGAATTCGGAGGCCATCAG
This sequence comes from uncultured Aliishimia sp., assembly GCA_965656085.1. Taxonomy (GTDB): domain Bacteria; phylum Pseudomonadota; class Alphaproteobacteria; order Rhodobacterales; family Rhodobacteraceae; genus Aliishimia. The sequence goes on along the minus strand of CBFHJA010000001.1, from coordinate 148,100 downwards.
GGCCGCCATCGCGGCGCGGTCCGGGTTGCCCTCCTGCGCCATGAATTGGCGCATCTCTTCTTCGGCGCGGAACAGGATGTTGACCATCCGGGCGATGTCGTCGCGGTTCGCATCGAAGTAATCCGCGCGCACAGCGATATAGTCGCCGATCACCGAGGCGGCCTCCTGCGTGGAGATCAGGATCGTCGCGCCCGCCACGGACCCTTCGGCGCCTGTGCCCACAGTGCCGCCCGAGGTCAGAAAGCGCGCGTCGGGCAGGATCACGGCGGCGGCATCGGCCTGGCCTTCGGAGAGCGCGGCGGCGGGCGTGTCGCCATCGCCTGTGAGATCAGCGGTCCAGACAATCTCCACATCCTCGAAGGACAGCCCGCCGTCGCTCAGGATGCGCCCGACGAAATCCACATGCGGCCCGTTGGCCTGAATCGCGATGCGCTTGCCAGCCAGATCGGCAATCCGGGCGATGCCGTCACTGGCGACGATCCCGTCGCCCGCCGAGAACGAGTGTTTGAAGAACACGATCTGCTCGGTGCGCGCGTCGAACTCGGTCACCGGCGCGGCGGCGGCGAGCATGCCAAGGGTGCCGCGCAGATAGGGGGTCTCGCAGGCCAGATAGGCCTCAAGCTGGGCTTCGAAACTGTCTTCGACGGTGAGGTTCAGGGGCAATCCGGCGTCTTGCAGCGGGCCGGGGGCAGGGGTGAGCGAGGCGCCGTTGGCATAGGCCACCACGCCGTCCGCGCCCCATGCGATGAGCGGCATATTCGGGTTCCAGCCCGGCGCGCAGTCCCGGACCGGGGCGGTGACGGTCTCGGCGAGCGTGTCCCCGGTGGCGCTGGCCCCGGGGCCTGAAAGCGCCAGAACGGCAAGAATGGCAATCACAAACGTGCGGATCACGTGGGGTCCTCCTCGATACACATCAATCGGCCTTGCTGGTCCGTCCTGATAACAGAGTTTCGGCGATTTCCGAGGCAGTTTCCACCTTTTCGAGCAATCCTTGTGCCGCGCGGGCTTCGGTTGCCATGAAGGCCTCGGTGAGGGCGCTGGTGGCGGCGCGCAGGGCTTTGCGGGAGGCGTCTTGTTGCGGGCTGCCGGGGCGTTCGGGGGCGCGGCGCAGGGCGGCATGGGCCTCGGCGGCCTCCACGATCAGCTCGGCGCGGCTCAGCACCGGTTGCAGGGCGCGCAACTGGTCCGGGGCGTAGAACAGCGTGCGTGCGGCGGCGTCGAGACGGCCTGCGGCCTCCTCGACAAGCTCGGACATCTGGGGCTGCATATGCGTGGCCGCCCGGCGCAGGGCGAGCGCTTGGTCATGGGCCTTGGTGATGGCGGCGAGCGCATTGCGGGCGCCGAGATCGGACAGGTCGTGGCGCAGGCGGAAGGCCCGGGCCAGCAAGTCTGCATCGGTCCAGAGCCAGCGCACAGGCGCGAGCGCCAGCAGGCTCAGCGTGGCCAGCGCGGCGAGCAGGGCGGCGGCGAGCATCGCACAGCCCTCGAAGGGCAGGGGCAGGCGCATCAGCAGGGCAAACCCCGCCGCGAGCCCGGCTGCGATGAGCGCAAGCACGAACGGGGCGCGCTGCGGGGTCATCGCAGCGCGCGCAGGGTCACATCGACCCGGCTCAGCGTGCTTTGATATTCGCGTTCGGATTGCTCCGCAGACTTGGGCACAGGGGCACTGCCGCCGACGCCGGCGGCGGTGATGCGGTTTTGCGGTATGCCCAAGTCAAGGGCGATCTCGGCGACCCGCTCGGCCCGGCGCGTGCTCAGCGCGAGATTGGCGGCGGCATCGCCCAGGCTGCCGGTATGGCCGGTGATCAGGACGGCGAGGCGGTCATCGGCAATCGCGGGCGTGAGAAAGCCGCGCAACTGCGCTTCTGCGCCTTCGGTGAAATTCACCCCGCGCGAGAATTGGAAACTTTCGGTCCGGGGCGCGTCCAGCCCGCCCCATGTCACCAGCCCCACGGCCATGGCCGCGACCGCGCCGGAGAGCAGCGCGGCGGCGAAGGCGCGGCGGGGCAAGACGGCAGGGGCCCGCATGGGGGTTTCGGTTCTCATAATGCCGCATAAGGTAAGCGCTCGCGGTGGTTTCGCAAGCACGAAGGCGCGCGCCGCGGCGGTTATCCGGCCGCTTGCCGCGCCGCAGCGGCGGGGTCGCCCGGCATCCCTGCGACATGGAGCAGGACGTCCTGCAATTCGCGCAGTTTCACGGGCTTGCGCAGAAGCCAGCGCATGTTTTGAGAGATTTCGAACAGCTCGCCTTGCGGGAAGAGCCCGGTGCCGGTGATGAAGATGACCTCGGCGCCGGGGGCTGTATAGAGCGCGAGATTGGCCACGTTGATGGAGGTCTCCGTGCCGATCATCAGATCGCAGACGAGCAGGTCGGGTTTGAAGACTTTCAGCGCGCGCAGGGCCTCGGCGCAGGTGCCGACGGATACCAGCTCACATCCACAGGCCTTGATCGCTTCGCTATAGGTGAAGCGGAGATCGTCGTCGTCTTCGAGCAGCAAGACGCGGGCCATGGCGGGTACACACTTTTATCTGTTTCGGAATCCCAGTCAAAGATTACCAAAACGTAAAGCGCAAGAGTTAACAATTCCCTAATGGCCCGCGCTCCGGGCAGCAGGCGCGGCGCATCTCAGAACGTGATCACGAACTGTGCGCCCACGCCCTCCTCGCCATGCGCCTCGATCGTCCAGCCATGGCGATGGCACACCTCAGCACAGGTCGCCAGCCCGATGCCGCTGCCATCCCTTGCCCGGTCGAGCCGTTTGAACGGCATGAAAATATCCTTCGCGCTTTGCTCCGAAAAGCCGATCCCGTTATCCGAGATAGACATGCGGCCGCGCCCAGCCGCGCCCGGCTCAAAGTGAAAGCGCACCACCGGCGGGCGCTCCGTTGCCCGGTATTTCAGAGCGTTGCTCACGATATTGGTCAGCAGAACGGTGAGCAGCATGGGCTCGGCCATCACCGTGAAACTCTCGCCGCTCATCTCGACGCGGCCCTGTACCGCTTCAATCTGCGGGTCGAGTTCGAGGCAGACCTGCCGGGCAATCGGGCGCACCGAGACCGGCTCGGCATTCAGGTCCGGCGTGGTGCTGCGTGCATGTTCGAGCAGCGTGTCGGTCAGGTGCGTCATATGCGTGACCGCCCGGCCCATGGTCTTGAGATAGTCCTGCGCGTCCTCGGGAAGCTCGGCGGCGAAGCGCAGCGCGAACAGCTCCAGCATGCCCGACAGCGTGTTGAGCGGGGTGCGCATGTCATGGGAGGCGGCGCGGGAGAACGCCTCCACGGACAGCAGCGATTGCTGCAATTCGAGATGCGCCGCTTCGAGGCGCAGCAGGTTCTCGCGGGTCGTCCGGCGGCGCTCGTTCATGCTCGCCAGCGCATCGGCGGAGGTCTTGAGGTGGTCTTGCGTGAGCAGGATGAAGCGCTGCCCCGGATCGGGCGCGCGCAGCAGGGACAGGCGGAAGACGCAATGGCCCTGCGTGCCGCCCGTCGCGGTGGCGCGCATGTCGAGGCCGGCATGGCCCATGGCCATCCCTTCGCGCAGGCGGTGCCGCAACTCGTCCTCGCTGTGCAGGGTGAAGCGGGCGAGGGACGCGCCGGCCACAGCGCCGGGATCGCGCCCGGTCTCCGGGCAGAACCGGCTCTGTGCGCGGCGGTTGCACAGAACGATGATGCCGTCCATGTCCAGCACGAAGGCCGCGTAGGGGAACTGGTTGAAGGCGTCTTCGAACATGAGGGTCCAGGCCGGATCGGGGGCGCGATAGGTCGGGTCTATAGCACGAAACGGGGAGAGTGTGTTCACGGCGCGGCTCTGCTCTGGATGCGTTTCCCCATGCGTGCCGCGAAACCGGTAAACGAGACGTTAACGCCGGCCAAGTCCGGTCCAACGTGCCGCAACGTCATCGCGGCGTGCCGTCATGCGCCCTCGCTCGGCACGCGGCGCACACTTCCGAACAAATGGGTGATGACCCCGGCCTTGTTCCGCCATGCCTGCCCCTTTATGGCGACACGCGCCGTCGCCCCTCCCGCAGGTGCCAGCCGTGCAGTGAACGCGAAGCTCTCTCCGTGGGCCCACGCCTCTGAAAACGCCTCTTGCGCGACACCACGGTCCTCGGGGTGCAGCGCCGCAAGCAATGTCTCAAGCTCAGTATCGGCCACAGCCGGGTCGAGATGCAGCAGGTCGAAAGTCGCGCGGCCCCAATCGGTCTGGCTCTGGTGCCGGTCGAAGGAGAAAAAGCCGAGGCCCAGATCGTCATGCACCGATTTCAGATGCGAGAGCTTCATCTGCCGGTCGGTATCCTCCGCAGTATTCCAGACCACGCCCAGCAGTTGCTGCGGCTGGCCGTGCGAGTCGCGCAGCAGCATCGTGGTGCCCTCGACAACGAGGGTGCCCCCCGCGCCGTCGAACACGCGCACCTGTTCGGAAAACGGCGCGCCGGTGTCCAGCAGCGTCTCCAGCCCATGCCCGACCCGTGGGCGGTCGTCGGGATGCAACAGGTCCTTCGCCTCGCTCCATGACAGCGGGTCTCCCGAGGGATCGAGCTTGAAAAGGCCGAACATTTTCGGAGACCAGACCAAGGCCTCGGTGTCGAAATTATAGGTCCAGTAGGCAACATCCGTCACGCCGGAGATCAGCTCGACGATCTGTTCCAGCGGCGCGTCGTCATATTCGGTGATGGTGATCGACAGGCCGATCAGCTTCTTGTGCACGTCATGCACCGGCGACATCAGCATCGCGTAATAGGTGCCGTTCGACAGCACCGGGATGCGGCGCTCCTCGTGCAGGCGCAGCACCGAATTGGCAAGCGGCGCGAGCGCGGGAAAGCCCGGAGGCAACGCGCATTGGCTGAGATGCACACCGCTCGGGGGGATCTCGTCGAGCCCGAAGAAACGCAAACCAACCTCCGACAGACGCCGCAGCATCAGGGCCTCATCGGCCAGCGCGATCACATATGGCGCGCTGATCATCGTGGCTTCGAGCTCGGAGGCCAGCGCCAGCCGTTCTGCGGAACTGATCTGCAATTCTTCGTTGACGGTCAGCAATTCCTCATTGGTGGACTGCAACTCTTCATTGGCGGTCTCAAGCTCCTCGTTGGTCGCCTGAAACTCCTCGTTGGTGGATTGCAATTCCTCGTTCGACGATTGCAATTCCTCGTTCGAGGTCTGCAATTCCTCGATGGTTTGCTGCAAGGCCTCCTGTGTCGCCTTCACCTCCTGTTCCATGCGCTCGATATAGGCGCGCTGCGTCAAGGCCGAATCGCCTGACAGGATCTGCGCGGGTTCGTCCTCGAATTTCGCGTTGATCGCCAAGAGGAACTGAAGCTCGCCGCCGGGCTGGTTGGTGAAAGGAAAGACCTGCAATTGCACGCGGTTGCCCACCGGAAGCGACATCTCGTGCCAGCGCCCGTCGCGGCGGGCCTCGCTGCGCAGCGCGACAGAGATCAGGCTCAGGGCTTCGGTGCGCAGCGGATCGCGGAGCATTTTCGTGCTCAGCGCCGTGGAGGCCCCAGCCTGAATCTGGATGAAGGGGCTTATGTCGCCGAGCACTTCGATGATGTTGCCGTTCCGGGTGCAGATCACCCCGTTGGGCGCCACCGCGCGGGCGAGGGACAATTGGTTTTCCCAAGCCACCTCGGCGGGCTTGTCGGGGGGGGTGCCGGCCCGTGTCTGCGCCGGCTGGTAGAGCCGTGCGCCCGGCTCGATCCGCAACTCTCCGCCGACCCCCCGGCGCTTGGCGAAGACCTTGTCGGCCCCATCGCGCGCTTCGAAATAGACGCTCATCTCGCCGACGGTTTCCGAGGTCCCGAGAAACAGCAGCCCGCCGGGCCCGAGCGCGTAGTGCAGCCGGCTCAGCACCCGTTCCTGCAAGGCGAGATTGAAATAGATCAGCACATTGCGGATGCTGACCATGTCCACATTGATGAAAGGCGGATCCTGAAACACGTTGTGATGCGAAAACAGCGTCACGGCGCGCAATTCGGACCGGACCGCGACCTCGCCATCGCTGATCGTGAAATAGTCCGACAGGTAATTTTGCGGAATGTCCTGCGCGGCGGTGATCGGATAGACCCCGCGCCGCGCCACCTCGATGGCGTTCTGGTCGATATCGGTGGCGAAAATCTGCACCTTGCGCCGCGCCAGCGCCTCAAGCCCTCCAAGGATATCGGCGATCAGCACAGCGACGGAATAGGCCTCCTCCCCGGTTGCGCAGCCCACCACCCAGATGCGGATCGGGCCATCGCCGCGCTGCGCGACCAGGGTCTCGATTTCGCCGCGCAGTTTGGTGAATTGCGCGGGGTCGCGGAAAAACCGCGTGACCGAGATCAGAAGGTCGCGATGCAGCGCATCGACCTCGCCGGCATTGGTGCGACAAAAATCGACGTAAGTGTCGTAGCTCTCGATCCCGAGCGCGTTCATCCGCCGGGCTATGCGCCGGTTGAGCGTGTTTTCCTTGTAGTCGGTGAAATCCACCTTGGTGCGCGCCAGCAAGATACCAAAGAGTTCGGACAGCGGGTTGGGCCGGTCCATGATCTTGCGAAACGCGTTGAAATTGCGCGGCAACGCAAGGATCTTCTCCAGATGCGTGCCGATCATCTCCGGCGACAGTGTGAGGTCGATGCACCCGGTCTCGATCGCCGAGGTTGGCATCCCGTCATATTTTGCGCTCGCGGGATCCTGCGCGATGGTGATCCCGCCAGCCTCCCGGATCGCCTGCACCCCGTAGCTGCCATCGCTGCCGGTGCCAGACAAAACGATCCCGACGCTGTTTTCGCCGCTCTGTGCCGCGAGGCTCTTGAACAACCGGTCCGCGGAGGGCTTGGGCGAGGCCGGGTGCCCGGAGGGGTTGCGCAGGCGGAGACGTCCGTCCTCATAGGTCACATCGGTATTGGGCGGCGTCACGTAGATCGTGTTGGGCGCGGGCACCGTGTCGGTTTCCAGTTCCAGAACCTGCAAGTTGGTCTCGCGCGAAATCAGCGTCGAGAGCACCGATTTGTGCTTCGGGGACATATGCTGGGCGATGACGTAGACCGCGTTCGCCGTCTGTGGCAAGGTCTGAACGAGAAGCGAGACCGCTTCGAGGCCGCCCGCCGAGGCGGCGATGCCCACCAGATGCAAGGCATTGGCGTTGTCTTCGGAAGATGCGGTGGCCTCTTGATCCGCCTGCGCTGCGTCGTCCAATGCCCGTTCTCCTGAGCTTGCTGCAGTGCGCAGCTTGGCGCCTCTGCGAGGTTTCGCGTGCGATTATAACGCGAAAACCCGGCCCTTGGGCAACTCTGAGATCGGGGAGTGTGCTGCCCTGTCGCTCATGCCGCAGGCAGACGCCACCGGCGCGGCCCGCTGGTCAGATCGACACTTTGGCCAGCAGCGCCTCGCGGCTCACGTTGTCCTTTTCGTCGCTCAACACAACCGCGCCCCGGTTCAGCGCCACGAAGCGATCCGCCAGATCATAGGCGAAATCGAAGAACTGCTCGACCAGCACGATGGCAATCTCGCCATCGTCCCTCAGTTGCGCGATGACCCGCCCGATCTGCTGGATGATGTTGGGCTGGATGCCTTCCGTGGGCTCGTCCAGCAGCAGCACGCGCGGCTGCGTGATCAGCGCGCGGGCGATGGCAAGCTGCTGTTGCTGCCCGCCGGACAGATCGCCGCCGCGCCGGTCCTTCATCTCCTTCAGAACCGGGAACAGGTCGTAGATGCGATCCGGAATGGTCGGTTTGGGATCGTCCAAACAGGCAAAGCCGGTCTGCAAATTCTCCTCCACGCTCATCAGCGGAAACACCTCACGCCCCTGCGGCACATAGGCAATCCCGGCGCGTGCGGCCTTGTAGGCTGTGGGGTGCTTCAGCTCGGTGCCGCTCAAAGACAGGCTGCCGCCGGAATAGGGGTGGCGCCCGGAGATTGCCTTCAGCAGCGAGGTCTTGCCCACACCGTTGGTGCCCATGACCGCCGTCACCTCGCCGGGTCTGGCGATCATGCTCACCCCGTAGAGGATCTGGCTCTGGCCGTAATGCAAGGTCAGGTTCTCGACACTCAGCATGGATCAGCGCCCCAGATACACATCAATCACCTCTTGGTTCTTGGTCACGTGATCGAGGCTGCCCTCGGCCAGCACCGAACCCTCGTGCAGCACCGTGACCTTGCACCCGAGCCGCCGCACGAACTCCATGTCATGTTCGATCACCACCACCGCCCGCGTCTCGGCGGCGCGCTTGAGCAGGTCCGTCGTGTGCGCCCGTTCCGCCGGGGTCATGCCCGCCGCCGGCTCGTCCACGAGCAGCAGGCGCGGGTCTTGCGCGAGCAGCATCCCGATCTCCAGCCATTGCTTCTGTCCGTGGCTCAGGTCCCCGGCGCGCCGGGGCAGGGCGTCCGACAGCCCGATCTCTTCGGCGATCTCCTCGATCCGCGCCGCGCCTTCGGTGGTCTTTTTGTAGAACAATACGTCGAACGGGCCGCGCTTGTTCTTGAGCGCCATGGCGAGGTTTTCGCGCACGGTCTGGTCTTCGAACACGGTGGGTTTCTGGAACTTGCGGCCGATCCCCTCGCGGGCGATCTGGCTTTCGGACATCGACAGCAGCGACACCGACCGCTCGCCCCAGATCACCCGGCCCTCATCGGGCCGCGTCTTGCCGGTGACGATGTCCATGAAGGTCGTCTTGCCCGCGCCATTGGGGCCGATCACAGCCCTGAGTTCGGGCTCGCCGATTTGGATTGACAGGTTGTTGATGGCGCGGAACCCGTCGAAGGTGACGGAGACGCCGGAGACTTCGAGAAGCGTGCTCATGCGTCTTTCCTCACCAGCTTGTCGAAGAGCCCGCCGATGCCTTTCGGGAAGAACAGCGTGACTGCCACGAAGGACACACCCAAGAGCACCAGCCACCAATCGGTCCACTGGACCGTGTAGACCCCCAGCGGGATATCCGGCGCGCCGCCGCCGGTGAACCAGCTTGACAGGAGCGACACGAAGGCCGCGCCGATCACCGCGCCGTAGAGCCGCCCGCGCCCGCCGATGGCGACCCAGACCGCGAGGTAGATCGAGGCGATGGGGGCGATTTCGGCGGGGTTGATGATGCCCGCCTGCGGGTAGTAGAGCGCGCCCGCGATGCCGGAGATCACCGCCGTGAGCGTGAAGACGAAGAGCTTGTAGCTCTCCACATGGTAGCCGAGGAAGCGCACGCGGGCCTCGTCGTCGCGAATGGCGCGGATCACGCTGCCCATCTTGCCCGACACGACCCACGCGAAGAGCACATAACCCAGCCCGAGCGCGAGCGCGGAGGCCCAGAGGAACCACAGCGAGATCACAGACTGGGGCACCGCCTCGAAGCCGGGGATGTTTTGCAGTCCCGACAGGCCATTGTTGCCGCGCAGGCCGCTGTCGTTCTGGAAGAGGTAGAGCGACAGCGCGAGGGTCATCGCTTGGGTGAGGATCGACAGGTACACGCCCGTGACGCGCGAGCGGAACGCAAGCCAGCCGAAGACGAGTGCCAAAAGGCCGGGGATCAGGACGACCATCAGGAGTTGCAAGAACAGGCTGTCGGCAAAGCCCCAGATCCACGGGAAGTCGGAGGAGCCCACGACGCCGAAAATCTGCGTGCCGATGGCGTCGATCACCTCTTGCTCGGTCGGCGGGATCGGTGCTTCGGCGAGCGAGGCCGCGACGATGCCCTCGGTGCGGGCATACATCAGCCACATGCCAATCGCGTAGCCGCCGATTCCGAAGAAGGCAAAATGACCGAGCGAAAGGATGCCGCAATAGCCCCAGACCACGTCCATGGCGATGGCGATGAGGCACAGGCACAGGGTCTTGCCGAGGGTTTTGACCATGGATGTGCTGACAAAGCCAGTGCCCATCGCCTCGGACATGATCGTCACGAGCAGGGTGAACAGGGCGAGGCCGGAGATGAACCACAGCACGGACGGGTTTTGTGCGATGAAGGATTTACGCATGGCGAACTCCTGCTTCGGTAAGAGGCGGAAGACCTCTCCCGTTGCGCAACACGGCGCGCATGCGCCATGCCCGACTAAGCCTGCCGCGCAGCGGTGGGCGATACCCGGCAGGCTCTTTTCGCAGAAAAGATGCCGAGAGGGCGACCCTTGGGAGGGCATGGGCGCATGCGCGCCTTGGCAGGTGTTGTGACGCTCCTCGCATATCCATCATGGTTTAATCCCCCGCCGCGCGGCCCTTGAGGGCGACAATGCCCTTGGGCCGGAACTGGATGAAGAGGATGATGAAGAGGATCATGTAGGTCTGCGCCGCCAGCGTGTTCGACGGGTTGAACCACTCGATGCCCTTTTGCAGCCCGCCGATCAGCGTCGCCCCTGCAAGCGTGCCCCAGACATTGCCGACACCGCCCACCACAACGGTCATGAAGGACTGCACGATATAGGCCTGCCCCATCTCGGAGGTGACTTGCGCGTAAAGCCCGATGGCCACGCCCGCAATCCCGGCGATCCCCGAGCCAAGCCCGAAGGTCAGCATGTTGATGCGGTCGGGGTTGATGCCCATGGACGCGGCCATGCCGGGGTTTTGCGTCACGGCGCGCACCTCCAGCCCGAGGCGGGTGCGGTTGAGCACGAAGAGGATCAGGGCGAGGAAGATCAGCGCCAGCACGAAGATCGCGACGCGGATATAGGAGATCGACACCACATCGTTGATGAACCATGTCCCGTCGAGCCAGCCCGGCGAGGTCAGCGGGCGGGCCTGCGTGCCGAAGATATTCTTGGCGAGTTGTTGCAGCGCGATGGAAATCCCGAAGGTCGCAAGCAAGGTTTCCAGCGGGCGGTGATAGAGCCAGCGGATCACCAGCCGTTCCATCGCCACGCCCGCGCCGAAGGTCACCGCGAAGGCGAGCGGCAGGGCGATGAGGATCGAGAGGGTGTAGTCCGGCACAAAGAGTTGCACGAGATAGCCCGTATAGGCCCCCATCATGATGAACTCGCCATGCGCCATATTGATCACGCCCATCACGCCGAAGGTGATGGCCAGACCGATGGCGGCGAGGAAGTAGATCGACGCGAGCGACAGCCCGTCGAGCGACAGATCGAGAAACTGGTTCCAGCCCACGCGGGTCTCGATGGCGTCGAGCGCGGCGCGGGCGGCCTCTGTCACCGCGCGGTCGGACTCGTCATAGGCTGCAAAGAAGACATGCGCGGCAAGCGCTGCGCTTTGGTCCGCCTCCGTGACCAGCGGCGGGACGGTCCCGGCCTCGGCCAGCGCTGCGTAGGCCCGGGCGCGGGCCTCATTGGTGCCAAGTTGGGCAACGGGCACGCCGCCGACGAAGCCGCCGTCGATATGCGCCGTCAGCGCGTCGCGGATCGCATCTGGCCCGACGAGTGGCGGGGCGAGATCGGCGTCGACCAGCTTGGCATAGGCGTCTGTGCGGCTCAGCGCGTCGCTGCCCGGCGCGTAGGTCTCGGCGATGGAGACATCCTCCGGCAGGGTTTCCGCGACCCCATCCGTGGTGGCGAGGATCTGGTTCAGCACGGCGCGGATATCGACGGACATGGAGGAGGACAGGGCGGTGATGGCGGCCACACGGGTCTCGGTGTCGGTCCCGAAGCGGGCGGTCAGGATGTTGACGAGTTCTTCCTTGCGGGCCTTGAGCGCGGGGTCGGTCTCACCGTCTATCGAGGCCCGGAGCGGTTCAAGCTGGTCGGCAGCGCCGCCGCGCGCAATGGCGTCCACGGCAGCGGTGCGGCGTTCGATATCGGGGCTGGAGAGTTGGAACTGGACAAGCACCTCGCCGATGGCGCGGCGCACGCCGCCATTGGGGCGCACGGCGCTCACATTCTCGGCCGGTCCAACGGTCTCGCCCGTGTCGAGATCGACCAGACTGTCCTCGACGCTGCGGAAGAACAGTCCGTCCGCGTCGCGCTGCACGATCTCACGGTCGCGCCATGCTTCGAGAAAGGTCACCGCTTGCGGCAGGCCGGACGCGGCCAGATCGTCCAGCACCACCCCAACAGAGCGGCGACCGGGTTTGGCGACTTCTTCGGTGTGGGTTTGGAGAATGTCTTGCAGGCTCTGCGCGTGAGAGGCGGCGGGCGCAAGACAGCTGAGCGTAAGCGCAAGGAGAAGGAACCGCAGCAGCATGGGCACTTTCAGGCAAAGGGAGGGGTCGTTCCGGGGAAAGAGGGACGCGAGCCGTGCCGCGCCCCTCCGATCTTGGAGATCAGGTCAGATCAGTAGTTCGACTTGATCTGCACGCAGGTCTCGGTCTCGGTGTTGTACATCCCGCAGCCCAATTCGGCCCAATCGGATTTCAGCACGGCCGATTCCGGAAGGTAGTCCGTCCACGCATCGCCCGGCACTTCTTCGGTCTGGCTGATGATGTCGAACTGGCCATCCGCGCGGATCTCGCCGATCAGCACGGGCTTGGCGAGGTGGTGGTTCGGCAGCATGACCGCCGTGCCGCCCGTGAGGTTCGGGAATTCCTGCCCGTACATCGCGCTGCGCACCGCGTCCACATCGGTGGTCCCGGCCTCGGTCGCCGCGTTCACCCACATGTTGAAGCCGATGTAATGCGCTTCCATCGGATCGTTGGTCACACGGTCTTCGCCCATCTTGGCTTTCCACGCGGCGATCCACGCGTCGTTGGCCTCGGATTCGGCGGACTGGAAGTAATTCCACGCGGCGAGGTGGCCGACGAGGTTGGAGGTGTCGAGGCCGGAGAGTTCCTCTTCGCCGACCGAGAAGGCCACGACGGGCAGATCGTCCGCTGACACGCCTGCGGCGGCGAGTTCCTTGTAAAAGCCAATGTTGGCGTCGCCGTTGATCGTGGAGATCACGCCCACTTGCTTGCCGTCGGCGCCGAGCGCGACAACGTCTGCAACGATCGTCGCCCAGTCGGAGTGACCGAAGGGCGTGTAGTTCACGAAGATGTCTTCTTCGGGGATGCCCTTGGAGACAAGATAGCTTTCCAGAATGTTGTTCGTGGTGCGCGGATAGACATAGTCCGTGCCCAGCAGGGCGAATTTCTCGACGCCAAGCTCTTCGAGGAAATAGTCGGTCGCGGGGATCGCTTGCTGGTTGGGCGCGGCGCCGGTGTAGAACACGTTCTTGGACGATTCCTCGCCCTCATACTGCACCGGGTAGAACATCAGCCCGTTCAACTCTTCGAGCACGGGCAGCGCAGATTTCCGGGACACGGAGGTCCAGGAGCCGAAGATCACGTCAACCTCGGACACGGTCAGCAACTCGCGTGCCTTCTCGGCAAAGAGCGGCCAGTCGGAGGCCGGATCGACCACGACGGCTTCGATCTCGCAGCCCAGCAAACCGCCCTTGGCGTTTTGCTCTTCGATCAGCAGTTCCATCGTGTCCTTGAGCGTGGTCTCGGAGATGGCCATGGTGCCCGACAGCGAGTGCAGAACGCCCACTTTCACCGGGCAATCGGCCAGTGCAGCGGTTCCGGTCATCAAAAGGGCGGCGACAGGCAGGGCCGCCAAGGGTTTAAAGGATGTCATACGGTTGTCCCCCGTTTGGGTGGATCGCAAAGAGGCGAGCGGTGCAGACAGCAGGTCTGCGCCGGGTCGCTTGCGATCCCACGCGGATAAAAAGTGACGCTGCGCACCCGCGGAGATCTGTGTCGTCCTTGGGGGCGGCGAGTGGTGAATGTCCCCGAACAGTTCGGAGACAAACGCAGGATGCACAGCGCTATGGGGGGTGCCTAGCGCGGCGGCGCATTTGGGGGCAGGCGCTTTGCTGCGCTGCCGCATTTTTGTGCGCGTGCAGAAAAAGCGGCGCGCAATTGAGCGCGCAGCAAAGCGCCCGGCCTCAGGGCGCGGGTCGCTTTGGACCGATCACTCTCGCAAGAGGCTCACGCTTTGAGCGTTTCCGTAGAAGAGAAAAACATCGCTTGGCTGACAGCCGATTTCACCTGTTCTTCGGTATAAGGCTTGGAAATCAGGAAGGCCGGCTCCGGGCCCTCGCCGGTCAGAAGCCGTTCGGGGAAGCTGGTGACGAAAATGACCGGATGCGGGCCATGTGTCTCCAAGATCCGGTTCACCGCGTCGATCCCGCTGGAATTATCCGCCAGTTGGATGTCCGACACGATCAGATCGAAATCTTGCGCGGCGGCCAGATCGACCGCGCCCTTCTCGGTCCGGCCGATGCCCACGACCTGATGGCCGAGATCGCTCATCATCGTCTCCAGATCCATTGCGATAATGGCCTCGTCTTCGATGATCAGCACGCGCCCGGCGGCACCGCGCGCCATCTCGGTATAGGCGATGTTGATCAGTTCCGCAGCCTCGCTCTCCTCGATCTTCAGGATCACGGCGATGTCGGCGATGCTGAATTCCTCGATCGTGTGCAGCAGCAGGGCCTCGCGGGTGTTGGGCGTGAGATGCGCCAGCCGCCTTTGCGCTTCCTGCTCGGGTCCGGTCTCGGCCTCCGACGGATCGACGGGAGAGCCGGTCGAGGACCAGATGGCATGGAAGGCGCGGAACAGGGACACCTTGATATCCCAGTTGTTCTCGAACGCGTCGGGGGCCGTGAGAATGATTTCCAGCGTCGCGGCGGCAAATTTGTCACCGCTTTCCTGCCGCCCGGTAAGCGCGCGCGCATAGCGGCGCAAGTACGGCAGACAGGGCCCGATGGCGTCTGCCAGTCCCGCTTCACTCAATACTGACATGTGGTCTTCCTCTTTTTTTCGACTATCTGGGAACAAAACCTGCAGATCGGCGTTTTGTTCCGAAATAGTCCGGGAATTTGTGAAGACAAAACAATGAGCACACAGAGAAACCAGCCAGAAGAGCGTCCAGAGATGGATGCGCGGATCAATGAGAACCTCAAGCGGGCGTTCGACGAAGTGGCATCGGAACCTTTGCCGGAACGCTTCACAGCCCTCTTGGACCAGTTGCGCAACACTGAAAAGGCGCACCCCAATGAATGACCCCAAAGAAGAACTTGTGGAGCATATCGGCGCGATGCGCGCCTTCGCCATAAGTCTCACGCGCAACAATGCGACCGCCGATGACATCGTGCAGGATGCGCTGGTCAAGGCGTGGTCGAATATCGACAGCTTCAAGCCGGGTACGAACATGCGGGCTTGGCTGTTCACGATCGTGCGCAACACCTATTTCTCGCTTTATCGCAAGCGCAAGCGGGAGGTCGAGGATGTGGACGGCACCTATACCGACACTTTGTCGCAAAAGCCCGAGCATGACGGCAAACTCGCCTTGCGCGATTTCGCGGGTGCCTTCGACGAGTTGACCGATGAGCAGCGCGAGGCGCTGGTGCTCGTCGGCGCGCAGGGCTTCTCCTATGAAGAGGCGGCGGAGACAGCCGGTGTCGCGGTCGGGACGATCAAGAGCAGGGTCAACCGCGGGCGCGCGCATCTGGCCGAGTTGATGGATGTGGGCCCCGAGGACGATCTCGATCTGACCGATGCGGTCAACCTCGGCGTCGTGTCGGGCCGTCCGGCAGCCTGATCCCAGCAGATGTCCGACGCAAAATTTCGCTTTCGCCTGCCTGCCTACCTCGCCGTTCTGATGTCGCTGGCCATGTTCCCGCTTGGCCTGATTTCCCTTTTGCAGACATGGTCGCTCATCGACGACGCCGAGCAACTGGCGCGCAGCACGGTGGAGGCGCGTACGCTGGCCGCCGCGCAGCGCGAGCGCGCGGTGTTGCAGCAAGCGGCGGGCGCGGCGCTGGCGCTGGGCACCGCGCATGTCTCCCGTGCCGAGAGCCCCGCGCAATGCGCTCAGGTGATGCGCGGTTTCGTGGAGGCGGAGCCGCGCTTTATCTTTGCAGGTTTCATCGACCCCGGCGGCGTGATGCGCTGTTCTTCCTCCGGCGACGAGATGGATTTATCCGGCTCGGCCAATTTCCAGCGCATCGCCGAGACGCCGCGCCTGACCTACATGGTCAACCGCGAAGGCGCGGTCACAGGGGCCTCGGTGATCATCGTGACTCAGCCGATCTATGAGGGGGAGCAACTCAAAGGCTTCATGTCCCTGTCCACGCCGCATCACGCGTCGCTGGAGCTAGCCGATCCGGACCTCGTGGAGAAAGGCGTCGTGATTGCGCTCATTGGCCGGGATGGCTCGATCCTCGCCGGAAACCGGCCCTTGGACGACGTGGCGGATTTCCTGCCGATGCGCGACACCAAAGCGCTTGTCCTTGCACGCACCGGACAGACCTTTTCCGGCCAATCGCGCTCCGGAGACTCGCGCATTTTCGCGGTTACGCGGCTGATGGAAGACGAGATCGCGATTGTCGGAAGCTGGCCGAGAGGTGCGGCGTTGGCGGCTGCCAATCCGGTCATGACCGGGCTCACCCTGATAACGCCGATCATCATGTGGCTCGCCGGGATGGGTGTTGCGCTTTGGGGCCTGCACCGGCTGGTCATCCGCCATTTGCATGCCCTGGGCTCGGCCCTGCGCCGCTTTGCGCTCGGAGAGCGGGTCGATGGGCTTTCGCTGGATGGGGCCAGTCAGGAATTCAAATATCTGCAAACCGCGTTCAACCGGATGCTCGTGCTCGTGCGCGAAGGCGAGGCGCAGCAGGAGCGCGATCTCGAAGAGAAGACGTTGTTGTTGCGCGAAGTTCACCACCGGGTGAAGAACAATCTGCAATTGATCGCCTCGATCATGAACATGCAGGCGCGCACGGCCACCACACCCGAAGCCCGGCGTCTGCTCGCCCAGCTCCAGCGGCGCGTGCGCGGGCTGGCGATGGTGCACCACACCCTGAACGCGAAATCGCGCATCACCACGGTGGACACGCAGGTGTTGGTGGATCGCCTCGTGACAGAGCTTGCCCAGAGACCGCCCGTCAAGGGGCAGCCCGTCGAGGTTACCAAGGATGTGATCTCGGTGGAGCTTGGACAGGATCAATCGGTCACCCTCTCCATGCTGATCGCGGAGGCTCTGACCAATGCGGTGAAATATGTCGGTGTGCCGGAAGATGGCGCGCCCTTGATCCATGTGAGCCTCGAAACCGAGGCGCCGCGTCATCTGCGCCTTTCGATCCGCAACACGCGGGGCGAGATGGACGAGAGCGAGGATGACAGCGCCTTGAGCTATTCCGGCGGGATTGGCCAGAAGCTCATGCAGGCGTTTGCCAGTCAGTTGGAAGGGGAGGCGGAGACAGTCGAGGCCGACGATATGTATAGCTACATCGTCACGTTCCCGATTGCGGACGTCGTGCCCGACGCGCCGCCAGCTTGGGCCGGGCCGGCACCGTCGGCAGCGGGATGACGCCGGCCGGGCGCGCCATGGTCAGTCCGAGGTCGCGCTGTTCACGTTGATGGCGTCGTTGATTTCTGCCCCGTCCTCATCGACGGCAGAAAAGAACATCGTCAGAAACACCGCGCCACCGAAGGCGATCGCGGCGATGATGCCGATGAGGGCCGGCTTGTGGCGGCGGGTTTGCTTCTCGATATTGGTGTCGGGCGCAGACATAGTGCTTCCTTTCGGTTGATCCCTGTCAACAGATCAACGCGCGAGCCGCCGCTATGTTCCGAAAAACAACAGCGCGCTCATGCGAAAGGCTGGCTGCAAATGGATCAGGCACGCCGTGCGAAGCAGGGTTGCCATGGGCCGAGATGGAGCCGGTTGTCCGGCCCCGCGCCGGTCGAGCCAAGCTCCGGCGCGATGGCCTGCCACTGCCCGTGCGGCATGTCGATGGTCGAGGGCGTGCTGCTGAGATTGAAGGCGCAGAAGATCTCGTCGCCCTGATGGTGGCGGCGGAAATGCAGAACGTCGCCCTCGGCGGTCAGGTCCGCATGGGTGCCTTTCAGCAGCACCGGCTGCGATTTGCGAAACGCCAGCGCGCGGCGGTAGTGGTGCAGCATCGCGGCGGGGTCTTTTTCCTGAATGTCCACGGCGTGATGCAGATGGTCATGGCTTACCGGAAGCCATGGCTTGGCCTCCGAGAAGCCGCCATTGAGATCGTCGCTTTCCCACACCATCGGCGTTCGGCAGCCGTCGCGGCCCTTGAATTCGGGCCAGAACTCGATGCCGTAGGGGTCTTGCAGATCCTCGAAGGAGACGTCTGCCTCGTGCAGCCCAAGCTCTTCGCCCTGATAGAGACACAGCGTGCCGCGCAGGGCGACCATCATGCTGATCAGCGCGCGTTGCGCTGCCGGGGTCAACTCCCAGCGGGATGTATGGCGCAGCACGTCATGGTTGGAGAAGGCCCATGCCGCCCAGCCATCCGGCGCTTGGGCGTCGAGCCGGGTAAGGACCTCCACCACGGCTTCGGCAGTGATCGGATCGCGCGCGAGAAACTCGAACGCGTAGCACATATGCATCCGGTCGCTGCCCTTGGTGTATTCGCCCAAAAGCTCCAGCCCGCGCTGCGCGTCGCCGATCTCGCCGACCGCCGCGCGTCCGCCATATTCGTCGAGCAGCGCGCGGAAGCGCTGCAGGAAGGCGATATTGTCGGGCTGGTTCTTGGAGTGGACGTGGTCCTGGTGGTTGTAGGGGTTCACCCGGGGCGCGATCACGGCATTGCGCTTTTCGGGGGGCAGGGGCGGGTTGTCGCGCAGGTCCTTGTCGGCGAAGTAGAAATTCACCGTGTCGAGCCGGAACCCGTCGACGCCCCTGTCGAGCCAGAACCGCGCCACGTCCATCAGCGCGTCCTGCACATCCGGGTTGTGCAGGTTCAGGTCGGGCTGCGACTTGAGGAAGTTGTGCAGGTAGTATTGCTCGCGCGTCGGGTCCCATGTCCATGCCGGGCCGCCGAAGATCGACAGCCAGTTGTTGGGCTGCGTGCCGTCGGGTTTGGGGTCGGCCCATACATACCAGTCGGCCAGATCGCTTCTGCGGGACGAGCGCGAGTCCTGAAACCACGCATGCTGATCGGAGGTGTGACTGAGCACCAGATCGATCATGACCTTGAGCCCGAGCGCATGGGCTTCCGCGACGAGGTGATCGAAATCGGCAAGCGTGCCGAACATCGGGTCCACGTCGCAATAATCGCTCACATCATAGCCGAAGTCTTTCATCGGAGAGGCAAAGAAGGGGCTGATCCAGATCGCATCCACGCCCAGATCGGCCACGTAGGCAAGGCGCTGCGTGATGCCCGGCAAATCGCCGATCCCATCGCCGTTGCTGTCCTGAAAGGAGCGGGGGTAAATCTGGTAGATCACGGCGCCGCGCCACCAGTCGGGGTCGGCACCGGCGCGCGTGGTCTTGAAGGTCTTGGGATCGAGTTCGCTCATACCATCGTCATGGCTCGGGTCGTCCGGCGCGCGCCGCCGCCTCTCACGCCGCCGCGCCTCCCGGCATGTCGTGCTTGAACTTGCCCGGGGTCCAGTCGCGCACATCGGTGTCGGGCACCGCATTGCGCAGCGCGCGCATCCGCCTGCGGCGTTCTGCTTCGGGCATGTGAAGCGCGGTCAGGATCGCGGTGTCCATCGATTTGTTGGAGAACGGGTTGGTGAGGATCGCATCGCCAAGCTCCACGGCCGCGCCCGCGAATTCGGACAGCACCAGCACCCCGTCGCCATCCACCCGGGAGGCCGCGAATTCCTTGCAGACGAGGTTCATGCCATCCGCAAGCGGTGTGATCCACGCCACGTCGGCGGCCTGATAGTAGGCCACAAGCTCGGTGAACGGGATCGCGCGCGAAATGAGCGCCACGGGTTGCCAGTCGAGCGTGCCGAACTGTCCGTTGATCCGCCCGGCGGTCTGTTCGATCTCGGTCTGGATTTCGTCATAGGCGGTCATGCCCTTGTTGGCCGAGACCGACACGTGCATCAGCGTGACCTTGCCGCGCAGGTCGGGATGGGCTTCGAGCACCCGCTCATAGCTCTTGAGTTGCTCGATGCCGCCCTTGGTGTAATCGGTGCGCCCGACCGAGAGCACCAACTGGCGCTCGCCCATCTCTTCGCGGATGCGCGCCGCGCTTGCGGCGGTCTCCGGTGCGGCGGCGTTGCGTTCGATATAGCCGACATCCACGCCGACCGGGGTCACGCTGACGGACACGCGCCGCCCCTGATACTCGATTTCCGGTGGCAGGCGCCGCTCGGTGAGCGCGGTGCCCTCGGAAATCCACTTGGCGGGCACGTCGTCGAAACGCGGGATGTCGATGTCGAACAGGCTGCGCGCGACGGAGACGAAATTGGCCGCGTAGCGGGGGATGTGGAAGCCCACATCGTCACAGGCCAGCAGGCTTTGCACGATCTGCTTGCGCCATGGCAGCACGTTGAACACATCCGCCGACGGAAACGGCGTGTGATGGAAAAAGGCGATGCGCACATCGGGGCGCATCTCGCGCAGATAGCCGGGCACGAGCCACAGGTTGTAGTCATGCACCCAGACAAGCGCGCCATGGGCGGCCTCATCGGCGGCGGCCTCTGCAAAGCGGCGGTTGACGTTTTGGAAATTGTCCCAGTCGACCGGATCGTAATTGTAGCGTTCCTTGAAGGAATGCAGGATTGGCCAGAAGGCTTCCTTGGAGGTGATGTGATAGAACTCGCGCACCTGCTCCGCTGAGAGCGGCAGCCGTGAGACCGCATATTGCCCGTAGCTGTCCTTGATCTCGACGCGCTGCTCGAACTCGGGGTTCTCGGGATCTTCGGCCTGTTTCCACGCGATCCACGCGCCATGATCGACGCCGCCGAAGAAGCTCTTCAGCGTCGGCACGATCCCGTTCGGGCTCTTGTTCTCCTGAAACGTGACGCGCCCGTCCACCTCGACCTCTTCATAAGGCTGGCGGTGATAGACGATGACCAGATCCGACGACATGCGATCTCTCCTCAATGCTGCTTACGCGGCGCGCGCGGTGAACATGCCCTTGGCGAGGATTGCCTCGGCGATGCCAGACACCCCATGTGCCTTCGCGAGATGGACGTGCTCAAGGCTGCGCACCACATCGGTCAGGTCCGGCTCCGAATTGCCGACCGCCACGGCGGGCAGGCCGAGCGTGAGCATGGAGCGGTCGTTGAGCGTGTCACCGGCGACCAGAACCCGGCCGGTGTCGATGCCGAGATGCCCGACGAGCCGTTCGAGGCTGGGCCCCTTGCTGACGCCCTTGGGCAGCACGTCGAAGAAGCGGTTGTCCGAGATCAGGGCGTCGAGCCCCATATCCTCGACGATACCGATGGCACGCTGCTCGAAACGGTCCGGGTCCATGTCATAGCTGGCGCGGTAGCGGAAAGGCCCGGCTTGCAGCTTGAGCCCTTTGACCCCGAGCAGCGCGGATTGCACCTTGTCGCCATTGGGGCCCCATTTCTCGGCGATCTCGGTCTCCAGCGCCATGAGCGGCGAGACATGGTTGCGCTCGTCGAGCGTGGCGATGGTCGTGCCCACATCGCCCACCAGATAGTCGGGCCGGGGCACGGTGCCGGAGCGGACCAGCTGGCGGATGAACCCGGGATCGCGCCCGGTCACGAAGATCAACCCGATGCGGGCGCGATTGGCCTCGATCCACGCGTAGAACCGGGCGCGGTCGGCGTCGGTGCCCCCGAGGAAGGTGCCATCGAGATCGGTGGCGAGAACGAGATCCTTGGTGGCGATTGCGGTCGTGTCGATGTGATCGTGACGGGTCATGAGATCCTTTCAGCAAGTGTTGCAATGTCTTGGTCGGTTGCGGGATGAGAGAGTGCGAGGTCCATGGCGCGAGGTTCGGCCTCGATGGGCATGGCCCAAAGCGCGGCGAAGGTGGGCCCGAGCGCGGCCCCGTCATGCAGAATGGCCCGGACCGCCTCGCAGATCGGCAGGGCCACGTTGAGCCGGCGCGCCAGATCGGTCACGGAGCGGGCATTTACCTCCCCCTCCACGACGACGGGTTCGCCGTCAAAGCATGACGCACGGTCGCGCCCTTCGCCCAGTTGCACGCCGAGCGCCATGTTGCGGGATGTGGTGCTTGAGCAGGTGAGCGCCAGATCGCCGATGCCCGCGAGGCCGGTCACGGTTTCGCGGCGGCCTCCCAGAGCTTCGGCCAGCGCCTTCATCTCGTCGAGCCCGCGCGTGATAAGTGCGGCCCGGGTGTTCTCGGCAAAGCCCGCCCCGGTCATCATTCCGCAGGCCATGGCGATCACGTTCTTCACCGCGCCGCCGATCTCGACGCCGATCAGGTCGTCGGACAGGTAGGCGCGGAAACTTTCCGTGCTGAGCGACACCGCAAGGCGGGCGGCGGGACTTTTGGCGGGCTCCAGCCGGTCGGCATAGGAAAACGGGAAGGCGACCGTGGCCGCTGTCGGATGCCCAAGCGCGGCTTCGCGTGCGAAGGTCGGCCCGGAGACGCAGCCAATCGGATGGCCATCCAGTTCCTGTTCGGCCACCTGCGTCATCAGCAGGCCGGTCTCCGCTTCGATCCCTTTGGCGCAGACGGCCACGGGGGTGCCGGGCCGGATATGCGCCGCGACCGTCTCCGCGATGCTGCGCACGGTGCGCGAGGGGGTGACGATGAGAACGACCTCCGCGTCGCGCACAGCCCGCCGCGGGTCGGTGGTCGCGGTCAGCGCGGCGGGAAGGGGCACGCCGGGCAGATAGCGCGGATTTTCCTGCGCACAGACGATGTGCTCGGTCACGTCTGAATCCCGGCCCCAGATCGTCGTCGTCACGCCGGCCCGGACCATGGTCGCCGCGAGCGCGGTGCCCCATGCACCACAGCCGATCACCGTAGCACGCCGGTAGGGCCGGGCCTGCGTTGGAATGGGGTCGCCTGAGACGATCTGGTGCTTCATAGCTCTACCTCGGTTGCCGTTGCCGACATGCTGCGCGTGCACAATCTGGTGTCGCATTTGTGCAATTGTTGTCGCTAACGTGCTTCAATTCTCGCAAAGGTTAACTGTGAAGGGTTAAGAAAGGTTCCCATGCGAGGACGGATTCGGGCTGAAATTCGTGCTTTGCTCAAAAATCGGGCGAAATATTTCGGAAAATGCCTGAATAATAGGCATAAAGAGATGCAAAGGCGACAATTCGATGTCGTTTTTTGACAGTTTCTGCGTGTGCATTATACCTCACCCTGTTGGCAATCAAACAAAGAGCGATGTGATGACTACAGCAGCCCCCGTCCGTACCGCCATCTTTCCCGTTGCAGGCCTCGGCACCCGGTTCTTGCCCGCGACCAAGGCGACGCCGAAGGAGTTACTTCCGGTGCTCGACACACCGCTCATTCAATATGCCATCGACGAGGCCCGCGCGGCCGGGATTGAGCGGATGGTCTTCGTCAGCCACCCGTCAAAAGCAGCCATCGAGCGCTATGTCATGGACGATTCCAAGCTGCGCTCCGATCTCGCGGCGCGCGGCAAACAGCAGATTGCCGATCAACTGCAAGACGCCGCGCTCTGCCCGGTGGCCGACGACGTCTTCTTCACCATGCAGCACAACGCGCTGGGCCTCGGCCATGCCGTCCTCTGCGCCAAGGAGCACGTCTTGCCCGGGCCGGTCGCGGTCATTCTGCCCGACGATCTGATCCTCGGCACCGGCTGTCTCGGGGAGATGATTGACGCCTACGCCTCCACCAGCGCCGGGCACCTGATCGCCACGATGGAGGTCGCCGCAGAGGAGACCCGCAAATACGGCATTCTCGACGTGACCGGCCGTGACGGCGCGCTCGTCCGTGCGTGCGGCATGGTCGAAAAGCCCGCGCCCGAGGCGGCCCCGTCCCGCGAAGCCGTGGTGGGACGCTATGTGCTGGGCGAAGAGATCTTCGCGGCTCTGGAGACCCAGACACCGGGCGCGGGCGGCGAGATTCAACTGACCGACGCCATCGCCCGCAGCGCCTCTGAGGTCGGTCTGGCCGGGCTGCGTTTCTCCGGAACCCGCTTCGATTGCGGCAACAAGGCCGGGATGCTGCGCGCGACGCTGCATCTGGCCGCGCAAGACCCCGAATGCAACGCGGTTCTGGACGAGCTGCGCTCCGTCCGCGGCCCGCAGCTGCAACTCGCGGCGGAATAACCGCGCGGGCAGAGGGCCGACTTGGCAAGACCGGCGGAGGTGTTCTAAGCTCGCGCCCATGCCAAAGCCGAACCCGCACCGCCCCTTCACGCCCGACCCGGCACAGCGCGCCCTGTGGCCGGGTGTATCCGGTAACGACATCAACGGCCTCGGCGAGACCGCGCCGCGCCGCCCGCGCCATGTCTATTGGGCGCCGAACCCGGGCGACATTGCCCATGGCGCCTTGCAAAAGTGGTTCTACACCGTCGATCCCGGCGTGCCGGAGTTCGCCCAAGAGCGTGCGCGGCGCCAAGAAACCCTCGCGATGCCGGACGCGCCGGTGGCCGATACGCCCGTCACGCGCGCCCCGACGGACTGGACTGCGCAGGTGCAGCGCTTCGTGGCGCAAGGTGCCTGCGAGAAGATCGGCGTGGCCGAGATGCAGCCGGACTGGGTGTTCGAGGGCCATCACATCCCGCAAAGCCGCGTGATCGTCGCCGGTGTGCAGCATGTCTATGACGAGATCGCCAAGGCCCCCGCCCCGCAGGCCGGTGTCGAGGTCGTCCGCCAATACAACCGCGCCGCGCGTGTGGCTAAGCAGATCGCCAATTGGCTGCGCGCGGAGGGCTGGGAGGCCGAGCCGGTCACCGGCCCGCTGAGCGGCGCACTGGCGCTGATCCCGCCCGCGCTCGCCTGTGGTTTCGGCGAGCTTGGCAAGCATGGCTCCGTGATTGACCGTGACCTCGGCGCCTCATTCCGGCTCTCGGCGGTGCTCACCGACGCGCCCTTCGCGCCCACACCGCCTGCCGATCACGGGATCGACGCGTTCTGCGCCAATTGCCGGATTTGCGAGGATGCCTGCCCGCCCGAAGCCATCTTCGCCGAAAAGCAGACCGTGCGCGGGGCGCGCAAATGGTATGTCGATTTCGACAAGTGCCTGCCGTTCTTCAACGAAACCCAAGGCTGCGCGATCTGCATCGCGGTCTGCCCGTGGAGCCGCCCCGGTGTCGGCCCGTCGCTTGCCGAAAAACTCGCCCGCCGTGCCGGGCGCAAGGCCGGGCAGGCGGACCATCAGGCGCGCTCAGGGCAGCGCTAAAACCGTCATCTGCACGCGGACCTCGCGCGACCTGCTGCGGGCCTCCGCCAATTTCCGGTGCGCGGCGGTCAATTGCAGCAGGGCTCTGTCACGCCGGTCATGCAGCCTGCGCATATGTGAGCCCGGATCGCCGATGATCTCGATGATGCGGCGCGGCGGGCGCGGAAACCAGGCCCGCGCGTCGTCCTGCGCGCGGCGCAGCGCGCGCTCGGCGTCGAGATAGCGGCGATACAGGACCACGATGGCCCGGCGGCGGGTTGTGATATTGGGTGTCATGACATCCTCCGGATTGCCTGCGTCCACCTTATCACAAAATGCGCCGCAGATCAGCCAGCGCGCCCCGTGCGTCGGCGGAAGGATGCCAAGACGGCCTGCCTGACGCTTTCGGGCTGCTCATCGACCGCCTCGGCGAGACAGCGCAGATCGTGCCGTGTGCGGTGGAGCTGGTCGATCAGCGCAAGCACCGTGGGCACCACGTCGAAGGGCAGCGCCATGTCCTTGCGCAGATCGCAGATCAGCCGCAGCCGCGCGAGATCAAGCTCGTCGAAGACCGGCCCGGACGGGCCCTGGGCCGGGCGCACCCAGCCCTCGCGGACCCAGAGGCGCAGATCGCGCAGCGTGAGGCGCGGGGTCCGCGCCACGACCATGTGTTCGTCAAACCTCATGTCACCCTCCTGATCTCTGCACGCGGGTCGAAATCCGAACCCTTGCGCCATTCCTCGGCGAGCCTGCGCATGTCGTCACTGACGGTCTTCGGCAGCACGATCTTGAGGCGCACGGTCTGATCGCCCCGTGCCGTTCCATGCGAAAAGCCCTTCCCTTTGAGCCGCAAACGCTGCCCCGAGGACGCGCCTTTCGGGATCGTCATCGCGACCGGCCCGTCGATGGTCGGCACATCGACCTTTGCCCCGAGCACCGCCTCATCGACGGTGATCGGCAACTCGACCTCCACATCATCGCCGGTCCGCGTGAAGACCGGGTGCGCCTGCACGGAGATCGTGATCAGCGCGTCCCCGGCGGGCCCGCCCCCGATCCCCTCCGCGCCCTTGCCGCTCAGCCGCAGGGTCTGCCCGTCACGCACGCCCTTGGGGATCGTGATCTCGATCGCCTTGCCGTCCGGCATCGTGACGGCCCGTTTCGCGCCGCGCGCCGCGTCGAGAAAGCCGACCTCCAGATGATAGCGCAGGTCCTGCCCGCGCGCCCGGAAGGTCTGCTGCGCGCGTTGCCCGAAAAGCTCCGAAAAGAGGTCCGACAGGTCCTCTTGCTCATAGCCGCCAAACCCGGCCCCGGCCCCGCCGCGCGGGTCATAGCGCCCGCCGGCATCCTGACCGGCATATTGGTGATAGAACTGATGCTCGGGCCGTTCATGCCCCGACGCGTCGATCTCCCCGGCGTCATACCGCCGCCGCTTCTCGGGATCGCCGAGCAGCTCATAGGCGGCGGAGACCGCCTGAAACTCCGCCTGCTTGCCGGAATCGTCCGGGTGCAGGTCGGGGTGCAGGGTCTTGGCAAGGTTCCGGTAGGCCTTCTTGATCTCGTCCTGCGTGGCGGTCTTGGAGACGCCAAGGATGTCATAGGGTGTGTTGGTCATCTGTGGGGTCTACCTCATTGCGCATACATGCCGGCGATCCAGTCGGCGATCTTTTGCGCGGGCATCAGCCCGGTCTGCCGGCTGACTTCGCGCCCGCCCCGGAAGGCGATCAGGAGCGGAATGCCCCGTATGCCATAGCGCGCCCCGGCGGCGGGAAAGGCTTCGGTGTCGAGCTTGGCGAACCGCGCCCGCCCGCCGAGCCTCTCAGCGGCCTTGGCGAACTCCGGCGCCATGCTCCGGCACGGCCCGCACCAACTGGCCCAGAAGTCGACGACGAGGGGCAGGGTGTCGGTCTTTTCGGCCTTTTGCAGGATGTCGAGGGAGATGTCGGTGGGGGCCGCGCGCATCAGCGGCGCGCCGCAGGTGCCGCATTTGGGTCCGGCGCTCAGGCGCTCTTGTGGCACGCGGTTGGCTTGTCCGCAGGCGAGGCAGGTGAGTTTTTGTGTCATGGGTCGGGCCTGATGTATTCGAAGGTTTGAATATATATAGGAACGCCCCCACCCCCCGCGAAGGGGTCAAATGGAAATTTTGCGCGGCAGACCCCGTGCCGCAGGGACGCGCCCCCATGGCGCGACGGCGCATTCACACCTATCATCCTGTCAACGACACGGCAGAGCGGACAACGGAGCAGCCAGCCAGCATGACGGACCCGTCACAGCCCATCCCCACCGCACGCGCCTCATGGTTCGACCGGGTGGTGTGGGGCCTTTTGCGCGAGTTGCGCTGGTCCTACCTGCCGCCCCTGATGGTCTATTTCGCCGCCGGGGTGTCGGGGCTGACCTCCGTGGTCGGCGCGTTCTTTCTCAAGGACTACCTCGATCTGTCCGCCGCCTTCATCGCCGGGCTGACCTTCTGGGCGGGCCTGCCGTGGATCCTCAAAATGCCGATCGGGCATTTGGTGGACCTGATCTGGCGCTGGAAGGCGTGGCTTATCGTCTTCGGCGCCGGGCTGATCACGCTCTCCTTGCTCATCATGTACGCGCTCGTCACCGCGCCCGAACAGATGCGCGCAGTCTTCCCGCTGGAGACATGGTACGTGATCGCCCTTCTTCTCGCCCCCTCGGGCTATGCCGTGCAGGACGTGGTCGCCGATGCGATGACGGTGGAGGCGGTCCCGCTCGCCGATACCGAAGGCCACCCCTTCAGCGAGGAGAAGACCCGCGAGATGCACACGACGATGCAGACGCTGGGACGCGTGGCGATCATCTCCGGGCTGGTGGCGGTGGCGGCGGTCAATATCTGGGTGTTCTCGGATGCCGAAACCCTGCCGCGCGAGGCAAGGCTCGCGCTCTACGGCAAGGTCTATCTGGTCGCCTTGCTGATCCCGGTGATCTCGCTGAGCGGCACGGTCTTGCACGGGATCATCCAGCGCCGCCGCGCCCGCGAAGGCCTGCCGATCCATGCGCCCGAACAGGACACCGAGGTCAATTGGGGTATTCTGGGCGGCGGTCTGGCCTTCGTTCTGCTCAGCATCGGGCTCGGCACCTCCGATTTCGCCTATGCCCAAGAGGCGATTTTCCTGTCGTCGCTCTCGGTGATCCTGTTCCTGATCTCCCGCCTCGTCAAAGAGTTGGACCGGGACGCGGCGCGGGTGCTGATCGGCACTGCCGCGATCATCTTCGTCTTCCGCGCCGTGCCGCTGCCGGGCCCCGGCCAGACATGGTTCGAGATCGACGTTCTGGAGTTCGACGAGCGCTTCCTGTCGATCCTGTCGCTGATCACCTCGCTTCTCGCGCTCGCGGGCCTGATCGTGCTGCGCCCGCTCATGGC
The DNA here is from genome assembly GCA_965656085.1 of uncultured Aliishimia sp. Taxonomy (GTDB): domain Bacteria; phylum Pseudomonadota; class Alphaproteobacteria; order Rhodobacterales; family Rhodobacteraceae; genus Aliishimia. Next base: position 119,814 of record CBFHJA010000001.1, on the reverse strand, counting down.
GACGCGGTCCATCGCCTATATCGTGGTGCTTCTGACGCTGGCGGGCGGGCTGCTCTCGCTGCCCAATATCGGCCTCTACTATGGCATTCAGGACTGGACCTCCGCGATGACAGGCGGCGTGGTCGATGCCCGCTTCATCGCCATTCTGGACACCGCCATCGAGTCCCCGCTCGCGCAGGTGGCGATGGTGCCCATGCTCGCCTGGATCGCCCGCAACGCGCCCGCGCATCTCAAGGCCACCTTCTTTGCGGTTATGGCGTCGTTCACGAACATGGCGCTCTCCGCGAGCAGTCTCGGCACCAAATACCTCAACCAGATTTTCACGGTCACCCGCGAAAGCGTCGATCCGGCCACCGGCCAGCCGATCTCCTCGGCGGACTATTCCGAGCTTGGCGTCCTGCTGATCGTCACCGCCCTGATCGGCGTCGCCGTGCCGCTCCTGTGCGTGCTCGCCGTGCAGATGTCCCGCTTCCGCACCACCGAGTGAGCGCGCCCGCGTCTTGGCGTTTGCACATCCCGCTGGAAAAGGCATTCTACTGGCGGAACGGAAAGGCCGGGGACGATGAGCATAGACCTTGTGATCGAAGGCGGACGGGTGGTCACTCCCGAAGGGATCGTGACAGGCGATCTGGCGGTCTCGGATGGCAGCATCGTGTCGGTCGGCCCGGCCGTCCCGGAGGCCAAAACCCGCATTTCTGCAAAGGGCAAATGGGTCATGCCCGGCGGCGTAGACCCCCACGCCCATATCGAGCAAATGTCCGGCATGGGCCAATGGAACGCCGACACCTTCGAGACCGCGACCCGCTCGGCTGCGATGGGCGGCACGACCTCGGTGATCTCCTTCGCCGCGCAGGGCCCGGGGCAAACCCTCCGCGACACGGTCGCCGACTACGCCGCCCGCGCGGCGCGCGGTGCCATGATCGACCACGCCTTCCACATCACCCTCACCGACACCACCGCGCCCGGCTTCGACACCGACCTCGCCGCGCTGATCTCAGAGGGCCACCGCTCGCTGAAGGTCTTCACCACCTACAACATCCAACTCCACGACGCCGACCTCCTGCGCATCCTCAAAGCCGCGCGGGGCAGCGGCGCGCTGGTCTGCGTCCACGCCGAGAACGACGCAATCATCGCCCGCGCCCGCGCCGCCCTGATCGACACCGGCCAGACCAGCCCCCGCGATCACGCCCGCTCCCGCCCCCGCATGGCCGAGATCGAAGCGGTCGAGCGCATCTGCCGCTTCGCCGAATATCTTGGCCAACCCGTCATGCTCTTCCATATCTCCACCCGCGAGGGCGCGCAGGCCATCGCGGCGGCGCAGGCACGCGGTGCCCCGGTCTGGGCCGAGACCTGCCCGCATTACCTCTTCATGACCGAAGGCGTGCTGGACAAACCCGGCATCGAGGGCGCGAAATGGATGTGCTCGCCGCCCCAACGCTGGGCCGACGACCAGACCGCCCTCTGGGACGCGCTCCGCGCGGGCACCCTGAGCCTCGTCTCCTCCGACCATGCCCCCTACCGCTTCGACGAGACCGGCAAGCTCTCCGCTGGCCCGAAATCCGGCTTCCATCAGATTGCCAACGGCCTGCCGGGGCTGGAAACCCGCCTGCCGCTGATGTTCGACGCGATGGTCTCGCAAGGGCAGGGCGGCCCGGAAGCCTTCGCCCGCCTCACCGCAACCGCCCCCGCAGAGATCTACGGCCTGACCCGCAAGGGCCGTCTGGCCCCCGGCATGGACGCCGATATCGTGATCTGGAACCCCGACCGCCGCGTCACCTACGGTGCGAACGACCTGCACGACAACGTGGGCTACAACCCGTGGGAAGGCCGGACGATCACCGGCTGGCCCGAGCACGTTTTCCTGCGCGGCCAAACCCTTGTTGAGGACGGCACTTTCCACGGCACCCCCGGCTGTGGCCACTGGCTGGACCGCCCGCACCTTGCCACCCAACCCACGGAGCCGCACTCATGACCCGCCCCGAAGGCTCGAACACCCTCGCGATCACCTTCTTCTACTACCGCGACTTGCCCGCCGCGATGCGCTTCTACGAAGACGTGCTGGGCCTCCCGCTCGCCATCGACCAAGGCTGGTGCAAGATCTACCGCATCTGCCCCGGCGCCCATGTCGGGCTGGTTGATGAGACCAAAGGCATGAACAAATGGGCGGAGGTCAAACCGGTGCAACTCTGCATACGCGTGCCGGATGTGGATGCGTGGTACGCCTATGCCGAGACCAAGGAGCTCGACAACCTCTCCAAACTCTTCGTCAACGACGAGATCGGCATCCGGGCCTTCGTCTTCACCGACCCCGAGGGCTACCAGATCGAAATGCAATCCGCGACACGGCCCGGCGCATGAACAGCCTGATCGTCATCAATCCCAACTCTTCGGAGACGGTCACGGCGGGCATCGACGCCGCCATCGACCCGCTCCGCAGCTTCGGCATCCCCATCCGCTGCCTGACGCTTCCCGAAGGCCCGCCCGGCATCGAAAGCCAACGCCAAGCGGACCTGACCATCGCCCCCATGCTCCGCCTCGCAGCGGCGCAGACGGACGCGGCGGGCTATGTCATCGCCTGTTTCGGCGATCCGGGCCTCCATGCCCTGCGCGACCAGACCCCGCTCCCGGTGCTGGGCATCCAAGAGGCCGCCGTCGCGACCGCCCTCACCCTCGGCCAACGCTTCGGCGTGATCGCGATCTTGCCGCCGTCGATCCCCCGCCACCTGCGCGCCTTCGGGGCGATGGGCGTGCTGGACCGCCTCGCCGGAGACCGTGCTTTGGGCCTCGGCGTCGCCGATTTGGCCGACGAGACCAAGAGCCTCGCCGCGATGATCCAGACGGGCAAACGCCTGCGCGACGAAGACGGCGCGGATGTGCTGATCATGGGCTGCGCCGGGATGGCGGGCTTCCGCGCTCCGCTCGAAGACGCGACCGGCCTGCCGGTGGTCGAGCCGTGTCAGGCGGCCGTGGCCCTTGCCTTGGGCCGTATCCGGCTGAACCTTTTCCACAAACCCGCAGAGGCCGATCATGCTGGATGAAACCACCAAGGGCGTCTTCACCATCGCCGCGACTCCGTTCCTGCCCGATGGTGCAATCGACTGGGACAGCATCGACCGGATGGTTGACGCCTATATCGAGAAAGGCGCGAACGGGCTGACCATTCTGGGCATGATGGGGGAGGCGGGTAAACTCTCCGCTGAAGAATCCGTGGCGGTGGTCCGCCGCGTGACCTCTCGCTGCGCCGCGCCGGTGATCGTCGGCGTCTCCGCGTCGGGCTTCGCTGCGATCTCTGCCCTGAGCGGGGAGGCGATGGAGGCGGGCGCCGCCGGGGTCATGGTCGCGCCGCCCATGGGCCTCAAGACCGACGCGCAGATCACCGGCTACTTTCACAACACCGCCGAGGCCTTGGGCGACATCCCCTTCGTGCTTCAGGATTTCCCGCTCGCCACGGGCGTGCAGATCTCGCCTTCCGTGATCCTGCAAATCGTCGAAGACTGCCCCACCTGCGTGATGCTGAAACATGAGGACTGGCCGGGTCTGGAGAAAATCAGCACGCTCCGCGCCGCGTCCGATGCAGGCGCGCGCCGTATCTCGATCCTCTGCGGCAATGGCGGGATGTACCTGCTCGAAGAGCTTCTGCGCGGCGCGGATGGCGCGATGACGGGCTTCGGCTACCCCGAAATGATGCGGCAGGTTCTCGATGCCCATGACGCGGGCGATCTGACCCGCGCGCGCGATATCTTCGACGCCTACATGCCGATGATCCGCTACGAGTCCCAGCCCGGCATGGGTCTGGCGATCCGCAAGTATTCGCTCGCCCGGCAGGGCATCATCGCCCATCCAACCTTGCGCAAACCCGGCGCGGGCTTGAGCGATGCAGCGAAGGCCGAGATCGACGCGCTGGCCGAGCGGCAAACGGCCCGTCTGAAGGCGCTCGGGCTTTAGGCTGGCGGACGCGCGTGGCACGCGCGTGCGAGAGGCTCTGCCTCTCGCGCTCTCCGAGGGTATTTTTGACCCAAAGAAGACAGGGGCGGGGTGCCCGGCGGATCGGCGTGGGACGCGGTTGGGGGGGCCGCCCAAATGGTTAACGCTGGAGTACCGTACGGAGGCTTAACCATTTCAAATCACTGAACGAATCGCGATTTGTATGTACAGAGTATGCACAGCGTATGTACGGGAGTCATACAGGCGATGTACCTTGTTTTTATAGCGTTAACGCCCGTAATCACGATTTTTCCAAAAATCGCGGCGCGCGGGCGTTCGGTGCGTTAACCCTGCACTCCCCACCGCAATGCAAAACGTCCCGGCAAAATACCGGGGCGTTCCAATGGCAAAAGGTAAGGAAGATCAGTTCAGCGCCTGATCCGTGATCACATGCGTCCAAGCGCCTTCCGGCTGCTTGGTGATCACCGGGTCCGAGCCACCCGCGAGCAGCGTGTCCACCGTGCGCTGGAAGTCCGCCGGGTCGAGCGCGCCGTTGGAGCCCGCCGTCAGCTTGGCGATCTCGCCCATCATCCGCACCTGCGCCGCCTCGCTCTGCGCGCCGGTCTCGTCATAGTCGATGATGATGCCGCCAGCCTCTTCGACGTTTTCTTCCGCGTATTTCCAGCCCTTCATCGAGGCACGCACGAAGCGGACCATTTTATCAACGAAAGCAGGGTCTTCGAGGTTCTCTTCGAGCACATACATGCCGTCTTCGAGCGTTGCGACGCCTTGCTCTTCGTATTTGAACGTCACCAGCTCGTCGGGGGAGACACCGGCATCCAGCACCTGACCGTATTCGTTATAGGTCATCGTGGAGATGCAATCGGCTTCGCGGTTCAGCAGCGGGTCGACGTTGAAGCCCTGCTTGAGAACCGTCACGCCATCCTCACCGCCATCGGTGGAAATGCCTTCCTGGCTCATCCACGACAGGAACGGGTATTCATTGCCGAAGAACCACACGCCGATGGCCTTGCCTTTGAAATCCTCGACGGAGGTGATCCCGGTGTCTTTCCAGCATGTTAGCATCAGCCCGGAGGTCTTGAAGGGCTGCGCGATGTTGACCACTGGCAGACCCTTTTCGCGGGCTGCGAGCGCGGAGGGCATCCAGTTCAGCATCACGTCGGCTCCGCCGCCTGCAAGCACCTGCGGCGGCGCGATGTCCGGGCCACCGGGCAGGATCGTCACGTCGAGATCTTCTTCTTCGTAGAACCCCTTTTCGAGGGCGACATAGTAGCCCGCAAACTGTGATTGCGTGACCCATTGCAGTTGCAGCGCCACCTCGTCGGCGGCTTGCGCCATGCTGCCAACGCCCATCGCGAAAGCGGCTCCCATCAGTGTCTTGTTCATTGTCGTACTCCCAGTTGTGGTTGCGGTTATCTTTGTGCAGGGTGTCAGAACACCCGCTAACGTTGTGAAGGGTGCCAGAAGGTCACCCGGCGTTCGATCAGGGCCATGCCACCATAGAAGGCGGACCCTGCGAGTGCGGCGACGATAATCTCGGCCCAGACCATGTCGAGCGCAAGCTGACCCACCGAGGTGGAGATGCGAAAGCCCATCCCGACGGTTGGAGAGCCGAAAAATTCAGCAACAATCGCGCCGATCAGGGCGAGCGTCGTGGCGATTTTGAGGCCGTTGAAGATGAACGGCATGGCGGCGGGCAGGCGCAGCTTGAAGAAGGTCGGCCAATAACCTGCGCCATAGGTGCGCATCAGGTCGCGCTGCATCGCGGTGGTGTCCTTGAGCCCTGCCACCGTGTTCACGAGGATCGGGAAGAACACCATGACCGCGACCACGGCCGACTTCGACTGCCAATCCGAGCCGAGCCATTTGACGAAGATCGGCGCAGTCCCGACGATGGGCAGCGCGGCCATGAAGGCCCCCACTGGCAGGATGCCCTTTGTCAGGAAGGGCGAGCGGTCCGCGAGGATCGCGACCCCGAAGGCCGCGATTGCGCCGATCACATAGCCGCTCAGCGCCCCCTTGAGGATCGTTTGCACGAAATCCGCCCAAAGCAGCGGCAGGCTCTCGGCGAAGCGCGCGCCAATCATCGTCGGCGGCGGCAGGATCACCGGCGAGACCTCGAAGCCAGTGACCAGCATTTCCCACATAAGGATCAGCGTTACACCGAAAATTACCGGGATGGCGAGGCTTACGGCGCGGCTGTCGGACTGCGCGGAGTGCGCCAGCCGGGCATTGAGCGCCCAGCCACCGAGCCAGACACACACCGTGATGAGAAGCGTGGTGGTCGCGCTCATGCCGGTTTCATCCCCATGCTCTTGAGCGTGCCCCGTTCGATCAGCGAAATGAGCGCGACCAAGAGCGCCGCCGTGATCGCCGCCCCGAACAGCGCCGCCCATGTGACGAGCGGCTGGCCGTACTGGTCTCCGACCAGCATCCGCGCCCCGAAACCTGCCCGCGCACCCGTCGGCAATTCGCCCACAATCGCGCCCACGAGCGAGGCGGAAATGCCGATCTTCAGCGAGGCGAAGAGATAGGGCATCGAGGCCGGCAGGCGCAGTTTCCAGAAGCCTTGCGAATTACTGGCGCTATAGGTGCGCAGAAGGTCGAGCTGCATCGCATCCGGCGAGCGCAGCCCCTTCACCATTCCCACGACCACCGGGAAGAAGCTCAGATAGGCCGAGATGATCGATTTCGGCAGCAAACCCTGAATGCCAATCGAGCCCAGCATCACGATCACCATCGGCGCCAGCGCAAGGATCGGGATGGTCTGCGAGGTGATGGCCCACGGCATCACCGATTTGTCCATCGTGCGGTTATAGACGATCCCCACCGCCAGCAGCACCCCGGCCACCGTGCCAATGACAAAGCCCAGAAGCGTCGCCGAAAGCGTCACCCAGCCATGATAGACAAGGCTCCGCCGCGAAGTGATCTTTTGCCCGATGACCGTGTCAAAAAGCTCCACCGCGACCTGATGCGGGGAGGGCAGGTTCGGGCGGTCGAGCGTGTAGGTCAGCGGGATGATCCCGGGGTTCTGAAGCGCGACGCTGAAGGCGCTGATATCGCGCCGCGCGCGCGGAGCCTCGGGGGTGATCTCCATCCCCTGCCGCTGCGCCAGATCGGCGCTGAGATGTGCGTTCATCGGGATCACGGAGAGCGTCCAGAAGGCCAGCAGGGCGAGAACCACCGTCAGAACCGGGATGACCGTGCCAAGCCTAGTCATCGATGTGCCCCGCGCGGAGCCCGTCGCGGACGCGGTGGGCGATTTCGATGAATTCCGGGCTGTCGCGGATGTCGAGCGGGCGCTCTTTGGGCAGAGGACTTTCGATCACGTCGCTGATCCGGCCGGGTCGGGGCGACATCACCACGATCTTGGTGGACAGATACACCGCTTCGGGAATTGAGTGGGTGACAAAGCCGATGGTCTTCTCGGTCCGCGCCCAGAGCGCCAGAAGCTGCTCGTTGAGGTGATCACGCACAATCTCGTCAAGCGCGCCAAACGGCTCGTCCATCAGCAGGATATCTGCATCGAAGGCGAGCGCGCGGGCAATCGAGGCGCGTTGCTGCATCCCGCCCGACAGCTGCCACGGGAATTTCTTCTCAAAGCCGGTGAGGTCCACAAGCTCAAGCACGCGCTGAACCCGCTTGGCCTGATCGGCCTTGGTGAAACCCATGATCTCCAGCGGCAAACGGATATTTCCGCCAATCGTGCGCCACGGATAGAGCCCTGCGGCCTGAAACACATAGCCATAGGCCCGCGACCGCCGCGCCTCGTCGGGGGTCATCCCGTTTACGCTCAGATCCCCCGAAGTGGGGGTCTCCAGCCCCGCGACACAGCGCAGAAAGGTGGTCTTGCCGCAGCCCGACGGGCCGATGAACGACACAAAATCCCCCCGCTGAATGTCGAGGCTCACATCCTTCAAAGCCTGCACCGGACCGTCATTGGTCTCAAAGATGAGGTTGAGGGTTTTCGCGGAAATGACAGTCATTGCGCAACCCGCCCCGGACTTGATCCGGGGCCTCGATGGTTAGTGTATGTACGTTGCGGAACGAGGTCCCGGGTCAAGCCCGGGACGGGTCTTCTAAGTCGCAAAGCTATACCCCAGTCGCCGGAATGCCCGTCCGCTCCACCGGGCGCGGCGCTGTCAGTTCTTTCCATTGCGACAGCGCTTTGTTCGTCGGCGTGTTCCCGGCGCGCTTGACGAACTTGCCGTGGCCTTCCTCGGTGCGGATATCACCGTCATAGACCGCGACCTTGCCCCGCGTGAGCGTAAAGCGCGGCAGGCCTTTGACCTCTTTGCCCTCGAACACGTTGTAATCAATGGCCGATTGCTGCGTGCTCGCGGTGATTGTCTTCTCCTTGGCCGGATCCCAGACCACGATATCTGCGTCGGCCCCCACAAGGATCGCCCCCTTCTTGGGGTAGCAATTGAGCACCTTGGCGATGTTCGTTGAGGTCATCGCAACGAACTCGTTCGGGGTGAGCCGCCCGGTCTCGACACCATGGGTCCAGAGCATCGGCATCCGGTCCTCAAGCCCGCCCGTGCCGTTGGGGATCTTGGTGAAATCCCCCACGCCGTAGCGCTTCTGTTCGGTGGAAAAGGCGCAGTGATCCGTCGCGACCACGCTCAGCGAGCCTGCCTGCAACCCCGCCCACAGGCTGTCCTGATGCTGTTTGTTACGGAAGGGCGGCGACATCACCCGGCGCGCGGCGTGGTCCCAGTCCTTGTTGAAATACTCGCTCTCATCGAGCGTCAAGTGCTGGATCAAAGGCTCGCCCCAGACCCGCTTGCCTTGCTGGCGCGCACGGCGGATGGCTTCATGGGCCTCCTCGCAGGAGACATGCACGACATAAAGCGGCACGCCCGCCATGTCGGCAATCATGATCGCCCGGTTCGCGGCCTCGCCTTCGACCTGCGGCGGGCGGGAATAGGCGTGGGCCTCAGGGCCGGTGTTGCCTTCGGCGAGCAGTTTGGCGCTGAGTTCCGCGACCACATCGCCGTTCTCGGCATGCACCATCGCGATCCCGCCCAACTCGCCAAGGCGCTTGAACGAGGAATACATCTCGTCATCATTCACCATCAGCGCGCCCTTGTAGGCCATGAAGTGCTTGAAAGTGTTGATCCCGCGATCCTTGATCACGCTCTCCATCTCGTTGAACACCTGCTCGCCCCACCACGTCACGGCCATATGGAAGGAGTAGTCGCAATTGGCGCGGGTCGATTTGTTGTCCCACATCTGCAGCGCGTCATGCAGCCCTTGGCCCGGTGCGGGGAGCGCGAAGTCGATCACCATCGTCGTCCCGCCCGACAGCGCCGCACGTGTGCCGCTCTCGAAATCATCCGTGGAGTAGGTCCCCATGAACGGCATCTCCAGATGCGTATGCGGGTCAATCCCGCCGGGCATCACGTAGCAGCCTGTCGCGTCGAGTTCCTCGGAGCCAGAGAGGTTCGGCCCGATCTCGGTGATGATCCCGTTCTCGATCAGCACGTCGGCCTTGTAGGTCAGATCATGCGTGACGATGGTGCCGTTTTTGATGACTTTGGTCATGTGGTTTCCCCTTTTTTCACATACGAGAAGTATGCTTGTTTTTCTCGCCGGTCGCCGACCTTAGTAGCGCCGCCAAAAGCTGGCGGCTTTGCCTATGGAAACAGCTGACGATTTCCAGACAAAATGAAACGTATCGCCCAACCAATGCCGAACAACGCGAGCGACCCTCCCGCAGCGAGCATCGGTATCGGATCAATGTACATTATTGCAACGCTCCAAAGCACTGCCAGGATTACACATATCCAGTAGATAACAGCTGCAAGCCTTTCAATCATGTACCTGACCTCGTTGATCCAAGTGAGTTGCCGATACTCATCCCAGCACAATTGATCTCATGTAGCTTGGCGTTACTGGTCAAGCCCGTGGCGGGTATTGCGGGTTTCCCCCTCACCCCACAACCTCCGCTGTCTCCAGCACCGCGTGCAGCAGGACATCCGTCCCCGCCGCCGCCCATTCGGGGCTGATCTCTTCGGCCTCGTTGTGGCTCAGCCCGTCCACGCAGGGGCACATGATCATCGCTGTGGGGGCGACGCGGTTGATCCAGCAGGCGTCGTGGCCCGCGCCGGAGATCAGGTTCATGTGGCTGTAGCCGAGGCGTTCTGCGGCGGTGCGGACCGCCGTCACGCAGCCCTCGTCGAAGGCCACGGGATCGAAGCCGCCGACCTTCTCGAATTCGATTTCCAGCCCCATGTCGTCCGCGATCTTCTGTGCCTCGACCTTCAACCTCGCCTCCATGTCCTCGATCACTGACAGGTCCGGCGAGCGGAAATCGACCGTGAACACCGCCTTGCCGGGTATCACGTTGCGGGAGTTGGGATAGATGTCGATATGGCCCGCAGCGCCGACCGCGTGCGGGGCGTGGCTCAGAGCGATCTCTTCAACCTTCTCCAAAATCCGCGCCATGCCAAGCCCGGCGTTCTTGCGCATTGGCATCGGCGTCGAGCCCGTGTGGCTGTCCTTGCCGGTCACGGTGACTTGCGTCCACGAGAGCCCCTGCCCGTGGGTCACAACGCCGATATCCTTGCCCTCGGCCTCCAGGATCGGCCCCTGTTCGATATGCAACTCGAAGAACGCGTGCATCTTCCGCGCGCCCACCTCTTCGTCGCCCTGCCAGCCGATGCGTTTCAACTCATCGCCGAAGTTCTTGCCCTCGGCATCGGTGCGCGCATAGGCCCAGTCCTGCGTGTGAATCCCCGCGAAGACCCCAGAGGACAGCATCGCGGGGGCAAAGCGGGTGCCTTCTTCGTTGGTGAAGTTCGTCACCACGATCGGGTGCTTGGTCTTCACGTCGAGATCGTTCAGCGTGCGGATGAGTTCGAGCCCGCTCAGAACGCCGAGCACCCCGTCATATTTGCCGCCCGTCGGCTGGGTGTCGAGATGGGAGCCGACATAGACCGGCAGAGCGTCCGGATCGGTGCCGGGGCGCGTTGCGAACATATTGCCCATGGTGTCGACGCCCATGGTACATCCCGCCTCTTCGCACCATTTCTGGAACAGATGCCTGCCCTCGCTGTCCTCGTCGGTCACGGTCTGGCGGTTGTTTCCGCCCGCAACCCCGGGGCCGATCTTGGCCATTTCCATCAGGCTGTCCCAGAGCCGTTCGCTGTTGATCCGCAGGTTTTCTCCGGTTGCCGCCATGTCTCATTTCCCCCGTGTTGTCCCTGACGCTAACAAAGGCCGCGCGCCCGTCAAGCGTGCGGCCGGATTGCGCGGGTTATTCTGCGGCCTGTGCCGCCGGATTGTTCGGATGCGTGGTCCAGTTGGCGTAGTCCGCCTCGACCACTTTGCCGGTGCGAGCGTCCACCTCGCCGGGCTGCAACTCGCGCATGGTGATGCAGTTCTCCACCGGGCAGACATCCACGCAGAGGTTGCACGCCACGCATTCGGCGTCGATCACCTCGAAAACCCGATCCGGCGACATGGAAATCGCCTGATGCGAGGTGTCCTCGCAGGCCGCATAGCAGCGCCCGCATTTGATGCAGGCGTCCTGATCAATCTGCGCCTTCGCCACGTAGTTGAGGTTGAGATACTGCCAGTCGGTGACGTTCGGCACCGCCATGCCCTTGAAATCGGCAATGCTGCTGTGGCCCTTTTCGTCCATCCACTGGCTGAGCCCGGAGATCATCTCCTGAACGACCTTGAACCCGTAGGTCATCGCCGCCGTGCAGACCTGCACGTTGCCGCAGCCCAAGGCGATATACTCGGCCGCATCGCGCCATGTCGTCACTCCGCCGATGCCGGAGATCGGCAACCCGCGGGTCTCGGCGTCGCGGGCGATCTCGGCGACCATGTTGAGCGCGATGGGTTTCACCGCCGGGCCGCAATACCCGCCGTGACTGCCCTTGCCGTCAATGCTGGGCTCCGGGGACATGCTGTCGAGGTTCACCGAGACGATGGAGCTGATCGTGTTGATCAGGCTCACCGCATCCGCACCGCCCGCTTTGGCTGCGCGCGCCGGATAACGGATATCGGTGATGTTCGGCGTCAGCTTCACGATCACGGGTTTGGAGTAGTATTGCTTGCACCAGCGCGTGACCATCTCGATGTAGTCGGGCACTTGCCCCACTGCCGCGCCCATGCCGCGCTCGGACATGCCATGCGGGCAGCCGAAGTTTAGCTCGATCCCGTCCGCGCCGGTTTCCTCGACCAGTGGCAGGATCGCCTTCCAAGCCTGTTCCTCGCAGGGCACCATGATCGACACGATCATCGCCCGGTCGGGGTAGTCGGCCTTCACGCGTTTGATCTCTTCGAGGTTCGTATAGAGGTCGCGGTCGGTGATCAGTTCGATGTTGTTGAGCCCCAGAAGGCGGCGGTCGGCCCCGTAGATCGCGCCATAGCGCGGACCGTTTACGTTCACGATGGGTGGGCCATCGGAGCCGAGCGTCTTCCACACAACCCCGCCCCACCCGGCCTCGAAGGCGCGGCGGACATTGTATTCCTTGTCCGTTGGCGGCGCGGAGGCCAGCCAGAACGGGTTGGGGCTCTTGATGCCCAGAAAGTCGGTCGTCAGATCAGCCATGGCGGGCCTCCCTTTCCTCTTGGGTCTCTTTGCCGCGAGACCTGTGCGAATTTACGTCGAAGCCCCGGATCAAGTCTGGGGCCTCGCGGGATTGTCAGCCCATCAGGGCCGCGTGAATGTCCTCCGCCGCATCGCGGCCCTCGGCGACGGCGGTCACGGTCAGATCGTCCCCGCCGATGGCGCAATCTCCCCCGGCCCAGACCCCTTCACGGCTGGTGCGGCCCGCGCCAGTCACGGCGATCTTGCCATCCTCCAGCGCCAGCCCTGCATCTGTTTCAAGTGTCTGCCCGATTGCGCGGAAAACCTGATCGGCGGGCAGGCGGACGCTCTCGCCGGTGCCTTGGAGCTTGCCGTCCACGGTGACGGTGTATTCCAGTTCGATCTCCGCAGCGGCACCATTGACATGCACGGCCTTGGGCTGGACGTTGAACATCAGCTTCACGCCTTGGCTTGCTGCGAGGTCTTGCTCATAGCGCGAGGCGCTCATCGCGGCGCGGTCCCGGCGGTATGCGATGGTGACATTCTCCGCGCCCAGCAGCTTGGATTGCACTGCGGCGTCCACGGCGGTCATCCCGCCGCCGATCACCACGACGTTGCGGCCTACGGGCAGGGTGGCGAGGTTTTCGGCCTGCCGCAGGGTTTCGATGAAGGCGACCGCGTCGATGACCCCATCCTTGTCACCCCCGTCGACGCGCAGAGCGTTGACGCCGCCGAGACCGACGCCAAGAAACACGGCGTCATGGGCTTCTGTCAGCGCATCGAGGGACAGATCCCGCCCCAGAGCCTTGCCAGTCTCGATGATGATCCCGCCAATGGCGCAAAGCCAGTCGACTTCGCGCGCGGCGAAATCATCGGTGCTCTTGTAAGCGGCGATGCCATACTCGTTGAGCCCGCCCGCCTTGGGGTTGGCGTCATAGACGGTAACGCTATGGCCTTTCATCGCCAGACGGTGCGCGCAGGCGAGACCTGCCGGGCCAGCCCCAACCACGGCGATGGTCTTCCCAGTCTCCGGCGCACGGGTGTAGGGGTGCATGCCTTTATCCATGACCGTGTCGGTGGCATAGCGTTGCAAACGGCCGATCTCGACGGGCTTGCCCTCGGCCAACTCGCGCACACAGGCTTGCTCGCAGAGATCCTCGGTGGGGCAGACCCGGGCGCACATGCCGCCGAGGATGTTCTGATCGAAGATTGTCTTGGCGGCGGCCTCGGGTGTGCCGGTGGCGATTTGCCGGATGAAGAGCGGGATGTCGATCTCGGTGGGGCAGGCGGTGATGCAGGGCGCATCGTGGCAGAAATAGCAGCGATCTGCGGCGACGGCGGCCTCATGCGGGGCGAGCGGGGCGTGCAGGTCGGTGAAGTTCTCCGCGAGCGCCTCGGGATCGAGACGGGCGGCGGCGATGCCGGGGGTGAGGGGTGAGGTCATGGTCGGCTCCGTGCTGCATGGCTTGAAGGAAACCATGCCACAGATTTTTCTTTTATCAATCGGTAAAAATTGTTTTCGGGGCCCCGGCTTGCGCCCATTGCACAAATTCCGGGCATACGCGCGCTGCGCGTATTCTTTTGACCGGCGCGGCTTTGGCCGTTTAAGGTTAACTCAATTTTAACGTGCATGTTTGGAACGCCCCGATGTCCAAGTCCGTCCCTCCCACCGCAGCCAAGATCTTTCTTCCCGGTGCGGAGACCGACGCATCACAGGCTGCGGTGCCGACAGGGCTGGGGGCGCTCGACGCACTGCAGGGCATTGTCGATATCGAGCCGATCGGCGCCACCAATGTCGCCGCCGCCCGCTCCGCCGTAACCCGCGCGGAGCCGCGCGGCTTCGACGCCCAGCCGGACGACATTCTGGAAATCCAGCTCGAGAACGGGTTGCGGCTCTGGCAAACCGTGGAAAGCGCCGCCGTCGATTATGCGCAGGTGAGCCGCAGCGCCGAGGACCTCTCGCTGCTCGTGCCGCACAGCCTGCCCCTTCGCGATCCGTCACGCCCCACCAGCCGAGGCCTGCGCGATTATGCCGTCAAGGGCGTGTCGCTCCTGCGCGGCGTGTTCAGCGACAACGTGGCCGAGCAGGCGGGCGGGCATACCGCGCTCGCCGTGGCCCATCTCATCGAAGGCAAGCTCGACCTCGGCCTGCACCGCCTGTCGCGCCCCGCGGCCCCCGGCACGCCGGAATTCACGCTGACGCCGGTGCAAGACGGCGATATCCCCACCGATGCGCCGATCCTCGTGCTTCTACACGGCACCTTCTCCAGTACCAGCGGCAGTTTCGGCCATTTGCTCGAACATCACGGCCCGCCCGGTGAGGCCCCGCTCTGGGACCGGCTGGAGCGCATGTTTCCTGGCGGCATCTACGGGCTTGAACACCGCACGGTCACCGAAAGCCCGATCCGCAATGCGATAGACCTCGCAAAAGCCCTGCCCAAAGGCGCACAGGTCTCGATGCTGTCCCATTCGCGCGGCGGGCTGGTGGCCGAACTGGTTGCCCGGGCCGCGCGCAAGGATTTCGACGACGATGGCGCGTTCGACGACATGGATCGTGCGATCCTGCGCAAAGCCGGTGCGCCAGAAGAGCAGTTGGACGACCTGACCGACCTGAAGCGCACATTGACGCTGCGCAGGTTGACGGTGGACCGGATCGTGCGGGTCGCGGGGCCGGTGGGCGGCACGACACTCGCCTCGGGGCGACTCGACAGGTTCTTGTCGGTCACGCTCAATACGTTCGACCTGATCCCGGCGCTGCGGGCCTCGGTGGCCTATGACCTGTTCCAGTCCTTCATGGTCGGGCTGGTGAAAGCCAAGGCCGATCCGGCAAAACTTCCGGGACTGGAGGCGATGCGCCCGCTTGGCCCGATCGTGCGGCTGCTGAACCGCGCCGATATCGAATTGTCAAGCCGCCTGATCAACATTGCCGGGGATTTCGAGGGCACCGGGATCTTGCGCAAACTGGCGGAGATGGCGTCGGATTTCTTCTTCGAGGATGAGAACGACTTCGTGGTCAACACCCCGTCCATGTCGCGCGGGATGCGGCGGGTGGAGCCAGCGGTGACCGTGGATGTCTCGGGTGAGACCGTGACGCATTTCACCTATTTCACCGATTTGCGCGCCCGCACGTCGATCATGTCGGGGCTGCTGCCTCAGGCCGAGTTCCTGCCGCTTGCAGCGCCCGGCGTACCGCGTGGCGGACGGCGGGAGCCCGAGCCTTTCATCGACATGTCCGCGCGCGACGATGCGAGCCAGCCGGTCTGCTTCGTGCTGCCCGGCGTGATGGGCTCGCATATCTATCAGGATGACAAATGGGTCTGGGTGAACCCGCTGCGCCTTGCCACGGGCGGGGTGAACCGGTTGCGCCGGGATGCGCCGGATGTGGAGCCCGGCCCGATGCTCAATATGTTTTACGGGGACATGGCGCATTATATCGGGCGCAACCACAAGGCCATTGCCTTCTCCTATGACTGGCGCGCGTCGATCATGGAGACGGCGGATATTCTGGCCGAGCGCGTACGCCGCGAACTCGAAGTGCCGGACCGCCCGATCCGCTTTCTGGCGCATTCGATGGGCGGACTCGTGGTGCGGGCGTTCCAGCACCGGCACAAAGACCTCTGGCAGCGGATCAAGGCACGCGGCAACACCCGCTTCGTGATGCTCGGCACGCCCAATGGCGGGGCGGTGTCGATGATCGACAACATGCTCGGGCGCACCCGGCAGATGAAGATGATCGAGGCGGCGGATATCACCAACGACATGCGCGACCTGCTGCGCGTGATCACCGCGCTGCCGGGCCTGACGCAACTTCTGCCGAGCGATCAGGACGGCCATTACCTCAAACCGACCTTCTGGGAGCAACTCCATGCCAGCGATGGCGCGGGATGGGTGATCCCGCCCGCCGACGCGCTGGCCGCCGCACGCGAAGGCCATAAGCTGCTGCGCGAGCACAAACTCGACCCGGAGACGACCTGCTATGTCGCGGGCCTTGGCGAGGCGGCGACGCCCTCGCGCGTGCATCTGGTGGAAGATGGCAAGGGCGGGCGGATGATTGAAGTGCGCGGCACCTTCGAGGGGGACGGCACGGTGACGTGGGCAACGGGCATCCCGCAGGGCATCGACACGTGGTACATGAGTGCCGTGCATGGCGATCTGGGACGCACCGAGAGCGCCTTCCCTGCCTTGCTCGATTTGCTGGAGACCGGCGCAACGCAAGCTTTGCCACAGACCCCGCCGGCGTTGGCGCGCAGCGTTGCACGCGGCGAGGTGGTGATCGAGCCGGCGGAGATCGAGACCTTCCCCGACGAGGCCGATATCGAAGCGGCTGTGCTGGGTGCGCGGGCGCGGGTGACCGATCCGTTGGAGCCCTCGGCCCCGCGCGTCGCGGTCTCCGTGGCCCATGGCGATCTGCGCTTTGCGAAGTACCCGGTGGCGGTCGGCCATTACGTGGGTGATCCGATCTCTGGCGCGGAGGCGGCGCTCGATGCCTGCCTCGGGCATCATTTGACCCATGTGCGCGATCTGGGGCTCTATCCCGGCGAGGTGAACACCTGCGAGGTGATGCTGCGCCGCAAGCACAGCCCGCAAGGCGCGATCGTGGTCGGGCTCGGCACGTTCGGCGATCTCACCCCGGGCAAGCTGCGCTCGAGTTTCCGGCAGGCCGTGCTGCGCTATGCAATGATGCTGCGCCGGCGGACCGAGGAGGCGGGGGGCACCCAGGCTTCCATGCCGCCCATCGGGGTCTCGACGCTGATCATCGGCAACCGGGGCGCGGATATCACCGTGCAGCAATCGGTGGAGGCGCTGCTCGAAGCGGTGGTCGATGCCAACAAGGTGCTGGGCGACACGCCCATTGCGCATCTGCAATTTGTCGAACTGTTCGATGACACGGCCTATAGTGCCGCCGATGCGCTGGAGCGCATTTCGCAGAATGGCCGCGTCAAGCACAGCTTTACCCATGCGCGCGAAGTGCACAGCCTCTATGGCGCGAAACTGCGCGCGGGCTATGGCACGGCGCGTGACACGTGGCAGCGGATGCGCATCACGGCCAAGGACGGACATGCGCTGCGGCTGGGCTTCGAGGCGATCAGCCATGGCGCGAAGGTGCCCGAGCAATATGCCGATGTGCAGCAGACCGTGCGCGTGCAGCTCGAAGAGCGCAGCGGGCGCGATACATCCGAAAACCGCGATCTGGGACGGATGCTGTTCGAGCTTCTGGTCCCCAATGAGCTGAAATCCTTCGCCAAGGACGATCAGAAACTGCTTGTGATCGTCGACGAGCAGACCGCGCAATTCCCGTGGGAGTTGATCGAGGATGACTATTCCGCCTTCGAGCCCGGCGGTGCGAACGCGCGGCCTGCGACGGATATCAAGCCACTGGTGGTGCGCACCCCGGTGATCCGGCAATTGGTCACCGGCGGCAATATCGCGCCGCGCTCCACCCGCCAGACGGCGCTGGTGGTTGGCGACCCGGTCACGCAGGATTTCGACAGATTGCCCGCCGCCGAGGCCGAAGCGCGCGAAGTGACCGGTTTGCTCGAAGGCTATTTCAAGGACGGATTGCCGAGCGCGGACCGCGAGGAGCGCCCCCCGGTTCTGCCGATGATCCGGCCGCGAGACGGGTTCGATGTGCTCGAAAACCTGATTTGCCAGCAAAACAAGATCGTCCACCTTGCTGCCCATGGTGTGCTGGGGGATGAGGAGGCCGGCACGGCCCCCGGAATGGTCCTCGGCGACGGGCTCAAGCTGACCGCCTACGAGGTTCGGCAGATGCGCTACGTGCCCGAACTGGTGTTCCTCAATTGCTGCCATCTGGGCAAGGTCGCACCGAAAGGCGTTGGCCGCATCGCCGCCAATTTGGCGCATGTGTTCATCCAGCAGGGCGCGCGCGCGGTCGTTGCGGCGGGCTGGGCGGTGGACGACGCGGCGGCGGGCTGTTTCGCGCGCGCCTTCTATGGCTCGCTTCTCAGCGGCAATAGTTTTGGAAACGCGGTGCATCATGCCCGGATGGAGACCTATGCCCATCACGCCCATACCAACACTTGGGGCGCATATCAGTGCTATGGCGATCCGGAGTACCGCCTTGACACCCGTGCCGCGACCCATACCGCGCGGCGCGGCGAGACCCGCTATTACTCTGCCGAGCACGCGACCAAGGCCGCGATCAACATCGCCCATGATGCCAGCACCTCGACGGTCTCGAAGATCAGCCTGATCAACAGCCTGTCGAATATCGAGGACCATGCCCGCCCGGCCTGGCGCACGGACGCGGCGTGGTGCGAGGCGATGGCGCGGGCCTATGCGGACCTCAACGTGTTCGACCGGGCGATTCCGCTGATGGAGCAGGCCATTGCCCAGCCCTCCGGCATGGCCCGGATCGGCTTGCTCGAACAGCTTCAGAACCTCAAGGTCCGCGCCAGCTTCGCCAGATGGCACGCCGCGACCGAGGCAAAAGCGAAAGAGACTGCGGCACGCGATGTGATCCAGACCGTGCAGACGAGCCTCAAGGTGTTCCAGAAGCTCGACGATCTGACCGATGTGACGGGCTCCGGGCCGAACCTGTCGAGCGAGCGCGAGGCGCTGAAGGGCTCTGCGCTCAAAAGGCTTGCGATGGTCGAGACCGGTCCGGCGCGCGCGACCTATTTGTCGGAGATGATCGGGGCCTACA
Organism: uncultured Aliishimia sp.; assembly: GCA_965656085.1. Classification (GTDB taxonomy): domain Bacteria; phylum Pseudomonadota; class Alphaproteobacteria; order Rhodobacterales; family Rhodobacteraceae; genus Aliishimia. Next base: position 100,657 of record CBFHJA010000001.1, on the reverse strand, counting down.
AGCAGGGCATGGACATCGCGCAGCGGGCCGAGCCCGGCCAGTTGCATCTGCAATGTGCATTCAACTGGCTGATCGGTCAGGTGGTGATGGGCCGGACCGAGGCCGAGGGCGTCCCGCTCGATGTGTGGTTTGCCCGGCTCCTTGACGGCAGCCGTCAGGCGGAGGCGAAGACGCCGAGTTTCTGGCACGTGGTGCAGGAGGCGGAACTGGCGATCCTGCAACCGCTCTGCGGCGATCCCGCGGCACCGATCATTGCACGCTTCGATACTCCGGCGCAGTTCGACATCGTCGATGATTACCTGCGCGCGGCGTGGGACAGGGGGGGCTCTTACAAGCAGGCGCGCTCGATCCGCGAGCAATTGACCTTCCTGTCGCGGATGATGGAAAATTCCCATCCCGACAAGCGCGCGTGGCTCAGCCGGGTGTCGCGCCTTGTCGCTGATGTCACGCAGACACCCTAGTCGCCTTGCGTCTGCCCGTCTGTCGGTGTCTCTGACGGGGCCTGCGATGGGGCCGGTGACGGTGCCTGTGAGACGGCAGGTGACTGGGCCGGCGACTGGTCCGGGCAGTGCGCCGCCGTGTATCGAAACAGCGTCTCTCCGAGGTGGCGCGCGCGATCGGTATCCGGGGCGCGGAATTGCAACGCGGCGGGAAAGGCCAGCAGACCGGCAAGCAGCGTCTCGCGCGTTTGCGCCGCCTCGGCGAAGGTCAGCGCCGCAGCATAACTGCGTGGCTCGGGCGCGGCCCGAACCGCCTCGGCGAAATCGTAAAACAGGGGCGCGCGCTCCGAGGCCTGCAGGCGGGCTGGCGTGTCGCCCGTCGCCTCGATGACCGAGGCGGGCACGTGAAAGCGCAACGCGGCGCCGGGCGTGCCGAGCATCTCGCCAAGGGTCTCGCGGTCGAGCGTACCGGGCTGCCCGTCCGCGCCCGTCAGCCCGGCACCGGGCAGGGCCTGCACGATCACATCGGCCTGATCGAGCATCGCCGCACTGACTGGTCTGCGGCTCAGAAGCAGAACAACCGGACCCTCCTCCGGGGCTTTGATCCGTGCCGTGGACGTATCGAAAAGCGATAGATCCACGTCGATTTCCGAGCGTTGAATGGCGTTGACACCTTGGGCCGGTCCGCTCCGGCGCATCACGAGGCGACAGGCCAAAAGGCTGATTTCGGCTTGCTCAAGGGCAGGATCGCTCGCACGCAGAGCCGCGATCACATCCTCAGCCGCCGGCGGTGCGTTGCGCAATGCGGACAGCCCATAGGCCGCGCCCAGAAGCGCGAGGACTGCCAACCCCAGAACCAACCGCCGCATGTCGTGCGCTCCTCATCTTGCCTGCGCGACCCTGACGCGCGCCGGGCGCGATCTCAAGTGTGCGTTTTGGCGCGGAGCGGCGACGGAGGGTGTTTTGCGACGGGAAAGGGCGGGCCGCAAGAGACAGCCCGCCCGAGATCCTGTTCGCAGATCGGTCGCCGCGCGCGATGCTGGCAAGTGAGGACAGAGCGCCCGCATCCCGCCCAGCGACCGGATGCCCTCTGTTGCCACATCCAGCGCCGCGCACTCGGTGACAAGATCACACAGCGCCGCGCTTGGCTGCAAAATCATTTGCCCCGCCTTTTCCAGTCCCGTGTCCGCCGTGGCTCCCTCCGGCGACACCTTGCTCATTTTCCAACCGCGGTTATGCTCGCCGCCATGACGGGTCAGGATCATCTACGCGTGTTCTTGCGGAGGGGCGTGACGCTCCTTGGCTTCGTGGCCGCGCTGTGGCTCATTCAGGCGCTCAACTGGGCCACCGGCTATGCTCTCAACGGTGCGTTCGGGCTGATCCCGCGGCATGTTGGCGGACTTGACGGTATCGTCGGAATGCCAGTCCTGCATGGCAGTTTCGAGCATCTGATGATGAACACAGCGCCCTTGCTGTTGTTGGGCGCGCTGCTGGCCGCGACCGTGACCCGCGCCTTGCTGGCCATGAATGTCATCGTGGTGGGCCTCGGGGGCCTATTGGTCTGGCTTCTGGGACAGTCCGGCATCCACATCGGCGCATCCGGATTGGTCTTCGGCTGGTTCGGCTTTCTGGTCACCCGGGGCCTTGTCGACCGATCCCCCGTGACGCTTGGCGCGTCGCTCGTGGTGGTCTTGCTCTATGGGTCGATCATTTGGGGCGTGTTTCCCGGCCAACCCGGCGTTTCTTGGGAGGCCCACCTGTTGGGTGCACTGGCAGGGGCCGCCGCAGCGGTCTGGTTGCGCGCGCCCGTACATGCACCTCGCGTGCGTCATGTCGACCGCGCGTGACCCAGGGGCCGCGGGTAGCGTGCTCCGGGCCCGAGGCGTGCCGGTTCAGGCGAGCAGGCGGCGCCGGGCAAGATGTCTCCCGAGGGCGTCGAGGCCCCGGGTCGTCGCCCGGGACGGGTCGCCGTCACCAGTGTCCCGCAGGGTGGGCAATCTGCCCACCGCGCCCGTCACCCCAGTTCCGACAGGCGCGCCAGCGCCTCTTTGAGTTTGGCCTCTTCTTCCTCGCGCGCTTCGAGATTGGCGCGGGTCTCGGCCACAACTTCCTCCGGCGCGCTCTCAGCGAATTTGGGATTGTTCAGCCGCCCGCGCAGCCCGCCCAACTCCTTGGCCAGCTTGCCGAGGGTCTTTTCCAGCCGCGCCTTCTCTTCGGCCACGTCGATCACCCCCGCGAGCGGCAAACCGAAGCTGCCGCCGGGCAGGGCGAGGGTGACGGTGCCTTTGGGGAAGCCATCGACCTCTTCGAGCGACCCGATCCGGGCAAGGCGCTTGATCATCGCCTCATTGGCCGCGAATGCGGCCTTCGCGCGCACCGTGAAGCCCGTCACCACCATCGGCACATAAGCGCCTGCGGGCACATGCATCTGCGCGCGCGCCGAGCGGGTCTGCTCGATCATCGCGATGGTCCAGCTCAGTTCCGCGTCGGCGTCCTCATCGACCAGTTCCGCCCCATAGCGGGGCCAATCGGCGAGCATCAAGTGTCCATCGCGGTCCGCCAGCTTGCCCCAAAGCTCTTCGGTGATGAAGGGCATGATCGGGTGCAGCAGGATCATCGCTTGGTCGATGGTCCAGGCCAGCGTCGCTTGGGTCTCGGCCTTCAGCGCGGCATCGTCCCCGGTGAGGATCGGTTTTGAAAGCTCCAGATACCAATCGCAGAGCTTACCCCACACAAAGGCGTAGAGCGCAGAGGCGGCGTCGTTGAAGCGGAAGGCCTCAAGCGCCGCGTCGACCTCTTCGCGCACCCGGCCTGTCTCGCCGATGATCCATTTGTTGACCGCCGCCGTAGGCTGGGGCCGCTCAGTGGGTGCGCCCTTCGCGTAGGCCTCATTCATCTCCGCGAATTTCGCCGCGTTCCAGAGCTTCGTGCCGAAATTCCGGTAGCCCTTGATCCGCTCCATGTCGAGCTTGAGCACGCCCCCAAGCGCCGCCATCGCCGCCGAGGAAAAGCGCAGCGCATCCGCGCCGAATTCGTCGATCACGTCGAGCGGATCGACTACATTGCCCAAGGATTTGGACATCTTCTTGCCCTTGGCGTCGCGCACCAACCCGTGCAGATAGACCGTATCAAAGGGGATCTGATCCACGACCGCAAGCTGCATCATCATCATCCGGGCCACCCAGAAAAACAGAATGTCCTGCCCCGTGACCAGCGTCGAGGTCGGGAAGTAGCGCCGCATCGCCTCGGTGTCCTCGGGCCAGCCGAGCGTGCCGATGGGCCAGAGCCCCGAGGAGAACCATGTGTCGAGCACGTCCGGGTCGCGCCAGATCGGGTAGACCAGCTTGGTCGGATCGAGATCGGCCTCATAGGCTGCGAGCCCCGCAGCAAAGGCATGAACCGCCTCATGGCGGTCCGCAACCTCCACGAGGCGCGCATGGTTGAGCGGCACGGGCAGCGCGGCCTCGTCGTCGCGGAACAGCGGCATCACCGCCTCCAGATCAGGCGCCGCATGGCTGCGCTCATTGCCGGGAATGGTGTTCTGCTCCAGCAGGAAGCGCAGCATCTCCACCTGATCCATCGCCCCGTCGCCCTCGTCGTCGGTATAGCCCGAGGCGTCGAGGTTCAGCCCGTACCAGACGGGGATCTGATGGCCCCACCAGAGCTGCCGGGAGATGCACCACGGCTCGATATTCTCCAGCCAGTGGTAATAGGTTTTCTCGCCGCTCTCGGGCAGGATTTTCACGGTGCCGTCGCGCACCACGTCGAGCGCGGGACCGACGATCTGGGCGGTATCGACGAACCACTGATCGGTGAGCATGGGCTCGATCACGACTTTCGAGCGGTCCCCGAAGGGCTGCATGATCGGCTTGGCTTCCACCAGCGGCACAACCTCCTCTGGATCGCCGAGCTTGCCTCCCAGACGCGGATCGTCTGCCGTGGTCATCACCGCAAGACCCTCTTCGGTGATCTCCGCGACCACGCGTTTGCGGGCCTCGAACCGGTCGAGGCCGCGCAGGTGGTCCGGCACCAGATTGACCGTGTCGGCCTCGGCCTCGGTGAGCGCGCGGTCGCCCTGCGCGACCTCCATCGCAACGGCAGCGGCCTCGGCATAGGGCGCCCCATCGGCACGCATCGCGCCCGTTGTGTCCATCAGCCGGTAGCAGGGAATGTCACCACGTTTGGCGACTTCATAGTCGTTGAAATCATGTGCGCCGGTGATCTTCACCGCGCCCGAGCCGAACTCGGGGTCGGGGTATTCGTCGGTGATGATCGGGATCAGGCGACGGTGCTCTTTTGGCCCGACGGGGATTTCGCAGAGTTTCCCGACAATTGGCGCATAGCGCGCATCATCTGGATGCACCGCCACCGCGCCGTCGCCGAGCATGGTCTCGGGGCGCGTGGTGGCGATGGAGATATAGTCGCGCTCCTCTTCGAGCACGACATTCCCGTCCTCGTCCTTCTCGACGTAGGTATAGGTCGCACCGCCGGCGAGCGGATATTTGAAGTGCCACATATGGCCCGGGGTCTCGATATTCTCGACCTCCAGATCAGAGATCGCGGTCTCGAATTTCGGGTCCCAGTTCACCAGCCGCTTGCCGCGATAGATGTAGCCCTTGTCGTACATATCGACGAAGACCTTTATGACGGCGTCATGGAAATTGCCGTCCTCTCCCTCGGGCGCATTGGGTGCGCCGGACATGGTGAAGGCTTCGCGGGACCAGTCGCAGGATGCGCCCAGACGTTTGAGCTGCCCGATGATGTTGCCACGCGATTTGATCTTCTGCTCCCAGACCCGCCGCTCAAAGGCATCGCGCCCCATCTCCACCCGCGAGGGCTCCCCATTCGCGGCCATCTCGCGCTCGGTCACCATTTGCGTCGCGATGCCCGCGTGATCGGTGCCGGGCTGCCAGAGCACGTCAAAGCCCTGCATCCGCTTCCAGCGAATGAGGATGTCCTGCAACGTGTTGTTGAAGGCATGGCCCATATGCAGCGCCCCTGTGACGTTGGGCGGCGGGATCATGATGCAATAGGACGAGGCCTCGGGCTTCGCACCCACCCCGGCGACAAAACACCCGGCCTCTTCCCACATCTGGTAAAGGCGCGGTTCGGCTTCGGAAGCGTCGAATTTGTCGAGGGCCATGGTTGTGCGGGCTCCGTTTGGGCTGGGTTCAAAGGCAAATAACGCCAAGCGCGGCGGAGGGAAAGGGGCAGGTGCCCCGCGCGTCCTTCGCAATCCGGTATGCGGTGCTTTGCGGCCCTGATTACACGCGGTCACCCGTTACATGCGCAGGTGCTGTCGGTTGAGAAACGGATGGCCGCTGTGAGCCCAAAAGCGAAGTGCTGACGCGGCGACCCTTGCAGTTGCTGCAATACGGTGCAGAAATACGACAGCTGCGCTGCAGAGAGAAAAGCCGCCACTCGCTGCGGGGTGGATCAGAGGGCCGAATTTTTCCTAACTTAGCTGCTCGCCAACCCCTTTGAACGGAATGAATAGGAGTGAGGAGTCTATCGGGCCACAGCTTTCGCGATACCGCCTAGCAGGCTTTCTTCCAAAGTCGCCTTCTCACGGTCAAACTGTGCGCTGGCATCCGTCCCGGTGATTTTGCTTGGATCGTAGAGTAGGTTGGGTGCAATTCCTCTGCCAGCACCAGAGAGATCATAGGATAAGATGGTCCCCCCCTGCGACTCTTCAATTGCAACAAAAACTCTAATTCTTAGACGTTGATACGTATCTCGTTCCCCAACTATGGAATGGGTTACTTTTTTGATTTTGCCACCTTCAGAGGTTTCCAAGTATCCATCTGGCGTAAATTCTAATATCGGAACCCTCTTTGGCGACAGGAACATTTTCTCGGCCACGACAAGGCCGTTTGTTCTTGAGCTTGTTGCGCCACACGAACCCAAACAGGGTTCCAAAAAGTTCTTTTCTGTCGCTGGAGCAAGACTGTTGCAAAGTGTGTAGCCATTGGCAGTCAGATAGTCTTCGGTCGCTTTGAAAACTGTCTCTTCGGATGCATTTACCGTGATGACAGGCCCACCTCTTTCAAGAACATCCTTTGCCGAAAACGGATCCAACGTTTCGCACAAGAAACCGGTGCAGGCCGTCAAGAAAACACCTGTTGACAGTATCGCCAACGACCGTGCCCAAGTCATTTGAAACCCTGACTGCATGAGGCCACTGGCGTGTGAAATGCGTTTCAAAACGATCATTTTCACATTTCCCCGATCCTTTGACGTTAGGCCAATGATACTCATACGCGCCCTAACTTGCATTGACGGACATCAATACAAAGGTGGCTCAGACAATCTCAACGGGTGGGTGAGGTGGATTTTCCGCTCCTTGACCGGCGGCTTTGCCGCGGCGACGGAGCGAAGATGCAAGGCGCCGAAGACGGAACCACAGTCCAGCATTCACCGCAAAAGTGGCTTTGACGGCAAAGGCCAATGTCCGGCTACGGGAAAACATGTTGCGCCGCCGAGGCGTGTTCCGTCACACGGTCGAGCAATGAAGGTGATTTGCACTGGCCCAGCAATAGGCGGCACCGTCCCGCAACGCGGGCATAAGGCTGATGTTGGGGGGCGTCGCTCAGGGTCTGGGCGTGCCAGTGAGCGGCTCCCGGGCACCGGGGCGGATCACCTCCGGGTCGTAGGGCGTGCGGGCGAAGACCTCGCGGACCATCGGGGCGAAGAATTGCAGCGGCAGCGTGTTATAGTCCGGATCGAAGCTCGACTGGTCCCAGCGCTCGCAGAACGTGGCGCAATCGTCGAAATAAGGGTGGCCCTCGTATTGGTCGCGCTTGTGCGGGTCCGCGCCCACGTGATGGCCGAAATACATCAGTTGGAAATCGCCATGGGTCTGCACGCACCACGCGCATTGCTCGCGCACGAAGGGGCGCAGGATCGCGGCGGCGTATTCGTCGTGATTGTAGGGCGCGTAGATATCGCCAATGTCATGGAGCAGCGCCGAGACCACCCAGTCGATATCCGCCCCGTCGCGCCACGCGCGGGTGGCCGATTGCACCGAATGACCCAGACGGGTGATCTGGTAGCCCGACAAACCCTCGTCGAGTTCCACCAGCGCCTTCAGCAGCCGGTCTGCCGTGCCCTTGGTATGCTCGGTCTCGTGCTCGGTCAGGAAGTCATAATCTTCCTTGGTGCCGTCTTTCATCTGGGTAAAGCTGACATGGTCCATGGGGTGGGCTCCTGACTGTGCACTGATCGGTATGCAATCAGCTTTGAGGGACACTTTCAAGGACGCCACGCACCTGTGGCGCGTTCTGGGGGTCCACCCCAGACCCGGGGATATCCTTGGTCAAACAAAAAAAGGGGGGCGCGCCCGGCTTGTCGAAATGTGACACGGGGCAGGCAAGCGGTCTCAGGCATACATCTGCGTGCCGCCCTTGGCATCCTTCATCATCACCTTGGCCTGATCGCGGCGGATCGCGTCATAGAGGGCGAGCGCCTCCGGGGCGAAGGGCTCGGATGGGGCGGGCGCGTGGGTGAAATGGCCGAAGCGGTCCGTGCCCCGCACCAGCGTGGCGTAGTTCAGATCGCCCTCGGTCGCGGCCATATCCGGGCGCAGATACCGCAGCACGCAGGCAATGCGGCGGTCTTCCGAGACATTGGGTCCGGAGCCATGGATCGTCAGCCCATGATGCAGGCTGATCTGGCCCGGGGCGAGTTCTATCAGTGTCTTGTCCTCGGGGGCCACGTCCACCACCACCTCCTGACCACGCGAGAGCAGGTTGTTCTCGTCGAAACTGTCCGCATGGGGCAGGATCGCGTTCGTGTGGGACCCCGCGACGAAGTGCATGCAGCCCGAGGCCGCGGTGGCGGGCGAGAGCGGCACCCAGACCGTCACCAGCCCGTCGATCGCGCCGAGGCCCCAATAGGTCAGGTCCTGATGCATCGTCACCACGTGGGTGGTGCGCGGCTCCTTGATGAAGAACTCGCCCGAAAAAAGCAGGATATCCGGCCCGAGCACCCCTTCGACCACGTCGAGAATCGCTTTGCTCCGCGCGATCCGGTCCACCATCGGCATGACCAGATGCGCGTTGATCCGCTTGTAGGTATTGAGCGGCAGCGGCAGGCCCGCGTCGCGCCAGTCGCGTTCGAGCGCTTCGATCTCGGCACGGTAGCTGGCGGCCTCCTCCGGGCTCAGGCCTTGCAGCGGGAACAGGAACCCGTCGCTCCAATAGGCGTCGGTCTGCTCTTTGGTCAGGCGGCCCTCGGGGCCGGTGGGCAGGGAATCACGCATGGGCACCTCCGATCTGGGGGCAGGCTAGCCGCATCGGCGTGGATCCCAGCATGGCAAATCTGGACACCGAGCCTAAGCTCAGCTTAGCCTGCCGCCATGGCGCCCCGCATCCCCTCCCTCAACTGGCTCCGTGTGTTCGAAGCGGCCGCGCGCGCCGAAAGCTTTGCGCATGCGGCGCGCCAGATCAACATGTCCGCCGCCGCTGTCAGCCAGCAGATCAAGGCGCTGGAAAGTCATCTCGGCGCGCCCCTCTTCGAGCGCCGGGCGCAGGCCGTCGTGCTCACTGAAGCCGGGCGCGCCTATCTGCCCACCGTGCAGCGCTCCTTGCAGGCGCTCGAAGGCGCGACCGAGGGGCTCTTCGGGCAGCGCGCGCAGGACCAGCTATTCGTGCAATCGGTGTTGATCTATGCCCATGGACTGCTGGCCCCGCGCCTGCCGGGCTTTCAGGCGGCGCATCCGCATGTGGCCCTGAGCCTGAGCACCAACAACGCAGGCCCGGAGGTCACATTGGATTTCCACGACCTGAAGATCGTGTTCGGGCCTCCCCGCGCCTATGGCGCCCAAAGTGATCCGCTGGAGGGGGAGGTGCTGACGCCCGTGGCGACACCGGACTGCGCGGCGCAGATTGCGACGCTCGCCGATGTTGCAGCTTTTCCGCTGATCGAAGTGGCGACGCACCGTGCAGGCTGGGCGCATGTGTTCGACACGGTGGGCGTGCGTCCGGGGCCGGTGCGCTGGGTCCATGCCGACAATACCCTGATCGCTGCAACACTGGCGGCTGCCGGGGCGGGGATCGCGCTGGCCCGTGCCCCGGCAAGCGATGGGATCATGACCGGGGCGGGGCTGGTGCCCTGCCTTCCGCAGCTTCAGGTGCCCGGCACGGACCGCTACCACCTCGTCTACGAGGACCGCCAGAGCCTGCGCCCGGCGGCGCGGCTGTTCCGGGACTGGCTGCTGGGCGGTGTCCGGGGCACCGCCGGGTGAGACACGCGGCCCGGCGCGCAGGGCGTTTTGCGGACTATCAAACCCAAGCGCCCGCTCCCGGGATAATTTTGCCACAAACTCAAAGCAGGCTCAGTGCTGGACATCCCCGCCGCGGCGCCTACTGTCCGCTGCAACCAAGGGACGTCCAGCAAAGGAACCGCGCGAGATGGAAAAGTTCGGAAAAAGCCAACCGGTCAAACGGGTTGAGGATGTGCGCTTTCTCACAGGGCAGGGGCGCTACGTGGATGACATCGCCCCCGAGGGCGCGCTTTATGCCTATTTCATGCGCGCGTCCGTCGCCCATGGCACGATCAACTCCATTGATGTGGACGAGGCCAAGGCCGCGCCCGGTGTGCATCTCGTGCTCACCCAAGCCGATCTCGAAGCCGCCGGGATCGAGGCCACGATGAATGCCACCGTGGTCAAGAACCGTGACGGCACCGATGGCGCGGCCCCGAAACGCCCGATGCTCGCCAAGGGCAAGGTCCGCTATGTGGGCGAGCCCATCGCCTGCGTGATCGCCGAGACACTGGAGCAGGCCAAGGACGCGGCCGAGTTGATCTGGGCCGATATCGACGACCTGCCCGCAAAGATGGATATCGGAACAGGCGGCGAGCCGATCCACGACGAGGCCCCCGACAACAAGGCCTTCGACTGGGGCATGGGCGACGAGGCCGCGACCAAGGCCGCCTTCGAGGCCGCGGCCAAGACCGTGAAGCTCTATGTGGATGACAACCGCATCATCGTGAACTCCATGGAGCCGCGCGGCTGTTTTGCGGAAGTGGAAGACGGCCGCCTGCATCTGAGCTTCGGTGGGCAGGGCGTCTGGGGCGCGAAGACCGCGCTTATCCAGAAATTCGGGCTGGAGGACGACAAGGTGCGTGTGACCAGCCCCGATGTGGGCGGCGGCTTCGGCATGAAGGGGATGCTCTACCCGGAGTATTTCTCGGTCGCGCAGGCCGCGCGCGCGCTCGGCAAGCCGGTGCGCTGGATGTCCGAGCGCGGCGAGGCGATGCTGACCGACAATGCCGGGCGCGATCTCGACCACGTGGCCGAGCTGGCCTTCGACAACACCAACAAGATCACCGCCTACCGCGTCTACACCCGCTGCAACCTCGGCGGCTACAATTCGCAATTCGGCCAGCCGATCCAGACCCAGCTCTTCTCCCGTGTGCTCGCGGGCACCTATGACATCCAGACGGTCTGGCTGCATGTGGAAGGCTATTACACCAACACCGTGCAGGTCGATGCCTATCGCGGGGCGGGCCGCCCGGAAGCGATCTACCTGTTGGAGCGGGTGATGGACCGCGCCGCGCGCGAGCTGGGCGTTGACCCGCTGGAGCTACGCCGCCGCAATTTCATCAAGCCCGACCAGTTCCCCTACGCCACCTCCACGGGCGAGACGTACGATGTGGGCGATTTCGCCAAGGTGCTGTCCCGCGCCGAGGCCGAAGCCGATCTCGCGGGCTTTGCCGCGCGCCGCGAGGCCGACGCGTCAACGGGAAATTTACGCGGCGTTGGCATCTGTTACTATATTGAAAGCATTCTCGGCGATCCTTCCGAGACCACGAAAGTGGGCTTCAACGAGGATGGCACCGTGAACATCTATGTCGGCACGCAGAGCAACGGGCAGGGGCACGAAACCGTGTTCGCCCAGTTCCTTGCCGACCAGACGGGCATCCCGGCGGAGAAGATCACCGTGGTGCAGGGCGACAGCGACCAGATCGCGAAGGGTGGCGGCACGGGCGGCTCGCGCTCGGTGACGGTGCAGAACAACGCCACGCTGGCGACCGCCGCGTCGATGAAGGAGCGCTTCGCGGCCTTCCTCGCCGAGGAGACCGGCGTGCCGGCAGCGGAGATCGAGTTCGACGACGAGAGCTTCCGCATCCCCGGCTCGAACCTGACGCCCACGATGCTCGACGTGGCCGAGATGGCCCGCGACAAGGGCCGCGAGGACCTGCTGGTGCACGAGGAAACTGCCAAACTGGAGGCGCGCAGCTTCCCCAATGGCTGCCACATCGCAGAGGTCGTGATCGACCCCGACACCGGCGTGACAAAGGTGGACCGCTACACGGTCGTGGATGATTTCGGCAATCTTATCAACCCGATGCTGGCCGAGGGGCAGGTGCATGGCGGTGTGGTGCAAGGCATCGGGCAGGCGCTCACCGAGCGGGTTGTCTATGACGAAGACGGGCAACTCCTCACGGCAAGTTTCATGGATTACGCGATGCCGCGTGCCGATGATGTCCCGATGATGAGCTTTACCTCCGAGCCGGTCCCGTCGACGGCCAATATCATGGGCATGAAAGGCTGCGGCGAAGCGGGGACCGTCGGGTCCATGGCGGCCACAGCCAATGCGGTGCAGGACGCGCTTTGGGGCGCCGGGGTCCGGCAGGCGGATATGCCCTTTACGCCCTTGCGGGTCTGGGAAATGTTGAACGATGATGAAAACAGGATCGCTGCTGAATAACAGGCGCATTGCCCGCTGGCTTCAGCGGGCCTTTGGCCGGGGGCAGACACGCACGCCGCCCCCGGTGCGCGGCAGCACGGTCCATGTGATCATCCTCGACGGGACCATGTCCTCGCTCCAACCCGGCTGCGAGAGCAACGCGGGGCTGGCGTTCAAACTTCTCAAGGGCGCGGGCACCGGCGTGTCGGTCTACTACGAGCCGGGCATCCAGTGGTCGCATTGGAAGCACGCCGGGGATGTGTTCTTCGGGCGCGGCATCAACCGCCAGATTCGGCGCGCTTATGGCTATCTGGCCTCGCGCTATCACCCCGGTGACAAGATTTTCCTATTGGGCTTTTCGCGCGGCGCCTACGCGGTACGCTCGCTGGCGGGCGTGATCGACCGCGTGGGCCTGCTGCGCGCCGAGCGGGCGACCCAGAGCAATGTGCGCGATGCCTATCGCCACTATGAGAACGCCACTCTGACGGAGGCGGGCCGCAGCTTCAAGCGTTTGAATTGCCACGAGGATGTGCAGATCGAGATGATCGGCGCATGGGACACGGTGAAATCGCTGGGCCTGAACTGGCCGCTGGTCTGGCGCTTTTCCACCCCGCACCATGAGTTCCACAACCACCATCTCGGCCCGGCGGTGAAGCGCGGCTACCATGCGCTGGCCCGCGGCGAGACGCGCCTCGCCTATGCCCCGGTGATGTGGGAGACCCGCCCCGAGTGGCAGGGCGATCTGGAACAGATGTGGTTCCGCGGCACCCATGGCGATGTCGGCGGGATGCTGGGCGGCTTCGAGGCGGCGCGCCCGCTGTCGAATGTCGCGCTGGTCTGGATGCTGGAGAAGGCTGAAGCGGCGGGCCTGCCGCTGCCCGAGGGCTGGCAACGCCGCTACGCACAGGACCCGGCGGCGCCCTCCTGCGGCACATTCCGCGGCATGGGCCGCTACCTCATCGCCCGCCGCCCCCGCCGCGTCGGCCACGACCCCTCCGAACACTTCCACCCGAGCATCACAATGGCCCCGGAACGCCAAGGCTGGCACCTGCCGCGCTTGGGGTCCTTGCACTCGAACTGACACGCGTTTTTCCCGATAGAAATGTCGGCAGAGCGGACATTGCTCCCCTTGTTTCATTAATTAGATATGACCGCACTTAGTGCTTCTTGTCTTTGTATCGGGCCAATAGGGCGAGCAAGGTCTTGGTGGACTCATGTGCCTCTCGCAAGGCATTCTGGTTGGGCAAACCCTCAGTTGCATCGGTCATCAAAATATCGCATCGGTTCATGGCGTCTTGCGCGATTTCAAAGACTTCTTCTTCGTGCAGGAAATTGTCAGCGAGGGCGGTCATTCTAGAGCGTTTATCGTGATAATCACGCATCAAGTATTCGCGCTTGCGCACATCAGACACCGACCATTCGTTATGAATTTTCTTGCCTGACGTCAATAACCCGGAGGATGCATCGGACAGCCATTTTCGCTTAGCCTTCAACGGGTCAACATCTGGCTTGTCGAGCGCTGCTAGTTTGCGCCGTTCCTCTTTCCACAATTGATAGGGCGCCAGAAACATAAGCCGAAAGAGCAGAATGATTAAGACTAAGGCAAATACCCCCCATGCAATGTATTGCACGGGTGCATTATCCCCCCAAATCGCATCTGCGACGGGCGCGGCGACAACCGTGATAATGCCAAAATAGGTCCAAACCGGACCGAACGCCTTCTTGAAGATGAGCTTCAAATATCCCACCCAGCAACAGTAGTTTCGCTGTTTCGATTCCACAATTGGTCATTGCTGATCCGGCTTGCTCGACCTGTTGCTGCTTGCTATGCGGCCGCAATACGAAAGCACCACAGAGGTGACAGTAGGAGCGGCTGGGGGCATTTGGGCCATTTTATTCGCTTTAAAGTGTTCGCTATCTACGCAATTCTCCGTCTGATCAAACCGCAGCATTCGACTCTATGTGCTCGAAGCAGACATCCAGACCCATCGACCGGGGGTTTCATATCACCCCAGCTTCATCACAATGCAAGTCGTCGAGCCCGTGGCATAAAGCTTGCCATCCGTCACGCCCCGGATCTCGCCATGGGCCACGCCCGTGGAGCGGCCCACATGGTCCGCCTCCCCGATGCAGTCGATCTCCGTGTCCACCGGGATGCTGCGCAGGATATTCACCTTGTATTCCAAGGTCGTATAGACTGACCCGCGCGGAACCTTGGTCATCACCGCACAAGCCATCGCGCTGTCCAGAAGCGTGCCGTACCAGCCGCCATGCACCGTCCCCATCGGGTTGCAGAACGCAAAGGACGGCGCGCCCCGGAATACCACGCGGCCCTCGTCGACCTTGTGCAGCGTGTAGCCCATGGACTCGGCAATCGGCGGGCCGGGCAGTCGGCCCTCAATGATGCCGGTCATGAAGTCCAGCCCCGAAAGATTCAGAGCCTCAGCCTGACTGAGCAGGTCTTCGGGGGTTTTCGCGATCATCCGCTCCATGTCGGGCGTCCCTTTGCAGTCTTCCGCTGCAAGATCTGATCGCGCGCGCCCGGGTGCGCAAGCCTTACGCGACGTTGCGCAGTTGCACCGGGGCAGGGGTCGCGCCGAGCGCGGCGCAGAGCTTCTCGGTCAGCGCGGCGCTGTTCAGCGTGTAGATATGCAGATGCTCGCAGCCTTCCTCGGTGAGCTTGCTGCACAGCTCCGTCGTGACCGCGAGACCCAGCAGATCAGCGCGCCCGTCGCGCTTCGCGGTCTCGAAGGCCTGATCGAGCCAACCCGGCACCGAGGTTCCGCATTGCACGGCAAAGCGGCGCGCGCGGTCCCAGTTGCTGATCGGCATGATCCCGGGCACGACCCGCTTCTCGATCCCGGCCTTGGCGCAGGCGTCGCGGAAGCGCAGGAAGGTGTCGGGCTCGAAGAAAAACTGGGTGATGGCCTCGTCGGCCCCGGCGTCGAACTTGGCCTTCAGAAAGTCGATATTCTGCTGCGCGGAGGCCGAATCCGGGTGCGCCTCCGGGTACGCGCCCACGCGCAGGCGGAATGTTCCGGTCTCTGCGAGCGCAGAGATCAACTCCAAAGAGGACGCGAAGCCGTCCGCGTGCGGCACGAAGGGCTGGCCCGGCCCGTCGCCATCGCCGCGCAGCGCCACAATGTCCGTCACGCCAGCCTCGGCAAACTCTGCGGCGCGCTCCAGAACGTCGGCCTTGCTGGCGCGGGCTGCGGTGAGATGCGCGGCGACCGGCAGACCGGTCTGCGCGGCCACGGCCTTCACCGTGTCAAGCGTGCGCCCCTGCGTGCTGCCCTGCGCGCCGTAGGTCACGGAGATGTAGTCCGGGCTATAGCTTTGCAGACGCGCCAGCGCCTCCCAGAGCCGGAACGAGGCGGTCACGGAAGAGGGCGGAAAAATCTCGAAAGACAGGTTTGGGCAAGACATGGGCAACTCCAATTCGGTTGGCCACTTGTCGCATGGCGCTGCCTATGAAACAAATTCATAATACTAAAGATCAACATGAGGCCTGCTCACATATGCATCTCGAATTCCGGCATTTGCGCACCATCAAGGCAATCCACGAGGCTGGCGGTCTGGCCCGCGCGGCCGATTTGCTCAACATCACGCAGAGCGCGCTCAGCCATCAGGTCAAGGGGCTCGAAGAGCAGGCCGGGGTCGAGCTGTTCGTGCGCCGCTCCAAGCCGCTCAAGCTCTCCGCCGCAGGCCAGCGCCTCCTGCGCCTTGCCGAACAGGTGCTGCCGCAGGTCGAAGCGCTGCAGTCCGAATTCGCCAGCCTGCGCGACGGGGAGGCGGGGCGGCTGCATATCGCCATCGAATGCCACGCCTGTTTCGAATGGCTGTTTCCCGTGCTGGAGCAGTTCCGCAAGGACTGGCCGGATGTGGACGTGGATATCCGCCCCGGTCTGGCCTTCGATGCGCTGCCGGCGCTGATGAAGGAGGAGGTCGATCTGGTGGTGTCCTCCGATCCCGAGAACCTGCCCGGCATCGAATTCGTCGAGCTGTTCGATTACGCGCCGGTCTTCGTGGCCGCCAGCACCCACAAGCTCGCGGCCAAGCCCTTCATCGAAGCCGAAGATTTCCGGGGGCAGACGCTGATCACCTACCCGGTCGAGCGCTCGCGGCTCGATATCTTCAGCCAGCTTCTGATCCCCGCCAAAGTCGAACCGGCTGCGATCCGGCAGGTGGAACTGACCGCCGTGATCCTGCTGCTGGTGGCGTCGAACCGTGGCGTGTCGGTGCTGCCCGATTGGGTGGTGCGCGAGGTGAAATACTCCTCGGACTACATCACCCGCCCGCTCACCGAGGCCGGGATCACCCGCCGCCTCTATGCCGCCGTGCGGCAGTCCGATCTCGAACAGCCATATATGCAGCGCCTGATCGCGCTGGCCCGGCAGGAGGCCCGGCGCTTGCAGGCGGCCTGAGGGCGGCCTGAGGGAAGCGTGTGGGCGGCATGTGGCGTGCGCGCTTGCCAGTGAGGCTTGCGAGCCCCCAGAGGAGCGTGTAGAGCCGCGGCCTGAACCGCAATCCGGAGACCCGCCATGCAGGGCAGCGCCAATCTCAACATCATGCTTAAAGCCGCCCGCAAGGCCGGGCGCTCGCTGGCCAAGGATTTCCGCGAGGTGGAGAACCTTCAGGCGTCGATGAAGGGTGCGGGCGATTTCGTGTCCAAGGCCGACATTGCCGCCGAGGAGATCCTGAAAGAAGAGCTGATGGGCGCGCGTCCAACCTATGGCTGGTGTGCCGAAGAGGGCGGCGAAGAAGCGGGCAAAGACCCCACGCGCCGCTGGATCGTCGATCCGCTGGACGGCACCACGAATTTCCTGCACGGGCTGCCGCATTGGGCAATCTCGATCGCGCTGGAGCACAAGGACCGCATCGTCGCCGGGGTGATCTATGACCCGGCCAAGGACGAGATGTTCTTTGCCGAGCGCGGCAATGGCGCCTTCATGAACGACACACGGTTGCGGGTGTCCAAGCGGGGCCGGATGATCGAGAGCATCTTCGCCACCGGCCTGCCCTTCGGGGGCCGCTCCGACCTGCCGGCCACCTTGCAGGATCTCGCCCGGCTGCTGCCCGCCTGCGCCGGGGTGCGCCGCTTCGGCTCCGCCGCGCTCGATCTGGCCTATGTGGCAGCGGGCCGCTACGACGGGTTCTGGGAACGCCGCCTCAACGCGTGGGATCTGGCTGCGGGCCTGCTGATCGTCACCGAGGCGGGCGGTCTGGTGGACACCATCGCGCCGGACGGGAACGTGCTCGAAGATGGCGAGGTGCTCTGCGCCTCCGAGCCGATCTTCGCGCAATTCGCCAAGGCCATTCGCGGCTGACGCCCAAGCCTGCCGCGATCAAGCCCGCCGCGATAGCGGCGCAGCCGATGTGCGAGAGGGGACGGCCATCCTGTGCCCTGCCCAAATGGTTAACGCAGCCCCACCGTACGCCCCGTTAAGGGGCGGGTTAACGCACCGTGCGTATGTACAGCTGCCATACGCTTGGCCATACGCCCAGCCATACGGCTGCCACACCTTGTTTTACTGGCGTTAACCCGGTTTTCGGGGCAGTCGGGAAATCTCTGGCAACCGCGCAACGCACGCTGCGTTAACCCTTATCGCCAAGGCGAGCGTTTTCGGCCCGCCTTCGGGATCTTGCTCAGCCGTTCCCCGCGCCGGATCTTGGGGATATGGCTCTGCACGACCCGGTACCGCGCCTCGGGATGTGGCGGGTGTCCTTCCGTGCGGTGCCAGAACGCCGGCCCGCCGAGCCGCAGCCAGAGCGGGATCGCGAGCAACAGGCCCGCTGCGAACCCGCCCAGATGCGCCCAATAGGCCACCCCGCCTATCCGCACATCCGCCGCCACCCCGCCGACAAGCTGCATGCCGAACCACACCATCAGCACGATCCACGCCGGGATCGGCAGGATGCGGATGTAGAAGATGATGAAGATCAAAATGTCGATCCGCGCCTTGGGAAACAGCAGCAAATAGCCCCCCATCACCCCGGCAATCGCCCCCGATGCGCCGACCATGGGGATCTGGCTGTAAGGGGCGACAACGTACTGGATCATGGCCGCCGCCACTCCGCTTGCCACATAGAACAGCGCGAAGGGCACATGGCCCATTTCATCCTCGATATTGTCGCCGTAAATGTATAAAAACAGCATGTTTCCAAGCAGATGCATCCAGCCGCCATGCAGGAACATTGAACTCAGAACGGTGTAATAGCCGTTGCCGACGCTGAGCCGCGCGGGGATCATCGCCCAGTCATAGAAGAAGCGGTTGATCCCCACCGGGTCGGACAGCAGGCTCACATAGGACAGGAAAATCCCCACATTCGCCGCCATCAGCGCATAGGTCACATACGGCACGCGGCCGGACGGGTTGTGGTCTCGGATCGGGAACATGCGGGCAAGCTGATGCGGAAGGGGGCCTCCGTCAAGAGCGCTCCGCTTACGACACCGTTACGACATCGCCCCCAGCAAGGCCGCGTTGCCGCCCGCCGCCGTGGTGTCGACGCACAGATGCCGCTCGCGCAGCACATGGCCCGGATCGGGGCGGCGGCGGACAAGCGGCACCAACGGACCCTCGCGCGCGGCCAGCGCCTGATCATAGGCCCGCGCGGCCTCGGTCTCGTCGCCCCAGAACAGGGCCGCCGCAAGGTCCTCGGTGCTGCCGAGATCGGCTGGGCGCGCGTCGGGCGCCAGATAGGCCACACCGCCCAAAGCCCGCACGACCTCCGCCTGCGCCGCCGCGATGGTGCGCCCCGGCCCAAGGCACCAGACCGGCCCGCGCGGCGCAATGCTCCAGCGATTGAGCTCCCCGGTCGGGCCCGGCAGGGTCTGCGGGCTCGCAGGCGCGTCCGCCGCGCTCTTGCAGAACCGGTGCAGGTAGAGCGGCCCGCCCGCCTTGGGGCCGGTGCCCGAAAGCCCTTCGCCGCCAAAGGGTTGGCTGCCGACAATGGCGCCGATCTGGTTGCGGTTCACGTAGACATTGCCCGCTTCGATCTGGTCGCCGACCTCTTGCACACGGGTGTCGATCCGGGTTTGCAGTCCGAAGGTCAGCCCATAGCCGGTGGCGTTGATCTCACCGATCACGCGGTCCAGATCGCTGGCTTTGAACGGCACGATATGCAGGACCGGGCCGAACACTTCGCGTTCGAGTGCGCCGATGCCGTCAAGACGGATCAGGGTCGGGGCGATGAACGTGTCCCCGGCGGGGGCGACAGTTTCATGCAGCACCCGGCCATCGTGCCGCGCCGTATTGATATGGTCGCGGATCGTCTGGGCGGCGGGCGCGTCGATCACCGGGCCGAGATCGGTGGCCAGAAAGAGCGGGTCGCCGACGCACAACTCGTCCATCGCACCGGTCAGTAACTCCTTGAAACTCTCGAAGATATCCGCCTGCACATAGAGGCAGCGCAGGGCCGAGCAACGCTGTCCCGCCGACTGGAATGCACTTTCGATCACGGCTGTCACGGCTTGCTCCGGCAGGGCGGTGCTGTCGACGATCATCGCGTTCAGCCCGCCGGTCTCGGCCACCAGCGGCGCGCCGGGTTCGAGATGCGCAGCCATACTCACGCGGATGCGCCGGGCGGTCTCGGTGGAGCCGGTGAAGGCCACGCCATGCACGCGCGGATCCGAGGTGAGCGCTGCGCCCACGGAGCCGCCACCGGGCAGCAATTGCAACGCCGCGCGCGGCACGCCCGCCTCATGCAGCAGCGCCACTGCGCGGGCAGCGATCAGCGGAGTCTGTTCGGCGGGCTTGGCCAGAACCGCGTTTCCGGCGGCCAGCGCAGCGCTGATCTGCCCGGTAAAGATCGCCAGTGGGAAGTTCCACGGGCTGATACAAGTGAACGTGCCAACCGGGTCGTCATCTGGCGCATGGGCGGCGTAATAGCGCAGGAAATCAACCGCTTCGCGCAGTTCAGCCACGCAATCGGCGAGCGTCTTGCCGGCCTCGCGGGCAAGGATCGCGAAGAATTCGCCGGCATGGGCTTCGTAGAGATCGGCGGCGCGGCTGAGCACCTGCGCGCGCTGTCCCGGCGGGACGGCCCAGAGCTGAGTGGCCGCGAGCGCGGTCTCCACATCGCCTGCGCTGGCCTCTGCGACAGTGCCGGGGCTGTCCTGCGGATCGGACGGGTTGGCGACCGGTTGCGGCGCCTCCGGGGCGGCGGTCCCGGCCAGCAGCGGCGCGGCCTCCCACGTGGCCGTCTCGAACACGGCCCGGTCTGCGGCGAGGCCCGACAGCGCGGGCAAATGCGCCAGATCCCAGCCTTTGGAGTTCACCCGCTCGGGCGCGAAAAGCTCCACGCCGGTAGGCAGCGGCGGGGTATTGCTCGCCAGCGCGTCGAACGGGTCGGCCACCACCTCCGAGGGGGGCACTTCGGCATCGACGATCTGGTTGACGAAGCTGGAATTTGCACCGTTTTCCAAGAGCCTGCGCACCAGATAAGCGAGCAGGTCGCGATGCGCGCCGACAGGGGCGTAGATCCGGCAATTGGTGCCGTGATCGCTCATCACCATGCGGTGCAGCGCTTCGCCCATCCCGTGCAGGCGCTGGAACTCGTAGCTCTGAGGCACCGCGCCCTCCTGCCGGGCGATGTCCAGCACGGCGGCGATGGTATGGGCGTTGTGGGTGGCAAATTGCGGGTAGATCCGGTCCCTTCGTCGCAGCAGCGCGCGGGCCTGCGCGATGTAGCTGACATCGGAGGCGGGCTTGCGCGTGTAGACCGGAAAGCCGTCCAGCCCCGCGACCTGCGCCCGCTTCACTTCCGTGTCCCAATAGGCGCCCTTCACGAGACGGACCATGATCTTGCGGTCGAGCCGTTCAGCCAGTGTGTAGAGTTGGTCGATCGCCGTCCCGGTGCGTTGCCCGTAGGCTTGCACAACCACGCCGAATCCATCCCATCCGGCAAGGCTGGGATCGGCCAGCACCCGCTCAATGACGGCCAGCGACAGGGTCAGCCGGTCAGCCTCCTCAGCGTCGATATTGAGCCCCATCCCCGCCGAGGCCGCCATCTGCGCAAGGCCCAGCAGGCGCGGCACCAACTCGGTCAGAACCCGCTCGGTCTGCGCCACCTCGTAGCGCGGATGCAGCGCCGAGAGCTTCACCGAGATGCCCGGATTGCGCCGGATGTCGGGCGCGGTGCAGGCTTTCGAGATCGCCGAGATGGCGGCGGCGTAGCTCAGGTGATAGGCCTTGGCGTCGGCCTTGGTGATCGCGGCCTCCCCGAGCATGTCATAGGAATAGCTGAACCCCTGCGCTTCCATCTGCGCCGCGCGCACCATCGCGCTTTCAATGGTCTCCCCGAGCACGAATTGCCGCCCCATTTCCTTCATCGCGCGCGACACGGCGGTGCGGATCACCGGCTCGCCGAGCCGCTTGATCGCGCCGCGCAACGTTCCGACGAGGCCGGGCTGCTCGTCCTCCAGAACGCGCCCGGTGAGCATCAGTGCCCATGTGGAGGCGTTGACCAGCGACGAAGTGGAATGCCCCAGATGCTGGCCCCAGTCCGAGGGTGCGATCTTGTCCTCTATCAGCGCATCCATGGTGTCCGGGTCAGGCACACGCAGCAAGGCCTCGGCCAGACACATCAACGCGATGCCCTCATCCGAGGACAGCCCATATTCGGCCAGAAAGACTTCCATCAACCCGGGCGAATCATGGCCGCGCAAGCGCCGTACATAGTCTTCGGCGGCGGCACAAATCCGGCGCCGCGCGGCCGCGTCAAGGCCTGCGGTCTCCACCAAAGCGGGCAGCATGTTGTCCGGAACGGCATAGGTGCCGTGGTCGAGATCGGGGGAGAGCAGGGACAGAGGGGGGAAGTACATCCAGCGATTCCTTACACTTTTGGCCAAGGTATCGCCGAAAGGCCGGGTCTTTGATCCGAATTGTGCTATACCTCCCGAACGATCGACCGTTTTGCGAGGGAAGAATGCAGCAAAAGGACTTGTCCGATCTTGACCGGTTCGACATGGCGATCCTGCGGGTACTTGCCACACGTGGCCGGGTCAGTGTCACGGAGCTGGCCGCCGAGATCGGCCTGTCGAAATCGCCGACGCAAGCACGGTTGAAGAAACTCGAACAGACTGGCGTGATTCTCGGGTATCGCGCCATGCTCAACCCGATTCGCCTTGGATTGACGCATGTGGCCTTTGTGGAGGTCAAGCTCACCGACACGCGGGAAATGGCCCTGTCGGCCTTCAACGCGGCTGTTCGCAATGTTCCGGAGATCGAACAAGCCCATATGATCGCTGGAAATTACGACTACCTGCTGAAAGTCCGCACGTCGGATATGGCGAGTTACCGCCGAATTCTCGGTGAGGTGATCTCGACCTTGCCGCATGTGGCCGCGACCTCGACCTATGTTGCCATGGAGGCGGTGAAGGAAACCATGACATCGGGGACTTGATCCTGAGCCGAAGTGCTGCATCCTTACAGAATGCTCGTTGCTTTGCGCACCACCCTTATCTTGTCCTGTCTCGCCTTGCCGGCGCGCGCTGAGTGTCCGGACCCGCCCGACCACGCGGCGGCGCTGGCCACGTTGAGCGAAGCGGCGCGTGCGGCGGACACGGAGACCGAGGGGCGCGCAATCTCAGACCAGATGTGGGACCTTTGGCTCGACGCACCGGACGCGCAGGCCAAGGTTGTTCTGGATCGCGGGATGCGCCTGCGCTCGAGCTATGATTTTCTCGGGGCACTGGCGGAATTCACGCGGCTGATCGACTATTGCCCGGACTATGCCGAGGGGTACAATCAACGGGCGTTCACCCACTACTTGCGGCAGGATTTCGAGTCGGCGCGCGCCGATCTCGACCGTGCGTTGGACATGTCGCCGGCCCATGTGGGCGCGCTGTCGGGCCGTGCGCTTACATTGATGCAACTGCGCGAAACAGGCGCGGCGCGGCGTGATCTTCAGGCCGCCCTTGCGCTCAATCCCTGGCTCTCCGAGCGTCACTTGCTGGCGCCCGGTGCGCCGCTTGCGGCGCCCGGCGAGGATATTTGAAGCGGGGACTACCCAAACGGCTGTTTCTCATTTAGGCCTAGGCGCGGTCACGTGCGGGCGTGATGGAATGGTAGACATATCGGACTTAAAATCCGAAGGGCGCAAGCCCGTGTGGGTTCGAGTCCCACCGCCCGTACCACCCGTTACCTTCCTCCGTCAGTCGGACCGGTGGCGGAGTCTTACCGCAGTTGGCGCGCTTCTTGGGGATTGCTGCGGGATGTTAAGCCCTATGAAACGATTCGCCCGTAAGACAATCTGGCGGGCACAAGGAAGCCGCGGTCCATGATCGCGCTCTGAGCCTGTGAGTGCAACACATGGCGGCGGTTGATTATGGGCAAATTGAACTCTCTGTTTTTCAAGACATTGGCGATCCTGTGGGTCTCCGTCGCGGTGACAGTCGCGACACTGCAATACATGGCGTGGCAGGATATCCGTCCGGCGGCTGTCTCATCGGTCTCGGACAAAGCGAAGACGGTCAACCATCTGATTGCGATGCAGATCGGCGGCGCGGTCAAATTTGGAAATACCGCGGCGATTGAGGAAATCATCAGTTCGGCGGAGGCCTCGTCAAGCCAGTCCTGGAGCGGGGCCCTGGTCACCAATGTCGAAGGCGCTCCGATTGTGACCGATCTGTCCAGTGAGGACAGTCTGCCGGATACCTGGGCTGAGATGATCGACGAGGTGATCGCAACTCAGGCGCCCGCAAAGAGCCCCTCGGGTATGATCCGCGCCGAGCCTGTGTTTTTCGGCGACGACGAAGCAAACGTCGGGGTGATCCTGACCGCCTGGCATGCGGATGAAATGATTGCGACGTTCAAATCCTCATGGTGGGACGCGCTTATCGGTTCTGCCATCATCTTCTTGCTCATGTCGGTTGCGGCCGGGTTCATTGTGAGATCAATCGTCTCCGCGCCTCTTTCGCAACTTGCGCGCACTGTGCGTGACGTAGCGCAGGGGGATTATTCGGTGACTGTTCCGCAATGCGGCCGGGGCGACGAAGTCGGTGCCATCGCGCGGCGGCTCGAGGATTTCCGGACCCAACTCTCCGATGGGGAGCAACTCGCTCGCGACAGCGCCTATCAGAGTGCCGCTTTCGAGGGGTCCTCCGCGGCGCTGATGGTCGTGGATCGGGAATTTCAGGTTATCTATCGCAACCCATCCTGTGATGCCTTGCTGTCAGGTCTTTCTGAGGCTTTGCGGCCTGACTGGCCCGGGCTGGATACCCATGATCTCGTGGGCGCTTTCTTGAGCGACTATCGGCCCGTTGCCGAGCAAGTGGCCGCGATCGAGTCAAAAGGCGCAGACGCGCTGCCCGTATCGGTGATGGTGCCTGCTGCGCATGTGCGCTTGCAGGTCAAATTCAATGCCGCTTTCGATGCCAATGGTGACATGTCTGGGGCTGTCGTGGAGTGGAGCGATAAAACCGACTCAGTGCAAAACGAGGCTCTGGTGGAAGCCATTGATTCGGCCCAAATGCGGGCGGAATTCTCGGCTGATGGCCAGCTTCTCAGTGCAAATGAAAATTTCCTGTCTTCGCTTGGCCTATCTGGCTCGCCCCTCCCGAAACTCAGCTTTTTCTCCGTCTATGCGCCCGATGCGTCTGTCGAGGAAAATCCGTTGAAAGTGGCGTCCGCAACTGGTCGCTTTGCGTTCAGGCATGCGGACTCCGGAGAGGTTTGTGCTACCGATGGTGTTTTTGTGACCGTGAACGGGCTTGATGGCGCGCCTGAAAAGAGTGTCTTTGTTGGTATGGACGTGACCGCTGTCGAGATGGAGCGGACTGCTGCCGAAGAACGGCGTGTTGCCAACTCGCAAAGCCAGCGCAGCGTCGTAGATGCTCTGGGTGCGGCGTTGAAAAACCTGTCTGCAGGTGATCTGACGTCCAAGATCAACAGCGTCTTTCCCGCCGACTACGAAGAATTGCGTGTTGATTTCAATTCGGCCCTGCAGGCCCTTGAGGACGCGATTGAAGCAGTGGCGCGGAATACCACATCGATCAGAAGCGAAACCGAGGAAATCACATCTGCGGCGGACGATCTGTCTCGGCGCACGGAAAGGCAGGCTGCAACTCTGGAAGAAACAGCAGCATCGCTCGATGAACTGACCAGCTCGGTGCAGTCTGCAGCCGAGGGTGCGGAAGGGGCTAGCCACAAAGCAAAAGCGGCTCAAAACCGCGCGGAAGAGGGGGGACAGGTCGCTCGCGACGCGATCGCGGCGATGGACGGTATCAAGACATCCTCGCAAGAGATTTCAAAGATCACCAGTGTTATC
The DNA here is from genome assembly GCA_965656085.1 of uncultured Aliishimia sp. Taxonomy (GTDB): domain Bacteria; phylum Pseudomonadota; class Alphaproteobacteria; order Rhodobacterales; family Rhodobacteraceae; genus Aliishimia. Next base: position 75,255 of record CBFHJA010000001.1, on the reverse strand, counting down.
GACGACATTGCCTTCCAGACAAATCTGCTTGCCTTGAACGCAGGTGTCGAAGCTGCGCGGGCCGGGGAAGCAGGCCGCGGATTCGCGGTGGTCGCAACCGAAGTCCGGGCACTGGCGCAAAGGTCATCCGATGCGGCACGCGAGATCAACGAGCTAATCTCTGCGAGCGAGACTCAAGTAAATTCAGGCGTGGAATTGGTGGACCGTACGGGAACCGCCCTGTCTGCGATCGTCGAGTCGATCTCGGAAATCAGCGGAATCGTCGCCAATATCGCGCTTTCGACAAAGGAACAGGCGGCTGGCTTGAACGAAATCAATTCTGCTGTGACCGAACTCGATCAAGTCACGCAACAGAATGCAGCGATGTTCGAGGAGACGACGGCAGCCAGCCATGCATTGACTTCGGAAACCGACGCGCTTGTCGGTGCGGTATCAAAATTCAGGATATCCGGCGGCGTCATGCAGGCAACGGGGGCCTCACGTTCCAGAACGCAGCCAGTTGCCCAAACCTCTTCCACGACGGCGCAGGTCCAGAAGGCAACATCGGCACCAACTGTGGGCAACACGGCTTTGGAACTTGATAGTGACCTAGATGGCTGGGAAGACTTCTGAGCTGCACGGCTATGTGAAGATTCCTCGCTCGGTATGAAGTGGTCCCATCTACTCGAACAGCTTGCAATGTTTGGGTCTCGCGCAGGGGCGCTCCGCAACCGGCACCGGCAAATCGCCCCACTGGCTATGTTGGCGTGTCGCAACGTCCGGACGCGGACGCGATTGTCCAGCCTTGATCGGTGTCGTGCGCGTTCGGGTCTTGAGATTTCCGGATACTGCGCGAGATCAAGCCGACTGCGGCAGCGTGCTTCCCAACCGCCATGCCGAAAAAGCGGCCTTGGACGAGGTCACGCTTCGCCCGCGAACCGGCCTTGCCAATCCTCGCGAGAGTCGTCGCTGATCTTCGCGAAGAGATTGTCCGGTACCTCGAATGAGTGCCCGATTGGTAAACCTTCCAGCGCGTCGCGCAAATCCTCAGGCCAATCGGTCCCGGTGTTCAGGGCGCGCGCCAATCGTTCCGCTGCGTCGGGGATGAACGGTGCCGACAATTGCGCGTAGAGCGCGCAGAGATTGAGCGCGAGGCGGATCTGCATCGCCGCGGTGCCCGGCTCTTCTTTGATCGTGGACCATGGGGCCGCGGCTTGCAAATACTCGTTGCCTGCTGCCCAGATTGCCCGGAGTTCGGCTGCGGATTTGCGGATCTCCAACTGGTCCATCAGAGACTGGTAGAGTGCGACGCGGGCCTGTAGATCCGCGATGAGTGCCTCTTCTGCCGCGCTTGGAGTGCCGCCTTCTGGCACTGCCTCGCCAAATTTAGAGCGGCAGAATTTTGTCACGCGGCTCACGAAGTTGCCTAGGACATCGGCCAAGTCCTTATTGATCGCGGCCTGGAAGTTCTCCCAGGTGAACTCGCTGTCGGAGTTTTCCGGCGCGTGGCTCAGGAGCCACCAGCGCCAGTAATCCGGCGGCAGGATGCTGAGCGCCTGATCCATGAAGACGCCGCGCCCCTGCGAGGTGGAGAACTGGCCGCCATCGTAGTTGAGGTAATTGAAAGATTTGATGTAATCGACCAGCTTCCACGGTTCCCCCGACCCAAGGATCGTGGCCGGGAAGCTAAGCGTGTGGAACGGCACGTTGTCCTTGCCCATGAATTGCGTGTAGCGCACATCCTCGGCGCCCTTGTCCGTGCGCCACCAGCGTTCCCACGCGGCGTCGTCCTTGCCATGCGCCTCGGCCCATTCGGCGGCACAGGCGATATATTCGATCGGCGCATCGAACCACACATAGAAGACCTTGCCTTCCATGCCCGGCCATGGTGCGTCGCCCTTCCGGACGGGCACACCCCAATCGAGATCGCGGGTGATCCCGCGGTCCTGAAGCCCGTCGCCATCATGCAGCCATTTCTTCGCGATGGAGGTGGTCAGAACCGGCCAGTCGGTTTTGGCGCTGATCCACGCGTCAAGCTCATCCTTCATCGCCGATTGCCGCAGGTAGAGATGCTTGGTTTCCCGCACTTCGAGATCGGTCGCGCCGGAGATCGCGGAGCGCGGTTCGATCAGGTCGGTGGGGTCGAGCTGCTTGGTGCAGTTCTCGCATTGATCGCCCCGCGCACGGTCATATCCGCAATTCGGACAGACCCCCTCAATGTACCGGTCGGGCAGGAAGCGGCCATCGGTCTTGGAATAGACCTGTTTCTCGCTGACCTCCTCGATCAGCCCGGCGGCATCGAGCCGGGCCGCGAAATGCTGGGTCAGGGCGTGGTTCTGTGGCGAGGAGGACCGCCCGAAATGGTCGAAGCTAAGCCGGAAGCCGTGCGCGAGTTCTGCCTGTACCGCATGCATCTCGGCGCAATACTCCGCAACCGGTTTGCCAGCCTTGGCGGCGGCCAGTTCGGCCGGGGTGCCATGCTCGTCCGTGGCGCAGAGAAACATCACCTCATGGCCGCGCGCGCGCAGGTAGCGTGCATAGAGATCGGCAGGGAGTTGTGAGCCGACCAAATTCCCCAAGTGCTTGATTCCGTTGATATACGGAATGGCGGAAGTGATCAGATGACGGGCCATGGTCTGTCCTGTGGAGCAAGTGATGCTCCCCTGTAACGCACCATGCGTGCAAGGGCCAGTCCGCGCGCTCAGTCTTTACCGCCCGGTGGGTTGTCCTCACGTGTGCGACCCAGCAACCTGCCGATGAGGAAAGTGGTGCGAGGCGCATAAATATAGCGCGTGCGCGTGACGGCAGCGCGGACCCGCATTCGGCTCAGGCCGAAGAGGATCAGGGCCAGATGGCCCAGAGAGATCATTGCGAATAAGGCATTCGGCCCGAACATGTCGATCAGGGCCGAGGCCACATAGGGCGCGGCGATTGCGCCCACCGCGAAATAGAACATCAATGCGGCCGAGAGTTCGACCCGTTCCTCGGACTTGGCAAAGTCATGAGCATGGGCCGCCGCGACAGAATAGATCGGGAAGGTCGTCAAGCCGAACAGGCCTGCCGAGAGCATGATCCCTGCGATGCCGAACTCCACGGCGAACATCGTCACATAGCATGACAGGATCGCGGCGACCGATAGCCCGATCAGCACCTTGCGGCGGTCGAACTTGTCGGCCAGCCACCCCACTGGATATTGCGAAAGCGCGCCGCCGAGCACAAAGGCCGACAGGAACCAAGCAATCTGCGGCGTGGTCAGACCGACTTCCTGTCCGTAGAGCGGCCCGACCATGCGGAACGAGGCGCTTGACAGGGCCGCGACGAGAACGCCGGCGGCAGCCAGCGGCGAGCGGGCATAGGCAAGGCTCGGGCGCAGACGCGGGGCATCGGGCGTTTCGGGCTGCTGCACGCGGGTTAGCGCCAGCGGCAGGATCGCCGCGCAGCAGATGATCGCGAGGATGTTGTAGGACACGTAGGACGCCGGCTCGAGCACCGAGATCACCATCTGTGCCGCCAGCGATCCGGACATGTCGATCACGCGGTAGACACCCATCGTCCGCCCCCGGGTCTCGTTGGTGACCTTCGCCTGCAGCCATGCTTCAACAACAGTGTAACATCCAGCCACGCAGAGCCCGGACGCTACCCGCATCGCCGCCCATGCGTAGGGGTCGACGACCAGCATATGTGCCATCAGCCCGATCGCGCCCATGGCGGTGAACACGGCGAAGGCGCGTGAATGGCCCACCGAGCCCATGAGGCGCGGGGCCAGCCAGCAGCCGATGAAGAAGCCCAGAAAATGCGCCGAGCCCAGCAGCCCGATTTCCTGACGGGAGAAGTCGAGGACGATGCCGGAGAGCGCATCGAGCGGACCCACACCGCCAGTGGATAATTGCAAGAGCAGAACGGACAGGAAGAGGGCGGCGAAGGAGATCAGCAGGCGCATAATACCGCCCTCATCGCCTGTGCGGTACGCGATGTCACTCCCGGTTTCGACAGCGCGCGTCGTTTTTCGCTGTAGCCGGTGCTTTTCCGCTCAGAATGCGCGGATCCGGGCGCGAATATCGAGTTCGACGCGGTCGGCAACCAGATCGGCGTAGCCGTCTGCGCCGAACTCGGACCGGGCAATCGCGCCGCGCAAGCGGATATCGAGCAGGCTAAGATCGTCCGGCGCGCTGCCTTGCGGGCGGAACAGGGCGGCGTCGAAGCGCACGGGCCGTGTCTCGCCGCGCAAGGTCAGGTTCCCGGTCAGGCCCGCACCCTCCGACAGGCGCCCGGACCGGCCCAGTGTTACGCGGGTAGCTTGGAAGCGTGCGGTCGGGAAACGCTCGGTGTCCAGAACAGAAGCGCTCTTCATCGCCTGGGTTGCGAATATCAACCCTGTGCGGGCCTGTGTGAGGTCTGCCGTGACATCGGCCTGAGCGGCGCTCAGGTTGCTGGGATCAATCCGGATATCCGCGGACGCGAGGGGGGCGGTTCCGGACTGCGTGAACCCGCTCAACTCGAACAGGAAGGTGATCGTGGCATCACGCGGGGCGAGCACGTAGTTGCGCATCTGTGCGTGGGCGGGATGGCTGAGCAGGTGCGTGCACAGTAGGCCGTGCAGCAGATGGCGGCGGGAGATCTGGGTAGACATGTCGCGTCTCCGGGTGTCGGCTGCGCCTATCCTACTCTGATTTTTGCGGCCCCGCAGAGGTGGATCGGGATATCACGCGGCTTTGATCTGCAACTTCGCCTGTTGCGTGTGCGTGCTGCAGAGCACCCGCCATGTATTTTGCGGCGCGGTGCGCGCACGCAGGCGAGACAGGCACCATGCGCCCGGGCCGGCACTGCCGGGGTCGGGCGCGAGGTGCCAGCGGCTCTCGACCCCTTGCGCGCCGCCCATGCCGGGGGTCAGCAGCAGGCCCAACGGCGCGCGGCCCATCGCCGCTGCGCCGGCCTCGGCGGCCAGATGCATCCGCCGTACATGTGTCAGGCTCGGGGGGGCGGGCAGGTCGGCCACGGTCAGCGCAGCCGCGCCGGAGCGCAGGCTTTCCTCCATCGTCCAGAGCACATCCTCGGCGCGCTGCGCCTGCGCGAAGACAAACCGCCCCGGCTCGGCCCAGTCCGCCATCCCGTCCGCATGGAGTCGGTCCGTCCCCCAATCTGGTGTGATCCACAGGACCGGTCCTGCCATTTGCCCCGCCAGCCACAGGGCCAGCGTGCGCCGCGCGCCGCCACAGGCCTCGTGGACGCGGCCGCAGATCATCGCCAGATCCGGGTCTTGCGGCAGGAAGGTCACCTGCGGCGCCTGCCGCGCGGGCCGCCGACCGAGAAGCGGATGTTGGGAAACGTTCATGGTCTGGCAAGACATCCTTGTTAGGGACGTGACGACTCTGTAGCTGTACGTTCACTTTATGTTCTAATTTGGCGGGGGTTTACAGGGACGTCAAGCCCTGTTGATGTGCACGCCAAGCGGGAAAGACTTTTGTGGGGAGAGATCGAAAGATGCGAATGAAGCCATTGGGGCGGACCGGGATCGAGGTCAGTGAATTGTGCCTGGGCTCGATGACATGGGGCAGTCAGAACAGCGCGGACGAGGGCCATGAGCAGATCAACCACGCGCTCGCGGCCGGGGTCAATTTCATCGACACTGCCGAGATGTACCCGGTCAATCCGGTGCAGGCGGAGACCATTGGCAGGACCGAGCGCATTATCGGGCTGTGGCTCGAGGACACGATGCGTCGCCATGAGGTGGTGATCGCCACCAAGCATTCCGGTGAGGGGCTCAGGCATGTGCGTGATGGCGCGCCGATCACCCCCGAGACCATCCCGATGGCGGTCGAGGGCTCGCTGCGGCGGCTCAAGACCGACTATATTGATCTCTACCAATTCCACTGGCCCAACCGGGGCAGCTACATGTTCCGACAGAACTGGGATTTCGACCCCTCCGGTCAGAACGGACCGGCGACCTTGCAGAACATGGCCGATTGCATGGGGGCATTGCAGGAAGAGGTCGACAAGGGCCGAATCCGGGCCTTTGGACTGTCCAATGAAAGCGCCTGGGGCACGATGCAATGGCTGCGGGCCGCGCAGAAAACGGGCGGGCCGCGCGTGGCGTCGGTGCAGAACGAATACTCGCTGCTCTGCCGTCTCTATGACACCGACATGGCGGAGGTGAGCGCGCATGAAGACGTCGGCCTTCTGGCCTTCTCACCGCTCGGCGCGGGCTTTCTGACAGGCAAATATCAGGGCGGAAAGGTGCCGGACGGCAGCCGCATGTCGCTCAATCCGAATATGGGCGGGCGCAAATCCGAGCGCGTCTTCGACGCGGTAGACGCGTATTTGCAGATCGCCAAGCGGCATGGTCTCGACCCCACACAAATGGCGCTTGCGTGGTGCCTGACCCGGCCCTTTATGTGTTCGGTGATCTTCGGCGCAACCACGCCAACGCAGCTCGATCTGGCACTTGGCGCAGCGGACCTCACATTGTCAGACGATGTGATGACGGAAATCGGCGCGGCGCACCGGGCCTTTCCGATGCCGTATTAGTCTTGGACGGCCGGCGTCGCGGACAGGGGGCGCCGGGTCGATTTTCGCGGATGACATTGGTTGGTGCACCATGCAAGGTGCGGCCAATGACACGACCAGCGGAGTACGCCCCATGCCCCTGTCCATGAACCGGGAAGTCTTCATCACCTGCGCCGTCACCGGATCGGGCGGCACACAGGACCGCAGCCCCCACGTGCCGCGCTCGCCCAAGCAGATCGCCGAGAGTGCGATTGCGGCGGCGAAGGCGGGGGCGGCGGTTGTGCATTGCCATGTGCGGGATCCGGAGACTGGTGCGCCGAGCCGGAAACTGGAATATTATCGTGAGGTGACGGATCGCATCCGCGAGGCGGAGGTGGATGTGGTGCTGAACCTCACTGCCGGGATGGGCGGCGATATCGTCTTCGGCCCGACCGAACGCCCACTGCCGGTGCAGGAGGGCACCGACATGATCGGCGCCGCCGAACGGGTCGAGCATGTCAAGCAATGCCTGCCGGAGATCTGCACGCTCGATTGCGGCACGATGAACTTCGCCGAGGCGGACTATGTGATGACCAACACGCCCGGCATGCTCACCGCGATGGGCCGGATGATGACCCATCTTGGCGTCAAGCCCGAGATCGAGGCCTTCGACACGGGCCATTTATGGTATGCAAAACAATTGGTTGCCGATGGCGTCCTTGACAGCCCGGCGCTGGTGCAGCTGTGCATGGGCGTGCCGTGGGGCGCGCCGGATGACCTCAATACCTTCATGGCGATGGTCAACAACGTGCCCGAGGACTGGACCTTCTCGGCCTTCGGATTGGGGCGCAATCAGATGGCTTACGTGGCTGCATCGGTGCTGGCGGGGGGCCACGTCCGGGTCGGGCTGGAGGACAATCTGTGGCTCGAAAAGGGCGTGCTGGCGGAGAATTGGCAACTGGTGGAACGCGCCCACACGATCATTGAAACCATGGGCGCGCGGGTCATTGGCCCCGAAGAGGTGCGCGCTAAACTGGGCCTCACCAAGCGCGCCCCGCAGGACTAAAATCCCTGCCATATGGCGTATGGCAGGGCGTATGGCTCCGCGTATGGCACCTGTACATACGCACGCCTCGTTTACCGCCTGTTAAGCGCAGTGGATGGCAGCAAGCACGAAAGACTTCATAGAATGACAAAGACAGCGGCGATCATAGGCGGCGGGGTGATCGGGGGCGGCTGGGCCGCGCGGTTCCTGCTCAACGGCTGGGATGTGCGGGTCTACGATCCCGACCCGGAGGCCGAACGCAAGATCGGGGAGGTGCTGGCCAATGCACGGCGCTCCCTGCCCGGGCTGCTCGACACGGCCCTGCCCGATGAAGGCGCGCTGACCTTCCATCCGACCATTGCCGAGGCCGTGACCGGGGCGGATTGGATACAGGAAAGCGTGCCGGAACGGCTCGACATCAAGCACGCGGCACTCGCGGAGATGCAGGCGGCTTGCGATGCCGGCGCGGTGATCGGCTCCTCGACCTCCGGTTTCAAGCCCTCGGAGTTGCAGGACGGCGCGGCCAACCCGTCGCAGATCATCGTCTGCCACCCGTTCAACCCGGTCTATCTGCTGCCGCTGATCGAAGTCGTCGGCACCGTCGCCAATGACGCGGCGATGCTCGACACAGCGGAGGGACTGCTCAAAGAGGTCGGCTTCTTCCCGCTTCGGGTGCGTAAGGAGATCGACGCGCATATCGCGGATCGGTTCTTGGAGGCGGTCTGGCGCGAGGCGCTTTGGCTGGTGAAGGACGGGGTCGCGACCACCGAGGAGATCGACGAGGCCATTCGGATGGGGTTTGGTATCCGCTGGGCGCAGATGGGGCTTTTCGAGACCTACCGCGTGGCGGGCGGCGAGGCCGGGATGAAGCATTTCATGGCGCAGTTCGGGCCTGCTTTGAAATGGCCGTGGACCAAGCTGATGGATGTGCCGGAGTTCACCGACGAACTGGTGGACCTGATCGCGGGGCAGTCCGATGCGCAATCGGGGCATCTGTCGATCCGCGAGTTGGAACGGACGCGGGACAATAATCTGGTGGCGATGATGCGCGCGCTCAAGGCGCAGGATTGGGGCGCGGGCGCGGTGCTGAACCAGCACGAGGCCGGGCTGCGCAAGGGGACTGTGCTGGCCGCAAAGGTCGCTGATCTGGACGACCCAAGCCAGCCCGTGCTCACCCTGCGCCGCGCCGTGCCGCTCGATTGGACCGACTATAACGGGCACATGAACGAAACCCGCTACCTGCAAGCCTTCTGCGATGCCAGCGACCGGCTCATGGAGATGATCGGCTGCGATCCGGAGTATATCAAAGCGGGTGGCAGCTATTTCACCGCCGAGACCCATATCCGCCATATCGGTGAGGCCCTTGCGGGCACGCTGATCGAAGTGCGCACGCGGGTGCTCGGCGGGGAGGGCAAGAAGCTGCATGTTTGGCACGAGATGACCGCAGACGGGGCGGTGCTCGCGACGGGCGAGCATTTCCTGGTCCATGTCGATCTGGAGACCCGGCGGCCCTCGGAGCCCTCGGCGGAGATCGTGGCAGCGCTGGCCGTGCTCAGGGAGGCGCAGGCGGGGCTTGCGATGCCGGAGGGCGTCGGGCGGCATGTGGGGCAGCCGAGGTGAGCGGGAGAGCGGAGGGCCGCGCCCGACCCTGGGTGGGCGCAGGGCAGGCTTGGTCTGCACGCTGCGCCCAAAAGCATCCATGTCCTGTGAGCTTTGAAAGACATCGCCGGTGCGCCCTCCCGGGGGGAGGGTCGGGCGCGGCCCGGGCTTGCAGCCCGCGCCATGGTTGGAGCGGTGCAGGGGGTGCCCTATGAAGCATGTTCTGATCACCGCCGGGGCGTCCGGGATTGGCCGGGCGATGGGTGAGGCCTTCGACGCGGCGGGCTATGCGGTCTGGGTGACGGATGTGGATGCGGGCGCGCTGGCGTCTTGTCCGGAGGGCTGGCAAGTGCGGCAGGTCGATGTGACCGACGAGGCCGCGATGGCTGCGGTGATCGGGGAGATGCCGGGGGTCGATGTGCTCTGCGCCAATGCCGGGATCGCGGGGCCGACGGCGGCTTTGGAGGATATCGCGCTGGAGGACTGGCGGGCCTGTGTGGCGGTCAATCTGGACGGGGCTTTTCTGGCGCTCAAGCACGCCGCGCCTCGGATGAAGGCTGCGGGGCAGGGGGCGATTGTCGTGACCTCGTCCACCGCCGGGCAGCATGGCTATCCGAACCGCGCGCCTTATGCGGCGGCCAAATGGGCGGTGATCGGGCTGATGAAGACCGCCGCGATGGAGCTCGGGCCCTTTGGGGTGCGGGCCAATGCGATCTGCCCCGGCGCGGTGGAAGGCCCGCGCATGGAAGGCGTGCTGGAGCGCGAGGCCGCCGCCAAGGGGATGACGCGTGATCAGGTCTCTGAGGGCTATGCGTCGGGCACGTCGCTCAAGACATGGGTCACGTCGCAGGATGTGGCCGACATGGCCGTGTTTCTGGGCTCGGACGCCGCGCGGCGGATTTCTGGGCAGGTCATCGCGGTGGATGGGCATACGGTGAACCCCGACCCGCAGGTCTAGCTTTGGACGCGCCCAAGCCTGCCGCGTCAGCGGCGGGCGATGACCGGCAGCATATCGGCGCAGCCGATGTGCGAGAGGGAGCGGCGCGTTTGGGGGCTGTCTGCCCCCAAACCCCCGAGGATACTTTTCGCCAAAGGAAGAACAGGGTGCGCAGCTTTGGCGTGGGACACTGGCAAGTCTGGCCGGGTCGGGGCTGTGCGGTTTTTTGCGGTCGCACCCGCCGGGGATGCGCAGTATAAGGCCCTTCGAACATGAAGGAGTCGCGTGCATGTCCGGAGAGCTGTCCCCCATCGACAAGGCGAAATTCGTCGCGGCCAAGCGTGCGACCGACTATGTCGAGACCGGGATGCGGGTCGGGCTCGGGACCGGATCGACTGCTGCGTGGCTCGTGCGCTGTCTGGGCGAGATGGTCCGGGAGGATGGGCTCAAGATCAAGGGCGTGCCCACCTCGACCCGTACCGCCGAGCTGGCGCGGGAGGTCGGGATCGAGGTGATCTCGCTCGACGAGGCCAAGTGGCTCGATGTGACCATCGACGGGGCCGACGAGTTCGACAGCGATCTGAACCTCATCAAGGGCGGCGGCGGAGCGCTCTTGCAGGAGAAAATCGTCGCCACTGCGTCGGACCGGATGGTCGTCATCGCCGATGTGGGCAAGGAAGTCGAGGCGCTCGGGGCGTTTCCGCTGCCCGTCGAGGTCATTCCCTTCGGCTGGCAGACCACGCAGGCGCTGGTCGAGGAAACGCTGGTGTCGATGGACGTGCTCGGGCGCAATTCGACGCTGCGGATGAATGGCGAGGTGCCCTTCGTGACCGATGAGGGCAACCATATTCTCGATCTGCATCTGAACCGGATCGGCAATGCGCGCCAGCTTGCGATGGTGCTGAACCAGATCCCCGGGATCGTCGAGAACGGGCTTTTCATCGATATCTGCGACAGCGTTGTGATCGGCTATGGCGACGGGCGGGTCGAGGTGCGCGATATCAATGAGGGCACGGTGGAGACCGGGAAGATCGACTTCGTCGAGACCGACAATCTGTTCGTCGATCTGGGCGACTGAGCGGCAGGTAACGGCGACGTGTTGAGCAAGATCAAGGGCTTGACGAGGTGTGGCTGCGGGGCGGTTGATCCGCGGCTGCGGGCGGCCCACATCGCGGGCGCAGGCACAGACAGCAAGGACCGATCCCCATGAGTACTTTTGACTATGACCTTTTCGTGATTGGTGGCGGCTCGGGCGGGGTGCGCGCGGCGCGGGTCGCGGCAGGCGATGCTGGCGCGAAAGTCGCGCTCGCGGAGGCCGACCGCTATGGCGGGACCTGCGTGATCCGGGGCTGCGTGCCCAAGAAACTCATGGTGTTCGCCTCCGAATATGGCGAGATGCCCGAGCTGGCCCGGGCCTATGGCTGGGACATCGCGGACGGGGCGTTTGATTGGGGGCAGTTCCGCACCAAGCTCAACGCCGAGCTTGACCGGCTTGAAAATGTCTACCGGACGCTGCTGAAAAACTCCGGCGTCGACAGCTTCGATGCGCGCGCGACGCTGAAGGACCCGCACACAGTCGCGCTGTCGGATGGGCGCACGTTCACCGCCAAGCACATCCTGATCGCCACCGGCGGACGGCCCGTGCGGCCCGACATGCCCTGCGCCGAGCTTGGCATGGTCTCGGACGACATATTTCACTTGCCCGAGCTTCCCAAAAGGGTCCTGATCGTCGGCGGCGGCTATATCGCCAGCGAATTTGCCGGGGTGTTCAACGGGCTGGGCACACAAGTCACCCAAATCTACCGGGGCGCGCAGATCCTGCGGGGCTTTGACGAGGAGGCGCGCGGGCTCATTGCGGAAGGCATGAAGCATCGCGGGATCGACCTGCGCGTGGGCACCAACATCATCGAGATGGCCGCCGCCGCCGACCGCGCCGAGCTTGGCCCCGAGGCCTCGGCCATGCCCGCAGGCGAGCGCGTTGTCACCCATGGCACGCATCACGACGGGCCGGTCTGGGTCAAGCTCACCGATGGTACCGAGGCCGTGTTCGACAAGGTGCTGTTCGCCACCGGGCGCAAGCCCAACACCGACGATATGGGGCTGGAGGCGCTCGGGATCGGGCGGGCGCGCAACGGCGCGGTCGAGGTCGACCAATACAGCCAGACAGCCGTGCCCTCGGTCTATGCCATTGGCGATGTGACCGACCGGGTGAACCTCACACCGGTGGCGATCCGCGAGGGCATGGCCTTCGTGGAGACTGTGTTCAAGGGCAACCCGACGCCGGTGGATCATGATCTGATCCCGAGCGCGGTCTTCACCCAGCCCGAGTTCGGCACCGTGGGTCTGAGCGAGGACGCGGCGCGCGAGCAAGAGGAAATCGAGGTCTATGCAACCTCCTTCAAGCCGATGCAGACGTCCTTCGCCGGTCATCCCGAGCGGGTGCTGATGAAGCTCGTGGTCTCCAAGGCCTCGCGCAAGGTGCTGGGCTGTCATATCGTCGCGCCCGGCGCGGGAGAGATGATCCAACTGGCCGGGATTGCCGTCAAAATGGGCGCAACCAAAGAGGATTTCGACCGAACCGTGGCGGTGCATCCGACCATGAGCGAAGAGATCGTGACGATGAAAACACCGGTGCGGACAGCTTGAATTCGGGCTTTAAGCGCACAGGTTACACAGCAAGCGCCGCACGGGGCGGCAGATGAAAAGGGAAAGACAGTCTATGGCAGGCAATAGCGGCGGCCCGTGGGGCGGCGGAGGAAGTTCAGGCGGCGGTGGAAATCGCGGCAATAACGGGAGCGGAGGCGGCGACAATGGCGGTGGCCGTCGTCCCGGCGGATCCGATAATCCGCAGATTCCCGAGATCGACGAGCTTGTCAAAAAGGGTCAGGAGCAATTGCGCGTCCTGATGGGCGGACGCGGCGATGGCGGCGGACGTGGCGGCTCCGGCGGCGGCGGAGGTGGCGGCGGTCCATTGCTCACCAAGGGCTCACTCGGCATTGCTGGGCTGATCGCGCTCGTGCTCTGGGGCATGGCCAGCTTCTACACCGTGCGCCCCGAACAACAATCCGTCGAGTTGTTTCTCGGTGAGTTCCACCAGCTTGGCACGGAAGGTCTGAACTTCGCGCCATGGCCTCTGGTCACTGCCGAAGTCATCAACGTGACGACCAACAACACCGAGGATATCGGCGTGTCGGGCCGGGCCGGCAACAATGAAGGGCTGATGCTCACCACCGACGAGAATATCGTCGATGTCGACTTCCAGGTCGTTTGGAACATCGCCAATGCGCGCGACTTCCTGTTCTCGCTGCGCGAGCCGGAAATGACCATCCGGTCGATCTCCGAGGCCGTGATGCGTGAAGCCATCGCGCAATCCGAGCTTGCGCCGATCCTCAACCGGGACCGGGGTCTGATCGAGCAACGGGTGCAGGAAGAGGTGCAGCGCCTGCTGATGGAGCGGCAGACCGGGATCAACATCCTGCGTGTCAACGTCAACAAGGTCGACCCGCCGTCGCAACAGGTCACGCTGACCGATGCAGAGGGACGCCCGCAGACCATCTCGGTCGTGGACGCCTTCCGGGACGTGCAAGCCGCCGAGCAAGAGCGCGACCAGCTTGAGCGCCGTGCCGACGCCTATGCCAACCAGCGCCTTGCGGAAGCCCGTGGTGAGGCTGCACGCGTGTTGCAGGCCGCCGAAGGCTACCGCGCCCGCGTGGTGAACGAGGCCGTCGGTGAAGCCTCGCGCTTCCTCGCAGTTCTGACCGAATATCAGGCCGCGCCGGAAGTCACCCGCAAGCGCCTGTATCTGGAGACCATGGAAAAGGTCTTCGGGGACGTGGATAAAATCATTCTGGAGCAAGGCATCGGTGACAGCGGACAAGGGGTCGTGCCCTACCTGCCGCTCAACGAACTGCGCCGCTCCAGCGGAGGAACCAACTGATGCGTTTTCTGATACCCATCGCTGTGCTCGCCATCGCGGGCGTGCTGTCCTCGCTCTTCATCGTGGACGAACGGGAGCGGGCCCTCGTGCTGCGCTTCGGACAGATCAAGCAGGTCGTGGTCGAGCCCGGTCTCGGCTTCAAGGTGCCGGTCATCGACGAGGTCGTGCGCTATGAAGACCGGATTCTGTCGCTGGAGACCAACGTGATCGAAGTCACGCCCGCCGACGACCGGCGGCTGCTCGTGGACGCCTTCGTTCTGTGGCGGATCGACGATGTCGTGCAGTTCCGTCAGGCCGTCTCCGTGGGCGGGCTTCGGGAAGCCGATCGGCAGCTCCGCGACATCATGAACTCGCAAATCCGGGCGGTTCTCGGTGCCGACGGTGTGACCTCCAACACCATCCTGTCCCCCGAACGGGCCTCGCTCATGGACCGTATCCGTGAGGAAGCCGGACGGCGGGCCAACGCCCTCGGGATCTCGGTGCGCGATGTGCGTCTGCGGCAAACCAACCTGCCGGATCAAAACTTCGATGCGACGCTGGGCCGGATGATCGCCGAGCGGGAACGGGAAGCCACCGACGAACGGGCCCGGGGCCGGGAGGCCGCATCACGGGTGCGGGCGCAAGCCGACCGGACCTATGAGGAGCTTCTCTCCGAGGCCACGCGGGACGCGCGCATCATCGAAGGTGAGGCCGATGCCGAGCGTAACCGCGTGTTTGCGGAAGCCTTTGGGCAGGATCCGGAATTCTTCGAGTTTTACCGCTCGCTCGCGGCCTATGAGCAATCGCTGCAAGGGCGGAACTCGACCATGGTTCTCACGCCGGACTCCGAGTTCTTCAACTTCCTGCGCTCCGATCAGGGAGCGGCGGCGGGCGGACAGTAACCATGGGGTTCCTGCTGCTGGCTATTGGGCTGGTACTTTTTGTGGAGGGGCTGGTCTATGCACTGGCCCCTTCGCTTTTGCGCACGCTGCTGGAGATGATCCGCAACATCCCCGACGCAGTCTTGCGGCAAAACGGGCTGATGGCCGTGGCGCTGGGGCTCTTGCTTATCTGGGGCGCGTTCCAGCTTGGGTTCTGAGTGTTCACGACCTGTTGAAACCCCGAGAGGGCGGCACATCTTTAATGTTGCATTGGTGCAACCCTAGATGCACGTTTGAGAGAAGGGCGGCGATCCACGCCGCTCGCCAAGACTTCAGGAGACTTCCGAATGCAGCCGAAGGCGAATTCGACACCCCGCGCAAGAGCCAACACCCGGGTCAAAGCCAAGGGCCTAGAGGAAGGGCGGCCCCTGCGCCTCTTCTGGCTCGGCCTGCTGGCCTCGCTTCTGGTGCTCGCGCAGGTGCTCGTGGCCAACGCGCGCCCCGAAAGCCTTGCGCCGCTGGCCGACAAGATCAGCCCCTCGGTCGTGAACATCACCACCTCCACGGTCGTTGAGGGCCGCACCGGGCCGCAGGGCATCGTGCCCGAGGGCTCGCCCTTCGAGGACTTCTTCCGCGAGTTTCAGGACCGTGGCGGGCAGGGCGAGCGCCCACGCCGCTCCTCGGCCCTCGGCTCCGGCTTCGTGATCTCTGAGGACGGCTATATCGTCACCAACAACCACGTTATCGAGGGCGCGGACGAGATCCTGATCGAGTTCTTCCCCGGCGATGGCCAGCCAACCGAAGAGCTGGTGGCCGAGGTCATCGGCACCGACCCCAACACCGATATCGCGCTCCTGAAGGTCGAGGCTGATCAACCGCTGAAATTCGTGTCTTTCACCGACAGCGACACTGCCCGCGTGGGCGATTGGGTGATTGCGATGGGCAACCCGCTGGGGCAGGGCTTCTCGGTCTCCGCCGGGATTGTCTCGGCCCGCAACCGCGCCCTGAGCGGCACCTATGACGACTACATCCAGACCGATGCGGCGATCAACCGGGGCAACTCGGGCGGCCCGCTCTTCAACATGGATGGCGATGTGATCGGCGTGAATACCGCGATCCTGTCGCCCAATGGCGGCTCCATCGGCATTGGCTTTTCTATGGCTTCCAACGTCGTGACCCGTGTGGTGGACCAGCTTCAGAAATACGGCGAGACCCGTCGTGGCTGGCTCGGCGTGCGTATTCAGGACATCTCGCCGGACATGGTCGACGCGATCGACGGTCTTGAAAACACCGCTGGTGCGATGGTCACCGACGTGCCGGACGGCCCGGCCAAGGAGGCCGGCATGGAAGCGGGCGACGTGATCCTCAGCTTCGCAGGTCAGGAGGTCGAGGACACGCGCGGTCTGGTGCGCACGGTGGGCAACAGCCCGGTGGGTGAGACGGTGCGCGTGGTGATCCTGCGCGACGGCAAGACCGAGACCCTGCGCGTGACGCTGGGCCGCCGCGAAGAGGCTGAGGGTGCTGTCCCTGCAGCGGCGCCCGCGCCCGATGAGACCGAAGAGCCCACAACGGCCGAGATCCTCGGCCTGACGATCAGCCCGCTGACCGACGAGTTACGCGGCCAGCTTGGCGCTGCGGATGATCTGATCGGCCTTGCGGTGACCGATGTGGACGAGATGTCGGAGGCCTATGAGAAGGGCCTGCGCGCCGGCGATGTGATCACCGAGGCGGGCCAGCAGAGCGTGGAAAGCATCTCGGTTCTGCAGGAGCGCATCTCCGAGGCGCGTGAGGCGGGGCGCAAATCGCTGCTGCTTCTGGTCAACCGGGCGGGCGATCCGCGCTTCGTTGCGCTGGGTCTGGAGACGAACTGAGCGCCGCAGCGCGGTTTTCAGAACAGACTTTGAGAAAGCCGGGCCGAAAGGTCCGGCTTTTTTACTGTCTGTTAACCCTTTTGCGGTGAGGTTGGTGTCAGTGCTGCAAATTGGTCTCAACAACGCCATATCCGCGCCCGATCCCGCAGCTATGAAAGCCCTCTGTCGAAGAAGGAAGGCCGAAACACCTCATGCGCGTCGTCGATATCCTCATCGCCGCCCTCATGGCCCCGCTGGGCCTCGCGCTCGCCTTCGCGGCGGTTCAGATCCTCGCGCCCCTGCCGGTCACCCTATGGCTGTCCGGGTTCGCGCTGATCGTCGCGGTGGTCGCTGTCGATATGCTCTTCGAACTCCGTGGTGACGCCTTGTGGTCCTCAGTGCCGGAGTGGCTGCACAAGCGGTCGCGGCGTGCCCGCCGTGTCGGGCGCAATCTGTTTCTGGTGAGCTTCATCACCGGGGTGATGATCCTCGTCTTGATATCGTGAACCAGCAGCGCGCCGCGTTCCAATCCTTTGATAATGCATGCCCGAAAGCTGAAAACCGTTGTCCAGTTTTCAGCGACAGGCTCACAGGGCGCGCACGCCCTTTGACAGGCGCTACCCGTCGCTGAGCGGCACCGCCCAAAGCCCGAGGCTTTGTGCTGCGCGGATCGTGAGCACGCCCGGGGTGGGCCCGCCAAGCCCGGTCTGCGACTGATACTGCCGGATCGCCTCGCGCGTTGCCGCGCTCATCTGGCCGGTCACGGGCGCTGCATAATAGCCCCGCACCGCCAGCGCGCGCTGCACCGACGCGACGAACTCGGCGCGCAGGTCGGTGGGGCAGACCACTTCGGTCCAGTCCACCTGGCGCGGCGCGACAATGCGCTGGCGGGTCTCGCTGCGATAGACCGGCGGCGATTGCACCGTGCCCGAGGGCGACATCCGCGCCGGTTCCACCAGCACATCCTCGGTCACGGTTTCGACCACCGCAGGGGTGACGGTCTTGTCCCAACAGGTGCCGGGCGCCGCGCCCTCTGGCGCGTCACGGCCCGCTGCGCCGCTGCCCCCCTCGCCGCCTTGCAGGCAAGCGGTGAGCGCAAGGCAAGCCAAGAGCGGGAAAATGGCGCGGGGTCGGATCATCTGCTCGGCCTCTGAAGGGCGTTTGCGCGAAGATAGCCCGGATCGGTGCGCGTGGCTAGCGCTGCCCGTGTTTCGGCTCCCATGTGTCCGTGCGCGACAGGCCCGGCATGTCATGGGGTAGAGCGGTGCCGTCCTCTGCGCCGGGACGGACCAACAAATCAAGCAGATGCGAGATGTCCTCGATCTCTTCGGCCAGCACATGGGTCACCGCATGGGCGCGCTGCACCCGGCCCGTGACGCGCAACAGGCGGCCCGCAATCACCGCGCGGCGGAAGCGCTCATAGATATTGCGCCACACGATGATGTTCACCACCCCGGTCTCATCCTCCAGCGTCAGGAAGATCACGCCCTTGGCGGTGCCGGGGCGCTGGCGCAGGATCACCAGCCCCGCGACGGCGATCCGCGCGCCCTCGGGCGGCAGGGTCAGCTGCGCCGCGGTCAGCGCGGCAGGCGGGCGCGGCCAGTGCGCCGGGCCGTTGGGTATGGATTGAGCGACATGCATGAGAACATACATAGAACATTTGCGATTTGTCGCAATGGGGAAAGCGCAAGCGCGCAAAAGGGGCTGGCAGGCAGCGCCGCGCGCGATTAGGTATGCGGAAATCGAATTTGGAAAGGGCGGAAGATGGCCAAAATCACCTATATCGAGCATGGCGGCAAAGAGCATGTCGTCGAGGTCGCGACCGGGTTGACCGTGATGGAAGGCGCGCGCGACAACAACATTCCGGGCATCGAGGCCGATTGCGGCGGGGCCTGTGCCTGCTCGACCTGCCATGTCTATGTCGACGCGGCCTGGGTCGAGAAACTGCCCGCGAAGGACGACATGGAAGAGGACATGCTCGACTTCGCCTATGAGCCCGACCCCGAACGCTCGCGCCTGACCTGCCAGCTCAAGGTGACCGACGCGCTCGATGGGCTCGTGGTGCGCATGCCCGAGAAGCAGATCTAAATGCGCAAGGCGCCGCGTTTCCCGTGGCGCCTCTGGCGCGGTCTGGCGCGCGGCGCGTGTCTGGCGCTTTGCCTGTGGCACCCGGCCCATGCGGCCAGCGTTGCGCAAGGCCCATGGCGCGCGGCGTTTTCCGAGCCGACGGACCGGTACGGCCACGCGATCATGGGCGATCTGCCCGAATGGGGCCGGCTCTGCCTCAGCGGCCCGCCGGGGCGCGCCTGCGTGACGTTGCCCCGCACGTCTGTCTTCGAGGACATCGCACCGCGCCTGAGTGACGTGGATGGCGACGGCGCGCTCGAAGCGGTGGTGGTCGAAAGCCGGTTCACTGAAGGCGCCGCGCTGGTGATCTATCGTCTCGATGGGGATCGGCTGATCCGTATTGCCACCCCGCATATCGGCACCCGCAACCGCTGGCTCGCGCCTGCCGCGATTGCCGATCTCGATGGCGACGGGCGGGTGGAGTTGGCCTATATTGACCGCCCGCATCTGGCCAAACGCCTGCGCATCTGGCGGTTTGAGGACGGGGCGCTGGTCCATGTTGCGGATGAAGACGGGCTGACAAACCACCGGATCGGCGAAGAATTCATCACGGGCGGTCTGCGCGATTGCGGGGCGGCGCGGGAGATCGTGACCGCAAATGCAAACTGGTCGCGGGTGATGGCTGCGCGGCTTGAGAGGGGGCGGATCACGACGCGTGATCTCGGTCCCTTCACACCGGCAAACCTTGCACGGGCGATGGCTTGCGACTGAGGTAAACGGGGCGTGTTGGGCGAGAGTGCCCACTCTCCAAGTGTCCCACGCCCTTGGCTTCGTTTGGTCAAGAAAAATCCCGGGGAGTACGAGGGGCTGGCCCCTCGCCCTTGCCGCCCGCCGCCCGCGCGCATCCGTCAGTCCAGCGCGCGCCAGCCGATATCGCGGCGGCAAAACCCGCCCGGCCAGTCGATCGCATCGACCATTGCATAGGCTTCATCACGTGCCTCTTGCAGATCGGACCCGCGCGCTGTCACGTTCAGCACCCGCCCGCCCGTGGCAATGAACTGGCCCTGCGCGCGACCGGTCCCGGCATGGAATACCATGTGTTTGCTGTCCTCATGGAGCCCGTCCAGCGCTCGGATCACCGACCCTTTTTCCGCCGTGCCCGGATAGCCCTGCGCGGCCATCACCACGGTCATCGCGTGATCGTCGGCCCAGTTGACGCGGGCCTTGGCGAGACGTCCCTCGGCGGCGGCCTGCATCAGGTCCATTGCCTGCGCGCCGAGCCGCATCATCAGAACCTGACATTCGGGATCGCCAAACCGCACATTATACTCCACGAGGCGTGCCTGCCCGTTCTCGATCATCAGCCCGGCATAGAGCACGCCCTGATAGGGGGTCCCGCGCCGGGCCATCTCGGCCATGGTGGGCTTGATGATCTGCTCCAGCGCCTGTTGCTGCAGGGCTTCGGTCAGCACCGGTGCGGGCGAGTAGGCGCCCATCCCGCCGGTGTTCAGGCCGGTGTCGCCCTCGCCCACGCGTTTGTGGTCCTGCGCGGTGCCGATGGGCAAGACGTCGGTCCCGTCCACCAGTACGAAGAACGATGCCTCCTCGCCGGTCATGAATTCCTCGATCACAACCTCGGTCCCAGCCCCGCCGAACGCGCCGCCGAACATATCGTCCACGGCTGCGAGCGCGGTGGCCTCGTCCATCGCGACGATCACGCCCTTGCCTGCCGCGAGCCCGTCGGCCTTGACGACGATCGGGGCACCTTGCGCGCGGATGTAGTCCTTGGCGGCCTGCGGGTCGGTGAAATGCGCATAGGCTGCGGTGGGGGCGCCTGCGGCGGCGCAGATCTCCTTGGTGAAGCGCTTGGACGCTTCAAGCTCGGCGGCGGCGGCGGAGGGGCCAAAGACGGAGATGCCAGCATTGCGCAGCGCGTCCGCCACCCCGGCGGCCAGCGGCGCTTCGGGGCCAATGATCACGAAATCAATGGATTCGAAGGCCGCGAACTCCACGACCGCTGCGCCATCATTGATGTCGAGCGTCGCGCAATCGGCGATCTGGGCAATCCCGGCATTGCCCGGCGCGACGATCAGCTTGTCGCATTTGGGGTTTTGCAAAACCGCCCAGGCAAGGGAATGTTCGCGCCCGCCGCTTCCGAGGATCAGGATATTCATGGCACGCGCCCCCTTGGTCTTGGATGCCGCGCGTTCTAAGCTGCCTGGCAGAGCAGCACAAGCCAGCAAGACGCGACAAAGGCGAGCATGATGGACCTTCTCGACGATCCCGTTCCCGGCTCCAACACGCCCGAATATTCGGTCGGCGAGATCGCGGGGGTGGTGAAGAAACTGATCGAGGGCGAGCTTGGCTGGGTGCGGGTGCGCGGCGAGGTGGGCCGCGTGGTGCTGGCGCGCTCGGGCCATCTCTATTTCGACCTCAAGGACGACCGCAACGTGCTCTCCTGCATGACGTGGAAGGGGCAGGTGCCGGGGCTTGGAGTGATGCCCGAAGAAGGCATGGAGGTGGTCGCCGAGGGCAAGATGACCGCCTCGGGCTTCCAGTCGAAGTTCTCGCTCAACGCCCAGACCATTGCTGTGGCGGGCGAGGGCGCGCTGATGGCGCTCTTGGAGAAGCGCAAGAAGGCGCTTGCCGCAGAGGGGCTGTTTGACGAGGCGCGCAAGCAAAAGCTGCCTTATCTGCCTGAGATCATTGGGGTTGTGACCTCGCCGCAGGGCGCGGTGATCCGGGATATTCTGCACCGGCTGCGCGACCGCTTCCCGCGCAAAGTGCTGATCTGGCCGGTGGCAGTGCAGGGGCAGGCCTGTGCGCCGCAAGTCGCCGCCGCCATCGAGGGGTTCAACCGGCTCCGCCCCGGCGGCGCTTTGCCCCGACCGGATCTGATCATCGTGGCGCGTGGGGGTGGGTCCATCGAGGACCTCTGGGGCTTCAACGAGGAGGCGCCCGCGCGGGCGGCCGCGGCCTCTGTGATCCCGATCATTTCGGCTGTGGGGCATGAGACCGACACCACGCTGATCGACTTTGCCGCCGACCGGCGCGCCCCTACGCCGACGGCGGCGGCGGAGATGGCAGTTCCGGTGCGGCTCGATTTGCTGGCGTGGGTGCAGGAGGCCGAAGGGCGGTTGGCCCGTGCGCTGTCGGCCAGTGTGACGCGGCGCGGACAGCGGCTGCGCGATCTCAGCCGTGCCTTGCCCCGGCCCGAGCGCCTGCTTGATGCGCCGCGCCAGCGCCTCGACCGGGCCGACCGGCTCGAAGATGTGCTGCGCGCGTTCACTGATCGGCAGCGTGGCCTTCTGGCCGAACGTGCCGCCGGGCTACGGCCCCATGTGCTCAGCCGGACGGTGGAAAGCCAGCGCGCGGGGTTCGAGAAAACCGCGTCCCGGCTGGTGCCGGCGCTGGCGCGTGGCACGGCGCAGCACCGGCGCGATCTCGACGCCAAGCTGCGGCGGTTCCAGCCCGCGCGGGCGGCGGCGGAGGTTGAGCGGGCGCGGGAGCGCCTTGCGGCGCGGGCCAAGGCGTTGCAGGAAGATGGCGCGGCGCGTCTGGCGCGGCTTTCGGACCGGCTAGAAGCGCTGGAGCGGCTCCGGGTGACGTTGGGCTACGAGGCTACGTTGCAGCGCGGCTATGCCATCGTGCGCGCCGATGGCACGGTGGCAACGCGCAAAGCACAGGCCGAGGGGGCCGCGCGGCTTGAGGTGCAATTTGCCGATGGGGTGCTGGAGATTGGCGGCGCATCCGCCCCCGCCAAGCCTGGGCCGCGCAAGAAGGCTGCCAAGACGGACAAGCCCGAGCAAGGCTCATTGTTCTGAACAGGACCTAACGCCCGGGTGCACCACACCGCCCCGGGCCTGACCCGGGGCCTCGCTGTTCGGGGCGCAGCGTTGCACGTCGCCGAACTCCCGGATCAAACCCGGGACGCGATCTCGGACATCGTGGCGTTACACCCCCACCTCGGGGCCAAGGCAGATCATCTCTTCGCCCAAGTCCTGCGCCTCGTAGAGGGGCTGGCCGGGCGTGTTGTCCTGAAACAGCGCCACCAGCCCGCGCGGGCCGCGCTGGAAGCGCCAGCATTGCGGGCTGTCCGGGGCGTCCTCGTAGATAAAACAGATATCGTTGCCCTCGGCGTACCATGTGCCGTGCTTGCATTCTCCGTCGAGAAAGGACCAGATCACCCGGCGGTTCGGCAGGTAGCGCTCGGCTCCGTAGGGTGCGCCGGAGCGGCCGAAAAACAGTGTTTTCCCAGTGGTATAGGATTCGAACTCCTCTGCCGTCATGTCGCGTGCCAGCGCCGGGAGCGCAGAGGCGAGGCTGAGAATAAGGGCGAGACAGAGGCGCAGCGATGTCATTGGGGAAGAGTGCCACGGGCCGCGCGGATTCGCCAGTCGTGCCGGCCTCAAACCGGCACCCGCGCTGCATTGTGCTCAGAGGCGCGCCACCGCGCGACCCGTTTGTCCATCACCCGCCGCCAGATCGGCGGGAACAGCGCCAGAACGGCCATTACCGGAAGCGAATGCGGTAAGACCGGCATCTGTGCTTTGTCGAGCTCCAGCGCCGGGTAGGGGCGCGCGGGGTGCAAATGGTGGTCCGAATGGCGCGGCGCGTTGAGCATCATCGCCGAGGAATACCACTGCGGCGCGTTCCAGCTATGCTCCGGCCCGACAGGCGCGTATGTGCCGGGGCCGCGCCGGGCGCGTGTGAGCCCGTAATGCTGCACGTAATCGGAGAGGAAAAGCTGCACCTGCGCATAGGCCGCGATCACGAGCAGCCCGGCCAGACCCCGCGTGCCGCCGAGCAGCACCGCAAGTCCGCAAGCGCCTGTGCTTAGCGCCAAATAGCCCGCGTAAGGATGGCGCCAGAGCGGCCTGCCTGTTTGCCGCGACAGCCGGTCCTCGGCGCGCTTTCCGGCCATGAAGCCCGCCGGCCACGCCCGGATCAGGTAGCGCCAGAACCCTTCGCCTGCACGGGCGGTGTTGGGATCATCCGGCGTGGCGGCTAGTACGTGATGCACGCGCAGGTGGGCCGACGTGTGATGCGCAAAAAGCAGCGAGCCATAGATCGCCACGCCGAGCCTGCGCGCGAGGCGGTCCGGCTGGTGGATCAGTTCATGGGCGTTGGAATTGCTGATCTGGCCGAAGTAAAGACCCAAGCCAATCACCAGCAGCAGGGCATCGAGCGAGTCCAGCAGTCCCGGTTGCCCCAGCGCCCAGATCCCCAGAGTCCAGAGGCCGAAATGCACGGCGCCAAGCGTGAGCAACAGCGCCCGCCCCGAGCGGTCCTGTGTGTCCGGCATCAGCCGCGCCACGAGCCGGTCCATGACGAAGACCAGCACCGTGATCGCCGCAATCGCCGCACCGCTCCATAGCCCGCCGATCAGGCTTGCGCCGACGAGCAGCGCGGCAGGGGTCAGGCTGGCAAGGGCGAACCAGAACATGGGGTGTGCGGTGTCCTTTATGTGACGCGGAGTGTAGTGGGGCTTCGTCAAGAACCGGTAAACGGGTATTCCGGCGCAGGTTGGGCCGCCGCGCGGAAAAACCGGGGCGCGGTTTTCTTATATGAAACACCGACGGGGGATCAAAGCCACCGCTTCGCGCAAAGCGCTGCAATATGTCGTTTTTCGCCTCTTTACGGCTTTTGCGCGCTGGTAGGGTCCGCTGAGAAATTCCGATGGGGATATGCGCATGGCACTGGATGAACGGCAGGGCGTTTGGAAGTCTGGCAAGGGCAAGGGTCGGCGCCACACCAAGGGGCGTCAGCTTGATGACACGGCGCTCGAAGAGGTTCGGGCGCTGCTCGGGGCGCGTCCGCGTCGGCGCGATCTGCTGATCGAATTTCTGCACCTGATTCAAGATCGTTACGGCCATCTCAGCGCCGCCCATCTGCGCGCGTTGGCGGAAGAAATGCGTCTGTCGATGGCCGAGATCTACGAAGTCGCAACTTTCTATGCGCATTTTGACGTGGTCAAAGAAGGTGAAACGCCGCCGCCTGCGCTGACCATCCGGGTGTGCGACTCGCTCTCCTGCGAGCTGGCCGGGGCGCAAGCGCTCAAGGCTGCGCTGGAGGACGGGCTGGACGCCGCCGAGGTGCGGGTTTTGCGCGCGCCCTGCATGGGCCGCTGCGATACCGCGCCGGTGCTGGAGCTTGGTCACAAGCATATCGATCACGCGACCTTTGAAAAGACCGCCCGGGCCGTTGCGACAAAAGATATCCACACGGTTATCCCCAGCTATGAAACGCTTGAATCCTACCGGAGTGAAGGGGGTTACGAGACGCTTCTCAACTTGCGTGAGACTGGCGATTGGGCGCAGGTTCAGGAGACCGTTCTGGGCAGTGGGCTGCGCGGTCTGGGCGGGGCAGGCTTCCCGTCGGGCCGCAAATGGGGCTTTGTGCGCGCAAATCCGGGGCCGCGCTATCTGGCCGTGAATGGCGATGAGGGTGAGCCCGGAACATTCAAGGATCGCTACTATTTGGAGCGCGTGCCTCACCTCTTTCTTGAAGGGATGCTGATCGCCGCCTGGGCCGTGGAAGCGGAGCGCTGCTATATCTACATGCGTGACGAGTACCCCGCCGTTCTGGAGATTTTGCGGCGGGAAATCAAGGCACTGGAAGACGCGTCGTATGTGGATAAAGGTTATATCGAGCTTCGGCGCGGGGCCGGGGCCTATATCTGCGGCGAGGAAAGCGCGATGATCGAGAGTATCGAAGGCAAGCGCGGGATGCCGCGCCACCGCCCGCCCTTCGTCGCCCAGGTCGGGCTTTTCGGACAGCCGACGCTCGTGCACAATGTGGAAACGTTGCATTGGGTGGCGCGGGTCTGCCGCGAGGGGCCGGAGGTGCTGAGCGGTGTCGAAAAGAACGGGCGCACGGGACTGCGGAGTTTCTCGGTCTCGGGCCGCGTGAAACAGCCCGGCGTTTACCTTTTGCCGGCCGGGTCAACCATGCAGGACATTCTGGAGGCTGCGGGCGGGATGCTGGACGGCCATACGTTCAAGGCCTACCAGCCGGGCGGACCCTCGGCGGGGCTGCTGCCTGCAAGCCTGTCGGATATCCCGATGGATTTCGACATGCTGCAAGAACATGGCACTTTCATCGGATCGGCGGCGATCGTGGTGCTGTCGGATCAGGACAGCGCCCGCGATGCAGCGCTCAACATGCTGAAATTCTTCGAAGATGAAAGCTGTGGGCAATGCACGCCCTGCCGCGTTGGCTGCGAGAAGGCGGTCAAGCTGATGCAGGCCGATCGTTGGGACCAGCCGCTTCTGGAAGAGTTGTGCACGGCGATGGCGGATGCGTCGATCTGCGGTCTGGGGCAGGCCGCGCCGAACCCGATCCGGCTCACCATGCGCCATTTCCCGGACGAGGTGTGAGCGCACCGGGCAATGAATTGCTCGAATTAGACAGGCTTTGGTAAGCTCTTCCACGTCTGGCCCCTATGTCAGTGGCCGCTTTTCATGCCATGCTGGGCGGTGTAGGTGGCAGTGAGGCAAGAGACGAGGCAGTCATGTCATTCTTCAAGAAGCTGCGCAGCAAGCTGTTCAACTCCTCTTCTAAACTCGACGAGGGCTTGGAGGCGATTGTCGAGGATGGTGGGGCGCTCGATGAGGCCAGCCCGCCGCCCACGCCGGAGGAAGCGCCTGCGCCGAAGCCGGAGGCTGGGGCAGAGCCAGACGCATCGGCCGCGCGAGAGGAACAGGATGCTGCGCCGGAGGCTCCGGAGGACGCGGCAGAACGGCCCGATCCGGCGGAGCGCCCCGTGGATAACCCCTTGCTGGAGCGCACTAAACCGGGGCAGATCAGTCTCGAACAGGCCCGCGAGATCGCTGGGCTCGCCAATCCCGCCTCCCCCGAGCCAATCACCCCAAGCCCTGCGCCCAGCACGCCCGCGCCGCCGCGCCCCGTGCCCAAGCCGATGCCGAACCCGGTGTCCACGACCCAGCCGCCGCGCGACCTGAGCGAGGAGCCGGAGACCGCTGAGAAAACCGGCGGGCTGCTCGGGCGTCTGTTCGGGCGCAAGGACGGCCAGCCGGTCACCCGCCGGGTGCTCGACGATGATATGCTCGAACAGCTCGAAGAACTGCTGATCTCCGCCGACATGGGGGTCGACACCGCGCTGCGTGTCACTGCGAACCTCGCCGAGGGCCGTTTCGGAAAGAAGCTATCCGTGCGGGAAATCAAGGAGTTGCTTGCTGGTGAGATCGCCCGGATCATGGAGCCGGTCGCGCGCCCCTTGCCGCTCTACCCGCAGACCCCGCAGGTCGTTTTGGTCGTCGGTGTGAACGGCTCGGGCAAGACGACGACCATCGGCAAGCTTGCCTCGCAATTCCGGGCAGCCGGCAAGAAAGTGGTGATCGCCGCCGGGGACACCTTCCGGGCCGCCGCTGTCGAGCAGTTGCAGGTCTGGGGACAGCGTGCAGGGGTGCCGGTGCTCACCGCGCCCGAAGGGAGTGATCCGGCGAGCCTCGCCTTTGATGCCATGACCAAGGCCAAGGCCGAGGGCGCGGACCTGTTGATGATCGACACGGCGGGCCGCTTGCAGAACCGCAGCGATCTGATGGAGGAGCTTGCCAAGATCGTCCGGGTGATCCGCAAACAGGACGAGACCGCGCCGCATAACACGCTGCTGGTACTCGACGCGACCACCGGGCAGAACGCGCTCAACCAGGTGAAGATCTTCCAGCAAGTCTCCGATGTGTCGGGACTTGTGATGACCAAGCTCGATGGCACCGCGAAGGGCGGTGTGCTCGTCGCGCTGGCCGATCAATTCGGCCTGCCGATCCACGCCATCGGGGTCGGCGAGCAGATCGACGATCTCTCGCCCTTCGATCCGGAAGAATTCGCAGCCGCTCTGACCGGCTTGCAGGACGACTGACCGCCCGGACATGACAGAATGGATCCTGTCCATCGAGGGGACCGACGCCGGACCCCGGGCGGCCATGTGGCTCGCTTTGCTTGCGGCCTTCCTGCACGCCGCCTTCGGCGCGCTGCAAAAGGGCCGACACGATCCGTGGCTGACACGTGGGGCGGTGGATCTGTCCTATGGGCTGATGGCCGCCCCGGTGGCGCTCCTCATGGTGCCGTGGCCAGAGCCGCATATGTGGGCGATCTTTGCCATCGCGTGGGGTATTCACTCTGTTTACAAGGTGTTGCAGGCGTGGGCCTATAGCAAAGGCGCTTATACAGTGGTCTATCCGGTGGTGCGCGGCACGGGCCCGCTCTTCACGGTGATCGGCGCCTACATGCTCTTTGGCGAGCGCTTCTCGGCGGTGCAATGGCTCGGTGTCGCGGTGCTTCTCGCGGGTATTTACGGGCTTGCGTGGTACAATCTGCGCACGTTGAAGGTGGGGCGCGCGACCATGCCGTTGGCGCTTGGGCTCGCGGTCTGTACCGGGCTGTTCGTGGCGTTCTACACCACATGGGACGCCTATGGCATCCGCGCCACCGGCGATCCGTTCACTTTTCTGGCGTGGTTTTTCATGATCGACGGCGCGCTCTTCCCGGTAGTCGCGGCGGTGCGCTGGCGGCGTATGGACAATCCGCCGACGCTCGCTCCACTTGCACTTCGGGGCATAAGCGGCGGGATCATTGCGCTTTTCTCCTTCGGCGCGATCATGCTCGCCACGCGCCTCGACCAAGTGGGCGAGGCGGCTGTGTTGCGCGAAACCTCCACCGTCTTCGCCGCGGTGATCGGCTACGTGTTCCTCAAGGAAACCGTCGGCCCGCGCCGCCTTGCGCTTATGGCATTGATCGCGGCGGGGGCTGTGATAGTTGAGGTCGGAGGATAGCAAGGAGCCCGCATGGCCACGCCCAAGGACATCAACCCGGTCTTGAAACAGGTGCTGGAACTCGGCCCCACCGTGGTCTTCTTCCTTTTGTATCTGCGGATGCGCGACCAGACCTATGTGCTCGGCGGGACGGAATATTCCGGTTTTATCGTTTCGGCACTGATCTTCATCCCGATCTTGCTAATCGCGATGTTGGCACTTTGGATGCTCACAGGCGCGCTGAGCCGGATGCAGATCTTCACTGCGCTCATGGTGATCGTCTTTGGCGGGCTGACGGCCTATTTCAATGACGAACGTTTTTTCAAGATGAAGACGACGATCGTCTATGGCCTCTTCGCCGGTCTGCTTGGGACGGGACTTGCCCTGCGTCGCAGTTGGCTGGCTTTCATCCTGCACGACCTGATCCCGATGCGCGAGGAAGGCTGGATGATCCTCACGCGTCGCCTGTGTCTCGCCTTCGCGGTCCTCGCCATCGCCAATGAAGTGGTCTGGCGCACCATGTCCACTGACACATGGGTGAAGATTGAAACCTTTGGCTTCCCGCTTGCGCTGATGGCGTTTCTGATCTGGCAAATGACCCAACTCCAAGAGTATCTGATCGAGGATGACGGTGAAAAGCCTTAGGCTTATCCACATGCGTTGCGTAGAGCAAAGGCCGGAACGTGCGGGCATTTGTGAAATCGTCCCAAGGCTGACCCGTCTGTTATTCACAGATACCTACGCCTCTTGAGCGGCAGACCGCCCTTGATTTGACAATTGACCACGCGGCCTGCGGAGACTATTCCACAACTGTGGTGATTTGCTACCGGATTGCGGGCCACGTTAAACAACCCGCTAAAAGGTCACCCGATGGGTAGCCCCATTCGCTTGACCGCGGTGGGGTTTTTTTGTGCCCAGCAGAGGTGAAGGACGACACGGCATGGACAAGACTTGGAAGGACCGCACGAAAGCGGTGCATGGTGGCACGCGGCGCAGCCAGTATGGCGAGGTCAGCGAGGCGATCTTTCTCACGCAAGGCTTTGTCTATGACAGCGCCGAGGCCGCCGAGTCGCGGTTTCTGGAGGCCGGACCGGACGAGTTCGTCTACGCGCGCTACGGCAACCCGACTGTGGCGATGTTCGAGGAGCGCATCGCGGCGCTCGAAGGGGCCGAGGACGGGTTCGCCACCGCGTCGGGCATGGCGGCAGTGTCCGGCGCGTTGATGTCCATGTTGAAAGCGGGCGATCACGTGGTCGCCGCGCGAGCACTCTTCGGGTCCTGTTTGTACGTGCTGGAAGAGATCCTGACCCGGTTCGGCGTGGAGGTCACCTTCGTGGACGGGTCCGATCTGGCGCAATGGAAGGCTGCGATCCGCGAGGACACGCGCGCGGTCTTCTTTGAATCGCTCTCCAATCCGGCGCTGGAGGCGGTTGATATCGAAGCAGTCTCAGCATTGGCCCACAAAGTCGGTGCGACCGTTCTGGTGGACAATGTCTTTGCTACCCCGGTGTTTTCGAACGCCATCGCGCAAGGCGCGGACGTGGTGATCTACTCGGCCACCAAGCATATCGACGGGCAGGGACGGGCGCTTGGCGGGGTTATTCTCGGCACGCGGGAGTTCATCCGCAAGACCGTGGAGCCCTATATGAAGCACACCGGCGGGTCGATGTCCCCTTTCACCGCCTGGGTCATGCTCAAGGGGCTGGAAACGCTCGATCTTCGGGTGCGCGCGCAGGCCGCGACGGCGCAGCGGCTTGCCGAGGCCGTGCAGGGGTCGGATAAGCTTGTGCGGGTGATCTATCCCGGTCTGCCGTCCCATGGTCAGCACGCGCTGATCCAGCGGCAGATGGGCGGGGCGGGTGGCACGGTGCTCGCGCTCGATCTGAAGGGCGGGCAGGCGGCGGCGTTCCGGTTTCTCAACGCGCTGAAGGTCGTGGTGATCTCGAACAATCTCGGGGATGCCAAGTCCATCGCGACCCATCCGACCACAACGACGCATCAACGGCTGACCGAGGATCAGCGTGCGGCGCTGGGGATCACGCCGGGGCTCGTGCGCCTGTCGGTCGGGCTCGAGGATCCGAGCGACCTGCTGGCGGACATCACCGCCGCACTGGCGTGTGCTTAGGTCGCAGTGCCTGATTTCAAGGCTGGAATGCGAAAAGAAATCCGCCACCTTTCGTGAACCGCCGGATGCGACGACACGTATCTGTGATATCAATGGCACTTGTCCGGCCCGGCGCTTAGTTTGGTGGGACACATAAAATAAGGGGGGCCACTTCTATGAACATTCATACGCCCGAACTGATGACAATACCCGAACGCGAGGAGGCCGAGGCCGCACTGGACGTGCTGCGCCGCTGGGCCCGGTCGGCCTCGACAACGGACATTCTGGAGCTTGACCCGTCGGTTGCGCGGCTGGTGCCCGGAGAGGGCGGCGTGGACTATCCTGCCTTCTCGCGGGATTATCCCGAGACCTTCGCGGTGGACAGCGCCTACAAGGACACG
This sequence comes from uncultured Aliishimia sp., assembly GCA_965656085.1. Taxonomy (GTDB): domain Bacteria; phylum Pseudomonadota; class Alphaproteobacteria; order Rhodobacterales; family Rhodobacteraceae; genus Aliishimia. The sequence goes on along the minus strand of CBFHJA010000001.1, from coordinate 44,220 downwards.
CTGCCCGACCTGCAAAATGGTCCCGCCAGCCTGATCCGGGGAGCCAAGCAGCAGATCCAGCATGTGGGAATCTCGAATTTCCGTTTGCCAATCCGCTACGCGACGCGCGACGGCGATGCGCTCATGCTGGAGACCTCCGTGACCGGGACGGTCAGCCTCGATGCGGAGAAGAAGGGCATCAACATGTCCCGCATCATGCGCAGTTTCTACAAGCACGCGGAGGCGACGTTTTCCTTCGAGGTGATCGAAGCGGCGCTGGAAGACTACAAGTCCGACCTCGAAAGCTTCGATGCACGCATACAGATGCGCTTCAGCTTCCCGGCGCAGATCGAGAGCCTGCGTTCGGGCCTGTCGGGCTACCAGTATTACGATGTTGCGCTGGAACTCGTAGAGCAGGCCGGCGTGCGTAAGAAGATCGTGCATCTGGACTATGTCTACTCCTCGACCTGTCCGTGTTCGCTGGAGCTGTCCGAGCACGCCCGCGCCACGCGGGGACAACTGGCCACGCCGCATTCGCAGCGCTCCGTGGCGCGGGTGTCGGTGGTGCTCGACGAGGATGGCGGCCCGCTGTGGTTCGAGGACCTGATCGAGGCCTGTCGCCGCGCCGTGCCGACCGAGACGCAGGTAATGGTGAAGCGTGAGGACGAGCAGGCCTTCGCAGAACTCAACGCGGCCAACCCGATCTTCGTCGAGGACGCGGCGCGCCTGTTCTGCGCGGAACTACAGGCCGACCACCGGATCGGTGATTTCCGGGTGATGGCATCGCATCAGGAAAGCCTGCACAGCCATGACGCGGTGTCGGTGCTGACCGAGGGCGAGACCTTTGAGCAAGAAAGCCTTGATCCGCGCCTGTTCCAGAGCTTGTTCCACGTGGGCTGAGCCTGATCGCAAAACGGCACTTTGAGCGGCGCGTCCGGTGATCCCGGGGGCGCCGCCTCTGCGTCTGGGGGTGCACAAGTTTGCCGGTTGCCGCGCTGCGGCATGTTCGCTCTTCTGCATTGCAGCAATTCGTGTTATAGGCCGGTTAAGCTATAGAAGGAAGGCGAGTCGATGGCCAATCTGACTGAGATGATGTTTGCCCCAATGACCTCCGGGGTGCAGGTAAGTGCGATGGCTGCCAAGGCGATGGAGCAATCCATCCGGCAGCAACAGGTGATTGCGCAAACGATGTTCGATATGGTCGAGGGACAGATGCGGTTGTCGCAGAAAATTCTGGAATCGGCCATCGAGAGCGCTCCCACTCCCTTTGCTTTCGCAGCCATGACGCCCGCCGCCGAGACCGCGCCGGCAAAGCCTGCCGCGAAACCGAAACCGGCGCCGAAAAAACCGGCTGCCAAGACAGCCGCGCCGAAAAAGCCCGCAGCCGCCAAAGCAGTCCCAAAGACAGCAGATGCAAAGACCCGCGCGGCCAAGCCAGCTCAAGCCCCTGCGTCCGAACCGGTGGCGAAGACGGCCGCGTCTGCACCCGCCGCCAAAGCTGCCCCGACACCGGCCGCGAAGAAAGCCGCGCCGAAGTCCGCCGCAAAAACGGCGCCTAAACCGGCGGCTAAGACGGCGACGTCCAAGCCCGCCGCAAAGGCCGCTCCGAAACCGGCCGCAAAGAAAGCTGCTCCGAAGCCCGAGCCCAAGGCCGCGACCAAAGCTGCGTCGACGCCGGTTGCGGAGGCCAAACCCGCAAGCCCGACCACGCCGGCCGCATCCAAGCCGGCAACCACGACAGCCACCAAACCGGCTGCCGCAAAGCCCGCCACCGCACCATCGGCCAAGGCGGAGACCGCGCCGAGCCCGGCCGCGCAGACCAAACCCGCCGAGGACAAGCCCGTTGCCGCGAAACCGGCGGCCAAGAAACCCCGTGCTCCGTCAAGCCCGCCGGCGATGCCGCAGCGCGAGAACACCTCTTCGTAACCAGTTTCGAAATTTGAGTATCTTGCGGGCCGTCTGGATCTTCAGGCGGCCCGTTTTCGTACCCGGTTTTGTCCGCCCCGCGTTTCCGGTGCACCTTGGCTTGACACCCCCGGGTGGCTAAGCCAACGCTTCGGGCATGGTGGATCTGCGCCCGGTCGGATATGTCATCGGTCTGCTTGTGACCGTGCTGGGAGCAGCCATGCTGCTGCCCCTGCTTGTCGATTTGGCCGAAGGGCGCGGGCATTGGCCGGTCTTCGTTCAAAGTGCGGCACTCTGCATCGTGGCGGGCAGCGGGATTGCGCTGGCCTGTGCAAACGGGGTCAAGGAGGGGCTCACGCTGCAGCAAACCTTCCTTCTGACCACCGGCGTCTGGCTCGCCCTGCCTGTCTTCGGTGCGCTGCCCTTCATGCTCGGAGAGACCGACAGTCGCGCGGTGGATGCCTTCTTCGAGGCGATGTCGGCCCTCACCACCACGGGCGCGACCGTGCTGAGCGGGCTGGAGGACTTGCCCAAGGGGCTGCTCTTGTGGCGCGGGATCATGCAATGGCTCGGCGGGATCGGGATCATCGTTGTGGCGATGGTGTTTCTGCCCGAACTGCGGGTGGGTGGCATGCAGATCTTCCGCTCCGAAGGTTTCGACACGATGGGCAAGATCCTGCCCCGTGCGGGTGAGATCGCGGCCCGGATCGCGGTGATTTATGTCGGGCTGACGCTGCTTTGCGCCTTTTGTTACATCACCACCGGCCTTGATCCGTTCGACGCCACGGTCCACGCCATGACCACCGTTGCCACCGGCGGGATGGCCAATTATGACACGTCTTTCGCGGGGTTCGGGGCAGGCACGCATTACGTGGCCAGCGTCTTCATGATCCTCGCCGCGCTGCCCTTCGTGCGCTATGTGCAATTGCTCGCAGGCACCGCCAAACCGCTTTGGCGCGACAGCCAGATCCGGGTGTTCATGGGAATCCTGACTGTCGTCACGCTGATGATGACATGGGCGGTCTGGTCCAGTCAGGCGGTGCCGGGCGAGCCGGGGTTCCGGGCGGCGCTCTTCAACGTGATCTCGATCACAACGGGGACCGGCTATGCCAATGCCGATTACATGCTCTGGGGCACGTTTCCGGTGATGATGTTCTTCTTCATCGGCCTGATCGGCGGCTGTGCGGGCTCGACAGCCTGCTCGATCAAGGTGTTCCGCTACCAGCTTCTGGTGGCCTCGATCCGGGCGCAGTTGCAGAAAATTCGCTCGCCTCACGGGGTGTTCATCCCCCGTTTTGACGGGCGTCCGGTGGGCGAGGACGTGCTCAGTTCGGTTATGTCCTTCTTCATGTTCTTCGTCGTGTCCATGGGTGTGCTCGCTGTGGCCCTCGGCCTCACAGGGCTTGATTTCATCACCTCGGTCTCCGGCGCGGCCACGGCGCTGGCCAATGTCGGGCCGGGTCTGGGCCCGGAGATCGGCCCGGCGGGAAATTTCGCCGGGCTCAACGACACCGCGAAATGGCTGCTGGCGATGGGGATGCTCATCGGGCGGCTGGAACTGCTGGCGGTCTACGCGATTTTCACCGTTGGATTCTGGAGGGCCTGATATGGCGCAATCCGCAGAGCGGCCCTTGGGCGCGCAACTCTCCCATATGCTCAAGGACCGGGGTGTGCGCCATGTGTTCGGCATTCCCGGCGTGCACAATCAGGAGCTCTATCGCGGGATCGAGGGGGCCGGGCTCATCCATGTTCTTGCCCGTCATGAGCAGGGCGCGGGGTTCATGGCCGATGGCTATGCGCGCGCCACGGGCCAGCCGGGTGTGGCTTTTGTCATCACCGGGCCGGGGCTGACCAATATCATGACGCCAATGGGGCAGGCCTATTCGGACTCGGTGCCGCTTCTGGTCATTTCGTCCTGTCTGGAGGAGACCGCTGCCACGCGCGGGCAACTCCACCAGATGCGCGATCAGCGCGCCGCCGGGGCGACGGTGAGCGATTGGTCCGAAGAAGCGCGGAGCCCGGCGGCGGCCTATGCGCTGATCGACCGCGCATTGGGCGAGTTTAGAGCTAAGCGCCCAAGAACAAAGCATATTCAGGTGCCAATCTCGGTTCTTGAATCGCCTGCACAGGCCCGTCCTGCAGCCCCTTGCGTCATATCGCGCACCGCAATCCCGGCACAGGTCATCGCATCCCTCGTAGAGGCCCTCTCAGCGGCGCGGCGCCCGCTTTTCGTGCTGGGGGGCGGCTGTGTCGATGATGTGCGCACAGATCAAGTGACGCGTGTTGCGGACGCCTTCGGCGCTGCGACCTTCACGACCTATGCGGGCCGGGGAACCGTTGCGGCAGACTATCCGCTGGGCTTTGGGGCCATGCTGGCGCGACCGGGCAATGCGGATGTATTGCAACGAGCGGATGTCACGCTTGTTGTGGGCAGCGAGCTTGCAGAGGTGGATACATGGCGCAGCGAGATCGGGCTGGGCGGCGAGGTCTGGCGCGTCGATCTCGACCCAGAGGTGCTGACCCAGACGCCGCCTGATGGCACGGCGATTCATGGCAGTGCCGAGGAGGTGTTCGGCGCGCTTGAAGACGCGGTTGCGGCGGGTGCGGGGGGGCAGAGCGACTGGACCGAGGCAGAGGTCGCGGAACAGCGCGCGCGGTGGCGTGCCGAGGTCATTGCCGAGCGGCCTGGGATTGTACCTGTCGCGGATGCGCTGCGCGCCTGCCTGCCGGAAAACACGATGATTTACAGTGACATGACCCAGTTCGCCTATGCGGCCAAGGAAGTCTGGGACATGCCGTTGCCGGGCCATTGGCACCACCCGACGGGCTTTGGCACGCTGGGCTATGCGCTGCCGGCGGCGATTGGCGGCGCGGTGGCGCGCCCGGGGCTGCCGACGCTGGCGATCGCGGGCGACTACGGCTTCCAATACACCGTTCAGGAGCTTGCCACGGCGGTGGAACTGAACCTGCCGCTGCCGATTTTCCTGTGGGATAACGGCAAGTTGGGGGAGATCGAGGACAGCATGACCCGGGCCCAGATCGCGCCCAACGCGGTGCATCAGCGCAACCCTGACTTTCTCGCGCTGGCGCGGGCCTATGGCGCGCAGGCGGCGGAACCGGCGACGCTGGAGGAGATGCAGGCGGCGGTGCGGGCGGCGCTCGCGGCGGATGGCCCGACGGTGATCCGGGTGGGGCCGGGGATCGCTTAGGCGCTTGTCGCAGGGCGGTGCGGGGACGCGGCCTCTCAGCAGGTCGCGGCTCTGCGCGCGGCGCGTTCGGGGCGTAAAGGGTTAACGGGGCGAACGTTGCGCCGCGCGGTTTTCGCACAAAACGTGAATAGAGGCGTTAACGCCATAAAAACAAGGGATGGCAGGTGTATGGCTCGGCGTATGGCTAAGCGTATGGCACCTGTACATACAAATCCCGATTCGTTCCGGGATTTGAGACCGTTAAGGCACCGCGCGGTGGGGGCGTGTTAACGTTTGGACATGGTCGTCCTACCGGCAGCTTTTCGCGAGCGAAAAGCGCCTGCCGGACTTCGCCTGCCGCCCCCTCTCGCCCATCGGCTATGCCGATAGGCTGCCGGTCTGCGCCCGCCGCTGTCGCGGCAGGCTTGGGCGCGGCAGGCTTAGGCGCGTCCCGCGCCTCGCGGGCGGGCTACTCCCAACAGCTCACCAGAACGGTCATGTTGCGGCCCTGTTCGGTGATATCCTCGGGCGGCATTCGGCTGGCATCGGTGCGGGTTTGGGTGGCGACGCCTTCGGCGACAAGAACCGCCTGAATGATGTCCCCATCGGCGGCGAAATTCACCTGCGATGGCAATTGCCGCGTGCCCCCGTCCTTGGGCAAGAGCATCCCCAGCACCGCGCCGCTCTGGTCAAAGACCGGCCCACCCACATCGCCGTCGAGCGTTTCGACCTCCAGGCGCGTCAATTCGCTCTCGCCGCGCAGGCCGGACAACTCCGCGAGCGCGCCGAAGCTCATTGTCGGTGCGCCCAGAAGCCCGCCATAGGAGAAGCCCGACACAGCGACCTCCGACAGCAGGCGCGGCGCGTGGGACGCGAACTCGGCCACAGCGCGGGGCGCGATCGGGCTTTGCGGCTCCAGAACCGCCACGCCGAGCGCGTCGTCGGTCAGGCGCACGCGCGCATCGGTCACCTCGTCGAGCGTGATCCGCGCGCAGCTCTGCACCGCCTCAAGGGCTGTGACGACCGTGCCGCGCGCATCGACGAAGAAGCCCGAGCGGGTGCGTTTGGGCTGGCGCACCTGAAGTCCCGAGACAAGGTCGACCGCCTGCGCCTCCTCGTTCGACCAGCTCGGGTCGAGCACCCCGTCGATTTGAGTGAAGCTGTCGCGCATCTCCTGCAAGAGCCGGGTGCGCCGCGCCTCGTCGCCCCGCGGCCAGACCAGAGTGAAGCCCTTGATCTCGCCCTCCCGGAGCACGGCCTCGGTATAGCTCACAATCCGGTCATTCTCCCCCACAAGGGTGAAGCTCTCCGCCTTACGTTCGCGCGGCCCTGTCAGCGGCACGATCTCCAGCGTCTGCATGATCTCGTAGAGCCCGAACAGCGTGTCCTGATCGCCCGCTTGGCTGATCAGCAGGACCTGCGCGTCCGAGCCGTCCTGTGCTGTGTAATGCGCAAAGGGGTACTCGTAGCGATCGAAGGTCACGACATCGCGTGGCAGCAGCATTTCGATCCCGGCGGTCATGTCCTGCACCAGCGCCAGCCCGAGCCCGTCGAGCACGGCGTTATACTGCGTGAGCAGCGCGGCGCGTTGGGCGGTGGTGAGAATTCCTGTCGGGTCGAACCCGTTCGCGCTTTGCCAATCGGCCATCGACCGGCGTGTGCCCGGTCCGAACGCACCGTCGATCGCCGCCGTATAATAGCCCGCCCATTGCAGCGCGATCTGCAAATCCTCGCGCTCCGCGCGGCTGAGCGCCCGCTCGCTGCGGCGCGCCTCGGCAGGGGTCTCGTCAGGCAGAACGGTCTCGGTTTCGACAGTCTGCGTCTCGGGCGGCACCGTTCCGGGCAGCGGGGTCTCCAGAACGCCCCGGTTCAGCACATTCGCGCCCACCGGCCAGAATTGTTGCCCATAGCTCTCTGAGGCAGCCAGATAGCTGTCCGACGGGATACGTCCCTCGGCGCGGTAACTGCGCAACACAAGCTCCGCATCGGCGCGCCGGTAAGGTCCGAGCGCGATCCCATACCAGCCCCCGCCGAGCGTGAAGCCGTTCACATCCTGCAAATCGCCCGCGAAGGCCCGCGCCCGCTCGGTCGCCACCTGAAGCGACGGATGCGCCTCGATCTGCACCCAGACGATATCCTCGGGAGATTGCGCCGCCACGATCACGCCCCAGATCCCCAAAACCAAGCTGGCCAAGGCCAGACGCAGTGTCTTCATCATCCTCATGTGTCTCAAGTCGTCCTGCAAAATCACGCGGTTATATCCGCATGGACCATACACGGGGAATCGCTCCGGGGGCCATGGGCGAAAGACAGGTTTTGCGCATTGTGGCGCAATTGACCCGCGCGCCCGGGCCGCATAGGTAGGGCGCGCAATCAGACGGGATCCACGCCAATGTCGCAGGCCGCGCCGCGTTCGTTTCAGGAGATCATTCTGCGCCTCCAGACCTACTGGGCGGGCAAGGGCTGCGCCATGCTGCAACCCTATGACATGGAGGTCGGGGCCGGCACGTTTCACCCCGCCACCACGCTGCGCGCGCTCGGCACCCAGCCTTGGGCCGCCGCCTATGTGCAGCCCTCGCGCCGTCCCACCGATGGGCGCTATGGCGAAAACCCCAACCGTTTGCAGCATTACTACCAGTATCAGGTGCTGATCAAACCCTCCCCGCCGGACCTGCAGGAGCTCTATCTGGGCTCGCTGGACGCCATCGGGATCGACATGGACCTGCACGACATCCGCTTTGTCGAGGATGACTGGGAAAGCCCGACGCTTGGCGCATGGGGGCTTGGCTGGGAGGTCTGGTGCGACGGGATGGAAGTGTCGCAATTCACGTATTTTCAACAGGTTGGCGGGCATGACTGCCATCCGGTCTCGGGCGAGTTGACCTATGGGCTGGAGCGTCTGGCGATGTATGTGCTCGGCATCGATCACGTGATGGACATGCCGTTCAACGACCCCGGCGCGCCGATCCCGCTGAGCTATGGCGATGTGTTCCGGCAGACCGAGGAAGAGTATGCGCGCTGGAATTTCGACGTGGCCGATACCGAGGTGCTTTTGCGCCATTTCGAGGAGGCCGAGGCGGAATGTGCGGCGATCTTGGCGCAGGAGGCTGTCGATCCCAAGACCGGCAAGCGCATCGTGATGGCGCATCCGGCCTATGATCAATGCATCAAGGCCTCCCATATCTTCAACCTGCTCGATGCGCGCGGGGTGATCTCGGTGACCGAACGGCAGGCCTATATCGGGCGCGTGCGGGCGCTGGCCAAGGCATGTGCGGATGCCTTCGTGCAGACCCGTGCGGGCGGTTGGGAGGCGGCGGTTTGAGCGGCAAACTCCTCGGGATCGGGCTCGTGGTGATCGGACTGATCGCGGGCGCGGTGCTCTATTACCTGCAAATCTACGGCTTTTACTCGGAGGTGAGCGAGCGCGACGCGGGCGGCGTGGCGCTGGTGTCGGTGGCGTCGGGCGCGCCTGAGCCGGTGTCTTATAGCGCGTTCGAGGCGATTGACGCCGACAGCTCGCCGATCCGGTTTCGCGCTTGTTTTCAGACGGATATGAGCCTTGAGGCGCTCGCGGCGCGGTTCGAGCAGATCGACGCGCCCGACCCGCGCAACGCGCCCTACTGGTTCGGCTGCTTCGATGCCGAGGCGCTCGGGGCCGAGATCAAGGCCGGCACGGCGCGGACTTTCCTGAGCCAGAAGAACGTGCATTACGGGGTCGACCGGATCGTGGCGATCACCGACGACGGGCGCGGCTATATCTGGCACGAGCTGAACGATTGCGGCGAGAAAGCCTATGACGGGACCGTCATTGGCGAAGAATGTCCCCCCCTTCCCAACGCGTTGGACGACTGACCCATGCCTGACCTTCTGATCGAACTTTTCTCCGAGGAAATCCCCGCGCGGATGCAGGTGAAGGCCGCCGAGGACCTGAAAAAGCGTGTCACGGACGGGCTGGTGGAGGCCGGTCTGACCTATGCCAGCGCGGGCGCGTTCTCGACGCCGCGCCGGTTGACGCTGTCGGTTGAGGGCATGTTGGGCGAATCGCCCACCCTGCGGGAGGAGCGCAAGGGGCCGCGCGCGGATGCGCCGGAGAAGGCCATTGAAGGGTTTCTGCGCGGGGCGGGGCTGACGCGCGATCAGGTGGAGGAACGCGACACGCCGAAGGGGCCTGTGCTCTTTGCGGTGATCGAAAAGCCGGGCCGGGCCGCCGAAGAGATCGTGGCGGAGGTGCTCGAAGGGGTGATCCGCAATTTCCCGTGGCCCAAGTCGATGCGCTGGGGCAGTGGGTCGCTGCGCTGGGTTCGGCCTTTGCAATCAATCTTGTGCATCCTGAGCGACGAGAATGGTGCGCGGGTTGTGGATATGTCCGTGGATGGGCTGGTGGCGGGAGATGTGACCCGAGGGCACCGCTTCATGGCTCCAGAGCCGTTTTCTGTAACGTCTTTCGAGGATTATGCGGCGAAGCTCAAACGGGCGCATGTGGTTCTGGACGCTGGGGAAAGAGCGGAAGGCATCTGGCACGATGCGACAAATCTCGCCTTTGCCCAAGGGCTCGACGTGGTCGAGGACCGCGGCCTTTTGGCGGAGGTCGCGGGGCTGGTGGAATGGCCCGTGGTGCTGATGGGCGCCATCGGGGCAGAGTTTCTGGACCTGCCGCCTGAGGTGCTGCAAACGTCGATGAAAGAGCACCAGAAATTCTTCTCGGTGCGCAACCCCAAGACGGGGCGGATCGAGAAATTCATCACCGTGGCCAATCGCGAGACCGCCGATCACGGCGCGACGATCCTTGCGGGCAACGAAAAGGTGCTCTCGGCGCGGCTCGCGGATGCCAAGTTCTTCTGGGAGAACGACCTGCGCACGGTGAACAGCATCGGGCTGGAAGGCATGGCGAAACCGCTCGCTGACGTGACCTTCCACAACAAGCTCGGGTCTCAGGCGGACCGGGTCGCCCGGATCGAGGCACTGGCGCGGGAACTCGCGCCGGTGGTCGGCGCCAAGCCCGATCTGGCGGCGGAGGCGGCGCGCATCGCCAAGGCCGATCTGGCCTCCGAGATGGTCTATGAATTCCCGGAACTTCAAGGGGTTATGGGGAAGTATTACGCCAAGGCGGCGGGCCATGACGACGGCGTGCCGCAGGCCTGCGCGGAGCATTACGCGCCGCTCGGCCCCTCCGACGCTGTGCCGACGCACCCGGTCTCCGTGGCCGTTGCTTTGGCGGACAAGATCGACATGCTGACCGGGTTCTGGGCGATTGACGAAAAGCCCACAGGGTCCAAAGACCCCTTCGCGCTGCGGCGCGCGGCGCTTGGGGTGATCCGGCTGGTGTTGGAAAATACTCTGACACTGCCGCTTTTGTCCACATTCAACTCTGCCCGACAAGACGCTGATAAAAATGATCTTTTGGGATTTTTCCACGACCGCCTGAAAGTCTATCTCCGCGACCAAGGCATCCGGCACGACATCATCGACGCCTGCATTGCGATGGAAGGCAATGACGATCTGGCGCTTCTGGTGGCGCGGGCGCGGGCCTTGGCGGAGGCGCTTGGGACCGAGGATGGGGAGAACCTCATTCAGGGGTTTAAGCGGGCCAATAACATCTTGAGCCAAGCCGAGGAGGCCGATGGGGTCGAGTATTCCTTCGGGGCGGATGTGAAATGGGCCGAAACGGATGAGGAGCGGGCATTGTTTGCCGCACTCGATGCGGCGGATGCGGTGATTGCCCCGGCGATGGAGCGCCAAGAGTTCGGGACCGCGATGCACGCGATGGCGGGGCTGCGGGGGCCGATCGACGCGTTTTTCGAGGCGGTGAAGATCAATGCGGACAACCAGACCGTGCGCCGCAACCGTCTGAATTTGCTCAGCCGCATCCGCACGATCTGCCTGTCGGTCGCAGACCTCACACGCATCGAAGGGTGACGCGTCAACGCGCCTCGCATGTGAACCTTGTGTGACACCGCGTTCTGTTTATTCTGCGCCTCAACCGATGCGGCAGCGCAGAAAGACCGTGATGCATAGAGATCCCCACGTCACCCTCGTGACCGCCGATGCGCCCATCGCGAACGACACCCATGGCGGGCGCGCCAAGTGTCTGCAACGGCTCGTGCGGCTCGATCTGCCCGTGCCGACCACGGTCGCCTTGTCCTTTGACTCCGTTGCGAAAATTGCCGCTGGGCAGTTGCCTGACACGGACCGTATCCTGTCGCAATTCGACAAAGGTGGCCTGTTCTGCGTGCGCCCCTCCTCGGCAGATCCCGACTGGGGCGGTCCGGGGGCGGTGCTGAATATCGGGATGAACGAATCCCAATTCGTGGAGATGAGCGCGCGGATCGGGCAGGATGCCGCGGCCGAGGTCTACAACCGCTTCGTGCAGGCCTATGCGGTCAATGTCGCGCGGCTCGATCCGGACATGTTCGACGATTTGCCGGACGATCCGGCCGAAGCCCTGCGCGCCGCGCTCGCTGCCTATGAGGACGAGGCCGAAGAGAAATTCCCGCAAGACCCCGCCGTGCAGTTGCGGCACGTGCTGCGTTCGATGGCGCGGGCGTGGGACGGAACGTCGGCGCGGCTGCTCCGGCAAGCCAAGGGCGCGCCGGTGGATGCGGGTCTTGGTCTTGTTGTGCAGCGTATGGTTTTGGGCTTCGGGCAGGGGGTATCTGGGTCCGGCGTGTTGCAATTGGTCAATTCCACGACGGGCCTGCCACAGGTCACAGGGCGCTATCTGAGCCAGTCGCAGGGCCGTGCGGCGCTCGAAGCCGGAGAAGCGGCGATTTATCTCGTCAAGGACAAGCGCGGCCCGTCCCTCGAAGATCTCGCCCCGGACGCCTTTGCCGAGTTGCAATCCTACGCCGCCAAGATGCGCGCGCGGCTGCGCGAGGAAATGCAGGTGGAGTTCGCGCTCGACAATGGCACTGTTCATATTCTCGACGGGGTGCGCGTGCAGCGTTCGGCGCGCGCCGCGTTGCGCATTCTGGTCAATCTGGTGGAGGACGGCGTCATTCCGCGCGAGGAGGCCATCATGCGCCTGCCGCCGCGTGCGCTCAACGAATTGCTCCACCGGCAGGTCGATCCGCGCGCGCCCCGGCAGGTGATTGGGCGGGGCATCGCCGCCAGTCCCGGCGCAGCGACCGGCAAGATCGTCTTCAGTTCCGCCGAGGCACAGGCCAGCGCGGCGCGCGGCGAGCCCTGCATCCTAGTGCGGCGCGAGACCAATCCCGAGGACATCCGGGGCATGCATGTCGCCGCCGCCGTGCTCACAGAGAAGGGCGGGATCACCAGCCACGCCGCCGTGATCGGGCGCGGCCTCGGGCTGCCCTGCGTGGTGGGGGCCTCGGACATCCGCTTTCAGACCCGCAAGAAGATGCTCACCACGTCAACCGGCAAGCTCTTGAAAGAAGGCGATGAAATCACGGTGGACGGCTCCTCGGGACAAGTGCTCGCGGGCAGTCCGGCGATGCTCGAACCCGCGCTTGACGACGCCTTTCAGAAATTCATGGACTGGGCCGACGCCGCCCGCGACATCGACATCCGGGCCAATGCCGACACGCCCGCCGACGCTCTGACCGCGCGCAACTTCAATGCGCATGGCATCGGGCTGTGCCGCACCGAGCACATGTTCTTCCAGTCCGACCGGCTCACGGTCATGCGCGAGATGATCTTTACCGCCGATCCGGACGACCGGCGCGCGGTGCTCGCACGGCTTCTGCCCATGCAGCGCGCGGATTTCACGGAGCTTTTCCGGATCATGGAGGGCCAGCCGGTTTGCATTCGCCTGTTTGACCCGCCCTTGCACGAATTTCTGCCCAATGACCGGTGGGGGCAGCGCGAGTTGGCCGAGGCCTTGGGACTGGCGCTGTCGGACGTGACGCGCCGGATCGAAGCGCTGAGCGAATACAACCCGATGCTCGGTCTGCGCGGCGTGCGGCTCGGCATCACGGTGCCGGAAATCTATGAAATGCAGGCCCGGGCGATCTTCGAGGCGACGCTCGCCGCGAGCGCCGAGGGCGATCCGGTGGTGCCGGAAATCATGATCCCGCTGGTCTCGGCCAAGCGCGAGGTGGAGCTTGTGAAGGGGCGCATCGACGCGGTGGCCGCTGCGGTGCGCATGGAGACCGGGAAGGCGTTCGACTACCGGCTCGGCGTGATGGTGGAGACACCGCGCGCGGCGCTGCGGGCAGGGGAGATCGCCCCCTATTGTTCCTTCCTCAGCTTTGGCACGAACGACCTCACGCAGATGACCTACGGGCTCTCGCGGGACGATGCGGGGCGGTTTATGTCGCAATATGTGCAACAGGAAGTGTTCCGCGAGGACCCGTTCCACACGCTGGACGTGGAGGGTGTTGGCGAGCTTCTGGAGCTCGGCGCGGCGCGGGGGCGAAGCGCCAAGCCGGGAATCACCCTGTCGATTTGCGGTGAGCATGGGGGCAATCCCGAATCAATCGCTTTCTGCCGCGCGGCGGGATTCGACTACGTGTCTTGCTCTCCCTTCCGGGTTCCGGTGGCGCGACTGGCCGCCGCACATCTTGCGATTTCCGACAAAACCGAGCGGATGGCAGAAGACTGATCGCAAGATATTGTGGGGCTGGGCAGGGCCCAGCCATGCGTTCGGCGAATGCCCGCTACCCGGGCAGGGTGCCCGGACTTTACGCAAAGCCCTTGTGAGGCTATGTGCTCTGCGAAGTCACACACAGTTTAACAAAACTTTTACACATGCGTCTGCTCACCCTCTGCCTTACACTGCTCGGTTTTCTGATCGTCGCCCCCACCCCGTCCGGGTCCAGCGAGGACGTGATCGAAGAACTCAAACGGCTCGAGGAACGCGGCCTGTCGCGGCTCGGCACGGCGCGGCTCGAAGACCTTCTCAGCGTGCCCGCACCGCGCCATGCCGGCGTTCAATTCACCCGCGCCTGGCTCGACGCGCAGCCCACGCCGAAGGGCGGTAACGCTCTGAAGTGTCTTAGTGAAGCGCTTTATTTCGAGGCCCGGGGCGAGACCGTCAAAGGCCAGTTCGCCGTCGCCGAGGTCATCCTCAACCGGGTCAAATCCGCCCGCTTCCCTGACACCGTCTGCGACGTTATCAACCAGGGCACCGGGCGCAAATACGCCTGCCAGTTCACCTATACCTGCGACGGGAACGCCGAGCGCATTGGCGAGCCACAGGCCTTCAGCCGCGTCCAAAAGGTCGCCCGCGCGATCCTCGACGGACGTGTCGCACCTCTGACGGATGGGGCCACCCATTACCACACCACCGCCGTGCGTCCGAAATGGGCCAGCGTCTACACCCGCACCGCGCGGATCGGGGTGCACATCTTCTACCGCCATACCTTCCGCACCGCCTCGAACTGACGGTTTTCGGCCCTCCTCTGCCGCCCCTGCGCCTTTGGGCCACGGGTTTGGGCGCTATACCGGGCCGCGAATGAGACCTGAGTCCATCGGGGGGACCGACCGCCATGAGTTCTGACATCCGCCTCGCCTTCGCGCATCCCGCCGAACGCGCCGCCGCCACCGCCCCCGGTTTGCGCGACCGCATCTCGGTGCGCGATTACGAGATGGACGTGGAAATCGGCGCGTTTCAGGCCGAACGCGGCGTCACGCAGCGCATCTGTTTCAATATCGTCGTGGAATTGCGCCCGGCGGGCGGGCCGGTGGACGATGACGTGGACCGGATTCTGAGCTACGACAAGATCACCGAGGCGGTGCAATACGAACTCAGCGCCGAACGGCTCAACCTGCTCGAAACCCTTGCGGAGCGGGTCGCGGACCGTATCCTTCTGGAGCCGCAGGCCCTGCGCGCCTTCGTGCGGGTCGAAAAGCTCGACCGGGGGCCGTTCGCGCTTGGTGTCGAGATCGTGCGCGAGCGGGCCGCCGCGACACCGGTGCCCGCCGGGGACGACACCCCGCATCCGGAAATCGTCTACCTGTCCAACGCGGCCATCGCCTCGCAGCACCTCACCGGCTGGATCGACCAACTCGTGGCGCGCGGCAAGCCGCTCATTTTCTGCGTCGGAGCGTCCGATTCGCCCCTGCCGCAAGCCGGGCATCCGATGGCGCAGCGGCGCATCGACCTTCTGGCCATCGAACAGAACGCGTGGGTGCTGGCGGGGCGCGATGCGCGTTGCAAGGTCGTCGAGACCCGCACGGAACTCGATTGGGCGATGCGGAACGGGCAAATCTGCGTCTGGGCCCCGTCGAAAATCGTGCTCGACGCGGTCGATCCGCCGGAGACCCGCACCGATGACGCGGTGGCGCTCGCAGCGTGGTTCGCAGCGACCTTTGCCGCCGAGGACATGGTGCTGATCGGCGAGCGGTCCCCGGAGGATGTCGCGGTGCCGCTGCGCAGCTACACCATCGACCGCGCGACCCTATGATCTACGCCCGCCCGCTGGTGCAGATCGGCCCGGCGCGGCCCGGCGGCGCGCAGACCCTTGCGGGCGGTTGGGCGTGGTTTACCCATGCGGAAGTGTTGGAACGCGGGGCGCCCGGGCGCGTCCTGCCTGCCACGGAGGTGCCTGAGGCGGCTCTGGCGCGGCTGACCGCGCCGCGTGCGCCGGTGGCGGGGCTGAGCATGGACCGCCCGCAGATCATGGGCATTCTCAACACCACGCCCGACAGCTTCTCCGATGGCGGCGATTTTGTCGAGGCCGGTCCGGCGGTGGCCGGGGCAGACGCAATGGCCCAAGCCGGGGCTGCGCTGCTCGACATTGGCGGGGAAAGCACCCGGCCGGGGGCACAGGAGGTTGATATTGAAGAAGAAATCCGCCGCACTGCCCCGGTGATCGCGGCGCTGTCCGCGCAGCACGGGATGCCGCCGCTCTCCATCGACACGCGCAAGGCCGCCGTGGCAGAGGCGGCGATTGACGCAGGCGCTGCGCTGGTAAATGACGTGTCGGGCTTTCTCTTCGACCCCGCCCTCGCGCCGCTTTGTGCCGCGCGGGCTGTGCCGGTCTGCATCATGCATTCCATCGGCACGCCGGAGACCATGCAGGCCGAGGCGCGCTACGAGGATGTGGTGCTCGACGTGTTCGACCATCTGGCCGCGCGCATCGACGCGCTGGAGGCGGCAGGGATTCCGCGCGGGCAGATCATCGCCGATCCGGGCATCGGGTTCGGCAAGACGCAGGATCACAATCTCGCGCTGCTGGAGCGGCTGAGCCTGTTTCACGCGCTCGGGGTGCCGCTCCTGCTGGGCGCGTCGCGCAAGCGGTTCATCGGCACGATCGGGGGCGCGGAGGCGGCCAAGGCGCGGATGCCCGGGTCTGTGGCGGTGGCGCTCGCGGCGCTGGAGCAGGGCGTGCAGGTGCTGCGGGTCCATGACGTGCCGGAGACCGCGCAGGCGCTGGCGCTTTGGGCCGCCGCGCGGGGCGTGCCGCGTCCCTGACCAAGTATCTTGCCGCCACTGGGCCGGGCGTGCAATAGGGGGTAGCGCAAACAAGAGGATCACGGCATGGCAGGTCTCTTCGGCACAGACGGGGTGCGCGGCACCGCCAATACCTATCCCATGACCGCCGAGATGGCGCTGCGCATCGGGGCCGCTGTCGGGCAGTATTTCAAGGGCGATCACAGCCAGGTGCGCCGCGTTGTGATCGGCAAGGATACGCGCCTGTCGGGCTATATGTTCGAGAACGCGCTCACGGCGGGGCTCACCTCGACGGGCATGAACGTGCTGCTGCTCGGTCCGGTGCCGACCCCGGCGGTGGGGCTGCTGACGCGCTCGATGCGGGCCGATCTGGGCGTGATGATCTCCGCGTCGCACAACCCGGCGCAGGATAACGGGATCAAGTTCTTCGGCCCTGACGGGTTCAAGCTCTCCGACGCGGTCGAGGCGGAGATCGAGGCGCTGATCGAAACCGGCACAGAGCCGGTCCATGCCCGGGAGATCGGGCGGGCCAAGCGCATTGATGACGGCCGATTCCGCTACGTGGAGCGGGTGAAATCCACCTTTCCGCGCCAGACGCGGCTCGACGGGGTCAAGGTGGTTCTGGACTGCGCGCACGGCGCGGCCTACCGGGTGGCGCCGACTGCGCTGTGGGAGCTTGGCGCCGATGTGATCGAACTTGGCGTGTCGCCGGACGGGCTCAACATCAACAAGGGCTGCGGGTCGACCCATCCTATGGCCGCTGCGGAGGCCGTGGTGGCCCATGGCGCGGATGTGGGGATCTGTCTCGACGGGGATGCCGACCGGGTGATCCTGATCGACGAGACCGGCAAGGTTGGCGATGGCGATCAGTTCATGGCGATGATGGCGGCGCGGTGGTCGGAGGAGGCGCTGTTGCGGCATAATACGTTGGTGGCGACGGTGATGTCCAATCTCGGGCTGGAGCGGTTTCTGGCCAAGATCGGCGTGCAACTCGAACGCACTGCGGTGGGCGACCGCTACGTTGTGGAGCGGATGCGCGCGGGTGGCTTCAACCTCGGGGGCGAGCAATCGGGGCATATCGTGATGACCGATCATTCCACCACGGGCGACGGGCTGATGGCGGGGATGCAGTTTCTGGCCGAGCTCAAGCTCGCCGACCGGCCCGCCTCGGACCTTCTGAGCCAATTCGAGCCGGTGCCGCAATTGCTCAAGAATGTGCGTTATCAGGCGGGACAAACACCGCTCCAAGATCACAATGTGCAAAATGTGATTTCCCAAACCGAGACCGATCTGGCCGGAAAAGGCCGCCTTTTGATCCGCAAATCCGGCACGGAGCCGCTCATTCGCGTGATGGCGGAATGCGAGGACCCGGTGTTGCTCGAAGAGGCGGTGAACCGGATCGTTGCGGAGGTGGAGCGCGCGGCGGCGTGAGGGCCGCAAACGGTTAACGCTGCGTGCGGTGGGCGATGAGCCGAAAGTTGCCGGCAGCCTCGAAACGCAGGTTAACGCCATAAAAACAAGGTGTGGCAGGTGTATGGCTATGCGTATGGCTGCGCGTATGGCAGCTGTACATACGCACGGTGCGTTAACCCACCCCTTAACGGGGCGTACGGTGGGGGTGCGTTAATCTTTGTGGCGCGCGCCATGGTGGCCCTCCCGGCAGCTTTTCAGCGAACAGCGCCTGCCGGGCCGCGCCCGCTGCTCGCGCAGCAGGCCCCTGCAAATTGTCCACCCTATACTGCGCGCTGGAACCTTTGCCGGGCTGTGGGGTTATGTCTTCAACCAACGCACACAAACAGGAGAACAGACAATGGATATTCCGTATATCGTGCCGATCCTCGCCCTCGTGACGATGTTCATCTTCATCGTCTTCGCGCTGATCAACAAGCAGAAGGTGGACCAGCGCCTGCAGGATGAGGACGCGCCGAAATCGACGCTGGCCAAGGACGGGCCGTCCAAAGGCAAGCCGGTGGATGTCTGAACCATCGTGGCGCTTCGGCGGGCTGACTGCGCTGCGCCGCAAGGGCTGACCATCGCCTGACCCCATGAAAAAAGGCCCGCTTTTGGCGGGCCTTTTGCTGTTCTGGGACCCGAGATCAGTTCTTGGCTTTGTCGACCATCTTGCCTGCGGAAATCCACGGCATCATGGCGCGGAGCTTCTCGCCCACCTCTTCGATCTGGTGCGCGTCGTTCATGCGGCGCGTGCCTTTGAAGAAGGGCTGGCCCACGGCGTTCTCGGTCATGAAATCGCGCACGAATTTGCCGGTCTGGATGTCGTGCAGGATCGCCTTCATCTCCTTCTTGGTCTGCTCGTAGGGCAGAACGCGCGGGCCGGAGACATATTCGCCATACTCAGCCGTGTTGGAAATCGAGTAGTTCATGTTCGCGATGCCGCCTTCGTAGATCAGGTCCACGATCAGCTTCACCTCGTGCAAGCACTCGAAATAGGCCATTTCCGGCGCGTAGCCTGCTTCCACGAGGGTCTCGAAGCCCATGCGGATCAGCTCCACAAGGCCGCCGCAGAGCACGGCCTGCTCGCCGAAGAGGTCGGTTTCGCACTCTTCGCGGAAGTTGGTCTCGATGATGCCGGAGCGGCCGCCGCCGATGGCGGAGCAATAGGAGAGGCCGATTTCGAGGGCTTTGCCGGACGCGTCGTTGTTGACGGCCACGAGGCAGGGCACGCCGCCGCCCTTGGTGTATTCGCCGCGCACGGTGTGGCCGGGGCCTTTGGGGGCCATCATGATCACGTCGACCGTGTCTTTCGGCTCGATCAGGCCGAAATGCACGTTGAGGCCGTGGGCGAAGGCCATCGCGGCGCCGTCGCGCAGGTTGTCGTGGACGTATTTTTTGTAGGTCTCGGCCTGAAGCTCGTCGGGCATGGTAAACATGATCAGGTCGCACCACGCGGCGGCCTCGGCGATGCCCATCACTTGCAGGCCTTCGCCTTCCGCTTTGGCGGCGGAGGGGGACCCTTCGCGCAGAGCGACGACGACATTCTTCGCGCCAGAGTCGCGCAGGTTGAGGGCGTGGGCGTGGCCTTGGGAGCCGTAGCCCAGAATCGCCACTTTCATGTCCTTGATCAGGTTCACATCGCAATCGCGATCATAATAAACGCGCATGGTTTTCTCCTCTCGGGGTTGGGTTGGGGGCGTTATAGCGGGGGATGGTATGGGTTTCAGCGTTGGAATTTGAGTTTATTTGGCCAAGCGAAAGGAGTATCATTCGCGAAACTGGCAATTCTTGGAGTTTTCATGCTCGATGACGTGGATCGGCGCATTCTGCGGCAATGGCAGGCGGAGCCCTCGCTTGTACCGTCCGAGCTTGCAGAGCGGGCCGGGATAAGTGCGGCGCAGCTCACGCGGCGTGTGGGGCGGATGCAGGATACCGGGGTTCTGGGCGGGGTCGAGGCGGTGATCGACTGGGGCGCGCTCGGCTACACGGTCGAGGTCTCGCTGCGGATCACGCTCGACAAGACGCAGGCGCGGGCGTTTGACGAGTTTCTGGTGGCGGCGCGGGAGATCCCGGAGGTCTTGCAAGTGCAAACCTTTCTGGGGCGCGTCGATGCGCGGCTCTCGGTGATCGCGCGGGATATGGGGCATTATCAGCACGTCTATCGGACGCGGATACTGACGCTGCCGCATATCGCCGATATCGAGGCGCTGATGCATGTGGCGCGGATCAAGTCCGAGGAGGCGTTGCCGCTATGAGTGAGCTGGACGAGATCGACCGGGGGCTGGTGCTGGCTTTGGCGCGCGATGCCAGCCAGAGCGCGGGGGCGCTGGGGCGGAAGTTCGGGCTGTCGCAGCCTGCGGCATGGCGGCGGATCAAGCGCTTGCAGGAGCGCGGGGTGATCAAGGGCAAGCGGCTGCGGCTCGATCCCGAGAAGCTGGGCTTCGGGGTGACGGTGTTTCTCGGTGTGAAGCTCGCGACCAAGGGGCAGGTCTCTTTGGAGGATTTCGAGCGCGCGGTGAAGGCGATCCCGGAGGTGCAGACCGTGGAGCACGTGCTGGGGCTCTATGACTACCGGCTCCGGGTCGTGGCGCGCGATCTGCCGGATTTCGAGCGGGTGCTGCGGCGGCGGATCATGACGCTGCCGGGAGCGGGGGAGGTCGAGGCCAATGTGCTTCTGAGTGAGGAGCGGTTGCCGGGGCCGCTATAGGCGGGGCATTATAGGTGCGGGGCGTTTCCGATCTGCGACACCGGGGCGTCTGGTCCCGGCGCGGTATGCCCAAGTAGACTTTGCACCTCAGCGCCGCGCCCCGTATGCCGGGCGCAATCAAGAGGAGGCCCCCATGGCTGCATTGCTGGACACCGTCGACCCGAGCGGGCTCGAAGAGTTTTCCGTCGTCTTTACTGACCGCTCGCTGAACCACATGAGCACCGCCTTTCAGGGCGTGATGCACGACATTCACGACATGCTCTGCGAGGTCTATCACGCGGCAGGCGCCGTGGTGGTGCCGGGTGGCGGGACCTTCGGGATGGAGGCCGTGGCGCGGCAGTTTGCCAAGGATCGCGACGTGCTGGTGGTGCGCAACGGGTGGTTTTCCTATCGCTGGTCGCAGATCATCGAGAGTGGGCATCTGACGGGGAACGTCACCGTGATGAAGGCGCGGCGGGCTGGGAACGCGTCGCAGTCGCCCTTTGCGCCCGCGCCGATTGAGGATGTGGTCAGCGCGATCCGGGAGCAGAAGCCCGCCGTGGTGTTCGCGCCGCATGTGGAGACCTCTGCCGGGGTGATCCTGCCGGATGCCTATGTGAGCGCGCTCGCGGAGGCCGCGCATGAGGTCGGGGCGCTGATAGTGCTCGATTGCATCGCGTCGGGCTGTGCGTGGGTGGATATGGAAGCGACGGGCGTCGATGTGCTGATCTCCGCGCCGCAAAAGGGCTGGAGCGCGTCGCCTTGTGCGGGGCTGGTGATGCTCTCGGAGCGGGGGCTGGCGCGGCTTGGGGAGACGCAGTCGGACAGTTTCGCCGTTGATCTGGGCAAGTGGCGCAGCATCATGGAGGCCTATCTGAACGGCGGCCATGCCTATCATGCGACCATGCCCACGGATGCGCTGCGGGATTTCCGGGATACCATGCTGGAGACCAAGGACTATGGGTTCGACAAGCTGGAAGCGGCGCAATGGGCGCTGGGCAATGCGGTGCGGGCGATGATGGCCGAGAAGGGCATCGTGTCGGTGGCCGCCGAGGGCTATGGCGCGCCGGGGGTTGTGGTGTGCTACACCGCCGATCCGGATGTCCAGACAGGCAAGGTATTTGCCGCCGAGGGGATGCAGATCGCCGCCGGGGTGCCGCTGCAATGCGATGAGCCTGCCGATTTCCGCACCTTCCGGATCGGGCTCTTTGGGCTGGACAAGCTCTATGATGTGGAGGGGACGCTGGCGCGTTTGCGCCGGGTGGTTGATAAGGTTCTGTAGACCCCGTCCCGGACGTGATCCGGGACCTCGCGGAGCTTGGCGTGCCCTTTGACGTCGAGGCCCCGGCTCAAGGCCGGGGCGAGGTCTTGCTAGCGCAGGCCGAGGCCCATTTGCATCAGGGTGTGGCGGACGGGTTTGAGGCCGTAGATCGCCTTGAGGCCCATGGCGCGGGCGTCGCGCAGGGGTTGGGCGCGGGCCTGACTGGCGCGGTTGAGCATGTCGATGCCGCGCACGCGCAAGGACACATCGCTGTGCCGGGCGCGGTGATAGGCTTCGAGCATGGCCGCATCGCCCAGCGTGGCGGGGCTTTTGCGCGCCAGATCAAGCAAGCTAGCGAGATCGCGCAGGGACATGTTGAGGCCCTGCGCGCCGATTGGCGGGACCACATGGGCGGCTTCTGCCATCAGCGCGATGCGCTCGCCGGACATGCGTTCGGCCTGCTGCGAGATGATCGGCCAGACCGTGCGGCGGGAGGCCAGTGTCAGGGGGCCGAAGAGGTGGCAGGAGCGGGTGCTCATCTCGTTTTCGAACTCGGCGACGTCCATCTCCGCCAGTTCCAGCGCGCGCGGGCCGTCTTCCATCCAGACAATGGCCGACGAGGGGCGGCCCTCGTAGTCGGGCAGCGGCACGAGGGTGAACGGGCCGCCGGAGCGGTGGATTTCGGTGGAGACATTTTCGTGCGGGATCGGGTGGGTGACCGCGAAGGCCAGCGCTTTTTGCCCGTAGCGCAGGGTGGTGACGGGGATGCCTGCTGCCGCGCGCATCGGAGAGCCGCGCCCGTCGGCGGCCACCACCAGCTTGGTGCGCAGGCGGGTGCCGTCGCTGAGGCCGACGCGGGCCTCGGCGGTGCGGGTGCGCAGGGAGTTGGTGGAGACGCCGGGGCGGAAATCGACCGTCGGCAGCGTGTCCAGCGCGCCGAGTAACTCGCGGCGCAAAAGCCAGTTGGGGAAGTTCCAGCCGAAGGGCAAGTCCGACAGGTCCGCGCTGCGGAAATCCTGCGTGACGCGCGGCTCGGGCAGATCGCCGCCCGCATCGACGATGCGCATGATCTCCAGCGGGGTGCCATGGGGCGCGAGGCGGTCCCAGAGCCCGGCGTCGCTCAGCACCTCGCGGGCCGGTTGCAAGAGCGCGGTGGTGCGCAGGTCCGAGCCCTCCGCATCGCGGGTCGTCACCGGCGGGGTGGGGTCCACGCAGACCACGGAAAAGCCCTGCTGCCCGAAGGCCGCCGCCGCCGTCAGCCCGGCGATCCCGCCGCCGGACACCACGATATCACAGTCGAAATCCGTCACAGGTGCGACCCCCTCTCATGCGCGCGCGCTCAGTCCCAAGTGATCACGATCAGCGTGACGAAGATGACAGGCACCATCGCCAGCGCCGGAATGTACAGACCCGGCGCGCCGAACAGCAGAGCGCAGGACAGCCACAGGCTGATGAAGCCGATCAGCGCGTACCAGACATTGCTTTTGTCTCCGAACGCAAGGTCGCGCGCAACCCAACCCAGCACGGGGATGGCGAAGAAAAGGCGCTGCCAGAAGGGCAGGCGGGCGGGGATCGAGGCTGCGGTCATGAGGTCTCCTGTCGCGTGAATAAGCCATAGATAGGCGTGCTGCGGTGCGGCAGGATAGGCCTGATTGTCGCATAAGGCGCGCTCAGAGCAGGCGGGACAGGAAGCCGCGCAGATCGTCGGTGTGGTGGTGGATGTGATCCGCCGTCTCGGCCGTCTCGGCCACATGAACCGTGCGCATTCCCAGCGCATGGGGCACCGCGAGATTGCGCGGGTCATCCTCGAACATCGCCGCGCGCGCCGGGGTCAGGCCATCCTGTTCGAAGACCCGTGCAAAGGCCCCGGCCTCGGGTTTGGGCAGGAAATCGGCGTGTTCGACGCCGTAGACCGCATCGAAGAGCCCGGTGAGGCCGCGCGCCTCCAGCACCCGTTCGGCATAGGGCGCGCAGCCATTGGTGTAGACAATGCGCCGCCCGGACAGATCGGAAATATGGGCTGCCAGTTCGGGGTCGGGCTCCAGCGCGTCGAAGGAAATATCGTGCACTTCGGTCAGGTACGGGCCCGGGTCGACACCATGCTCGCGCATCAGCCCGGCCAGCGTGGTGCCATATTCGCGCCAGTAATGGCCGCGTAGGCGGTCGGCCTCGGCGGCATCAACGCCGAGGCTCTCCTGCACGAAGGCGGTCATCCGCACCTCGATCTGGTCGAAGAGCCGCGCCGAGGGCGGGTAGAGCGTGTTGTCGAGGTCGAAAACCCACGTCTCGACATGGGTGAAATGTTCTTTTGGCATGGGCCAAGGCATAGCAGGGCAGGGCGGCTTGACAAGTGGCTTGCGCGCAGGCGCGCCGCTTCGCTAATCTCCGTCCAGCAAGACGATGATAAGGACCACGCGTGTGACAGTTTTGAAACCAGCGCCGACGGACGCCTATTCGATGATCCTCGCCGCCATTGACGAGGGGGTCTATCGGCCCGGCGACCGGCTCGTGGAGAGCGAGCTTGCCGAGCGCTTCGGCGTGTCGCGCACGCCCATTCGCGAAGCGCTGCAACGGCTCGAAACCCAATCCCTGCTGTCACGCGACGGGCGCTCGCTCATCGTCGCCTCGCTCGATCACAACCAGATGTCGGAGCTCTATATCGTGCGGCGCGAGCTTGAAGGGCTCGCGGCCGGGCTCGCGGCGCGGCACGCCACCACCGAGGAGGTCGCGCTGTTGCGCGCCATGGTCGAGGCCGACAACGCGCTGCTGAACGATCCGGCGGCCTTGGCGCGGGCCAACCGGCGGTTTCACAAGCAAATCCACCTCGCCTCGCACAATCGCTATCTCGTGCAGCAACTCGATCTGGTGCACCGCACCATGGCGCTCATGGCCACCACGTCGCTCGCCGCGCAGGGGCGCAGCAAGATCGCGCAGGAAGAGCACGGTGCCATCGTGTCCGCCATCGAAGCGCGCGATGAGGAGTCGGCCAGCACGGCGCTGCGCGATCACATCTCGGTCGCCTTCATGACCCGGCTGCGGCAGGATGCGGAAGGGCGCAAGGAAGAGCCCTGATCCTTTGAGCGTTTCGGGTCTCAGTCCCGGCGTGCCGCCCATGGCCGGGGATCGAGCAGATTGTAGCGGACCGTCGGGCAAACCCCGTGGCGGGTCTTTTCCCAGTAAAACGGGTTCACGACCAGTTCGAACAGCGCCTTGTAGACCGCAACAGTGCCAAGCATGAAATAAAACGGCATCAGCAGGGTCCACAGGCGCAAATGCCGGTGTGCTGGCCTGCGCACGGCAATCAGGTGCAGCGCGAGACCCGTCAGTTCAGCGAGCGCAAAGGCCAGCAGCAGCGCAGGCAGGACCGGCCAGCCCGCCGCCGGATGCGCCGCGCCGACAACGGGCAGCAGCAGGTAGACCCAGAACACCGGCGCGAAGAGGAAGGGCGCGAGCGCGACCGCGAAGAACACCTGAAGCAGGGCGAAGCGGTAGAGGCCCAGCTCGCGCAGCAGCCTGCGCGGCGCGCGCATATGCACCAGCCACGTGACCGCAAAGCCCTTCAGCCAGCGTGAGCGCTGCTTGACCCAGGCCCAGGGGCGGCAACTGGCCTCCTCCCATGTCACCGTGTCGATCAACTCCGTGCGGTAGCCATGGCGGGCGAGGCGCAGGCCGAGATCGGCGTCCTCGGTCACATTATGTGCGTCCCATCCGCCCAAGCTCTCCAGCACCGCGCGCCGGAAGAACAGCGTCGTGCCGCCCAGCGGGATCACCGCGCCCAGACGCGCAAGGCCCGGCATGACCAGCCGCCACCACATCGCGTATTCGATGGTGAAACAGCGCGCGATCCAGTTGCCTTTGGCGTTGTAGTAGTCGAGCCGCCCTTGCAGGCAGACCACCTCCGGCGGGGCCTCATGGAACCGCGCCACCACGGTCTCGATCTGGTCCGGCGCGGGCGCGTCCTCGGCATCCCAGATGCCGACGATGCTGCCATGGCAGAAATCCAGCGCGTAGTTCAGCGCGCGGGGCTTGGTGAGCAGCCCGTCGCTTGGCGGCACGACGATCACCCGAACCCACGCCGGCAGATCGGTGCGCGCGAGCGTCTCGCGCGTCACCGTGTCCTCGGTCTCAAGCACAAGGATCACGTCGAGTTGTGATTTGGGATAGGTCAGCGCGCTCAGCCGCCGGATCAGGGCCGAAGCGATGTCACGCTCGCGCAGCAAGGGCACGAGGACCGACACTTTCGGCAATCTGAGCACGGCCGGGGCCGCGCGCGCCGGGGTGGGGCGGCTCTGGTGGCGCAACTCGGCGAGAGTCGCTGCGGTCTTCAGGCCGAGCGACAGCACCATCGCCGCAAAGGCCAGCGCGGTGAGGCCGACAAGGGTCGCTCCGGGCACGGCCAGTATGGCGATGGTCAGGCTTGCGAGCATGGCACCCGCGATCAGGTGCCGCGTCCGGGCGCTGCCATGCCATGTGCGGCAGGACAGGCTTTCATCGACGCGCTGCTCGGCGCGCTGCACCAGCGCCTTGCCGCAATGGCGCGTCAGCGCGCTCTGGATCTGGACCGCCTCGGCAAGCACCGGCAGGAGCGTCAGCCCGTAGCGCGGCATGTCCTGTTCCAAGGCGGAGAACAGGTCAGGGCGGGCGGTGGCAACCAGCAGAACATCGTCGAGTTGCAGCCACGGGATCACCTGATGCTGCACGCACAAGGTCGGGGGGAGCAGATGCGTGCAGCGCGGATCGGGCGGATCGGTCTCGAAATCGACCATGCGCAGGGCGTGCTGCTCGGCCAGCGCGGCTTGCAAGCCTGCCGCGTCCAGCCGTCCATTGGAGATCAGGATATCGCCAAGCGGTGCATCGAGCCTGCGTTGCTGCGCGAGGGCGAAGGATAAATCGTCTTCGGAAATTGCGCCCATCTCGACGAGGATTTGCCCCAGCGGGCGCATGTCGCGCAGCGCGGGGGTGCCGATCTGCTCCGGCGCGGCCGCGTTCGAGGCGGCTAACCTGAGCCGCTGCGTGCTCATTGCGTGCTCCTTCGGGCATTCGGCCCGGAGTGAGCTTAATCAAGGATGGTTAACCGTGCGTTAAGCCGCGCAGTGCCGCCGCGTGCCGCCAGCGCACATGGTCAAAAACGCCTTAGCCGCGCGCGTCCATCGCCGCCGCGAAGCGCTCGAAGAGGTAAAAGCTATCCTGCGGGCCGGGGCTCGCTTCGGGGTGGTACTGCACCGAAAACACCGGGCGATCCTGCATCCGCAAGCCGCAATTGGAGCCATCGAACAAGGAGGTATGCGTCTCGACAACCCCCGCAGGCAAGGACTGCGCATCCACCGCAAAGCCATGATTCATCGAGGTAATCTCGACCTTTCCCGTTTCGTGATCCTTCACCGGGTGGTTCGCGCCGTGGTGGCCGTGGTTCATCTTGACCGTCTTCGCGCCAAGCGCAAGCGCAAGCATCTGGTGGCCAAGGCAAATGCCGAACACCGGGATGTCCCGCGCCAGCACATCGCGGATCATCGGCACCGCGTAGCTGCCCGTTGCGGCCGGATCGCCGGGACCGTTGGACAAGAACACCCCGTCCGGCGCATGGGCCATTACCTCCTCCGCCGTGGAGGTCGCCGGCAGAACCGTCACATCGCAGCCAGCCGAAGCCAGACAGCGCAGGATATTGCGCTTGGCACCGTAATCCAGCGCGACCACCTTGTGACGGGCTGCGGTCTGGCGGGTGTAGCCCTCGGGCCACGCCCACCGCATCTCGTCCCAGCGGTAGGATTGCGCGCAGGTCACGTTCTTGGCCAGATCCATGCCTTCGAGGCCTGCAAAGCCCCGCGCCGCCGCGATCAGCGCTTCGATGTCGAACTTGCCCTCGGGGTCATGGGCCAGCGCCACATGCGGCGCGCCGGCCTGCCGGATCGCGCGGGTCAAACGGCGCGTATCCACCCCGCCGATGGCGATCCGTCCGCGCGCCTTCAGCCATGTGTCGAGCGGCTCGATCGCGCGCCAGTTCGACGGTGCCGTGGGCATCCATTTGACGACCATGCCGGCGGCCACCGGATCGCCGGTCTCATCATCCTCGGGGTTCACGCCCACATTGCCGATATGCGGGAAAGTGAAGGTCACCACCTGCCCGGCATAAGACGGGTCGGTCATGATCTCCTGATAGCCCGTCATCGCGGTGTTGAAGCACAGTTCGGCCTCGGTCTGCCCGGTCGCGCCGAAGCCGGTGCCGTAGAATATCGTCCCGTCCGCGAGGGCGAGACAGGCTGTGGGATGAGGCGCGGACATGGTGGGGATCCTTTGGCGAGGGGCGGCAAATTGGTCTGTTCCTAAAGCCCGCGCTGCCCCGCGTCAAGGCTTCGGGCGATTTGAGTTTCGGTGGAAAATCAGTGGCTTACGTAAGGGTTCCTTGGCTTGTCGCAAAGCCGGTTTCGGGCTATGTTGACCGTTTCACAAGCCACTGCGCGCGGCGCGGGGTGCAAACGGGGAAAAAGACATCATGGGCGAGTTGAGAGAGCGTGTGAACACAGCGCTCAAACAAGCTATGAAGGACAAGGACAGCACGCGGCTCAGCACGTTGCGGCTGATAATGGCGACGATCAAGGATCGCGACATCGCCGCACGCGCCGAAGGGGACGAGGACGGTGTCGGCGACAGCGAAGTGCTTGCGATCCTTGGCAAGATGGTCAAGCAGCGGACCGAAAGTGCGCGGGCCTATGAGGAAGGCAACCGTCTCGATCTCGCCGAGAGCGAGCGGGATGAGATCACCGTCATCGAAGAATTTCTGCCCAAGCAGCTCACCGATGACGAGGTCGAGGCCGCCATCAGCAAGGCCATCGAAAGCCTCGGTGCGGACAGCATTCGCGACATGGGCAAGGTCATGGGCGCGCTGAAGAGCGAATATACCGGACAAATGGATTTCGGCACCGTGGGCCCGCTGGTCAAATCGCGCCTGTGTCAGCAGCAAGCGTGATCCCGTCGGAGCCGCTCATCGGTCCAAGGCGCGGCGCAAATCTTCGAACAGGGCAATTCGCTCCTCTTCGCTGAGAAACGCGCCGATCTCCACCTCCCGGCCCTTGCCGCGCAACGTCACATAGTGCGGCACGGGGCCCTTGTCGTCGTATTTTGTCACGGTGGTCCAGTAGCGGTTGCAGTCCCAGTGCTGGACCTCGCCATTCGGGTCGGTGCGGGTCAGGCGCGCCTCGTCCGCATCCAAGGTCAGCACTTCGAGAATCTGGCGCGATTTGTGATTGCGCTGGAGGGCGAAATAGATGCCCCAGACCGCCGCCAGCAAGAACGGCAGGATGCCCCAGAGGATCGGCGAGCCCAGGAGGGGCATGGTCGGGATCAGGATGAGCGTGAAGGTCGTCAGCACGACGGCCGCCATACCGCGGGCGGGCAGGGACTCATGCGGCCAGAGACGCATTTCCTGAACGGTGTCGTGCGGGGTGGTGGTCCATTGGAAAGGCATGGGCTCTGTCAGGTCGTTTCGCGCCCGCCAGATTTAGCAGAATTCGGAGCCTGTCCAAGGGCGCAGAAGCGCGCACACGCGGTCACGTCCGCGTGAGAGCGTGGGCAGCAGGGCTGGTTTGCGGCGCCCGCCCTCGGTATGGCGGCTACTGCGCTTGGGCCGTGAGCGAAGGCTAAAGCGCCGCGACGGTGCCTGAGGCAGCGGCGCGGACGGAGCATACCGCGAGCGTCCCTTTGCCTTTGACCTCGCGTGTGCCTTCCGGTGTGATGTCATAGGCCGCGCCAAGCTGACCGGCTGTCGTTTCCGTGACGAGGACCATGCCCGGTGCGCTGTGCGTTTCCATGCGGGCCGCCACATTCACCGCATCGCCCCAGAGATCGAACGCGAATTTCGACGTCCCGATGACGCCCGCGACAACGGGGCCGGAATTGACGCCGATACGAAGCTCGATCGGGAAATGGGCACGCGCACTGACCCGGCGTGCGGCCTCCAGCATGTCGAGGGCCATATTGACGGCGATGCTTGCATGCGATGTGCGCGCATCCGGGACGCCGACCACCGCCATGTAGGCATCGCCAATGGTTTTGAGCAGCCCCTCCGCGCGCTCGAATTCACGCTCCAGCGCAGCTTCTGCGCGCAATACAGTGAATTGCAGTAGGAACAACACAAGCGCGAGGACGGTCGCGACAGAGAGAATATTGCTGACCAAGAAGAAAATCTGCCAGCCGGGTTCGGGCGGGGCCGCGGGCGGCACGACCGTGGAAATGCCCGCAATCAACGCCACGGCTGCGAAGATATAGGCCGTGAGCACAGCCTTGATGACAGGGCTGAAAAAGGTTGGAAACGGGATCAACACCAGCGGCACAAAGCAAAACAGCCAATGGCCGGACTCGAACCCCAGATAGTAAGTCGTCAATGCTGCACGGAGCGGGATTTCCACGAAGAGCGGAAGCCACAGTGCGAGCGCGAAGATGCGGCGTTGCAAGAGCCCGATCCACATCAGAATCCAGAGCGTCGTCGCCCCGATTTCCCACAGAGCGAGGGTGATGTAGCCCAGATACCAGAATAAAATTCCGGACACCAAATGTACAAGGCACGCCAGCGGGAACCCAGCGCATCCCACAAGGAACAACCGTCCGTCCGCAGGCGGCATCGTCGCCGCATGGGCTTGCAGCGTTCTGACGAAGGGCTGAAAAGGCTCCACGTTCGGTCCTGTGACAGTCTAGGTGGCGGGCGTCAACGCGCCATGCCGTGCCCATGTGATCGCGTCATCAAGCCGGTCGTCGCCCCAGAACACCTCATCGCCCACGAGAAAGCTTGGCGACCCAAAGATGCCCGCTTGTCGCGCGACATCTGTTGCCGCGGTCAAGCGCGCCGCACCCGCCGGGCTGCGCGCCTCTGCAACCGCGCGCTCCGGGTCTTGCCCCACCGCCCGCAGACTGGCGGAGAGGTTGGGGTCTTCTCCGGCGGGGGCACCGTCCTGAAACCAGCGGCGGTAGGTGTCCTGAATGTATGCGATGCCCCAGCCCTCTTCGAGACCAAGCGCCGCGACCTGATTGGCCAGCGTCAGCCCGGCAAGCGGGTAGGGGGCGGGCACCGAGATTGGCAGGCCGTAGCCTTCTGCGCGCCGCTCCATGTCGCGCCACATATAGGCCGTCTTGATCGGCTTGTCGCGGAACGGGATGTTGTTCTGTTCGATCATGATTTCGCGCACATCGAACACGTTCCATCTGAGATCAACCTCCGCCGCTGCGCAGTGATCGGCGATGCGCATCACCGTCAGGTAGCTGTAGGTGCTGCCAATCGAGACCCAGAAATCCAGTGTGGCCATGCCCTGTCCCCTCCAAAAAGAAAAAGCCCCGGACACTGTCCGGGGCCTTTGGTGTTCGTGTCAAGCGGCGCTTAGTGCGCGTGCTTGTTGTCCCACTCTTCCTGCTTCGGAAGCTGCTCGAACGTGTGCTCGGGCGGCGGGGAGGGCAGGGTCCATTCCAGCGTGTCCGCGTACTCGTTCCACGGGTTGTTCTCGGTCACACGGGCGCCCGCGCGCAGCGTGTAGAGGATCACACCGAAGAAGAACACGAAGGACGCGAAGGACAGGTACGCACCGAGCGACGACCACCAGTTCCAGTAAGCGAAGGCTTCCGGGTAGTCGATATAGCGGCGCGGCATGCCCTGACGGCCGAGGAAGTGCTGCGGGAAGAAGGTCAGGTTCGCACCGATGAACATCGCCCAGAAGTGCAGCTTGCCGGCCCATTCGGGGTACATGCGGCCCGTCATCTTCGGCAGGTAGAAGTAGATCCCGGCGAAGATCGCGAAGACAGCACCGAGCGACATCACGTAGTGGAAGTGCGCCACGACGTAGTAGGTGTCGTGGTAGTAGCGGTCCACGGCGGCTTGGGAGAGCACGATGCCTGTCACACCACCGACGGTGAAGAGGAACAGGAAGCCGAGCGCCCAGAGCATCGGAGTTTTGAACTCGATGGAACCGCCCCACATGGTCGCAATCCACGAGAACACCTTAACGCCTGTCGGCACCGCAATGACCATCGTGGCCAGCATAAAGTAGGCCTGCTGGTTGAGGCTCATGCCCACGGTGTACATGTGGTGCGCCCACACAACGAAGCCCAGTGCACCGATGGCGATGATCGCCCAGACCATCGGCAGGTAGCCGAAGATCGGTTTGCGGGAGAACGTGGCCAGAACGTGGGAGATGATCCCGAAGCCGGGCAGGATGATGATATACACTTCCGGGTGGCCGAAGAACCACAGGATGTGCTGGTAGAGGACCGGGTCCCCACCGCCTGCCGGATCAAAGAAGGTGAAGCCGAAGTTGCGGTCCATCAGCAGCATGGTGATCGCGCCCGCCAGAACCGGCAGGGACAAAAGGATCAGCCACGAGGTGACGAAGATCGACCATGCAAACAGCGGCACTTTGAACAGGGTCATTCCCGGTGCGCGCATGTTCAGGAACGTCGTGATCATGTTGATCGCACCGAGGATCGACGAGGCGCCCGAGACGTGCACCGCGAAGATCGCGAGGTCCATCGACATGCCCGCTTCATTGGTGGAGAGCGGCGGATAGAGCACCCAGCCCACACCGGAGCCGGACTGATCATTCCCGCCCGGCGCCAGCAGCGAGGCCACCGCCAGCGAGGTCCCGGCGACATACATCCAGTAGGAGAGGTTGTTCATCCGGGGGAAGGCCATGTCCGGTGCGCCGATCTGGAGCGGCATGAAATAGTTGCCGAAACCGCCGAAAAGGGCGGGGATCACGACGAAGAACATCATCAGGATGCCGTGGCCGGTGATCAGCACGTTCCAGAGGTGCCCGTTGGGGGTACACTCGCCTGCGGCAGCGGCGGTGAAGCGCGCGCCTTCCATGCACATGTATTGCACGCCGGGATTGGCGAGTTCCATGCGCATATACACCGTGAACGCCACCGAGATGAACCCGGCGAGCGCCGCGGTGATCAGGTAGAGGATCCCGATATCCTTGTGGTTGGTGGACATGAACCAGCGGACGAAAAAGCTCCGATTGTCCTCGTGGTCGTGCCCGTGGATGGCTGCATCTGCCATGCGGTGACTCCTGTTGGCTATTTTGGCCGCACGTCACCGGTTCCCGTGGTGCGCGCGGATTCCTGACGTGTTTACCCGACGCACGCAGGTGCGGCAACGGCTGCTTTGCCTTCCAGATGGGTTAAAATGTCGCTGACTCTTGCAAATATTTGAATATGTGCGGGTTTTGCTGCTCTGCTATCGTTGAAAATTGCCAAGGTGATGAAAATTAGTGCCATTTCCCCGCGCTGGTTGGTGCGGCCCGTGCGCGACGCCCGCGCCATCCGTGGATGCGGCGGACGGCTCGCAGGGGCGGTCAGGCCCGCGCCGCTTCGGTGCCGAACACCGCCTCGAACTCCGCCTTCAAGGCGACGTCGAGATCCGCCAGGCCCACGGGCAAGCCCAGATCCACAAGGCTCGTGACCCCATGCTCGGCGATCCCGCACGGCACGATCCCCGAAAAATGCTCCAGATCGGGCTCCACGTTGATCGAAATGCCGTGAAAGCTCACCCATTTGCGCAGCCGGATGCCAATCGCTGCGATCTTTTCCTCGGCCATCGCCCCACCCGGCCCACGCGGCTTTTCGGGGCGCTGCACCCAGACCCCGACACGGCCCGCGCGAATCTCCCCGGTGACGTTGAACGCCGCCAGCGCGCCGATCACCCATGCCTCCAGCGCCTGCACGAACGCGCGGATGTCCCGTCCGCGCTTGTTGAGGTCGAGCATCACATAGACAACGCGCTGGCCGGGGCCGTGGTAGGTATATTGCCCGCCCCGGCGCGCCTCATAGACCGGGAAGCGAGCCGGATCGCGCAAATCCGCCGGGTCCGCCGAAGTGCCGGCGGTGTAGAGCGGCGGGTGTTCGAGCAGCCAGATACACTCCGGTGCGCGCCCGGCGGCAATGGCCTCGACGCGGCTTTCCATGAAGGCCAGTGCCTCCATGTAATCGGTCAGACCGTCGGACGTGATCCATTCGATGCTCATGACCCGCTTGTGGGCAAAAACCCGGCTTCTTTCAACTGCGGCAGGTAAGTGCGCGAGACCGGAAGCCGTGTGCCCCCATGCAGAACCACCTCGGATTTGCGCGCGCCGCGCTCCACGCGTTGGATCGCGTCAAGGGCAACCCAATGGGAGCGGTGGATTTGCAGGCCTGCGACAGGGGCGGTTTCCCCGATGGCGTCGGACAGGCGCATCAGCAGCATATGCGTGCCTTTGTCGGTGCTGACATGGACATAGTGATCTGTCACCGACAGGGAGATCAGGCGTCCGCGCAAAGGCACTGGCAAACGCGCCAGAAGCCGGGGGGGCTCGTCGGAGTCTTGCGGCTCGGACGGCACGGCAAAGTGGACCGCAACGGTGACGACCGAAACGATCACGAAGATATTCGCGCCGAGGATCAGCAGGTCGACGGACCGTGGCAAGGCCCCGAAGATCACAGCGTTGATCGCAAGGACTTCGCCATAGATGAGCCCCGAGCTGATCAGGCACACGAGGGGCAAGAGACCCCAGACCGGAAAGCCGGCTTCGCGGCCATAAGCCAGCAGACCGCCCGCGATGCATTGCCCGGTGATGAAGGTGACACCCACGACGGTCAGCCAGTAGGCGGTGCGTGGAAACACCCGCAAGGCCTCATCGGTGCCGAATGGGCCGAGCAGGCCCAGAATGATGCCGGTGGCGATCATGCCAACCCAGACCCCGCGCGCGCCTTTGAGCCTGTCCCACTCACGCTTCGTAAACTGCAACAGTCCTTGATTCACGAATTGACACATCCTCTCACGAAGCCGCTCTGGACCAGCTGCCCGCCCTTGTGGATGCCTGCCAACAGGTTTCAACGCAAGAGGTTGAGTATGATGATGGACCCCCTTCTGTCAGCGCCGCTGACCGTGCAAATTCATGTCGCAGCGGCGCTTGCCGCCGTGATCCTCACGCCGATCCAGCTGTGGCGCCATGCGGGCGACAGGCCGCACAAGGCGCTTGGATATGTGTGGGTGCTTGCCATGGCCGTGACCAGTTTGAGCAGTTTCTGGATTCACGACATCCGGATGGTGGGGCCGTTCAGCCCGATACACCTGCTCTCGGCATGGGTGCTTTTCACCTTGGTCGGTGCGATTCGTGCGGCCCGTCGGGGCCAGATAGATGCGCACCGCAAGATGCTGCGCAATTGCGCCTTCTGGGGCCTTGGGGTTGCGGGATTGTTCACTTTGTTGCCCAGTCGCCTGATGGGTCAGGTCGTGGTGTCCGATCTCGGGTGGGCCGGTTTCGGCCTTGCGGTCTGTCTGTTTGTTGCAGCGGCGGTGGCGTTCGGGGTGCGCGGCAGGGTGCAGTCCTATGCCGCGTCAGCGCGAATCCGGTTGAGCAACTCGGCATAGGTCTTCGGACCCTGTGCGCCGTTGACCACATAGGTCTCGTTGAAGATCATCGTCGGCACCGAGGTGATGCCGTTTTCCGCCCAGACGCGCTCTTGCGCGCGCACCGCCTCCGCGTGGCGCGGATCATCGAGCGCCACTCGCGCCTCGGTGCCGTTCAGCCCGACGCCTGTGGCCAAGCGCACGAGGATATCGGGGTCAGACACGTCCAGACCCTCGCTGAAATGCGCCTCAAAGAGGGCGATCTTGAGCGGGTGCTGCTTGCCGTGTGTGGCGGCGAAGTCGAGCAGGCAATGGGCGGCGAAACTGTTGACGATCCGGCTGCTCTCGCCAAGGCGGAAGGTAAAGCCAAGCGCCGCGCCGACATCCTTGAGTTGCTGGCGCGCGGTTTCGCTATCTTCGCGCGTGGTGCCGTATTTGCGCTGAATATGCTCGGACATAAGCTCGCCCTCGGGCGGCATATCCGGATTGAGTTCGAACGGATGCCACCTGATGCGGGCCCCGGTCTGGGTATGCGCGAGTGCCATTTCGAGTTGTTTGAAGGCCACGATACACCAGGGGCACATCACGTCGGAAATGATGTCTATCTGCACAACCCGGGCGGATGGCGAGAACGGGTAGGGTGTCTGTGTCATATCCATGAGGTTGGACGTGCGGGCCGGAATTGCAAGGGCATGTCAGGCGAGAGCGCGGATTTGAGCGAACCGAGCAGATTTGCTCTTTTCAATCCTGCAGCAGATGTCTATAGCGCTGCACAGTCTACAGGACACGGGATGCGGTCGTGGCGGAATTGGTAGACGCGCAGCGTTGAGGTCGCTGTGGGGTAACACCCGTGGAAGTTCGAGTCTTCTCGACCGCACCAAATTTTTCGAAAAATCCAATGTCTGCAATGTTTTTTGCAGGATGTCCCGCCCCCGGGGGCGGATGGGTGAGCCTTCGAGCGGCGCCTTCGGCCCGTTTGACGCAGTCTTGCCAGCGGCGCTGCGCGCGCCCGCACCGGGCGAATCCACCTTGCCGCGCCCCTCCGCATGACCAGCACCAAAGCCGCCCGTTCGGGTCCGAATTGATATTTCTCAAGAGCATCACGCGAGACTGGGGGACAATAGCGCCGCTGGCAGCTGTCATTTGGGACCGCAATCAGCGTGAGACGGATCAATTTCAGAAGGCTTGCCGAAGGGGGATAGGGGATGTTCGACGCAATCGAAGCAGGAGCGGTAACACTGGCGGTGCAGGAGGCGGGGCGGCGTCTGGACACCGCGCTCAGCGAAACGCCGGAGATATTCCGTGCGGTGTTCGGATCCTCAGAGGCGCTGGACAGCCTCTTGAGCAACTGGCGCGACAATGGCGTTCCGCTGCACGATATCGTCGTGGTCACAGCCTCCCAGATCCCGGGGGCGGATGGCGCCTATGACAGCAGCACCGATACGATCCTGCTCTCCGACACATTCGTCAGTTCGGCCAGCACCGAGCGCCTCGTCGATGCGATCCTGGAGGAATTGGGACACCGGCTCGATGCCATGCTCGGAGGCGACACGGCGGGGGATGAGGGGCAATCGCTGGTGGCCGCACTGCGCGGCGAGCCGGTTCCGGTCACTGCAGAAGACCTCTCCGGCGAGACCGGTCTGGAATACACCACCAGCGTGAACGACAGCGGCGGATTCGAGGGCAGTTCCTTGACCCTGCCGCTGGAAAGCACCGCTGGCAGCAAGATCACCTATTCCTACACCCACTACACGATCCCGGACCGTTTCATCATACGCTACGAGGGTCTCAACGTGGTGGATACCGGCTTTACCGGCGGGAGCGCGACGGGCACCGTGAACCTTCCGGCAGGCACGGCCGACAGTGTGCAGGTCATCGTGGCCACCGACAATGCCGGCACGGCGTGGTTCTATTCGGTGAGCGCCGAGCCGATCGAGTGCGACGACGTGCGGCCGTGGACGATCACCGCCGACACTGAGTTCGAGGCCAATGACCAGACCGACAAATGCGAGACCACCGGCACGATCTATGTCGGGCGCACCGATGGGGCTGCGCAGCTCATCCGCGCGGCCGGAACCAGTGCCGCCGCCTACGATCAGGACGTGCTCGAAGTCAAAACAGGACAGATTTTTGCCGGTATCGGTGGCATCTCGGAGCGTCTGTTCACCGCTGATTTCAATCTGAACCTGAACACCGGTGTCGCGGCGCTGTCGAACATCACGCAAGGCGATTTCAAGCTCGCAGGTCTGCCGGTCGAGTTTAAATCCATGTCCCTGCTGAGCGACAGGATCGGCTTCGATGTGCGCTTCGAGATGCCCGATGCGGCCAGCGGCCTGCTGGTCGAGACCTCGGATTTCTTTGGACAGGCGCTGCAGATCTCGTCAAGCGGGGCAACGCCGGTTCTGGGCTTCCGGATCGACCCGCCGGGCAGTCAGGAATTCAAGCTTGGCAGCTTTATCGACGTCAAGGCCTCCAACATGGCCATCGAGTACCGCGCCGCAGAAGACGCGATGCGGTTTCAGGCCAAGATCGAGTTCACCAATACCAGCTTTGCCAAGACCAAGAGCGGGATCGGTACGGTTGAGGCCGATCTGAGCGGGCCGAACTACATTCAGGTCAATTCGGACGGCGATGTGGACGTGATCGGCACCCTCAAGGCCGCGGGCGATATCAGCCTGTTCGGCGGCTGGTCGATCCAAGGGCTCGAATTCAACATCAACACGACCACGCGTGAGGTCGGCGGCGCTGGCACGCTCGGCACGCCATTCGGAGTGAAATTCGGCGAGGGTGCGACGGCGCGGGCCGAGGTGGAATTCGTCTATGACCCCTTCGAACTCGACAAGGTCGGGCTCACGATCGACAACCTCAACAAGCCGATCCCGGCCTACCCGGCCTTCTTCTTCCAGCGCATCGGCGGCTCGGTGGACAATTTCGCCCCCTCCAACAACAAGGACGTGGAAGGCACGTTCACCATCGGCGCCACGCTCGGACCCAAGATCGCCGGCACCAGTCTCGCGCTCGCGCAGTTCGACGCGACGGTGACGAGCAAGTTCTTCCAGGGTCAGATGACCACGGACATCCTGACCGCGAATTTCTCGCTGGAAACGCCGCTCTTCACCACCGATCTGGGCACCTTCACGCTGGTCAAAGACGTCTCGACCGCCAAGCTCGACTGGAGCAAGGGCGAGCTGTCTTTCACGGGCACCTCGAACGTGCTCGACGGGTTCGTCACCACCACCGGCAGCTTCAAGGCAAATTCGAATTTCGACTTCTCCTTCGCCCGCGCCGCAGTCGTGGCGCTGCCGAATTTCGTGCCGGTCTATGGCGGCACGCAACTGGCCAACTCCAATTTCGCCATCAACTACACCAACAACAACACCTCGGCGGACGACTACGCTGCCGGCTGGGGCCAATACAACGTCGTCACCCCGTGGGACCAGTACAACATCACGCTTGGCCTGCGGATCAATTTCGACGGCTCCATCGCCCGGATTGGCTCGGGCAACATCCCGACGACCTCGTCTTGGTTCGTTGAGGGTGGCAAGGAATACGTCATGCTCACGGCGATGTGGGAAACCGATACGCCGGGCGTCGAAGTGCGGGTCATCAAGCCCGATGGGACCGTGATCGACGAGGCCGATTTCGCGGCCAACCGGATCGCAATCGTGGATGATTTCAGTTCGGGCACATCGCGGACAGTCATCATCGACGCGCCCGAAGAGGGCACATGGGATCTTGAGATTGTCGACACTACGGGGCTCGGCACCATCACCTACGAGGCCACTGGCGCGGTCGAAGTGCCCGAGATGACCTTCACCGGAACACCGCTGGTCAACGCAGACGGCACCGTCACCTACACGTTCGATGCGACCACTACGACCCCGGTCACGAACGTGTCATATTTCTACGACGACGATCTGGCCGAGCTTGACGGGTTGCTGGCGGGCTCTGCTGTGCTGACCGATGGGTCGGGCAGCTTCACATGGGATGCGGCGCAGGTCGTGCCGGGGAGCTATTTCCTCTACGCTATGATCGATGACGGCTCCGGTCCCATCGTGATCGTCGAGAACCCCAACGCGGTGACAGTCGGCTCGGAAGCGGACCTGTCGGTCACCTTCGAGGCCGATCTGGAAGAGGCGAATGCGGGCGACACGGTGCAGATGACCATCTCTGTGGCCAACCTCTCCACGGACACCGATGCGGAAGGCGCGCGGGCCTATGTGAACCTGCCAGCCGGTGTGACCCTTGGAACGGCGATCCCGCCGCTTCTCAACTCGGATGTGGCGCAGTACGAGATCGAACTCGGCGATATTGCGGCGGGCACCACGGCAACCGCCACGATTGATGTGGTGGTGGATGCGGGCGTGACGCCGGGCGATCAGTTTGCCGCCGATGTCTATGTGTTGGCCGATACCTACGACTCGGAAACCGAGAATGACGGGGACGCGTTGCAATTTATCGTGCCGCCCGAGCCCGCACCGGTTCAGGTTGATCTGAGCGTCGACAGCAAGATCGACGAGGCCAGCGCGCCGACCGTCAATCAGGCCTTCACCTACACGGTGACGGTGAGCAATACCGGCGCGACCGATGCGACGGGCGTCGTGCTCAACGAAACGGTTCGGGGTTTGGCAGGCCTCTCCTCCAGCCCTGCCGGGGTGTTCACCCCCAGCCCTGACGAGGCGTTCACTGACGGCGTCTTGAGCGTTCCGATCGGCGATCTTGCGGCGGGCACCAGTGTCGATGTGGACATCACTGCGACCGCGCCAGTCGCCGGGCTGGTGTTCACTACTTCGGCGCTGACAGCCGATGGCGTGGAAACCGCGATCACCGACAATGAGGAGGTCAATGTCGAGGCCATCCTTGGTGCGGCTCCTACTGAGATCGACTTGTCGCTGGAGCTGTCGGATGCAACCTCGGCGCCGAGCATCAGCAACACGGTGACAGTGGCGCTGAAAAATGAAGGACCTGGGATCGCTTCCGATGTTCAAGTGAAGGTCAACCTGCCGGCCGGGGCGCGGGTGACGTCGAGCAGTGCCGTGCAAGGCACGTTCGACACCGTGGCCGGCATCTGGACGGTGGGCAATGTGCGGGACAACCTGACGCGCAACCTCACGCTTGAGGTGCAAGGTCTGACCGGCGACGAGATCACCGCAGAGGTCGTCGCGGTGAACGAGCCCGACACCGATTCCACGCCGGATGATGGGCAAGGCGATGATTTCGCGTCGATTTCCGGCTTGAGCAGCCTTGTTTCGGGCGACATCACCGGCACGCCGGGCGACGACATCATCAACGCAGTGGCGTCGGACGATACAGTCCGCCCGGGCGGCGGTGCAGACACCGTGACGCTGGGCGATGGGGACGACCAGATGATCGGCAGCCCGTCTGATCTCAATGGGGATACGGTCACCGATCTGGGCCTGTCCGACACGCTGGTCTTTACCAATACGTCTTTCGGCCCGGGCGATGTCACCGTGGATGCCGGCCCGCCGCCGGCGTTGAGGATCGACACGGATTCCGACGGCACAGCCGACACCGTCATCACCCTGGGCAGCCTGCCGGGCGAAGGGGTCCTTGTCTGGCAGCGCGGCAGCGACACGCGCGTGGCGTTCCAGGACAATCTGGCGGATGTGCAGGAAGGCGTCGCGCTGGCCGCCGGGGATATCAACGGGATCACCAATACCGACATCCTGACTGGCGACGGAACCGCGACCTTCAGCCTGACCATGGACACCCGCGCCACAGCGGCGTTCTCCAATGCGCTCGGTGTTTATGAGATCGACGCAACCGGCGGTATTCGCGACGTGCGCATTCTGCTGAACGATGTCGGCGAGGCAACCGGGCCGGTGGCGATCACCGAGGTCGAAGACGGCCACACGCTGGGCTTCTTCATCATTGCCGATGGCGAGAGCTTTGCCGATACGCTGACGGGTGCCGATACGCTGGACTTTGTCGATGGGGGCGGGGCCGGAGGCAATGCCGATGCCGGCACGGAACTGTTCCTCGCCGTCAACGGGGCGACGGCGTCCGGCCTCAACGTCTTCCACAGCCACGCCGCCGCGCTGAACCCCGACGCGGTGCAACACGCCGCCTCGGGCCTGTCTGCGGATGGCAGCAAGCTGATCGTCGGGTTCGAAGACCTGCTGGGCGGCGGTGATCAGGACTATCAGGATGTTCTGTTCAGTGTGGATATCCTCTAGCTGGCAAGCGGGCGGATGAACCTCCCGGCGGCCATCGCTCTTGGCTTGATCGTTGCGGCCGTGTTGTTTGTCGCGGCGGTCAAGTGGCACGCGCGGGGCCTGCTGCACGCGGAGGTGGAACTGGCCCGCTCCCAATACGGGGCGGGGGAGCACGTGGAGGGGCAGGTGCGCATCACGGCGCGCAAGCCATGCCATCTGGCATCGGTGCGGGTGTCCCTGACCTGCTCCACGACGAACGCACAGGACGCGCGGCGGATGTCGCGCGATGGCTGGATTTATCAACGCGCGCAAAGTTGGACCGCCGACCGCACTCTTGCGCGCGGTGAAACCTTTGCCCGTCATTTCTCCCTACCGATGCCCGAACCCGGCACCCTGCCGCGGTCCGCATACCTGACGCAGGCGCAGACACGCTATCCGCCTGTCTGGTCGGTGTCGGCACGCATCTTCTGCAAGGCGGCGACAGTCGATGCCGGTGTCGTGTTCACACCCCACGCGGAGACGGCCGGGTAGGGCGGCGCGTGACGTGTGGCGCCCATCCACATCCGAAACCAGAGCCGGGAGGAGGCACAAGCGAGAGGTAAGGTCTGCCCTGCGCAGGTGTCTGCAAGCTCCGGTCACGGACCGCGCCGGCCCCTTGCGAACAGGGTCGGCCCGACCTGTGCGGGCTCAGTGATCTATGTCGCCATGGATTGCGAACTGGTCCAAGCCGGCCTCCTGCGCTTCGATCACGCGGTAGGCTTCGCGCACCCCCGCCTCGGTCAAATCCCGCGCCACGGTGAGTAACGTGTTGGCATCGTGCTCGTCGCAGAGTTCTGCCATCTGCGCGATCTCCTCACGGGCGACGGGCAGAGCGGCTTCTTGCGACGGTGCGCCGTAATAGGTCACGAAGTGCTGTGCGAGCAGGCGCTCCAGCGTGTCGATCTCCGCCGGCTCGATCTCCGTCACCGCCACGAAGGTCACGCGCCCGCCGGTCTCCAGCCCGAACCAGCCATTCGCGAAGGCCTGCCGGGCCTTGCCGACCAGATCGCCATCGGTCCAGTCGGAGAACTCGAAACCGCCCGAGATGCACCACTCGCCGGTGCGGGCCGGGCTGGCGAAAACGCGCTGGTCGCTTTCGTCGAAATGGATCGCGCGGGCGAGTTTCATGAGGCGGTCTCCTTCAGCAAATCCGTGAGAGGGATCAGGTGAGTGGTGGTGTCGTCGCGCAGGAGCATCCCGAAATCCTCGTCCACACCAAGGAACGTGCCCGCCAGCGCGCCCCGGGTGATTGGCTCCCCGATACCCTTGGCAAGTCCGCGCCATTCGGCGTGCAGCGGCTGGGCGCCGTCGTCCTCCCAGCGGTTGATCCAGTGCAGCGTGTGCCGGGACCAGCTTTCCACGAGCGCCGGGGGGGTCACTTCGGCGCAGCCTTCGCCATAGAGCGCGGTCTCGTCGGGCCTGTATCCGGTGTCTTCAGAGGGCGGTACGAGCGGTAGGGTCCAGCCGACCACAAGCCAGTCAGGCACCGCTTCGGGATTGGTGTCCGAGGCCATCACCGTCAGCCGCCCGCACGATGCGCCGTTGATGCGGATCTCGCCATTCCAACCCAGATGAACTGCCACTTCTGGCGGGGCGAGCGCGCCAAGGGCGTTCTGAAACCCCACCCCGCAGAGCGGCAGCATCGCCATGGCCTTCTTGAGCGGGACTTCTGGTGCGAAGACCAGCGCAGCCTCCGCGTGGGTCGCCCCCAGAATATAGGCGACCAGCCCGGCTTCGCAGCCCATCGCCGCGCGGCGGGCAGCATGGCCCATCGCATCGCCCGTTGCCGGCTCGCCCCACATAAGTGGCGGGAATGTGAGCTCTTCCACAGCGCTCATGCGTTGCCTGATCTCACCAGCGTCGCCGCGATATCCTGGAACGCCTTGGCTTGCAGGCTGTCGGGCTGGCTCACGGTGATCGGCGCGCCGCCATCCGACGTAAGGCGGATTTGCAAGTCGAGGGGCACTTCCGCGAGCAGCGGCACTCCGAGCTTTGCGGCCTCAGCCGCCACGCCGCCATGGCCAAAGACATGTTCCTCATGGCCGCAGTT
Source organism: uncultured Aliishimia sp. (assembly GCA_965656085.1). Lineage (GTDB taxonomy): Bacteria > Pseudomonadota > Alphaproteobacteria > Rhodobacterales > Rhodobacteraceae > Aliishimia. Next base: position 765 of record CBFHJA010000001.1, on the reverse strand, counting down.
CGAGCAGATATGCGTGCTCATGTTCTCGATCATCCCAAGGATTGGCACATGCAGTTGATGGAACATGTCGATCCCCTTGCGCGCGTCGAGCAACGCCACGTCCTGCGGGGTCGACACGATGATCGCGCCGTCGACCTGCGCCTTTTGCGCCAGTGTCATCTGCACATCCCCGGTGCCGGGTGGTAGGTCCACGAGCAGCACATCGAGCGCGCCCCATTGCACCTGCATCATCATCTGTTGCAGCGCGCCCATGAGCATCGGCCCGCGCCAGACGACGGCCTGATCCTCGTTGGTCATCAGCCCGATGGACATCATGGTGACGCCGTGATTGCGCATCGGCAGAATGATCTTGCCATCTGGCGAGGCAGGCCGCCCCGACACGCCAAGCATGCGCGGTTGGCTTGGCCCGTAGACATCCCCATCGAGCAGCCCGACGCGGCGGCCCTGCTGGGCGAGCGCGCAGGCGAGGTTGGCCGAGACGGTGGATTTGCCGACGCCGCCCTTGCCCGAGGCAATGGCAATGATCCGGTCGACGCCGGGGATTTTCTGCGGCCCCTTTGGCTCCGCTGCCTTCTGCGGTTTGAGGTCGGGCGGCGGGGCTTTTTCGGTATGCCCCGTCAGCACGATGGACACGGTCTCCACGCCGTTCAGCGCCTTGAGCACGGTCTCGGCCTGCTCTTTGACCTTGGTGTATTCGTCGGCTGCCGAGGGTGGGATTTCCATCACGAAACGCACGGTGCCGCCATCGACGGTCAGCGCCCGCAC